>NZ_JAJPWB010000025.1:0-582 GCF_046549295.1 Micromonospora sp. 067-2 | reverse complement strand
GGCAGGAACAACAGCACCATAGTCGAAGCAAAAAGTGCAATCGCCAGCTCAGGACGCCACTGCGGCCACACCGGGAACAACTGCCGTGGTTGCAGGAAGTATTGCGGTTCGGTCAACGCATGCACTACCTGCAATGCAGTAGAGAGCGCGAGGAACATAAACCACAGCGGAGCGGAGAGATAAGACATCACGCCCGTCAGGAACACCGCACGGTGAACCGGGTGCATACCCTTCACCAGGAACAGACGGAAGTTCATCAGGTTACCGTGGCACCAGCGGCGGTCACGTTTTAGCTCATCAAGCAAGTTAGGCGGCAATTCTTCATAAGAACCCGGGAGATCGTAAGCAATCCAGACCCCCCAACCTGCACGGCGCATCAACGCCGCTTCCACGAAGTCATGTGACAGGATTGAACCGGCAAAGGAACCTTCGCCCGGCAGCGGAGCCAGTGCGCAGTGCTCGATAAACGGTTTCACGCGGATAATCGCGTTATGTCCCCAGTAGTGCGACTCGCCAAGTTGCCAGAAGTGCAAACCGGCTGTAAACAGTGGCCCATACACGCGGGTCGCGAACTGCTGACAG
>NZ_JAJPWB010000024.1:0-680 GCF_046549295.1 Micromonospora sp. 067-2 | reverse complement strand
CATGCTGCGGCGTTGAAGCAGGTGCCGTCGTGTGAGTTTTTTCCGTTGGAGGCGGTGCGGACGAATGTGTTGGGTTCGGCGAATGTGGTGGAGGCCGCTGAGCGTAGTGGTGTGAGTTCGGTGGTGATGTTGGGTACGGATAAGGCGGTGTATCCGGTCAACGCGATGGGGATGTCGAAGGCGTTGATGGAGAAGGTGGCGCAGGCTCATTCGCGGAATAATCCGGGTAGTCCGACGACGGTGTCGTCGGTGCGGTACGGCAATGTGATGTTTTCTCGGGGTTCGGTGATTCCGTTGTTCATCGAGCAGATCAAGGCGGGTCGTGCGCCGACGGTGACGAATCCGTTGATGACGCGGTTTTTGATGTCGTTGCAGGATTCGGTGGAGTTGGTGGAGCATGCGTTTTTGCATGCTCGTCCGGGTGACATTTTTGTGCGGAAGGCGAGTGCGTGCACGGTGGGGGATCTGGCGGCGGCGTTGTGTGAGCTTTTTGATGTGCCGGCGAAGGTGGATCCGATCGGGGTTCGGCATGGTGAGAAGGTGCATGAGACGTTGGCCAGTGGTGAGGAGTTGGCGCGGGCGGAGGATTTTGGTGAGTTTTTCCGGGTGCCGGTTGATGATCGGGATTTGAACTACGCCTTGTATGTGACTGAGGGTGAGATTGGTGGGGGGCCTGTTGA
>NZ_JAJPWB010000023.1:0-851 GCF_046549295.1 Micromonospora sp. 067-2 | reverse complement strand
ATGGGCACACGGCTGCTACGCCGATTGCGCGGTCCTGTCCTGGTAACACTCGCTCTGAGTCTGGCTGCTACCGGTCTGGGTGCTGGTTCGGCTGGTGCTGCTCCGGCGCAGGAGCCGGGCGTGACCCTGCGGGTTTTTGATGTGCAGGTGCCGTTGTCGGAGATCTGTACGTTGAAGCCGGCGCAGACTCCGAATGTGGACAAGTTGATGTCGACGATCAACTGGTCGTCGGTGGCGGATTTCGGTTTCGAGGACAACTTCGTCTCGCAGGTCCTGGGTAACGTCACCGCTTCGCAGGCGGGGAGTTACACGTTCCGGTTGAGCAGTGACGACGGGTCGAGGTTGACGATCGACAACGGTGTGGTGATCAACCACGACGGTTTGCACGGTGCGACCCCGCCGAAGGAAGGCACCGTCACCCTGACGGCCGGGTTGCATCCGCTGCGCATTGATCATTTTGAGCGGGCGGGTGGTCAGCAGATCACTTTGGAGTGGAAGACCCCCGGGTCGTCATCGTTCGTGGTGGTGCCGAACTCGGCGTTGAGCACCGACGCGGGGGTGGTTCGGGTGACCGCTCCGGGTCGGAAGGAGTGTGAGGGTGTCACTGACTCCCCGGGTGACGGTCTGCCGTTGACGGGGGTGCATCCGGGGTACTCGTTGACGAATTTGCGGCCCAACGGGTTCCAGCCGAAGGTCACCGGGATGGACTGGTTGCCGGACGGCCGGTTGGTGATTTCCACCTGGGGTGGTAGTGACCAGTCGGGTAGTTCGCAGGATGGTGAGGTGTACATCCTGGGTAACACCGGTGGGGCGACGAGTCCGGGTGCGGTGACGACGAAGAAGATCGCTGG
>NZ_JAJPWB010000022.1:0-893 GCF_046549295.1 Micromonospora sp. 067-2 | reverse complement strand
CTAAGGGATGTCTCGTAACCCTGGTGTCTGTCCGTTGAGGATGGTCGGGCAGGATGCCGGGGGTGCAGGTGATCACGGCAGCTCGCCCGGAGTGGATCTTTCCGTTCACCGGCCTGCAGCCCGCCCAGTTCCGCACGCTGGTCCGGCTGGTCGTTGAGCGTGGTGGTGACGGCATCGCTGATGGTCGGCCCGGCCGGCAATGGGCCCTGGACTTGCCGGATCGGGTGTTGCTGGTCGCCGCGTACTGGCGTACGAACCTGACGATGCGCCAGATCGGCCCGCTGTTCGGGGTGTCGCACTCGGCGGCGCATCGGGTCATCGACACCCTCGCGCCGCTGTTGGCCCTGGCGCCGGTGCGCAAACGGCCGGTCGAGCAGATCGCGATCGTCGACGGGACGCTGGTCCCGACCCGCGATCACCGCCTGGCCGCCCGGAGCAAGAACTACCGGTACTCGACGAACCTGCAGCTCGCCATCGACGCCTCCACCCGCCTGGTCATCGCCGTCGGTGACCCGCAGCCCGGCAACCGCAACGACACGATCGTCTACCGCACCTCGGGCATCGCCGAGACGTTGGACGGGCGGCCGGTGATGGCCGACGGCGGCTACCGGGGCAACCCGGAGGTGATCATGCCGTACCGCAAACCCACCGACGGCAGCGACCTGCCCGCCTGGAAGGAAGCCCTCAACGTCCAGCACCGCACCGTCCGAGCAGGGGTCGAACACGCCCTGGCCAGGATGAAGAACTTCAAGATCCTGCGCGACTACCGACGCGCCGCCCACACATTGGCCGACGCCGCCTCCGGCATCGCCAACCTCCACAACATCATCCTCGCCGGCTGACCACCGGCCGCCCCAAGCAACGCCTTCAATCAGTTACGAGACATCCCTTAG
>NZ_JAJPWB010000021.1:0-915 GCF_046549295.1 Micromonospora sp. 067-2 | reverse complement strand
CCGTGGCCTCGGAGCCCTGGTGCGGGGCAGCCGCCGGGAACACCGGCCGGGCCGCCTGGGTTACATCCCCCGGAACGCCTGAGCAGGTCGCATGGATCGCCGGCGTTCTCGCGACAGCTTCCCGCACGGTCGCGGCATCCCCCGCTTTTGTGACGTGCCGTGTGGACACCCCTGATGCAGAGGAGCACGCCATCATGCGTACCGATCTGATTCGTAAGACCGCTCTGACCGCTGCTGGGCTCGCGTTCACCGGTGGTGCCATCGCCGGTCCGGTGACCGCCGCGTACGCCGCTGAGGCGAAGCCGGTGTCGCAGACGCAGGCCGACCGTAAGCCTGCCGGTGAGCGTGAGTTGGGTGTGCGGTACCAGGCGCAGCCGAACTTCTACTACTGCGGGCCGGCCGCGACCCGCAACGCCCTGTCGGTGCAGGGTAAGGACATCAGCGTGGACGCGATGGCCAAGGAGATGGGTACCACCGAGAACGGCACGAACAGCATCAACGACATCACCCCGGTGCTGAACAAGGAGACCGGTAAGGCTGACGCCTACCACTCGGTGGAGATCAGCAAGCCCGACGCTGACGCCCAGCAGACCGCCCGGTTGCGCGCCGATGTGGTGCGGACCGTGGACGACGGTCGGGCTGTGGTGGCCAACATCGCCGGCACCACCACCGACACCGACGGCGGCGTGCACTCCTTCGAGGGCGGGCACTACATCAGCGTCGTGGGCTACCACGACGGCGGTAACACCGTCACGATCGCTGACTCCGCCGACCCGAACACCGCCTCCTACGAGGTCAGCATCGAGCACCTCGCCGACTGGATCGCCACCCGCGGCTACGCCACCAGCTGAGCGCAGCACACCCGAACACCCACCGAAGGGCCGGACCCCACCCCGGGGACCGGCCCTTCGGCAC
>NZ_JAJPWB010000020.1:0-922 GCF_046549295.1 Micromonospora sp. 067-2 | reverse complement strand
GGTTGGTGATTTCCACCTGGGGTGGTAGTGACCAGTCGGGTAGTTCGCAGGATGGTGAGGTGTACATCCTGGGTAACACCGGTGGGGCGACGAGTCCGGGTGCGGTGACGACGAAGAAGATCGCTGGCGGGTTGAAGGAGCCGCAGGGGTTGAAGATCGTCGACGGGGTGGTGTACGTGTCGGAGAAGCAGCGTCTGACCCGGTTGGTCGACACCACCGGTGATGAGGTCGCCGACCAGTTGCAGACCGTCGCGACGTGGCCGTACGGGGGTAATTTCCACGAGTTCGCGTTTGGTCTGCTTTATCAGGACGGGTTCTTCTACCTGAACCTGTCGGTGTCGATCAACTACGGGGGTAACACCACCGATCCGCAGCCGGCCCCGAACCGTGGCACCACCATCAAAGTCAACAAGGACACCGGTGCGATCTCGTACGTCGCCGGCGGGCTGCGCACCCCACACGGCATCGGGTGGGGTCCCGAGGGCGGTATCTTCGTGACCGACAACCAGGGCGGGTGGCTACCGTCGTCGAAGTTGGTCCACATCAAGCAGGGCCGTTTCTTCAACCACTACATGAACCCGGCCGGCCCGTTCGACGCCAACCCGGTCACCCCGCCGGTGTTGTGGATGCCGCAGAACGAGATCGCGAACTCCCCCAGCACACCCCTGTATCTGACCGCCGGACGGTACGCCGGGCAGTTCGTCATCGGCGACGTCACCTACGGCGGCCTGCAACGCGCCTACGTCGAGAAGGTCAACGGCGAGTACCAGGGCGCCCTGTTCCGACTCACCCAGGGCCTCGAAGCCGGCATCTCGGAGGTCAACATCGGCCCCGACGGCGCCATCTACGTCGGCGGCCTCGGCGCCGGCGGCAACTGGGGCCAGGACGGCAAACTGACATACGGGCTGCAGAAACTCACCCC
>NZ_JAJPWB010000019.1:0-986 GCF_046549295.1 Micromonospora sp. 067-2 | reverse complement strand
GGCCTCACCGAGCATTGTCCTGGCAATACTTGATATATCATCACCTATACCATTTGCAATATACCCAAACAGTTCTTTAGTGAAGTTGGTAACATGCTCTTGCACCATATCATTTGTTGCGATTGTCGTTGTACTGTCGTTAGTGCCTGCCACAGTTCCAATTTTCATATTTTACCTCGGTGATGCTGCCAACTTACTGATTTAGTGTATGATGGTGTTTTTGAGGTGCTCCAGTGGCTTCTGTTTCTATCAGCTGTCCCTCCTGTTCAGCTACTGACGGGGTGGTGCGTAACGGCAAAAGCACCGCCGGACATCAGCGCTATCTCTGCTCTCACTGCCGTAAAACATGGCAACTGCAGTTCACTTACACCGCTTCTCAACCCGGTACGCACCAGAAAATCATTGATATGGCCATGAATGGCGTTGGATGCCGGGCAACCGCCCGCATTATGGGCGTTGGCCTCAACACGATTTTCCGCCATTTAAAAAACTCAGGCCGCAGTCGGTAACCTCGCGCATACAGCCGGGCAGTGACGTCATCGTCTGCGCGGAAATGGACGAACAGTGGGGCTATGTCGGGGCTAAATCGCGCCAGCGCTGGCTGTTTTACGCGTATGACAGGCTCCGGAAGACGGTTGTTGCGCACGTATTCGGTGAACGCACTATGGCGACGCTGGGGCGTCTTATGAGCCTGCTGTCACCCTTTGACGTGGTGATATGGATGACGGATGGCTGGCCGCTGTATGAATCCCGCCTGAAGGGAAAGCTGCACGTAATCAGCAAGCGATATACGCAGCGAATTGAGCGGCATAACCTGAATCTGAGGCAGCACCTGGCACGGCTGGGACGGAAGTCGCTGTCGTTCTCAAAATCGGTGGAGCTGCATGACAAAGTCATCGGGCATTATCTGAACATAAAACACTATCAATAAGTTGGAGTCATTACCTGATCAGCAGAACGATGCCAGCAATGGTTATTGGGCCAAT
>NZ_JAJPWB010000018.1:0-5220 GCF_046549295.1 Micromonospora sp. 067-2 | reverse complement strand
TTTTTTGTTGGAGAGTTTGATCCTGGCTCAGGACGAACGCTGGCGGCGTGCTTAACACATGCAAGTCGAGCGGAAAGGCCCTTCGGGGTACTCGAGCGGCGAACGGGTGAGTAACACGTGAGCAACCTGCCCCAGGCTTTGGGATAACCCTCGGAAACGGGGGCTAATACCGAATATGACTGTCGGCCGCATGGCTGGTGGTGGAAAGTTTTTCGGCTTGGGATGGGCTCGCGGCCTATCAGCTTGTTGGTGGGGTAATGGCCTACCAAGGCGACGACGGGTAGCCGGCCTGAGAGGGCGACCGGCCACACTGGGACTGAGACACGGCCCAGACTCCTACGGGAGGCAGCAGTGGGGAATATTGCACAATGGGCGGAAGCCTGATGCAGCGACGCCGCGTGAGGGATGACGGCCTTCGGGTTGTAAACCTCTTTCAGCAGGGACGAAGCGAGAGTGACGGTACCTGCAGAAGAAGCACCGGCCAACTACGTGCCAGCAGCCGCGGTAAGACGTAGGGTGCGAGCGTTGTCCGGATTTATTGGGCGTAAAGAGCTCGTAGGCGGCTTGTCGCGTCGACCGTGAAAACTTGGGGCTCAACCCCAAGCCTGCGGTCGATACGGGCAGGCTAGAGTTCGGTAGGGGAGACTGGAATTCCTGGTGTAGCGGTGAAATGCGCAGATATCAGGAGGAACACCGGTGGCGAAGGCGGGTCTCTGGGCCGATACTGACGCTGAGGAGCGAAAGCGTGGGGAGCGAACAGGATTAGATACCCTGGTAGTCCACGCTGTAAACGTTGGGCGCTAGGTGTGGGGGGCCTCTCCGGTTTCCTGTGCCGCAGCTAACGCATTAAGCGCCCCGCCTGGGGAGTACGGCCGCAAGGCTAAAACTCAAAGGAATTGACGGGGGCCCGCACAAGCGGCGGAGCATGCGGATTAATTCGATGCAACGCGAAGAACCTTACCTGGGTTTGACATGGCCGCAAAACCTCCAGAGATGGGGGGTCCTTCGGGGGCGGTCACAGGTGGTGCATGGCTGTCGTCAGCTCGTGTCGTGAGATGTTGGGTTAAGTCCCGCAACGAGCGCAACCCTCGTTCGATGTTGCCAGCGCGTTATGGCGGGGACTCATCGAAGACTGCCGGGGTCAACTCGGAGGAAGGTGGGGATGACGTCAAGTCATCATGCCCCTTATGTCCAGGGCTTCACGCATGCTACAATGGCCGGTACAATGGGCTGCGATACCGTGAGGTGGAGCGAATCCCAAAAAGCCGGTCTCAGTTCGGATCGGGGTCTGCAACTCGACCCCGTGAAGTCGGAGTCGCTAGTAATCGCAGATCAGCAACGCTGCGGTGAATACGTTCCCGGGCCTTGTACACACCGCCCGTCACGTCACGAAAGTCGGCAACACCCGAAGCCGGTGGCCCAACCCCTTGTGGGAGGGAGCCGTCGAAGGTGGGGCTGGCGATTGGGACGAAGTCGTAACAAGGTAGCCGTACCGGAAGGTGCGGCTGGATCACCTCCTTTCTAAGGAGCACCTTCCGACGAAAGTCGGTAAGGAGCCCGCGGTCCACGAGTGTGGGTCGGGGTGCTCGAATGGCGGAGACACTGGCAAGTTTTGCCCTGGCAACGGCCGGCGGTGCTTAGTACAGCCATTCTTCGGGGTGGTGGGAACGGTTGCTGTTGGTGCGGCTGGGGGGGAATGTGAGCACCCTGTTGGGTCCTGAAAGAACAACCATGGGTTGTTTCTTTCGGAGCCGTAGCGGAACGTGATGTTTCGTGAGGTTGCCAGGCATGGCCTGGTCTCGCATACCGGTCGCTGTGGTGATGCTGGTGTGGGGCTGTGGGGTTGTGGGTTGGTCGTTTGTTGAGAATTGCACAGTGGACGCGAGCATCTTTGTGGTCAAGTTGTCAAGGGCGAACGGTGAATGCCTTGGCACCAGGAGCCGATGAAGGACGTGGGAGGCCGCGATAGGCCTGGGGGAGCTGTCAACCAAGCTGTGATCCCAGGGTGTCCGAATGGGGAAACCTGGCACCAGTCATGTGGTGTCACCCACACCTGAACACATAGGGTGTGTGGAGGGAACGCGGGGAAGTGAAACATCTCAGTACCCGCAGGAAGAGAAAACAATTTAGTGATTCCGTGAGTAGTGGCGAGCGAAAGCGGATTGAGGCTAAACCGGCTGCGTGTGATACCTGTCAGGGGTTGCGTGGTCGGGGTTGTGGGACCCCGCTGGATGAGCTGACACTTGTCCGAGGAGTTATAAAGTCAGTGGCTAGTCGAACAGTCTGGAATGGCTGACCGTAGACGGTGAGAGTCCGGTAGGTGAAAGTTGCTGACCTTCTGTGGGTGTTCCCGAGTAGCGGCGGACCCCTGAAATCTGCCGTGAATCTGCCAGGACCACCTGGTAAGCCTAAATACTTCCTGGTGACCGATAGCGGACAAGTACCGTGAGGGAATGGTGAAAAGTACCCCGGGAGGGGAGTGAAATAGTACCTGAAACCGTTCGCCTACAATCCGTCGGAGCCTTGCGGGGTGACGGCGTGCCTTTTGAAGAATGAGCCTGCGAGTTAGTGGCATGTGGCGAGGTTAACCCGTGTGGGGGAGCCGTAGCGAAAGCGAGTCTGAATAGGGCGATTCAGTCGCGTGTCCTAGACCCGAAGCGGAGTGATCTAGCCATGGGCAGGCTGAAGCGCGGGTAAGACCGCGTGGAGGGCCGAACCCACCAACGTTGAAAAGTTGGGGGATGACCTGTGGTTAGGGGTGAAAGGCCAATCAAACTCCGTGATAGCTGGTTCTCCCCGAAATGCATTTAGGTGCAGCGTCGCGTGTTTCTTGCCGGAGGTAGAGCACTGGATGGTCTAGGGGGCCCACAAGCTTACCGAAATCAGCCAAACTCCGAATGCCGGTAAGTGAGAGCGCGGCAGTGAGACTGCGGGGGATAAGCTTCGTAGTCGAGAGGGAAACAGCCCAGATCACCAGCTAAGGCCCCTAAGCGTGTGCTAAGTGGAAAAGGATGTGGGGTCGCATAGACAACCAGGAGGTTGGCTTAGAAGCAGCCACCCTTTAAAGAGTGCGTAATAGCTCACTGGTCAAGTGGTTCCGCGCCGACAATGTAGCGGGGCTCAAGCACACCGCCGAAGCTGTGGCATTCACATTTTAACCACGCGTGCCCTTGATGGTGCGTGCAGGTGTGTGGATGGGTAGGGGAGCGTCGTGCCGCGAGTGAAGCAGCGGGGTGACCCAGTTGTGGACGCGGCACGAGTGAGAATGCAGGCATGAGTAGCGAAAGAAGGGTGAGAAACCCTTCCGCCGGATGACCAAGGGTTCCAGGGCCAGGCTAATCCGCCCTGGGTGAGTCGGGACCTAAGGCGAGGCCGAGAGGCGTAGTCGATGGACAACGGGTTGATATTCCCGTACCCGCGAAAGAGCGTCCCTGATGAACGTCGTTGTGCTAACCACCCGAGCTGCCTGATGTCTTCGGACGGATGGTGGGGAGCGTGGGAACCTGGCGGCTGGTAGTCAAGCGATGGGGTGACGCAGGAAGGTAGCTGAGCCCGGCCGGTGGTTGTGCCGGGGTAAGCGTGTAGGCCGTGTCGTAGGCAAATCCGCGACGCATGAAGGCTGAGACGTGATGCCGAGCCGATTCAGGTGAAGTCAGTGATCCTATGCTGCCGAGAAAAGCCTCTAGCGAGTTCTTAGCGGCCCGTACCCCAAACCGACACAGGTGGTCAGGTAGAGAATACCGAGGCGATCGGGCGAACTGTGGTTAAGGAACTCGGCAAATTGCCCCCGTAACTTAGGGAGAAGGGGGGCCGGAGACGTGAAGCCCCGCGCGGGTGGAGCGTTGTATGGCCGCAGAGAGCAGGGGGAAGCGACTGTTTACTAAAAACACAGGTCCATGCGAAGAAGTAATTCGATGTATATGGACTGACGCCTGCCCGGTGCTGGAACGTTAAGGGGACCTGTTAGCTCTTCGGGGCGAGGCGGAGAACTTAAGCGCCAGTAAACGGCGGTGGTAACTATAACCATCCTAAGGTAGCGAAATTCCTTGTCGGGTAAGTTCCGACCTGCACGAATGGCGTAACGACTTCCCCACTGTCTCAACCACAGGCCCGGCGAAATTGCAGTACGAGTAAAGATGCTCGTTACGCGCGGCAGGACGGAAAGACCCCGGGACCTTTACTATAGCTTGACATTGGTACTCGAATTAGCTTGTGTAGGATAGGTGGGAGCCGGTGAAGTCCATACGCCAGTATGGGTGGAGGCAATCTTGAAATACCACTCTGGTTGATTTGGGTATCTAACTTCGGACCGTTATCCGGTTCAGGGACAGTGTCTGGTGGGTAGTTTAACTGGGGCGGTTGCCTCCTAAAAGGTAACGGAGGCGCCCAAAGGTTCCCTCAGCCTGGTTGGCAATCAGGTGTTGAGTGCAAGTACACAAGGGAGCTTGACTGTGAGACTGACAGGTCGAGCAGGGACGAAAGTCGGGACTAGTGATCCGGCACTTGCGAGTGGAAGCGGTGTCGCTCAACGGATAAAAGGTACCCCGGGGATAACAGGCTGATCTTCCCCAAGAGTCCATATCGACGGGATGGTTTGGCACCTCGATGTCGGCTCGTCGCATCCTGGGGCTGTAGCAGGTCCCAAGGGTTGGGCTGTTCGCCCATTAAAGCGGTACGCGAGCTGGGTTTAGAACGTCGTGAGACAGTTCGGTCCCTATCCGCCGTGCGCGTAGGATACTTGAGAAGGGCTGTCCCTAGTACGAGAGGACCGGGACGGACGAACCTCTGGTGTGCCAGTTGTCCCGCCAGGGGCATGGCTGGTTAGCTACGTTCGGAAGGGATAACCGCTGAAAGCATCTAAGCGGGAAGCCTGCTTCAAGATGAGGTATCCCACCCCACTTTGTGGGGGTAAGGCCCCCAGCTAGACGACTGGGTTGATAGGCCGGAAATGTAAGCCCGGTAACGGGTTCAGTTGACCGGTACTAATAGGCCGAGGACTTGACTACCAAGCTGCTACGCGTCCACTGTGCAACTCTCGATAAACGAACAACAGACCACACACGTGTGTGTTGGTGTTGTTTGACATGTCGATAGAGTTACGGCGGTCATGGCGGAGGGGAAACGCCCGGTCACATTCCGAACCCGGAAGCTAAGCCCTCCAGCGCCGATGGTACTGCACTCGTGAGGGTGTGGGAGAGTAGGACACCGCCGGACAATCTT
>NZ_JAJPWB010000017.1:0-6533 GCF_046549295.1 Micromonospora sp. 067-2 | reverse complement strand
CGCCCAGCAGCCGAAAAAGTCAACACCACTCCTCAACGTCACCAATCCACACCGACCACGTTTCACCACACGACACACCGATGACCCGCCCCAACACACCCGCAACGACCCCACAACCACCCAGGAAACGCCCCAAACGACCTGCACTGCCCGCGTTAGCGGCAAGCAGCATGATCAAGCGAGATATCTCACAAGACAGACATACTGGGCTAAGTTGCTCACGCACTCCAGAAGCCGCGCCCCGCGCGTGCCGGGGATCCGTGCAGGCGTCCACGTGGCGCCGACCCGTCGGCCGGCACAGCCAGTCGAACGGTCGTCGCCGGCACCACCCCGCACCCAAATGCCCTCACCAGCAGTTATGCCCGGGAGTAAGCCCAGCGCGAGGCCGCGTCGCGGCACCCGCATCGCCAGGCGCGTCGCTCCGGTGCTCGCCGCAGATCGATAGGACCGAGGAATGCGGGCCCCCGACAACAGGTTCGAGCGGCATCCGGACGCAGCAGCACCGGGAGCGGGAGCCGCAGGCGCCGGGCCTGTCATCGCGGCACCCGGACCTGAACGGTCCGTCCAGACGATTGAGCGACCCGAGCAGATCGTCCCGGCTGTCCCGACCCCGAGCCGCGGTCGACGGCTGTTGTCCTGGATCGCCACCGCCGCACTGAGTCGGGCGGTCAGCGCCCTCGTACCGCTCGTCCTCCTGCCCGTGACCCTGTCGTACCTCGGCACGGACCTGTACGGGCTCTGGGCCGCGGTCCTGGCGGTCACCGGGATGGTCGCCTTCGCGGACCTGGGCGTTGGTCTCGGTTTGATGACCAGACTCGCGCCCTGCCGGGTGGACGGCGACACGGACACCGCGCGCCGCTACATCTCCAGCGCCTACGCGGCGGTCTGCGGCGTGGCGCTCCCGCTGTGCGGCCTGCTCTGGCTCTTCGGCGGGCTCGTTCCCTGGTCGTTGCTCTTCAACGCCACCGGGGAGGCGGCGAGGAGTGCGCACCTCGTCGCCATGATCTGCCTGACCGCATTTCTGCTGAACATTCCACTGTCGCTGGTCGCCCGGGTCCAGTACGCGTACCAACAGGTGGCGGCCAGCAACGTCTGGCAGGCGACCGCGAGCGCACTGTCGCTGCCACTCGCGCTCGGCGCGGTGTTTCTGGAGCTTCCTCCGATCGCTGTCATCGCCTGCATCGCCGTCGGCCCGCTACTGGTCAACATCGCCAACACGGCGTGGACGTTCGGACGACGCCTGCCGCAGCTGGCGCCCCGCCCGAGGTTCATCGACGGGCGCGGGATCCGCGACCTGTTCGGCCTCGGCGGCCTGTTCTTCCTGGTGACGCTGGTGATGGTTCTGGCGGACAATGCCGATCCACTGATCATCGCCCACGTCCTGGGCCTGGCCAGCGTCACGGTGTACGCGGTGCCGGCGAGACTGTTCACCCAACTCGGCGCTCTGGTGACGTTGGTGAACCAGCCGCTGTGGCCAATGCACGGCGAAGCTCTCGCGCGGGGGGACCTCGACTGGGTGCGCAGGACGGTTCGGCGCATGACGATCGTCTCCACGCTCATCGCACTGCTGCCGTCGACCCTGTTGGTCATCTTCGGCGAGGCCTTCTTCGCCGCGTGGCTCCCGATTCCGATCGGAAATCGCTCTCTGCTGCTGGGCTTCGCCTGTTGGTGGATCGTACTGGCCGCGATCTCTCCGCGATTCATGGTGCAGAACGCGGCCGGAGTCGTACGCCCACAACTGTGGGGCTATCTGCTGTACCTACCGTTGTCCGTCATTGGCAAGTTGTACGGTGTGCACTGGTTCGGGGTATCTGCAGCGCCATACGTAGCGGTCGTCACATACACCGTCACGGTCGTCCCGGCCGCAATTTTCGGTTACCGCCGGGCACTGACTCTGCGGTCCACCTGAGAGAGGCGATGAACTGATGCTGTTGGACGAGGAATTTCCGCGGGTCCTGGTGGTCAGCCACACGCCTTTCAGTCGTGTCAGCGGGACCGCCATGACTCTGTCGAACCTCTTCTCCGGCTGGCCGAAAGACCGCCTCGGGCAGGTCTACACCGGCAACATCGCGCCGTCGACGGAAGTGTGCGAGAACTTCTTCCACTTTCCGCCGAAGGACCACTACCTCCCCATCCAGTACTACTCCATGCGGATGCTCGGGTGGAACGGCCACACGCCTCTGCAACAGAGTCGGCCGATCGCCGCCGTACAGGCGGCGGCAGAGAATCGACCCGGCATGGCCAAGGCGTACGCGCAGCTGCGCGCCACCGCCGACCTCAGTCCGATCCGTGTTCCCCGGCAGCTGACCGAATGGATGCGCGACTTCCGAGCGGATCTGGTCTACTCCATGCTCGGCAGCGTACGGCTGACGAAGATCACCGGTCTCGCGGCGCGCACGTGCGGCGTACCGGTCGTGCCGCATTTCACCGACGACTGGCCGGCGACCCTGTACGACAACGGTGAACTCTTCGGACGCGCCGACCGGGCGGTTCAGGAGGCGGTCGCGAGGCTCATCCGCCTCGCTCCGCTCGGCATGGTCATCAGTCAGCCGATGGCGCAGGAGTACGGCCGGCGCTACCGCATTCCGTTCAGCGCCTTCGCGAACTGCGTCGACGAGACCTTCTTCGCCACGCCCCACGACACGTCGGACCAGCAACCCGTGACGGAGCTGGTCTACGTCGGCGCCCTGCACCTCAACCGTTGGCAGTCGCTCCGCGACATCGGTGCCGCCCTGGACAGCGTGGCCGAGGCCGGCCTGCCCGTACGGCTCACCATCCACGCCCCGGAGAGGGACCTCGCCCAGTACCGCAGGCACTTCGCCCACCTGGGGCGGGTACGACTCGGGCCGTCGTTGACCAGCGACGAGGTGCCTGCGGCACTGCACTCCGCGGCCGTTCTCGTGCACATCGAGTCCTTCGACGAGGAAATCCGCCGCTACACCCGCTACTCGGTGTCCACCAAGATCCCCCAGTACCTGGCGTCGGGCCGTCCGATCCTCGGCTACGGACCCGCCGAGGTGGCCTCGATGAACCACATCCGGGAGGCCGACGCTGGCGTGATCGTCGGGACGACCGACACCGCCGCGCTGGTCCGCGGCCTGAGTGAACTCTGTCGGGACGCTGCCCTACGGCAGAGGCTCGCCCGCAACGGGATCGAGTTCGCACGACAGGAACACGCGAAGGACGGCGTGGCCGCGCGCTTCGCCGCGACCCTGCGATCGGCGGCACGAGCCGAATCCGCCGTTCCCGAGGTCACCCGCAGGCAACTGGCCTAGAAACGAGCTGAGGTACTGCGATGACACGCCGTTCACGTTGGGTCGCCTGTGCGGGTCCGTTCCTGTTTCCCTGGGGTGAGGCGGGATCGCGGCGGGTCTTTGGCCTGGTGGCGTCGTTGGCCGCTGCCGGCTACGACGTGGTGGTGGCCGGCGGCGGTCCCGAACCGCTCACCACGACGGCGCTCCACGGCATCGACGGACCGGGTTCGGTCTCCTACATCGGTCTGGCGGAAAAGCCGCCGCCGGGCGCCGGGCCGCTCGGTAGCTCGATACAGACCCTGCTGCGCTGGGGCCAGCGGACGGTCCGGTGGCTGGACGAACAGCCGACCAGGCCGTCCCACGTTCTGGTGCACGGCGGCCAGGCCCAGTACATTTTTCATCTTCAGCGGTGGTGCCGCCGCAACAGAGTGCCGCTGATCGTCGATGTCGTCGACTGGTTCAACGGACGACACGTACGCGGGGGCTACTTCGGCCCCCTGCACGCCAGCATGAAGCTCGCCCTCCACCACTACTACCCTCGCTGCGACGGTCTCATCGCGATCAGCTCCTACCTCGAGAACCACTATCAGCGCGCCGGTAAGCCGATCCTGCGGGTGCCACCCACCCTCGACGTCAAGAACCTGACCGTGGACGCCAGGCAGACGGTGGACGACTCGGCCCCCCTCAGGCTCGTCTACGCCGGCAACCCGCACGGCAACAGGAAGGACCTCCTGGGCACCGTCATCGAGGCGGTGGGTCGCGTCCAGCGTGAGGGCGCGAGTGTCGAGTTGCGCGTCTACGGCCCGACGGGCAACGACGTACGAAATCTGTTCGACGGCCGAGCGCTGCCGGACGGGGTCCGGTGCCTGGGTCGTCTGCCGCAGGCCGAGGTGGCGGGTGCCCTGCAGGAGGCGGATTTCAGCGTCCTCGTCCGCCGGCCGGAGCGGGCGGCAGACGCGGGCTTCTCGACGAAGTTCTGCGAGAGCCTGGCCAGCGGCACACCGGTGATCGCCAACCTCACCAGCGACATGGCTAGATACCTGCACCCCAACCTGGAGGGCCTGATCTGCTCGGACCACACCCTGGCCGAGGTCACCGCGGCCTTCCGTGCGGCGGCGCGGTTGAGCGGCGCACAGCGGAGCCTGATGCGACAGGCCGCACGGAGCCAGGCGCTCGAATCGTTCGACTACCGAGCCTATGCGGAGCCTCTCGGCAGTTTCTTCCGTAACTGGGACTGAAGCCGGCCGGGCTGGTCCGTCAGCGGCGCGCCGCACTCACTGCCAGGAGTGCAGCGGGCGGTTCTGCTCCGCTCGCAGCGGGCGGTGGCCGCCGACGAGCGACTGCATCGCGTAGAGCGCGAGGAGCGTGGCCATGCCGACGATGGACTCCGGCGCCATCCC
Organism: Micromonospora sp. 067-2; assembly: GCF_046549295.1. NCBI lineage: Bacteria > Bacillati > Actinomycetota > Actinomycetes > Micromonosporales > Micromonosporaceae > Micromonospora > Micromonospora sp. 067-2. Next base: position 1,879 of record NZ_JAJPWB010000017.1, on the reverse strand, counting down.
GAGCTGGTTGTTCGCCGGCACGTAGACGATGAGGATGCAGAGTTGAGCGAACATCAGTGTCGGGACCACCCGCCGTGAGGACACCGCCGCCCGCCACGAGCCGGCGAAGAGCCAGCCGACCAGCCCCATGAACAACGCCGCACCGGGGAACGTGAGGTCCGAGGCGAGCCACGGGTAGATGGTGGCCCAGTACATGCGCGCCGGCCACCCCTTCTCGTGCTCCGTCCGGTCGGGGTAGGGCGGGTGATCCGACAGGTCCTCCCCCAACGTCTGCTCGGCGAAGATCGCCGCGGACGGCGCACTGCCGAGACCACGGGACCACTCGAAGGGCAGTTGCAGGTTGTAGGAGAGCCCGAGGTAGCCATGGGTCGGATAGCCGATCACGTCGGCGATGCCCTCGGCCACCGGCGCACCCACGAACCTTTCCACTGTGGGGTTCACCTGTACCAGGGCACCCGTGGTACCGAACTCGGTCGCCCGCGCAGCGTGGCTGTGGATCATGTAGGCGACCAGGAGCGCGAACGCGGCGGCGCCCAGCACGAGCATTCGCCGGCGTCGGGAGCGGGCCCGACGCCGGTGCCGTACCGAAGCCCGAGCGATCAGCATCCCCGCCGCCAGCATGATGACGACGTCGCCGAGGCCCTTCGTGGTGCCGATGAAGAGGTAGAACGCCATGTGCAGCGTGATTCCGACCAGACCTGCGAGCCGTAGCCCGCCGGACAGACTTCGCCAGTGAACCACCATCAGTGGCACCAGAGCCACGCTGAGTATGCCGAGGGGAAACAGGATCGTGGTCCAGGGGCTCGTGTTGGCGACGCCCTGTTGATAGACATCGAACTTGTTCAGATAGCCGGTCGCGGGAGCTCGGATGCTCGCCCACACGCTCTGCGGGCCGGTCGCGCCGAACTCCGCAAGCCGGGTCACGCTCAGGATGACGTAGTAGACCGCACTGGCGAGGACGAGTTGACGCACTCGTCGGAGCCGGTCGACGGAATGGGTCGGGGCAACCACGGGGGACGGACGACGCGACATCTGCGCCGCGTAGCCAGCGGCGAAGAGCGCTGTCGCCCCGAACACGAAGATGCAGAGCTGGCCGGGGTTGTCGACCTCGTGGGCCAGTCCCGTCAGCCAGAACGCCCCGAACGTGCCGAGCATCCAGACCAGGGCCAGCACAAGCGGAAGCCACGGGGCCGTTGGAGATCCCGGTGCGCCGCGATTCTTCTCCGCTGATCGGAACGGACCCTGGTCAGGTTGCTGTGACGCCGAGAGCTGCCACGCACGGGGAGTTCCGACCGGCGACCGGTGCCGACCCTCGGTGATGTCGTCGACGGCGTTCACCAGAGCCCGCTCCCGCCTGGTCCCTCCGCGGCGCGGCCCACACTGGACAGCCGCGAGTCGACACGGAGGGGAATGTGCGATTCCACTCGCCAAACCTCCACATAGTTTGATGCGTAACCATCCCGGACGAGATCGCGTCGGGTGGAGTTCACGGCCGTGGTCCGGAGCTGAGGCCCGGCTGAAAGTCACTACTCACTGAACGAGCCAACGAACGTGGAGTCGTGCCGGTGATGGGCCGGCAATGCGTAGGTGAGAACGGTCCATCCCCCGCCGCCGCCAGCCGATGGACCGGACCGGCATCATGCGAGGGCGGGGTCTCGGGTGGCCAACTCCGCGCGGACCTCGGGCAACGTCAACAACAACTCCACGACCTGCGGCACACCAAGACGCGGAGCATTAGCCGAGTTGAAGTCATCAACAGGCCCCCCACCAATCTCACCCTCAGTCACATACAAGGCGTAGTTCAAATCCCGATCATCAACCGGCACCCGGAAAAACTCACCAAAATCCTCCGCCCGCGCCAACTCCTCACCACTGGCCA
>NZ_JAJPWB010000016.1:0-58595 GCF_046549295.1 Micromonospora sp. 067-2 | reverse complement strand
GTCACGTTCCGTCGTCAGGATTCGCCGCAGTGCGGACCGGCTCGGCGTCCGTGGTCGGCTCGGCCGCCTCGAACCGGTGTGCCCGTCGGCGCAGCCACCAGGTGCTGGCCAGGCCGGCGAGCACCGCGAGGATCAGCCCGGCCCAGGAGATGTCCTTGAGCCAGTGCTCGGCCGCCCGGCCCACCGAGTACAGCAGGTAGGTGGTGCCGAACGCCCAGACCAGCCCGCCGGCCGCGTTGGCCATCAGGAACCGCCGGTACGGCACGCGCAGCGCTCCGGCGAGCGGGCCGGCCAGGATCCGCAGCAGTGCCACGAACCGACCGAAGAAGACCGCCCAGACGCCGTACCGGGCGAAGCTCTGTTCGGCCCGGGCGAGCTGTGCGGGGCCGAGATGACGGGGAAAGCGCCGGCCGAGTCGGGCCAGGAGCGGGCGGCCACCACGGCGGCCCACCGCGTATCCGATGGAGTCACCGACGATCGCGCCGGTGGCGGCGGCCGTGGCCACCCACTCCGGTTCCACCACGCCGGTGGCGGCGAGCAGGGCGGAGCTGACCAGGACGATCTCGCCGGGCAGTGGGACACCCATGCTCTCCACGCCGATCACCCCGGCGACGAGCAGGTAGACGGCGATCGGTGGCAGCGATTCGAGCCAGTGCTGGACGTCGAACACGGTTGACCCCTTCCCCGACCGGCCTCGAACCCTACCCGGGGCAGGCCGCGGGGGCCTGTCCTGCGGGCGCGCGGATGTCGCGTTGCTGTCCGGGCCACACCCGGTAAGGCGTCCTAGGAGGCTAGGGTCAGGCACAGGGACACGGGGACTGCGCCGAGTTGCGCAACTAGCAAGACGGACGTACGGTTTTGTTGAGAGCGGAATCGGCGGTAAGTGTCACCTAACCTCGGCGGCACCCCGGCCGGTGCGACACACTGCTCAGGACTACTCACGGTCGCTGGTGTGAAGGAGTACGACGTGGCGAGCCTCGACACCTTCGGTGCGAAGACCCAGCTACGCGTCGGAGACGCGAGCTACGAGATTTTCAAGATCGACAAGGTGGACGGCCACGACCGGCTGCCGTACAGCCTGAAGATTCTGCTGGAAAACCTGCTGCGGACCGAGGACGGCGCGAACATCACCGCCGACCACATCCGCCAGCTCGGCGGTTGGGACTCCACCGCGGCCCCGAGCGTGGAGATCCAGTTCACCCCGGCGCGGGTGCTGATGCAGGACTTCACCGGCGTGCCCTGCGTGGTCGACCTGGCCACCATGCGCGAGGCGGTGCGCGACCTGGGCGGCGACGCCACCAAGGTCAACCCCCTCGCCCCGGCCGAGCTGGTCATCGACCACTCCGTCATCGCCGACCTGTTCGGTCGTGCGGACGCCTTCGAGCGCAACGTCGAGCTGGAGTACGAGCGCAACAAGGAGCGCTACCAGTTCCTGCGCTGGGGCCAGACCGCGTTCAACGAGTTCAAGGTCGTCCCGCCCGGCACGGGCATCGTGCACCAGGTCAACATCGAGTACCTGGCTCGCACCATCATGGAGCGCGGCGGCCAGGCGTACCCGGACACCGTGGTCGGCACCGACTCGCACACCACGATGGTCAACGGCCTCGGCGTGCTGGGCTGGGGCGTCGGCGGCATCGAGGCCGAGGCCGCCATGCTCGGCCAGCCGGTCAGCATGCTCATCCCTCGCGTGGTGGGCTTCAAGCTGCACGGCGAGATGCCGGCCGGCACCACCGCCACCGACCTGGTGCTGACCATCACCGAGATGCTGCGCAAGCACGGCGTCGTGGGCAAGTTCGTCGAGTTCTACGGCCCCGGCGTCAGCGCCGTGCCGCTGGCCAACCGCGCCACCATCGGCAACATGTCTCCGGAGTACGGCTCCACCGTGGCGATCTTCCCGATCGACGCCGAGACGATCCGCTACCTGGAGCTGACCGGCCGGGACAGCGCGCAGGTCGCGCTCGTCGAGGCGTACGCCAAGGAGCAGGGTCTCTGGCACGACCCGGCGGCCGAGCCGGAGTACTCCGAGCGTCTCGAGCTCGACCTGAGCACCATCGAGCCGTCCCTGGCCGGCCCGAAGCGCCCGCAGGACCGGGTGCCGCTGGGCAGCGCCAAGACGTTGTTCCGCTCGGCGCTGACCGACTACGTCGCCGACGACCAGGCCGGTGACCGCGACCTCAAGCCGGGTGTGCCCCGCGAGCAGCTGCCGGTGGGCGCCAACGGTCCCGCCGACGAGGCCAGCGCCGAGTCCTTCCCGGCCAGCGACCCGCCGGCCAACGAGTTCAGCGACCCGGCCGACGAGCCCCGCGACCTGGAGACGGCGGCGGTCGGCTCCGGCGGTCGGGTCACCAACCCGATCCGGGTCACCGGCTCCGACGGCGTCGAGTACGAGCTGGACCACGGCGCCGTGGTGATCGCCGCGATCACCTCCTGCACCAACACGTCCAACCCGCAGGTGATGATCGGTGCCGCGCTGCTGGCCCGCAACGCCGTGGAGAAGGGCCTGACCCGCAAGCCGTGGGTCAAGACGACGCTGGCGCCCGGCTCCAAGGTCGTCATGGACTACTACGAGCGCGCCGGCCTGACGCCCTACCTGGACAAGCTCGGCTTCAACCTGGTCGGCTACGGCTGCACCACCTGCATCGGCAACTCCGGCCCGCTGCCCGAGGAGGTGTCCGCCGCGGTCAACGAGAACGACCTCGCCGTCGTCTCCGTGCTGTCCGGCAACCGGAACTTCGAGGGCCGGATCAACCCGGACGTCAAGATGAACTACCTGGCGTCCCCACCGCTGGTGGTCGCGTACGCGCTGGCCGGAACGATGGACATCGACCTCGCAAACGAGCCGATCGGCGAGGACACCGAGGGCAACCCGGTCTACCTGCGCGAGATCTGGCCGAACAGCGCCGAGATCCAGGACGTCATCGCCCAGGCGATCGGCGCCACCGGGTTCAGCGCCGCGTACGCCGACGTCTTCACCGGCGACGAGCGGTGGCAGTCGCTGCCCACCCCGACCGGCGACACGTTCGCCTGGGAGAACGACTCCACCTACGTGCGCAAGCCCCCCTACTTCGAGGGCATGCAACAGGAGCCGGCGCCGGTGTCCGACATCGGTCCCGCCCGGGTCCTGGCCAGGCTGGGTGACTCGGTGACCACCGACCACATCTCGCCGGCCGGCTCCATCAAGGCCGACTCCCCCGCCGGGGCGTACCTCGCCGAGCACGGCGTGCCGCGGCACGAGTTCAACTCGTACGGCTCCCGCCGGGGCAACCACGAGGTGATGATCCGGGGCACCTTCGCCAACATCCGGCTGCGCAACCAGCTGGTGCCCGGGGTCGAGGGCGGCTTCACCGTCAACCACCTCACCGGCGAGCAGACGTCGATCTACGACGCCTCGGTGGCCTACCAGGAGGCCGGCGTCCCGCTGGTCGTGCTGGCCGGCAAGGAGTACGGCTCGGGCTCGTCCCGGGACTGGGCGGCCAAGGGCACCATGCTGCTGGGCGTCCGGGCGGTCATCGCCGAGTCGTACGAGCGGATCCACCGCTCCAACCTGATCGGCATGGGCGTGCTGCCGCTGCAGTTCCCGGTGGACACCACCGCCGAGTCGCTCGGCCTCACCGGCACCGAGACGTTCACCATCACCGGGGTGACGGCGCTCAACGACGGCGAGACCCCGCGTACGGTGACGGTCACCACCGACACGGGCGTCGAGTTCGACGCGGTGGTCCGGATCGACACGCCGGGTGAGGCGGACTACTACCGGCACGGCGGCATCCTGCAGTACGTGCTGCGCCGCATGATCGCCAACTGACGTCGTACACCCGATAAGGGGCCGCTGACCGCGATCGCGGGCAGCGGCCCCTTTCACGTTCCTGTCGGCGGACGCTCGCTCCCGAACCGGCAGCGGTCTGAAATGGCCGGCTGGGCAGGTGAGCACTGCCCCCGCGGTGCCTGTAGAGCTGCCCCAGATGTGGACCGGGTCGGGCCGCCACGGCAGTCCGGTCGGCGGCGCGTGACCGTCTGCCTTCGCGATGATCGTGGCGTGCGCCGCCGGACGTGAGGCCCCCGCCGGACGTGAGGGCACCCCGCTCGACGTGCAGCCCCACCGGGCGTCAGCCCCACCCGGGCCCAGCCCACCCGGCCTGAGCCCACCGTCGGCGACGTCGTCATTGCCCCAGTTATGGGGCAGCTCTACAGGCAAGCACCGGAGGGGGTCGGTCCGCACAGCCCGCCGGAGCAGAGGCTCGCCGGGCAGACGAACCGCCGGGTGAGGAGGGGCAGTGCGCCGTTCCGAATGGTTCCTCGCGTCCGACGACACGACGTACCGGTTCTCCCGGCCTGACCCGGTCGGCGACTCGCCGCGGCAGCCGCGCTTCACCTGGTCCTGCTGTGAGCGGCCGCGGTGTTGCCCGAGACGTACCAGCGGTTCTGCCGGCCGTGCCACGAACAGTCGCTGGCTCCGGCCGGAGCGGCGGCGACCTTCCTGCCCTGTCGCAGCCTAGGGAGCGAGCGTGTCCGCGTCGGGCCCAGCCGACGTGCGGAGATCCTTGCGCATCTGCTGGGTCGTCACCCGGTAGCCCGCCGAGCCGTACAGGGTGAGCGCCGTCGTGTTGTAACCGAACACGTTGAGTTCGAGGGCGTGGGCACCTCGTTCCCGAGCCACCCGCTCCCCGGCCGTGAGCAGGGCGCGCCCGAGGCCCCGACCGCGATGCTCGGCCGCCACCTCGATGTCGTACAGGAAGGCGCAGTGCGCGACGCCCCGCGGATGCGTCAGACCGATCCACAGTCGTCCGATCGGTGTCCCGTCGGCCAGCAGGCCGAGCAGGAAGATCATGCTGGGCGTGTCCATTCCCTGGGGAAGCAGGGCCGCGTTGGCGTCCTGCGAGCGGCCCAGAGCCTCGTCAGCGGTCCAGTTGCCGGCCTCGACCTGCTCCTGCGCGTAGGCGTCGACGACCTCGGTCTGCCACGTGTCGAACTCTTCGCGCGACATCGCTCGCACGTCCACCTCGATCATGCGGGCATCCTGTCACGAATCGCGGAAGCGGCGGTCCCCGTTCTCCGGCGGTTGATCAAGTCGCTCACTCGTGGCCGGCGGCGCGGCGGCGGGCCTCCCTGGTCTTCATGGCGTGCTCCATGAGCGTCACGAGCACGTCCTTGCTGGACTCGCGCTGGCGGGCGTCGCAGAGCAGCACCGGCACCCCCGGGTCCAGGTTCAGTGCGGTCTGCACCTCGTCGAGCCGGAACTGCCGGGCGCCCTCGAAACAGTTCACCGCGACCACGAACGGGGTGCCCCGCCCCTCGAAGTAGTCGATCGACGGAAAGCAGTCGGCCAGCCGACGCGTGTCGGCCAGCACCACCGCGCCGATGGCACCCAGCGCCAGCTCGTCCCAGACGAACCAGAACCGGTCCTGCCCCGGGGTGCCGAACAGGTAGAGCACCAGGTCGTCACTGATGGTGATGCGGCCGAAGTCCATCGCCACGGTGGTGGTGGTCTTGCCCTCCACCCCGGACAGGTCGTCGATGCCGACGCCCGACTCGGTCAGCACCTCCTCGGTGCGCAACGGCCGGGTCTCGCTCACCGCGCCGACCATGGTGGTCTTTCCCACCCCGAAGCCACCGGCGACCAGGATCTTGATCGCGGTGGGCAGTGGGGTCGCTCCCGCCGGCCGGTCAGAGTGCCCGTAGTCCATTGATTACCGCCTCGAAGATGCTGTTGTCGGGAAGACCGGCCGTGGTCTGCGGCTCGCGGACCTGCACCAGGCTGCGAGCCGCCAGGTCACCGAGGAGCACCCGGATGGTGCCCACCGGCAGGTCGAGATGGGCGGCGATCTCGGCGACGGACTGCATGCGCTGACACAGCCCGACGATCGCCAGGTGCTCCGGACCGAGACCGACCTCCGGTGTGACCTCGGCTCGGGTCGCGGTGACCAGGGAGATCAGGTCGAACGTGCCGGTGACCGGGCGTGCCCGGCCGCGCGTCATCGCGTACGGGCGCACGACCGGACCGGCATGGTCATCCACCCACTGATGGTCCGCGGACTCTCCCTGCGCCGTCATGGCCGCTACTTCTCGCCGGCCGGCTGATCGGCCCCACGAGATGGTGAGGCCACGTACTTGCCGACCCTGGTGACCAGCATCGCCATCTCGTAGGCGATCAGGCCGACGTCGGCGTCCTCGCTGGCCAGGACCGCCAGGCAGGCGTTGCGGCCGGCCGCGGTGACGAACAGGAAGGAGGACTGCATCTCGATGATGGTCTGCTGCACCTGACCACCGCCGAAGCGCTTGCCGGCGCCCCGGGCCAGGCTCTGGATGCCCGCCGCCATCGCCGCGAGGTGCTCGCCGTCGTCCCGGCTCAGCCCCTGGGAGGAGGCCATCAACAGCCCGTCGGTCGAGAGCGCGACCGCATGCTCGGCCTGCTTCACCCGGCCCACCAGATCATCCAGCAACCACGTCAGGTCGGCACTCGTTGCCGTCTTCTGGGCCACTCGTCGTCCTCTTCTCCCCCGGCTGCTCGCCGTGCTCGTCTGGGGCTGACCGTCACACCACGCGAGAATCGCCTCGGCGCCGGTCAGGTAGCTTGCGGATCCTCGTCGGTCGGCTCCGGTGCTGCCGCCTCCGGCGCGCCGGAGGCGCCGCCGAGCAGTCGCGCCGCGTCGGTCCGACCGCGCCGGGTGCCGGTCTGGTAGGAGCTCATCATCCGGCGTACCTGCTCCGGCGGGCGCGTCACGTCCTCGTCGTCGGTGGTCTCGGTCGTCGCCGGGTCGTCGCGCAGCTCGGCGACGATGTTCGCCTGTCGGATCCGGACCGGCAGGCCCGAGTCGGTCCGGTCCGAGTCGGCCCGGGCCGGGTCGACCCGGGCCGGCGCGGGGCGGCCCCCGTCGCCGTTGGCGCCCAGCGTGCCGGCGTCACGGCTGTCCCGGGCGGCGCGGTCCACCGCCGGCAGGCCGGTGGCCACCGTCGGGCCGTCCAGGGCCGGCTGACCCAGGTCGCGCCGGACCCGGCTGGGCAGGTCCGTCGTCGCCCTGGCCGACAACTCGGTGGCCGGCGACGCGGTGGCCGGGGTGGCGGTGGCCGGGGTGGCGGTGGCCGGGGTTGTGGTGGCCGCCGACGTCCGCTGGCGGGTGGGCAGGGCGGCCTCCACGGTGCCGTCGGCCTGCGCCGTCGGGGTGCGGATGTCGTCCGCCACCGTGGCGGTCGGCGCCGGTACGTCGGGCGTCGTCGGCGCGGCGGCCAACGCGACAGGAGTACGCAGGGCCGGGCGGCCGGTGTCGGCGGTGCCCGTGGGGCTGGCGGTCGAGGCCGAGGGCAGCGCGGTGGCCGGCGATCCGGAACGGAACGCGCCGGAGTCCTCCGGATCCACGCCGTCACCGGTGACCAGCGCCAGCGGGATCAGCACGACGGCCGTGGTGCCGCCGTACGCCGACTCCTTGAGCCGAACCCGCACGCCGTGCCGCTCGGTCAGCCGGCTCACGACGTAGAGCCCGAGGCGGGCGGCGTTGGCGAGGTTCAGCTCCGACTGGTCGACGATCCGGTGGTTGGCGGCGGCCAGATCCTCCTCGCTCATGCCGAGGCCCCGGTCCTCGATCTCGAGGGCGAACCCGTTGGCCACCAGCTGACCGCGGACCTCCACGCTGGTGTGCGGCGGAGAGAACGACAGGCCGTTCTCGATCAGCTCGGCGAGCAGGTGGATGATGTCACCGACCGCGCGGCCGGCGAGCGAGACCGGCCCGAGCGGCAACACGTTGACCCGGGTGTAGTCCTCCACCTCGGCCACGGCGCCGCGCACCACGTCGACCATCGGCACGTTGCGCCGCCAGGCGCGGCCCGGGGTGGAGCCGGAGAGCACGATCAGGTTCTCCGCGTTGCGCCGCATCCGGGTGGCCAGGTGGTCGACCCGGAACAGGTCCTCCAGCTCCTCCGCGTCGTGTTCGCGCCGCTCCATCGCGTCCAGCAGGGTGAGCTGTCGGTGCACCAGGGCCTGGGTGCGCCGGGCCAGGCTGAGGAAGACCTCGCGGACGTTGCGGCGCAGCTCGGCCTGCTCGACGGCCGTGCGTACGGCGGTCTCCTGGACGGCGTTGAACGCCTTGCCGACCTGACCGATCTCGTCGGTGCCGAACTCCAGCGGAGGCGCCTCGGTGGCCACGTCGACCTCCTCGCCACGGCCGAGCCGCTCGACCACCCGGGGCAACCGCTCGTCGGCGAGCTGCCAGGCGGCCTGCCGTAGCCGCTCCAGCTGGCGCAGCAGGGTCCGGGCCGTGGTGACCGAGACGACGACGGAGGCGATGACGGCGAGCAGGCCCAGACCGGTGGCGAGCACCAGCCGGACGACGACCATCACGGCGACGCCGGTGGCCCGGTCCACGATGCCCTCGCCGCCGGCGGTCACCGCCTCGTTCACCTCGGCCAGCGCCGGCTCGACCGTGCCGCGCCACTGCTCGGCGCTGATCGGCAACTGGGTCGCGGGACGGCCCTCACGGATGATGCCGTCCTGCACGCTCCGCAGCCGGGTGAACTCCTCCCCCTCGACGAGCCGCTGGTAGCGGCGCTGGTCGGCGTCGCTCAACCGGGCCCGGGTCTCCTCGCCGAGGAACCGCTCGGCGCCGACCAGGGTGACGTACCGGGCGTACTCCGGCCCGCTCATCCGGCCGTTGCCGAACAGGCCGCTGAGCAGCGCATCCTCCTGAGAGATCAACTCTTTCATCCGGTTGAGCTGGATGAGGGCGGCCGCGTCGGCGGCGATCACCTTGTCGTCCAGGCTGCCGGTGACGTCGTAGATCTGGAAGATCGACTCGATCGCGTCGGTGTACGCGTCGGCGGCGGCGATCCGGTCGATCCTGCGGCCCAGCACCTCCGCGCGGGTCTGCTCAAGCGCGTCGATCCGGGTGATGGTCGTGGCCAACTGGGTGTCGAGCGCCGAGCTGCCGGCCACCTCGACCTGCCAGTTGCGGACCGAGTCGGCGAAGTCGCCCGCCAACTGTGCGGCCCTGCCCTGCTCGGCCTCCAGCGCCGTCCGCTGCGCGGCGTCGGGGGTGCTCAGGTACGCCTGGGTCAGCCGTCGCTCCAGCTGGAGCTCCCGCAGCAGCGGTTCACTCGGCGCATAGACCTTGCTGTTGAGCAACTGGACACCGAGCAGGTTGAAGCCGTCCCGCAGGGTCACCCATGCCGCGAACATCCAGAGCGCGACAAGGGAGAGCAGCAGGGCGACGACCTTGGTGCGGATACTCGTACCGCGAGAACGCATTGAACCGTCCCAGGCAGGGCGTTGACTCAGCTCATCAACGGGTGATCATGGAGGGTGACGTCCCGCCGCAGCGCGGCACACGGGGCTGGGGCTCTGCGTACGCTAGCAGTGTCCACACAACCCCTCAAGTTGCTGTTTTTGTTGCCTGGTAACCACAATCCACCACCGATCGGCCGGTGCCCACGGTGCGGGCGGCGGCCAGCCGGCAGGCGGCAAGAACCGCCGCGCGGACGATGGCGGTCGGACAGTACAGCTCCTTGCCGTACCACAGTGGAGGGTGTTCCCGGCTAGCCGGTTCGTGCAGGTAGGCGTGCCCGCGAGTCACCGCCTCGTCGATCCGCGCCGGTTCCGTCGGTGCCGCCAGCAGGACCTGCAGGGCGTACGCCGTCTCCTCGACGGTGCCGGCCCACCGCCCCCACGAGCCGTCCGGGCGCTGGGTGTCCAGAACCCAGCGGGCCGCCCGCCGCACCGACCCGGTCGCCGCCGCACCCCGGCCGAAGTCCACCAGCGCCAGTACGCAGCAGGCGGTGGCGTAGTACGGCGAGGCGTGCCACCGGTCCTGCCAGCCGCCGTCGGCGCCCTGGTGCCCGGGCAGCACGACGCTCAGCCGGTCGACCGCCCTCCGGTACCGCCGGTCGGCGTCCGGATGCGCGGCCAGGTGCTGACCCAGGGCGTCCAGCACGTGGGCGTTGGTGGTGACCGAGAAGCCGTCCTCACTTCCCGCCCAGGTGCAGAAGCCGTCCACCGTCTCGTACGCCCACAGGCTCGCGGGATCGGCCGGCCGGCCGAGACGGGCCAGCGCGTCCAGCGCCACCGACGTGGTGTCGGCGTCGGTCGGCAGGCCGTCGCCGGTGGCGATGCCCCCGGCGCCGGCGGCCCCGGTCAGGGTCTCCAGCACGGCGGCTGGCGGATTGACCGCCACGCCGGCGCGACGCAGTCCACTGAGCACCCAGGCCCGTTCGAAGACGGTGATCGGGGCCGGACAGGGAACCGGCCCTCCGCCGTCGCGGATCAGCGTCCGCAGGAAGGCGTGCGCGGTGGGGCCGGCGTCCGGGCCGGCCGTGGTCAGCCAGGCGGCGGTCGCGGCGGGCGACGCGCCGACGGCGGTGAGGGTGGGCCCGGCGTCGACCGGCGTCGCGTCCAACACCTCGTAGAAGTGGGCGAGCTTCGGCGGCAACACCGCACCGGCGGCCACCGCCGTCCGCACCGCGCGCAGCCGGTCCGGGCCGAGGCCGGCGGGCAGCACCAACGGTGGACGGCGTAGCCGCTCGGCGTTCGCCCCGTCCAGCCCGGCCAGTCGGTCGTTGATCGAGTCGACCAGCGCCGGGACGATGAGGTCCAGCGCCGGGGTGTCCGGCAGCGTCCCGGCGTCGGTCGCGAGCAGCGTCCCGGCGAGCGCGGCCAGCCCACGCGCGACCGACGCGACCAGGTGCGTTTCCGCCCGGCCGTCGGCCAGCGCGGCGAGCAGCGCGTCGGTGGCGCTCAGGGTGGGCACCAGGGCGTACCCCTCGGGTGGGCCCCACGCGCCGTCCGGGCGTTGGCCGCGCAGCAGGAACCCGATCCGTTGCTGGTGCCCGGTCAGCCAGGGAGCATCGGCGACCAGCCGGCCGGTCTCGTAGACCGAGGGGGCGACCTGGCCCCAGGGCCGCAGCGCCATACCAGCGATCAGCTCGCGGGCGGCGTCGGTGGCCGGGTCGTCGGCCGCCGGGCTGCCGCTGGTCACCGGGTCGGCCAGCACCGGGTACGCGCCGTCACTCATCGCGGACCCCCCAGAAGTCCGACACCTGGTAGAAGCCGCCGGTGAAGGAGATCTGCCGGTGCAGGTAGTCCGCCTGGCGGGGGCACCGCTCGCCGAGCGCGGCCAGTTCCGCCCGGGACCGGGCGGTCAGCTCGGCCAGCCTGGTGTGCACCTGCGCCGGGTCGGCGACCAGCAGCGCGTTCAGGTCACCCCATTCGGCGTCCCGGCCGTGCGTGGCCAGGTCGTTGACCAGCCGCAACACCCGCTGTACGCCGCGCCCGACGGCCAGCAGGTCGGTCAACCGGGCAAGGGTCTCGTCGTCGCCGGTCGCGATCCAGTGGGTGACGTTGACGAAGGAGCAGGCGAGGTTGTCGGCGTTGTCCAGGTAGCCGTCGAGGGTGGGCAGAGGCTGCCCGCCGACCGGGTCGGCCGACAGTTTCTTCCAGTCCCACTCCCGCGCCACGGCGGCGAGCATGCGGGCAAGCTCGTCGCGCCAGACCGGCTGCAACCGGGCGAAGGCCGGCACGGCGGCCAGCTCGTCGCGCAGGTCCGCCAGCAGCCGCGCCAGGTGCCGCCCCGGTGGTGGCGCGGCCCCGTCGGCCACCGCCAGGCAGTCGGTCACCACCGCCTGGACGTCGTCGGCGGACCGGGCGAGGTAGTCGACCTGCCAGTCGGCGGCGAAGACCCAGAGCAGGGTACGAGTGGTGATCCGCAGCTCGGCGGCGGTGTGCCAGGGCGCGGTGAAGGCGATCGCGGTGGACACCGCGCTGAGCAGCGCCGGGTCGAACGGCCCCGCGTCGAACAGCTCGGGGTGGGCGGCGGTGACGTCCTGCAGGTCGCGTACGCCGCGCACGGCGAGTGCGCACACCCGGCCCTGCTCGGCGACGGCGTCCCGGTCGGTCTGCACCGGCCGCGGCGCACCCGTCACGACACGACCGGGCGCTCGACCGGGGTGAGGATCAGCTCGGCCCGCTGTTTGGGTTGCAGGGAGGCGCCCATCCGGGGCGTCAGATCGACGGGCTGGCGCAGCCGGAAGCGGTAGCGGCTCAGCACGGTACTGACGATGAGTTGCGCCTCCAGCAGGAAGAGGTACTGCCCGAGGCACTGGTGCGGCCCACCGCCGAAGGGGAAGTAGGAGTAGCGGTAGGGCCGTCGAGGCCGCTCCGGGGCGAAACGTTCCGGGTCGAAGAGCTCCGGGTCGTCCCAGAACGTCGACATCCGCTGCGTGACGTACGGGCTGACCAGCACGGTGCCACCGGCTTTGATCCGTACGCCGCCCAGCACGTCGTCGCCGACCGCGGTCCGCGGGATCATCCAGCCGGCCGGGTAGAGCCGCAGCATCTCGTCGAGCACCATCCGGCCGTAGCGCAGCTCGGGCAGGTGCTCACGGCGGACCTGGTCGCCGCCGACCACGCGTTCGATCTCGTCGGTCATCAGCTCGGCCACGTCGGGTCGGGACGACAGCACCGGCCAGAGCCAGGAGAGCAGCGCGATGGTGGTCTCGGTGGCGGTGGAGAACATGGCGACCACATCGCCGCGGATCGCGTACTCGTCGGGCACCTTTCCGTCCGCCCGGGGCCGGCAGAGGGTGGAGATGATGTCGTCGCCGTCGGTGGGCCGCGCCCGGGCTTCCCGGATGATCGGCAGCACCACCTCGTCGATGGTCCGCACCGCCTCGCGGAAGGGCCGGTCGCCGGGCATCGGCACCGCGTACGGCACGAAGGGCACCAGCAGGCGCGGAAGCATCGCGGTGGTGACGGTGTCCAGTGCGGCGCTGATCCGCAGCGCGTCCGGCACCGAGATCCGGTCGGCGAACAGCACCCGCATGGTGGTACGCAGCACGATCCGGGTCAGCTCGGCGCCGCCGTCAACCGGGCGGCCGTCCCGGGCGGGCTCCAGCCACTCGTCGACCGCCTCGTTGATCGCCTCGGCCATCCTGTCGACGAGCGTCTCGGCGCGCTTGGCGGTGAACAGTGGTTGCAGCGCCCCTCGACTGGATTCCCAGACCTCACCCTCGGCGACCAGGATGGCGTCGCCGACGATCCGGCGGACCGGCCGCCAGAGCAGGCCGTCCCCGTCGCGGGTGTAGTTGGCAACGTTGTCCCGCAGCACTCTCTGCAGGTGCTCCGGGTGGCTGACCAGGTAGGGGCGGAACGAGCCGAGGTTCAGCCGGACGACCTCGCCGCCGGCGGCGTCCGCGAAGCCGACCAGCGCGGCGAGCGGGTCGCGGACCATCGCCGGCAGGACGCGACGGAGCGGGATCATTCGGGGTTCGGTGCTGACGGGGGCGGGGCCGACATCGGACACCTGGGACATCGAAAACTCGTCTCCTCGTCGAACCGCCGGCCGCAGCGGTCCACTTCGGCCGGTCGGGACTGTGGAACTTTCACCTTCTGGGCGACGGAAGCATCTCATCAAAAACGAGGCACCTCCAGACCTGTGGCCGGTGCAATTCCGCCGCCGCACCGACCACCCGTCGATGGCGTGAGTCCCGCGACGTCCTGAGTGGACACTCAGGCCGGCATGCGGTGCAGGTCGGGACGCGCCCACTGCGACGGCGTGTGGGCGCCCGCCCGGGCGGCCACCTCCGCCGACCGATCGACGGGCGGGACGGACGGGCGACGTCGGACGGGTCGGGTCCGCGCCCGTGACCAGGCACCACCCGGTCCCTGCGAATCCGGGCGATGCCGGGCACCCTGTGCCAGGCTCTGTGGCATGGACGACAAGACCATCCTGAACCGGATCTCCGAGCTGGTCGACGAGGAACACAAGCTGCGCTCGGCGGCCCAGGCCCACGAGTCGGGCACCGAGGGCGAGGCCAGCGAGCGGCTACGCAAGCTGGAGGAGTCCCTCGACCAGTGCTGGGACCTCCTGCGCCGCCGCCGGGCCGCCCGGGACACCCACGGCGACCCGGATTCCCAGGGCGAACGCCCCAAGCCCGAGGTGGAGCGCTACCTGCAGTGACCCATGCGGGCTGGTCGGGCGGCCCGACCGGGCCGCCCGACCGGTCAGGGTCAGCGCAGGCCCGCCTCGCGCAGCAGGTCCGCGGTCAGCGCGCCCGGGTCGACCAGCTCGGCGGCCAGCCCCCGGGCCACGAACCACGCGCTCACCACCCGCACGTCGCGGGCCAGGAACTCGGGTCCCTGCGGGTTCGCCACCACGTCGACCACCTGCGGCAGGTCGATCACGACCAGCCGGCCCCGGTGCACGAGCAGGTTGTACGGCGACAGGTCGCCGTGCGCGTAGCCGGCCCGGGCCAGCACCCGCAGCGCCTCCACCAGTTGGGCCCAGAGGTCGCGCAGTTGCGCCGGGTCGGGCCGCAGCTGGGCCAGCCGGGGCGCGGCCTGCCCCGACTCGGCGTCGCCGACGAACTCCAGCATCAGCTCGGTGCCGCGCAGCTGCACCGGGTACGGCACCGCGATCCGGTCGTGCCCGGCGCCGATCTCCCAGAGCCGGGCCAGGGCGTCGAACTCGGCCGCCGCCCACTGCCCGGCGATCATCTGTCGGCCGAAGACCGTCCGGCCGGCCATCGCACGGTTCTCCCGGGACCGACGGACCCGGCGGCCCTCCAGGTAGCCGGCGTCCCGATGGAACAGCCGGTGCTCTGCGTCGCGGTACCGCTTGACCGCCAGCAGGCAGGACCGGTCGGTGTCGGGCACCGCACGGCGGACCAGGTGGACGTCCGCCTCCTTGCCGGTCTTCAGCACACCCAGCTCGGTGTCCCTGGCTGCCAGCTCGGTGATCAGCCAGTCCGGATGCGGCTGTGGCCCGTGCACGGCGTCGTCCCAGGACGACCAGTGGTCGCCGGTGTCCGGGTCAGGTTCGCCGTCCGGGTCGGCGGGCGGCTCGATGGGCCGCCCGCGCTTCAGAAACTGCGGTTCGTCGTCGTCGAAGCGGCTCTTGCCGCGGCTCCGGCGCCCGAGCGCCGGAAGATCGTGATCGCGCACTGTGGTGAGGTTCCCTTGGTCGAGGCTGAGAAAGGCAGCTGGAAGCGACCTGCGAAGACGGCCATGACCGACCCCCTCTCCTCGACCGGGCGCACGCCCGGGTGCACGATGCGCCGCCAATGGTCGCCGCCGACCCGTCGGCCGGTCAACCGAATTACCGCAGCGCCAGCGCACGCACGACGACTCGTCAGCCGGCGAGCACGGTGGCGACCGCGGCGATCAGCCCGTCCGCCGTACGGCTCGGCGCGAACCGGACATCCGACCAGGTACGCCCCCGGTGCAGCCACACACTGGGCAGTCCGACCGCGGCGGCACCGCCGATGTCCGCCTCCGGGCTGTCGCCGACCACCCAGGCCCCCCGCAGCGGCATCCGGACCCGCTGCGCGGCGAGCGCGAAGATGCGCGGGTTGGGCTTGCTGACCCCGGCCTCCTCGGAGATCACCCAGTCCGCGACGTAACGGTCCAGGCCGGTTTGGCGGATCTTGGCGTCGTCGACGCGTACCGTGCCGTTGCAGACCACCACCGGCACCCAACCGGCGTCGTCGGCGATCCGCAGCGCGCAGGCGGTCAGCGGATCGAGCCGGGTCTGCGCCACGACCCCGTCGTGCAACTCCTCCACCAGGTCGATCGAGGGGATGCGCAGCTCGTAGCGGTCCCGGATGGCGTCGGCCAGATCCCAGCGGTCGGTCAGGCCGTCGGCATCGATCGAGACCAGCCACTCGACGTCGGTGGAGGGCGCGCCGATGCCGTCCAGGAAGCGCTCACACCAGCGGCGGAACGGCCCGGCCCGATCCAGCAGGGTGTTGTCCAGGTCCAGCAGGAGCAGTGGCACTCGGGCACCCTACGGGACCGACGTGTCCGCCAACAGATCCGGCCGGTACCGACCTGACGATGGGCTCAACCGGGCAGCGACACCCGTGTGCCCCCCTGGTGCGGCAACAGATCGGCGAGCATCGAATGGGCCGACCGGGTGGCCGCCAGTTCGGCCGGTTCCAGCGTCGCCACCAGGACCGAGGTGCCCTCGTCGGCACCCCGGGCCAACGGACGTCCCTGCGGGTCGTAGATCGCCGCGCCGCCGTTGAACCGCCACGGGTCGGCACCACCGACGGCGTTGGCGAAGACCACGAACATGGTGTTGTCCAGAGCGCGAGCGGCGTAGTACAGGTTCCGGCGGTGCTCGGAGCCGGCCAGGTAGCCGCTGGGACACAGGTAGCCGTGCGCGCCGTCGAGAGCGGCAGCCCGGCCATGCTCGGGGAAGCAGCCGTCGTAGCAGACTCCCACCCCGAGCCGCCAGGTGTCGACGAGCAGCGTGGCACCCCGCGCACCGGGGCTGAACAGCTCGCGCTCGTCGCCCCACAGTTGCTGCTTGTCGTACCCGACGCGGACCGCGCCGGCCCGGTCGATCACCAGCGCGGCGATGGTCCGCCGGCCATCCGGGTGACGGGCCGCGGCGCCGACCAGCACGGTGACGCCGGCGTCGCGCGCGGCGTCGCGCAGCGGGTCGAGGCGGGGGTCGGCGACCACTCCGGCCGGGTCGGCCGCGACGTCGGTGCCGGCCGGGTCGGCGGCGAGGGTCGGTGGGTGGTACGCGCAGAGGAACAGCTCGGGCAGGACGGCCACCCGGGCCCCCTGTCCGCCCGCCCGACGGACCAGGTCGGCGGCGGCGAGCGCGTTGCCGGCCACGTCACCGGGCGTCGGCGTGGCCTGGACGGCGGCCACCGTCAGCGGAGCGGCGGGCACGGTACGCGGCGGGGTCACCGGGCGATGGTAGCCGTGGGAGGTCCCGGGCGCGCAGCAAGCCGTACGTACGGTTTGCATGACCCGGGGTGACCTGCAACGATCGACGCGTGCCCAGAGTAAGCCAGGATCAGCTCGACGCGCGCCGGCAGGAGATCCTCGCCGCCGCGCGGGCGTGTTTCGCCCGGCACGGCTACGAGGGGGCGACCGTACGCCGCCTCGAGGAGGCCACCGGGCTCTCCCGGGGCGCCATCTTCCACCACTTCCGCGACAAGGACTCGCTCTTCCTGGCCGTCGCCGAGGACGACGCGGCGGCCATGGTCGAGACGGTGGCCCGCAACGGTCTGGTGCAGGTGATGCGCGATCTGCTCGCCCGCGCGGTCTCCCCGGACACCACCGGCTGGCTCGGCAGTCAACTGGAGGTCTCCCGCCGGCTGCGCACCGATCCGGCGTTCGCCCGGCGCTGGACGCAGCGGTCCGCCGCGATCGCCGAGGCGACCCGGGACCGGCTGGCCCGCCAGCGCGACGCCGGGGTGCTGCGCGAGGACGTGGCGATCGACGTGCTGGCCCAGTTCCTGGAGCTGGCCTACGACGGCCTGGTGCTGCATCTGGCGATGGGTCGACCCGCCGGCGAGATGGAACCGGTGCTCGATCTGGTCGAGGAGGCGGTCCGCCGCCGCTGAAACGACCCGTTCCGCGGGACGTGGCGGCACTGCTCCACAATGGGGCCGCCGATCCCTCCGGTGACAGGAGCAGCCCATGATCGTTGTTGCGGCGTCAGGCGACACCTGGGGCATCCCCGGCCCGGCCTTCCTCCGGTACTACCTGGTGGCGGCCGCCGTGGTGCTGGCGATCGCGGTCTACCACCGGATCCGCCTGCTGGCCGTCCCGGGGCACGCCACGTCCGATCCGCTCGGGCCGCAGCAGGTCGCGTACCTCAACGGTGGCCCCCAACTCGCCGTGCACGCCGCGCTCGGCGGGCTGCGCGGCAGCAACGCGATCGGTGTGGGAACGGACCGCCGGCTGAACACCATCGGCCCCACGCCGACCGGGCTCACGCCCCTGGACCAGGCCATCCACTGGGCCGCCCACCAGCGGGCCCGGGTCCGGGACCTGCCGCGCGACGAGCGCGTCCACACCGCACTCGACCAGATCCGCAACGGTCTGGAGCAACGCGGGCTGTTGACCAACGACACCCGGCGCGCACGTGCCGGCCTCTGGAACAGGATCCTCGTCGCCCTGCTGGGCCTCGGCCTGATCCGGCTCTTCTTCGGTCTGGGCAACGGTCGTCCGGTGGGCTACCTGCTCCTGACCCTGGTTGCGCTCGGGGGCGCCGCACTGCTGCTGGGCCGGGCACCGAGGCGCACCCGGGCCGGGCGGGCCGCGCTGCGCGACGTACGCCGCCAGCACCCCCACCTGGTCCCCGCCGACGCGCCGGCCTTCGCCACCTACGGCGCGACCGGCGCGGCGATGGGGGTGGCCCTGTACGGCACCGCTTCGCTCTGGGCCCTCGACCCGGGCTTCGCCGAGCAGGCCGAGGTCCAGCGCCACGCCGTCGGCAACTACGGCTGGACGGGAAGCTCTGACGGGTCGTCCGGCGGCGGGGGCACAGACAGCTCGGGCGGAGGCGGCGGCTCCTGCGGCGGCGGAGGCGGCTGTGGTGGTGGCGGCGGGGGTGGGGGATGCGGCGGATGAGCGGCCCGCAGGGCGTCGGCATCGGCTGGCGTCCGGAGATCGCCGGCTTCGTGTCCGAGCTGCCCGGGCTGCGCTTCGTCGAGGTGGTGGCGGAGTCGGTGCCCGCCACCGGGCCACTCCCGCCGGGCCTGGCGCGGTTGCGCGAGCGCGCGGTGACCGTCGTACCGCACGGGG
This sequence comes from Micromonospora sp. 067-2, assembly GCF_046549295.1. NCBI lineage: Bacteria > Bacillati > Actinomycetota > Actinomycetes > Micromonosporales > Micromonosporaceae > Micromonospora > Micromonospora sp. 067-2. The sequence goes on along the minus strand of NZ_JAJPWB010000016.1, from coordinate 40,069 downwards.
TGCGGCTCTCCCTGGGCGGCGCCGAGCCGCTCGACCCGGCCCGGGTCGCCCACCTTGCCGCCGTGGCGCAGCGGGTGGACGCGCCGCTGGTCAGCGAGCACATCGCCTTCGTCCGGGCCGGTGGCCTGGAGGCCGGGCACCTGCTGCCGCTGCCGCGCAGCCGGGAGGCAGTCGACGTGGTCTGCGCCAACGTGGCCCGGGCGCAGGCCGAACTGCCGGTGCCGATCGCGCTGGAGCCGATCGCCGCGCTGGTCGACTGGCCCGACGACGAGCTCGACGAGGCGGATTTCCTCACCGAGATCCTGGACCGGACCGGGTCGCTACTGCTGCTGGACGTGGCCAACGTGTACGCCAACGCCCGCAACCGGGGCACCGACCCGCTCGCGTTGCTGGACCGGCTGCCGCTGGACCGGGTCGCGTACGCGCACGTGGCCGGCGGTGGCGAGCACGGCGGTTTCTACCACGACACGCACACCGATGCGGTGCCGCCAGCGGTGCTGGAGCTGGTCGGCGCGCTCTGCGCCCGCCAGCGGCCGCCGGCGCTGCTACTGGAGCGCGACGGAGGCTACCCGCCGGCGGCGGAGCTCCGCGCCGAGCTGGACGCCCTGGCCGCCGCCGCGGGCTTCCCGGGGGTGACATGACCGGCTCGTCACCGCCCATCAAACCCGGCCCGTCGGCGCCCGGCGATCGCGAGAGCGACCCGCACGGTGGCCCGCTTGCACAGCGGCAGGCGGAGCTGGTCGCTGCGCTGGTCGCCGGGGGTCCGCCGCCGGCCGGCTTCGCACCGGCGGCGCTGGCCGCCACCCGGGCCGCGCTGCTGCGTAAACGGGCCGGCGAGGTGGCCCGGCACTGGCCACTGCTCGCCGCCGGCCTCGGCACCGGCTGGTTGTCGACCTTCGCCGGCTGGGCCGCCGGCCGTCCCACCGCCGGCTCGCTGCGCGACGGTTGGGACCTGGCCCGGTCGCTGCACGCGCGGGGCGCGCTGCCCCCGGTGGGCGCCGAGGAGCTGGCCACCCGCGAGGCCCGCCTGCGCTACGACGGGCGGCGCGCACCGCGTCCCCGCCGGCTGCCGGCGGTGGCCCGCGCCGGTGGTGCCGTGGCAGTGCAGATCACCGGCCGGGTACGCCTGCTGCGCCCCGCCCCGCGGCCACCGGCGACGCAGCCCACAGCCGATGGTCATGGGGTGCCGGATGCGGCAGGATCGGCGTCATGGATCTCGGACTGACCGACCGGGTGTACGTGCTCACCGGCGCCTCCCGCGGCCTGGGTTACGCGACGGCGCAGTGCCTGGTGGCCGACGGTGCCCGGGTGGTCCTCTCATCCCGCAACGCGGACGCGGTGGCGTCCGCCGCCGAGCGTCTGGGTGGACCGCAGCGGGCGGTCGGGCTGACGGCGGACCTGACCGACCCGGAGACCCCCGGGCAGCTGGTCGCGGCGGCCCAGGAACACTTCGGCCGGCTCGACGGCGCGTTGATCTCGGTCGGCGGGCCACCGCCGGGCAACGCCGCCTCGGTCAGCGACGAGCAGTGGCGGCGGTCCTTCGAGACCATCTTCCTGGGCACCGTCCGCGCGGTACGGACGGTCGCCGACGCGCTGCCCGAGGGCGGCGCGATCGGGCTGGTGCTCTCCACCTCGGCCCGCAGTCCGATGCCCGGGCTCGGCATCTCCAACGGCCTGCGGCCCGGCCTGGTCGGCGTCGCCAAGGACGTCGCCGACGACTACGGCCCGCGCGGCGTACGAGTTCTCGGGCTGCTGCCCGGCCGGATCCTGACCGACCGCAGCCAGCAGCTCTTCGACGCCAGCGGCGACCCGGAGCGGACCCGCGCCGAGGCGGAGGCCCGCATTCCGCTCCGGCGCATCGGCGACCCGACCGAGTTCGGCAGGGTGGCCGCGTTCGTGCTGTCCCCCGCGGCCAGCTACCTGACCGGCCTCACCGTGCCGGTCGACGGTGGCGCGCTGCGCGCGCTGTGACACTCGGCCCGCCGCGACCCGCCGAGGACGGGCACCCTCGGCCCACCCGCGCCGAGCTGGCCGCCGCCGCCGACCGGACCATCCCCGACGTCCTCGCCCCGGAGTTGGCGGTGCTCTTCGTCGGTATCAACCCGGGCCTCTGGTCGGCCGCCACGGGCTGGCACTTCGCCCGGCCCGGCAACCGGTTCTGGCCGGCGCTGCACCTGGGCGGGTTCACCTCCCGGCTGCTGCACCCGAGCGAACAGGACGAGCTGCCCGCCGTCGGGCTCGGCATCACCAACATGGCGGCTCGGGCCAGCGCCCGCGCGGACGAGCTGAGCATCGAGGAACTCCTCGACGGCGCCGCGATCCTGACCGACAGGGTAACCCGGTACCGGCCGCGCTGGGTGGCGGTGGTGGGGGTGACCGCGTACCGGATCGGTTTTCGCCGGCCGAAGGCGACCTTCGGGCCGCAACCGGAGTCGTTGGCCGGGGCGCGGTTGTGGGTGCTGCCCAATCCGAGCGGCCTGAACGCGCACTTCACGCCGGTCACCCTGGGCGCCGCGTTCGCCGAGCTGCGGGTCGCGACCGCTCTCCCCGACCGCCGCCCGGGCTGAGCCGACGGGCGGTGGCCGGTGGTGGGTCAGTTGGCCGCGGCGGGCGGCATCGCCTCGTCGGCGACGTACGTGCCCAGCGGCAGGACCACCGGCTCGGGACCGGTCGCGTCCACGAACGGGGTGGGCGAGTCGACGACCGCGAACTGGGTGCGGTACAGCTCGGCGTAGAGCCCACCGACCGCGACCAGCTCGTCGTGGCGCCCCCGCTCGACGACGCGGCCGCCGTCGAGGACCAGGATCTGGTCGGCGTCGCGGACCGTGGAGAGCCGGTGCGCGATCACCAGGGCCGTACGCCCGGCCAGTGCCACGGACAGCGCCCGCTGCACCGCGGCCTCGCTCTCCGAGTCGAGGTGCGCGGTCGCCTCGTCGAGGATGACGATCGACGGGGCCTTGAGCAGCACCCGGGCGATGGCGATGCGCTGCTTCTCGCCGCCGGAGAACCGGTAGCCGCGCTCCCCCACGGTGGTGTCCAGACCGTCGGGCAGCGACCGGACCAGGTCGGCGACCTGCGCGCCGGCCAGCGCCGCCCAGATCTCGTCGTCGGTCGCGTCCGGCTTGGCGTACCGCAGGTTCTCGGCGATCGACTCGTGGAACAGGTGCGAGTCCTGGGTGACCACGCCGATCTCGTCGCGCAGGGAGGTGAGCGTCGCGTCGCGCACGTCCACCCCGCCGACCAGCACCTGACCGTCGGTGACGTCGTAGATGCGGGAGATGAGCATGGACAGCGTCGACTTGCCGGCACCGGACGGGCCGACCAGGGCCACCATCTGGCCCGGCTCGACGCTGAACGAGACACCCTTGAGCACCGGCTCGTTGACGGTCCGGTCGAGCGTGGCGACCTCCTCCAGCGAGGCGAGGGAGACCTCGGCGGCGCTGGGGTAGCGGAACCGTACGTCACGGAAGTCGACCCGGCCGGCGCCCCGGGGCACCGGCATCGCGTCGGGCTGCTCCACGATGCCCGGCTGAAGGTCGAGCACCTCGAAGACCCGGTCGAAGGAGACCAGCGCGCTCATCACGTCCACCCGGACGTTGGAGAGCGCGGTGAGCGGCCCGTAGAGGCGGGTGAGCAGCAGCGCCATGGTGACCACCGTGCCCGCGCTGACGCCCCCGGTGACCGCGAGCCAGCCGCCGAGACCGTACGTGAGGGCCTGGGCCAGCGAGGCGACCAGCAGCATCGCCACGAAGAACGTGCGGGAGTACATGGCGGACTGGATACCGATGTCCCGCACACGTTCGGCCCGGGCCGCGAACCGGCGGGCCTCGATCTCGGGCTGGCCGAAGAGCTTCACCAGCAGCGCGCCGGCCACCCCGAACCGTTCGGTCATGGTGGTGTTCATCTTGGCGTCGAGGTTGTACGCCTCGCGGGTGATGTCGGCCAGCCGCCGGCCGACGCGGCGGGCGGGGATGATGAAGATCGGCAGCAGCACCAGCGAGAGCGCGGTGATCTGCCACGAGAGGGTGAACATCACCGCGGCGGTGAGCACCAGTTGGATGACGTTGCTGACCACGCCGGACAGGGTGGAGGTGAACGCCCGCTGGGCGCCGAGCACGTCGTTGTTGAGCCTGCTGACCAGCGCGCCGGTCTGGGTACGCGTGAAGAACTGCAACGGCATCCGCTGCACGTGGTCGTAGACCCGGGTGCGCAGGTTGAGGATGATGCCCTCGCCGATCCGGGCGGAGTACCACCGCTGGGCCAGTGAGAGCAGCGCGTCGGCGATCGCCAGGCCGGCGATGAACAGGGCCAGCCGGACCACCAGCCGACCCGCCTCGGTGCCACCCCGGTTGATCGCGTTGATCACGTCGCCGGCGAGCACCGGTGTGGCCACGCCGATGATGGCAGCCAGCACCACGGTGGCCAGGAAGACCACGATGTCGCGTCGGTAGGGGTGGGCGAAGGCGACGATCCGCCGGGCCACCCCGCGCTTCAGCCGGTGGGTGGATACCTCGTCGCGGTTGCGCATCGACCGGAGCATGCTCCAGCCCGCCATGCCACCGCCGGACATCGGGTTGGACACCGCTCACCTCCGGGTCGTCGGGCGGACCGCACCGTCAGGTCAATTCTCCCGACGACTCTGACAACCTCGGTCGTAACCCGAACCTTCCCGTACGGTCCTTACTATTCTCCCCGGCCGGCGAGGTCACGCAGTCGGCGGGTCTGCGCCTCCCGTTCGGCGCGCTGCTGGTCGACGTGCGACCGTCCGGCCGCGCCGGCGATCAACGCCTTGATCTCCACCACCGCGTCACGGGCACCGGCGAGCAGGCCGGCGGTCAGGTCGCTGACCGCACCGTCGATCTCGGCGGCTGGTACGACCAGGGTGGCCAACCCGATCCGGTCCGCCTCGGCGGCGTCGAGACGGCGACCGGTCGCGCAGATCTCCAACGCCCGGGCATAGCCGACCAGTTCGACGAGCCGCTTGGTGCCGGCCAGGTCGGGCACGAGACCGAGGGTGACCTCGGCCATCGACAGCTTCGCATCGGCGGCCAGGACCCGAAGGTCGCAGGCGAGGGCGAGCTGGAAACCGGCGCCGATCGCGTGGCCCTGCACGGCTGCCACGGAGATGACATCGGGTCGGTGCAGCCAGGTGAAACCGGCCTGGAACTCGGCGATCCGGGCGGCGCACTCCTGCTCGGGCAGGGTGGCCAACTCGGCGAAGGAACCTGGGCCGGACGCGCCGGCCACCGCGAGGTCGAGGCCGGCGGAGAACGCGCGACCCTCGCCTCGGACGACAACCACCCGCACGTCGCCGGGCAGGTCGCGGGAGAACTCGCTCATCGCCCGCCACATGGCGGGCGTCTGGGCGTTGAGCACGTCGGGCCGGCACAACGTCACCGTGGCAACCGGCCCGTCGCAACTCAGCCGGACCCCGGTCGCTTCGGCGGTCACCGGGCGGGCCGGGGCGCGGCGCTGGTGGACGACGCTGGGGGGCGGGTCACGCCTTCTTGCGGCGCCGGGCACCGCCGCGCTGACGCAGCTGAACCCCGGACTCGGTGAGCACTCGGTGGATGAACCCGTAGGAACGGCCGGTAGAGGCCGCCAGCGCGCGGATGCTCTCCCCCGAGGTGTACCGCTTTACCAGGTCCTTGGCGAGCGTCTGACGCTCGGCTCCGACGATCCGGCGACCCTTCTCAGTGCTGGTGGCTGTGCCAGTGGCTGCCATGCTGTGTCCTCACGTCCCAGACTGTGCGGTTCGGATACGGTCCCACCTATTAGACCGTCTCGAACGATCATGCGCCAGATATCAACTCTTCGCCAACCGACACGCTATGCAATGTCACCTTCCCGATAGAGTGATGCTGGCGATCGGCCCCCGTCAGGCCCGGCGCCCGTGCCAGGGCCGGCCAAACCCATCGCCCCGCGTGGATGGCCACTCGGCGTGCGGTCGAGCTTGTCGACTGTCGAACGGCCCCCACCCGCAGGCCGGTCGTGCGGGACGACGGTCAGGCCAGCTCGACCAGTTCGAGCAGGTCGTCGCTCCAGGCGTCCTCGTCGCCGTCGGGCAGCAGGATGGCCCGGTCCGGCTTGAGCGCCAGCACCGCACCCGGGTCGTGGGTGACCAGCACGATCGCGCCGGGGTAGTTGGCGATCGCGTCGAGCACCTGCTCCCGGCTGATCGGGTCGAGGTTGTTCGTCGGTTCGTCGAGCAGCAGCACGTTGGCGCCGGAACAGACCAGGGTCGACAGGGCGAGCCGGGTCTTCTCGCCGCCGGAGAGCACCCCGGCGGGCTTGTTCACGTCGTCGCCGGAGAAGAGGAACGCGCCGAGAATCTTGCGCAGGTCGGTGTCGGACTGTTCGATGGCGGCGGCGCGCATGTTCTCCAGCACCGTCCGCTCCACGTCCAGGGTTTCGTGCTCCTGGGCGTAGTAGCCCAACCGCAGCCCGTGCCCGGAGTGCACCTCCCCGGTGTCCGGCGTCAGCAGCCCGCCGAGCATCCGCAGCAGGGTGGTCTTGCCGGCGCCGTTGAGCCCGAGGATCGCCACCCGGGAGCCGCGGTCCACCGCCACGTTGACGTCGGTGAAGATCTCCAGCGAGCCGTACGACTTGGACAGGCCGGTCGCGGTCAGCGGGGTCTTGCCGCACGGCGCGGGGTTGGGAAAGCGCACCTTGGCGACCCGGTCGGAGACCCGCACCTCCTCCAGACCGGAGATCAGCTTCTCGGCACGGCGGGCCATGTTCTGCGCGGCGACGGTCTTGGTGGCCTTGGCCCGCATCTTGTCGGCCTGCGCCATCAGCGCGCCGGCCTTCTTCTCCGCGTTGGCCCGCTCCCGGCGGCGGCGCCGCTCGTCGGTCTCCCGCGCCTCCAGGTACGCCTTCCAGCCCAGGTTGTAGACGTCGACCACGGACCGGGTGGCGTCCAGGAACCAGACCTTGTTGACCACCGACTGCAACAGCGCGCCGTCGTGGGAGATCACGATGAGGCCGCCCTTGTGGTTGGCGAGGAAGCTGCGCAGCCAGGTGATCGAGTCGGCGTCGAGGTGGTTGGTCGGCTCGTCGAGCAGCAGGATGCCGCCGCCGTTCTCGCCGGCGTCGCGGAACAGGATCCGGGCGAGCTCGATGCGGCGGCGCTGACCGCCGGAGAGGGTGCCGATGGTCTGCGCGAGCGCGCGGTCCGGCAGGCCGAGGTTGGCGCAGATCCGGGCGGCCTCGGCCTCGGCGGCGTACCCACCCAGGGAGGCGAACTGGTCCTCCAACGCGCCGTAGCGGCGGACCAACTTCTCGTCGGCGTCCTCGGCGAGCTTGGCCTCGATCTCCGACATCTGGGCCATCAGCACGTCCAGGCCACGGGCGGAGAGCACCCGGTCGCGGCCGGTCACCTCCAGGTCGCCGGTGCGTGGGTCCTGCGGCAGGTAGCCGATGGCGCTGCGCTGGTCGATCTGCCCGGCGTACGGCTGCCCCTCGCCGGCGAGCACCTTCAACGTGGTGGTCTTGCCGGCACCGTTGCGGCCGACGAGGCCGATCCGGTCACCGGGCTGCACCCGCAGGGTGGTGTCGGACAGCAGAATCCGGGAGCCGGCTCGGAGCTCCAGGCCGGTGGCGGTGATCATTTCTTCGGGCTCGCTCTCGGGGAGTGGAAGGCTGACTCGGGGCACGCGAAACGGCCGGCGGGCCCGGTGGCCCGGCGGCGCGGGGCGGTTCAGCCTTCGCAGCGCAGCACCCGACAAGTGTACCGGGCGCTCCCGGACGGCCCGCCCGGATTAGCAATCAAGATCATCGGGTACGGAATTGCGGCATCCGGACCCGGTCCGGCACTGCGACGACACAGTGGGAATCCGCGTCACAGCGACGGACAGACGGCGATCGGGGTCAGCATGGAACTCAACGAGCGGGCCGAGCTCGACACCTCCCAGGTCAACGACCTCGGGCGGGGTGGCGGCTCGGGCGGCGGTGGCGGCATGGGCATCCCGATCCCCGGCGGCGGCGGTCGGGGCGGTCTGATCGGCATCGTGGTGACCGTGCTGATCGCCCTGCTCGGCGGCGGTTTCGGCCTGAATGCGATGACCAACGGCGAGGACGGCGGTGGGCAGTCCACCGGCAAGCCGCTGCAGGGGTGCGACAGGAGCAACGCGCAGCGCTTCGACGACGCGAGGTGCCGCAACCTGCTCTACGTCAACAGCATCCAGGACTACTGGGAGAAGGAGTACCCGGAGCTGGGCAAGGGGAAGTACGAGCCGACCAGCACCAACTACTTCGAGGCCGCGGTGAACACCGGCTGCGGTCAGGCGGATTCCGGCGTCGGCCCGTTCTACTGCCCGGCCGACCGCAAGGTGTACATCGACCTGAGCTTCTACAACGAGCTGGCCTCCCGCTTCGGCGCCAAGGGCGAGTTCGCCGCGCCGTACGTGCTGGCCCACGAGTACGGCCACCACATCCAGAACCTGCTCGGCACCAACGAGCGGGCCGGCCAGGGCGACCAGAGCGGCCCCCGTTCCGCCTCGGTACGCCTGGAGTTGCAGGCCGACTGCTACGCCGGCTCCTGGGCCAAGCACGCGACCGAGAGCAAGGACGAGACCGGCCAGGAGGCGCTCTTCACGTCGATCACCCCGAGCGACGTCGCGGAGGCCGTGCAGACCGCCGAGGCGATCGGCGACGACACCATCCAGCAGCGCTCCGGTGGACGGATCAACCCCGACCAGTTCACCCACGGCACCTCCGCGCAGCGGCAGCGCTGGTTCCAGCAGGGCTACGACCGTGGTGATCCCAAGGCCTGCGACACCTTCGCCACCGACCAGCTCTGACCAATTCCCACCCGGGCGCTCCGACGGTCATTCTCGACACGTCGGGGCGCCCTTCGGTGTGATCGGGCGGACTGCCGGTTTCGGCACCCGCGCCGGCGATCCCGGTCCCGTCGGCGACCTCAGTCGGGCGGGGCGGGATCGCGGACCAGGATCCGGACCGCCCGGGCGGCCGCGATCGCGGCGACCAGCACGGCGTGCCGGGGCTCGGGCACATCGAGCAGCCGGTCTGCCCGCAGCGCGGCGAGCCGGGCCAGCCGCCGGTCGGCGAGGATGCCGTCCACCGTGCGTCGGTCGCCGCCAACCACGACCGCGTCGAGCGTGCCGGCCTGCGGCAGCAGCAGCCGTACCGCCAGCTCGACCGCGTCACCGAGGGCGGCCTTCGCCTGGTTGTCGCGGCGACGGGCGAAGCGGTGCTGCGACCAGCCACCCGCGGCGGTACGGCCCTGCACGTAGCTGCTGTCCACCTTGGACAGCGTCAACGTCTCTCCCTCGGCCACACCGACGGCCACCGCGCTCTTGCGGGCGAGCAGCAGACCGATCCGGCGCGGTGTGGCGGCGGCGGCCAGGAACCCGGGCAGGTCACCTCCCGCGGAAGCACCGGGTGGCACGTACAACTGCGCGGTGGTGCCGTCGGGCGCGGAGAGCAGCAGGCCGTCTTCCCGAGGGGTCACGGTGGGCGGGCCGTGCCGGTCGACGAAGCCCTCGACCCAGCGGGCCAGCCGGTGCGGGTCGACCTCGACCCAGCGGCCACCCCCGGCTGCGGGCCGTCCACCCACCTCGACCCCCTCCGGTCGCCATTGCCCGACAGACTGCCGGGCGTCACTCGGCGGCACAACACCGAGGAGCGCGGTGGCCAGCTACGACCTACCCCGGCGGGCCGGCGGGATCCTGCTGCTCCTGGTGCTTGTCGGCCTCTGACTGCGGGGTTGCGCTCGGCCAGCACGCGCTGGCTCGCCGGACGCCTGTGCTCCGATCGACGCCCGGTCGGACCGTACCAGCCGTTGCCCGGCCCGGTCGCCCGACGCCGGTGGCTGGTCACCGGGGCCACACGATGCCGGCCGCGAGCCCGGCCATGATGGCGCTGGAGACGAGCGCGGTGGCCATCCGGCCTTTCGGGCCGGTGATCAGGCGGCCGACCAGCGTGCCGCCCCCGGCGATGAGGAGTTGCCAGCTCGCCGAGGCCACGAACGCGCCGAGCACGAAGAGCGCGGCCGTCGACCCGGCCGCATCGATGGCGTCGCCGCGGCCGAGCACCAGCGCGGCGAAGTAGACGACCGTCGCCGGGTTGAGCAGGGTCAGCGCGAGAATGCCGCCGAACGCGCGCAGCGGCGTGTCCAGGCCCCGGCGGGTCCGCACGTGGGTCGCGGGGGGCGGTCGCACCGCGCGCCAGGCGCCGTGCCCGGCGAGCGCGAGCAGCACTGCCGCGGCCGTCACCCGCAGCGGGCCGGCAAGCGGTTCGACGACCCCGGCCACGGCCGCGCCGCCGAGGGCGGCAAGCGCCGCGTACAGGCCGTCGGCGGTGGCCACGCCGAGAGCCCCGGCCGCGCCGACCCGGAACGAGGTACGGGCACTGAGCCCGACGATGAGCACCGCGATCGCGCCGACGGGAACGGCGACGCCGTAGCCTGCGACGAGGCCGGCGAGGAACGCGCTGGTCACGATCGTCGGTGGCGGGTCGAGTCGCGGCCCGGGCGCGTGCGCTGTCGGAGCGCGGCGGTGGCCGCGCCGACAGGAAGCCGCTTCGGGTACGTCTCGATCACCCGCCCATCCTGCGCGCGCTCCCCCATCGAACGCGACCCCAATTTCCGCTCGTGACAGTGCGCACGACACGACGGGCGGAGGCGAAAGGCGTCGAGCGCGGCACCCGTGACGGGCGCCGCGCTCGATGGTGCCGAACCGGGATCGACTCAGACGTTGAAGCCGAGGGAACGCAGCTGGTCCCGGCCCTCATCGGTGATCTTGTCCGGGCCCCACGGCGGGAGCCACACCCAGTTGATCCGGATGTCGTTGACCAGGCCGCCACCGGGGCCGGTGGTCAGCGCCTGCCGGGTCTGGTCCTCGATCACGTCGGTCAACGGGCACGCCGCCGACGTGAGCGTCATGTCCAGGGTGGCGACGTTCTCGTCGTCGACGTGCACCCCGTACACCAGGCCCAGGTCGACCACGTTGATGCCGAGCTCCGGGTCGACGACGTCCTTCATCGCCTCCTCGATCTCGGCGATGACGGCCTTGCCGACGCCGGCCACCGGGGTGGCGGCGGCGTCACCGGCCACCTGAGTGCCGGCGGCGTCACCGGCCTCCGGCGTCGCTGCGGTAGCGGTATTTTCGCTCATGCCTTCACCTCCGGGCTCACGCCCACCCCGGCGCGTGCCGCGGCGTCCTTGAACGCCATCCACGGCAGCAGCGCGCATTTGACCCGAGCGGGGTAGCGGGCAACGCCCGCGAAAGCCACCCCGTCACCGAGCACGTCCTCGTCCGGCGTGACCTGGCCACGGCCGGACATCAACTCGACGAACGCCTCGTGCACCGCGAACGCCTCCCCCGCGCCCCGACCGCGCAACAACTCGTGCAGCACGCTCGCCGAGGCCTGGCTGATCGAACAGCCCATCCCGTCGTACGAGATGTCGTGCAGCACGGTGCCGTCGGTGGCAACCCGGATGGTGATCTCGTCGCCGCAGGTCGGGTTGACGTGGTGCGCCTCCGCCACCTGGTCACCCGAGTCCTCCGCGTCGCGCAGGCCACGCCCGTGCGGGCGCTTGTAGTGGTCCAGGATGATCTCCTGGTAGAGCTGGTCGAGCTGTGCCATCAGCCGAACACCTTCCGCACCTGCTCCAGACCGGCCACCAGAGCGTCGATCTCACCGGTGGTGGTGTAGAGGTAGAACGAGGCCCGCGTCATCGCCGGGACGCCGAACCGGCTGCACACCGGCTTGGCGCAGTGGTGGCCCACCCGCACCTGCACACCGAGCGAGTCGAGCACCTGACCCACGTCGTGCGGGTGCACGTCGCCGAGCGCGAACGAGATGGTGCCACCCCGGCCCACCGGCACGGTCGGGCCGAAGATCCGCAGGTCGGGCACCGATCCGAGAGCGTCCAGCGCGTACGCCGTCAGCTCCTTCTCGTGCCACTGGATGGCCGGCATCCCGATGCCGGTGAGGTAGTCCACCGCGGCACCGAGTGCGACAGCCTCGGCGATCGGCGGGGTACCCGCCTCGAAGCGGGCCGGCGGCGCCGCGAACGTCGAGCGGGCCATGGTGACCGTCTCGATCATCGAGCCGCCGCCGAACACCGGGGGCATGGCCGCCAGCAGCTCGCCCCGGCCCCAGAGCACACCGATGCCGGTCGGGCCGCACATCTTGTGCCCGGTGAAGACGATGTAGTCGGCGTCCAGGTCGACCACGTCGATGGGCAGGTGCGGCACGGACTGCGAGCAGTCCAGCAGCAGCAGCGCGCCCACCTCGCGGACCCGCGCGGTGATCCGGGCGGTGGCGTTGACCGTGCCGAGGATGTTCGACATGTGCACCAGCGAGACGATCTTCGTCCGCTCGGTGATCAGGTCGTCCAGGCCGGACTCGTCGAGCCGTCCGCCGTCGGTGACGCCGAACCAGCGCAGGGTCGCGCCGGTCCGTTCGCAGAGCAACTGCCACGGGACGATGTTCGAGTGGTGCTCCATCTCGGAGATCACCACCTCGTCGCCGGGGCCCAGCCGGAACCGGGGGTCGGCGTCCGGACGCAGCGAGGCGTTGGAGAAGGCGTACGCCACGATGTTGATCGCCTCGGTGGAGTTCTTGGTGAACACCACCTCGTCCACGCTCGGCGCGTTGACGAACGCGGCGATCCTGGCCCGCGCCCCCTCGTACGCCTCGGTGGCCTCGGTGCCCAGGGTGTGCACCGACCGCGAGACGTTGGCGTTGTGCCGCGTGTAGTGCTCGTCGAGAACGTCGAGCACCTGGCGGGGCTTGTGCGAGGTGTTGGCGCTGTCGAGGTAGACCAGCGGGTGCCCGTTGATCTCCCGGTCCAGGATCGGGAAGTCGGCGCGCACCCGGGCCACGTCGAAACGCGGCACCTCGTCGTACTGCGGCATCCCCGCTGGAATCGCGATGCTGGTCATCTCGGCAGCGCCTCTCTCGCTCAGGCCTTGGCCGTGCCGGCCCCGGCGGCGTACCGCTCGTAGCCCTCGGCCTCGAGCTTGTCGGCCAGCTCCGGGCCGCCCTGCTCGACGATCCGGCCGGCCACGAAGACGTGCACGAAGTCCGGCTTGATGTAGCGCAGGATCCGCGTGTAGTGGGTGATCAGCAGCATGCCGGTGTCACCGGTGTCGCGGACCCGGTTGACGCCCTCGCTGACCACGCGCAGCGCGTCGACGTCGAGGCCGGAGTCGGTCTCGTCGAGGATGGCGATCTTCGGCTTGAGCAGCTCCAGCTGGACGATCTCGTGGCGCTTCTTCTCGCCGCCGGAGAAGCCCTCGTTGACGTTGCGCTGCGCGAACGCCGGGTCCATCTGCAGGCGCTCCATGGCCCCGCGCAGCTCGCCGCCCCAGGTGCGCAGCTTCGGCGCCTCGCCGTCGATCGCGGTCTTCGCGGTGCGCAGGAAGTTCGCCACCGACACGCCGGGCACCTCGACCGGGTACTGCATGGCCAGGAAGAGGCCGGCGCGGGCCCGCTCGTCGACGGTCATCGCGAGGACGTCGGAGCCGTCGAGGGTGACGGTGCCGCCGGTGATCTCGTACTTGGGGTGACCGGCGATCGAGTACGCCAGCGTGGACTTGCCGGAGCCGTTCGGGCCCATGATGGCGTGGGTCTCACCCGACTTCACGGTCAGGTCGACTCCGGCCAGGATCGGCTTGAGCTCACCCTCGGGCAGCTTGACCGACACCTTCAGGTCGCGGATCTCCAGGGTGCTCATTATCGGGTCACTCCATTACTCGGCGTCAGGCTGAGGTAGATGTCGCCGTCGCGGACTTCGACGGGATAGACGGGTACGGGTTCGGTGGCCGGCAGACCGGAAGGCCGCCCGGTGCGCAGGTCGAAGCGCGAGCCGTGCAGCCAGCACTCGAGCGTGCAGCCGTCGACCTCGCCCTCGGAGAGGGCGACCGAGGCGTGCGAGCACTCGTCGTAGGCGGCGTAGAACTCGCCGTCCTCGCCGTGCACCAGCGCGATCGGGGTGCCGTCGACGTCCGCGCTGATCGCGGTGCCCTTCGGCACGTCCTCGGTGGAGCAGATGCGGATCATCAGGCGCCGGCCTTGGTCAGCCGGGCCTCGATAGCGTCTCCCAGGCGCTCGCGCAGGTCCTCGACCGGGATCTTGTTGATCAGTTCGGCGAAGAAGCCACGGACCACCAGGCGGCGGGCCTCGCTCTCCGGGATACCCCGGGCCATCAGGTAGAACAACTGCTCGTCGTCGAAGCGGCCGGTCGCGCTGGCGTGGCCGGCGCCGGCGATCTCGCCGGTCTCGATCTCCAGATTGGGTACGGAGTCCGCCCGCGCGCCGTCGGTGAGCAGCAGGTTCCGGTTGATCTCGTACGTGTCGGTGCCGGTCGCCTCGGCTCGGATCACCACGTCACCCACCCAGACGGTGTGCGCGTCCTCGCCCTGCAGGGCGCCCCGGTAGCCGACGTAGCTGCGGCAGTCCGGAACGCTGTGGTCGACCAGCTGCCGGTGCTCCAGGTGCTGGCCGGAGTCGGCGAAGTAGACGCCGTACAGCTCGGCCTCGCCACCCCGACCGGTGTACTCCACCGAGGTGAACTGCCGCACCAGGTCGCCACCGAGGGTGACCTGGACGTGCACCACCCGGGCGTCCCGACCCAGCTTGATCGTGACGTGCTGGGCCTGCACCGTGTCCTCGGCCCAGTCCGCCACGGTGACGAGGGTCAGCTTGGCCCCGTCGGCGACCGTCACCTCGACGTTGTCGGCCAGCGTGGCCGAGCCCTCCTGGGAGAACACCACCGTGGCCTCCGCGAACCGGCCCACCTGCACCTGGGTCCGGGCGAGAGACAGCTCCTCGGGGTACGCGCCCAGCAGCCGTACGACCACCGGCTCGGACACCACGGCCTCGGCCGCCACCTCGACCAGCGCGACCCGCGCCGCCCCGCCGTGGGCCAGCGCGCTGACCCGGTCGACCGGCAGCGGCGCGGTCACGACACCGGCGTCACTCGGCTCGACGAGCCGCACCGACACCCCGGCCGGCAGCCGCGGGTGCTCGATGGTGACGCCCCGGCCGGTGGCGGCCGACGTGTCCGCCGTGGCCAGGCCGCGGAGGCGCTTGAGCGGGGTGAAACGCCACTCCTCCTCCAGGCCGGTGAGGGCCGGGAAGTCGGCGACGTCGTACGAGCGCAGCGCCTGCGACTTGGTGCTGGGCGGCGCGGAAGCCTGGGTAGTCATGTCTTCCTTGGTCTGTTCTGCAACGACGGTGTCATTAACCGGAGGGGCGGGCGGGCTGGTCGCGGACTGGCGCGACGGGGCCGGTGCCCGCCGGGATCAGCCGACGGCACCTTCCATCTGGAGTTCGATCAGGCGGTTGAGCTCCAGGGCGTACTCCATCGGGAGTTCCTTGGCGATCGGCTCGATGAAGCCGCGGACGATCATGGCCATCGCCTCGTCCTCGCTCAGGCCCCGGCTCATCAGGTAGAAGAGCTGGTCGTCGCTGATCTTGGAGACGGTCGCCTCGTGCCCCATCGACACGTCGTCCTCGCGGATGTCGACGTACGGGTAGGTGTCCGAGCGGGAGATGGTGTCGACCAGCAGCGCGTCGCACTTGACCGTGCTCCGGCTGTGGTGCGAACCCTCCAGCACCTGCACCAGACCGCGGTACGAGGTGCGGCCGCCGCCCCGGGCGATCGACTTCGAGATGATGGTGCTGCTCGTGTGGGGTGCGGCGTGCACCATCTTGGCGCCGGCGTCCTGGTGCTGGCCCTCGCCGGCCATCGCCACCGAGAGCACCTCGCCCTTGGCGTGCTCGCCGGTCATGTAGACCGCCGGGTACTTCATGGTCACCTTGGAGCCGATGTTGCCGTCGACCCACTCCATGGTCGCGCCCTCGTGGCAGACGGCGCGCTTGGTGACCAGGTTGTAGACGTTGTTCGACCAGTTCTGGATGGTCGTGTAGCGGCAGCGCGCGTCCTTCTTGACGATGATCTCCACGACCGCGCTGTGCAGCGAGTCGGAGGAGTAGAGCGGCGCGGTGCAACCCTCGACGTAGTGCACGTACGCACCCTCGTCGACGATGATCAGCGTCCGCTCGAACTGGCCCATGTTCTCCGTGTTGATCCGGAAGTAGGCCTGCAGGGGGATCTCCACCTGCACACCCTTCGGCACGTAGATGAACGAGCCACCGGACCACACGGAGGTGTTCAGAGCGGCGAACTTGTTGTCGCCGACCGGGATCACCGTGCCGAAGTACTCCTTGAAGACGTCCTCGTGCTCGCGCAGCGCGGTGTCGGTGTCCAGGAAGAGGACGCCCTGCTCCTCAAGGTCCTCACGGATCTTGTGGTAGACGACCTCGGACTCGTACTGCGCGGCGACGCCCGCGACCAGCCGCTGCTTCTCCGCCTCCGGGATGCCCAGCCGGTCGTAGGTGTTCTTGATGTCCTCGGGCAGGTCCTCCCAGCTGGTGGCCTGCTTCTCGGTGGACCGCACGAAGTACTTGATGTTGTCGAAGTCGATCCCGGTGAGGTCCGCTCCCCAGGCCGGCATCGGCTTGCGACCGAACAGCCGCAGACCCTTCAGGCGCAGGTCGAGCATCCACGCGGGCTCGTTCTTCTTGGCCGAGATGTCCCGCACCACCGCCTCGTTGATGCCGCGCTGGGCGACCGCCCCGGCGGCGTCCGGGTCGGACCAGCCGTACTCGTAGCGACCCAGGGCGGCGAGCTGCTCTTCCTGGGTCAGGGGCTGGACGATCTGCTCGGTCATCTATCTGTCCTCACAGTGGTGACGGGATTACCGGATTGGGCGCGTACCTGCTGGGTGGGGATGTGCGTGGTGCACACCCCGTCGCCGTGCGCGATGGTGGCCAGGCGCTGCACGTGGGTGCCGACCAGACGGGAGATCACCGCGGTCTCGGCCTCGCACAGCTGGGGAAACTCGGCGGCCACGTGCGCCACCGGGCAGTGGTGCTGGCAGAGCTGGCCGCCAGAGGCGATCGTGGTCGCGTTGGCAGCGTAACCCTCGGCGGTGAGCGCGTCGGCTAGTGCCTCCGCCCGCGCGAGAGGGTCGTCGCCGGCGTCCTCCATGGCGGCCCGGCAGCGGGACTCCAGGGCGGCCACCTGCTCGGTGGCGAACGCCTCGACCGCGTCCGCGCCGCCACTGCGGGCGATCCAGCGCAACGCGGCGGTGGCCATGTTGTCGTAGTGGTGAGTGCCACAGCGGACCCGGGCGGCCTCGGTCAGCAGGAACACCTTGGCGGGACGCCCCCGACCACGGCTGCCCTGCACCGTCTGCTCCCGGGCGAACACGTCACCCTCGGCGAGCATCGCGTCGAGGTGCCGACGGATCGCCGCCGGGCTGAGGCCGAGCGCCGAACCGAGCTGCGCGGCGGTGGTGGCACCCCGCTCCAGCAGCAGCTGGGTGACCCGGTCCCGGGTCGAGATCTCGGTGAGCACCGGACCGACGAGCGCGGCCGCCGGGGTCACGACAGGCACGGACGCGGACACACCGACGACCGGAGCGGCCGTCGGCTGCTGCCCCGAGAGCGCCGCCGTGTTTTTCACAACGCCAACGTTACGTAATTACTCGGAGGGTCGCAAACCCGGGCCCCGGTGATCCGAACCACCGACCGGGCGGAGTCCGACGAACCTCGATCACTACGGTGCGTAGGATTTGCGCCGTGAACCGATACGTCCGTCCGGTCTCCGGCACCCTGCTGCGCCGCCTCGCACTCGCCTCGATCATCGCGAACGTGGGCATCGTCGTCACCGGCGGGGCCGTCCGGTTGACCGCCTCGGGCCTCGGCTGCCCCACCTGGCCCCGGTGCACCGACGCGTCGTACACCACCACGTCCGAGATGGGCGTCCACGGGGTGATCGAGTTCGGCAACCGGATGCTGACGTTCGCGGTGGCCCTGATCGCGCTCGCCACCGTGCTGGCCGTCCTGGCGCACCGGCCACGCCGGCCCGGGCTGCTCACGCTCGCCGTCGCGGTCTTCCTGGGCATCCCCGCCCAGGCGGTGATCGGTGGCATCACGGTGCTCACCAACCTCAACCCGTGGGTCGTCGGGCTGCACTTCCTCGCCTCGATGGCGGTGATCGCCGCCTCGTACGCCCTCTGGCGCCGGATCGCCGAACCGGACGGCCCGGCGGTGGCCGTCGTGCCGGCGCCGCTGCGCGCCCTGACGCGGATCACCACGGCGGTCGGTGTCGCGGTGCTGGTCATCGGCACCTGGGTGACCGGCAGCGGCCCACACGCCGGCGACCAGGGCGCGGCCCGCAACGGGCTCGACCCGGAGTCGATCTCCCAGGTGCACGCGGACAGCGTCTTCCTGCTCCTCGGCCTCTCGGTGGCGCTGGTCTTCGCGTTCCGCGCGGTCGGCGCACGACGGGCCACCCGGGCCGCGGTCATCCTGGTCGCGGTGGAGCTGGGTCAGGGCCTGATCGGCTTCGTGCAGTACTTCACCCACGTGCCGGCGATCCTGGTCGGCGCGCACATGCTCGGCTCCTGCCTGGTGCTGCTGGCCGCCCTCGCGGTGCAGTGGTCCACCCGCGAACGCCGCCCGGTCGCGCCGGCACCCCGGGCCGCTCCGAGCGACGCCGCCGCCCCGGTGACGGTAACCGCCTGATCTCCCGCGCCCCGCGCCCCGCGCCCCGCGCCCCGCGCCCCGCGCCCCGCGCCCCGCGCCAAGATCGTGCTCGAACCAGGATGTAGTGGCCTCAGCGACGCGCCGTTGCCACTACATCCTGGATGTCGCGCGATCTTGTTGGCGGGAGGTCCTCCGGTCGGAGATCCGCGCAACTGTGGGGAAGATGCGTGGTCCCGGCGTGCCGAGGCACCAACGTGCACGGAGCTTGGCGGTGCCACCGTGACCGCCGCCGGCGGACGGGTCAGGCGTTGCGGGCCAGGTGGGTGGCGATCGCGTCGGCCAGGCGCTCGGGGGCGCCGTCGGCGTACCCGATGAACAGGGACGGCTCGGTCAGCTCCAGCTCGACCAGGACGGGCGTGCCGTCCGGGCCGGGGATCAGGTCGACGCGGGCGTAGAGCAGCTGCCGTGTGCCGCCCGGGACCCCGGCGAGAGTCTTCTCGGCCACCGCGAGCTGTTCGGGCCGGGCGGTGCGGGCGGTGATCTCCTCGGCCTTGTAGAGCCCGTCCGGGCCGAGGTCCGGGCCGGTCAGCATCGGACCCTTGCGGATGGCGTGGCTGAACGTGAGCCCCTCCGGACCGGCCAGGAAGAGCAGTGCCGTCTCGCCCTCGGTGTCGACGGCGGTCAGGTACGGCTGGATCATCGTCACCCGACCGGCGTCGGCCAGGCGGCGCACGTGCGCGCCGGCCAGTTCCCGGTGCTCCGGGTCGGCCAGGTCGTACCGGCCGGTGTCCTGGCTACCCGCACTGACCGCTGGTTTGATCACGTACTCACCGGTGTCGGCCGGCAGGCGCCAACTCTCCCCCGGCTCGACCCAGAACGTCGGCACGGTCGGCACGCCGGCCGCGCTCAGCTCGGCGAGGTAGCGCTTGTCGGTGTTCCAGCGCACCACCTCGGACGGGTTGACCAGCGCCGTGACGGTGGCGGCCCAGGCGACGAACTCGTTGCGACGCAGCGCGTAGTCCCAGGGTGAGCGGAGCACGACCAGGTCGTACGAGGACCAGTCCGCGTCGGGGTCGTCCCAGGCGACCGCCTCGGCGGTGATCCCCCGGTCGGTGAGCGGCGTGAGGACCAGACGGTCGTCCGGGTCGAGGTCGGCGAGTTCGGCACAGGTGACGAGGGCGACCCGGGGTTCCCCCCGGGTCGACTGGTGGTGGTTGGTCAATTCAGCTCTCTATCTCAGCGGGACATGGTGCGCCGGGCCATCGACCGCCACAGGTCGTTGCTCGGACGCATCTGGTCCATCAGTTCACGCTCCCAGGCGTTCTCGACGGTGACTCCCGCCTTGGCGCACGCCTCCCGGGCGGTGACGGTGTCGTCGGCGAACTGGTCGCCCCACTCACCGTCGGAACCCACGAGGACGATCCGTGCGCCACGCTTGCCGACGTACTCGATGACCGCCTTCGCGCCGCCGTGCCCGGCGGCGAATGACCTGAGGCCCGCGACCAGGCCGTGCGGCGCCTGGTCGCCGGCGGTCTGTTCGGCCGTCAGCGTCGTATCGGAACCATCTGCCATGACGCGAAGCCTAAGCAGAACTCCACTCGGGCGGGCGAGAACCATGAACCTTTTGTGATGCCAATTACCTACAGGTTTAAGGAACACCACAGGTCAGCTGTCCTAATATTTCCGGACTTAACACCTCAAAGCACGGCGGCAAATCAGGGCCCAGCCTCCGGAGGTTGAGCCGATCCGACTCATGCCGAAAGTTACTCTGATGTGACATTAAACCCGGACAACTCATCTATGACCGTGATTAGTCAAGAGATTGCCAGCTGCACCGCGAAAAGGGTGGAGCAAAGCCCACTGCCTGAGAATTGGTTCAGATCAACGCGTCGAGCGCGACGGCCACGAAGACGATCGTCAGATACGTCGTCGACCAGTGGAACAGCCGCATCGGCCTGACCGCCTCGCCGCGGGTCGCCCGCCCGCAGAGACGGTGCGCCTCGACCAGGAAGATCGCACCCACCACCAGGGTCGGCACGCCGTAGATCGCGCTGAGCCCCAGCGGCCAGACGGCCAGGGAGGTCAGCACGGTGAGCCAGGCGAAGATCAGGATCTCGGCGTTGACCCGACGGGTGGAGGCCACCACCGGCAACATCGGGATGCCCGCCCGGGCGTAGTCGTCCTTGTACTTCATGGCGAGCGGGTAGAAGTGCGGCATCTGCCAGAAGAAGACCACCGCGAACAGCCCCCAGGCGGCGGGCGCCAGCGAGCCGGTCACCGCCGCCCACCCGATCAGCACCGGAGCCGCCCCGCAGGCCCCGCCCCAGAAGGTGTTCGTCGGGGTGGAGCGCTTGAGCCACAGGGTGTAGACGAGGTCGTAGTACGCGATCGCGGCGAGCGTCAGCCCGGCGGCCAGCAGGTTGGTCAACGCCGCCATCAGCGCCACCGAGACCACCGCGAGCACCAGACCGAAGACCAGGGCGTTGCGCGGCGACACGGTGTGCGCCGGAAGCGGGCGACGCTTGGTACGCCGCATCAACTGGTCGATGTCCCGGTCGATGTAGCAGTTGAGCACGCTGGCCGCGCCCGCGGCGAGCGAGCCACCGATCAGCACCACGGCCATCAGCCACAGCGACGGCAGGCCGCCCTCGGCGAGCATCATCGCCGGAACGGTGGTGACCAGTAGCAGCTCGACGATCCGCGGCTTGGTGAGCGACACGTACGCCGAGAGGACCGCGCGTACGTCCCGCCGGGCCACCGGGCCCTCGGCCGCCCGCGCCGGGGTCTGCCCGGCGGGGTTGCTCGCGGGGCGCTCGGTGATCATGCTCACGGATTGCCACCTTCCGGCATCGGCACGGGGAGATCTCGTCGGCCGGGCCCGCTCCGGGGCCGCGCACCGACCCACACACTACGCGTTGTCGTTTTGGCTGCCCGGCCGACCCGACAACGGTGCGGGCCGTCACACCACCGGGTTGAACGGTGCGGTTGATTGCCACGTACCGCACACCATGCAGAGATCCCTGGGCGGACGTTTAGTCACGCTCGATAGGGTCATCAGTGAGGGTTCCGCCCATCTGCCGAGGAGCACAACCATCGTGGCTGCCAACCGACCCGAGCACTCCGCACTCAACTGGTCCGACCTCGATCGTCGGGCTGTCGACACCGTCCGCGTGCTGGCCATGGATGCCGTGGAGAAATCCGGCAACGGCCACCCGGGCACCGCGATGAGCCTGGCGCCCGCGGCCTACCTCCTCTTCAACCGGGTCATGCGGCACAACCCCGCCGACCCGAACTGGCCCGGCCGCGACCGCTTCGTGCTCTCCGCCGGGCACTCCAGCCTGACGCTCTACATCCAGCTGTTCCTGTCCGGTTACCCGCTGAGCCTGTCCGACCTCCAGTCGCTGCGGCAGTGGGGTTCGCTCACACCGGGTCACCCCGAGCACGGGCACACCCCGGGCGTCGAGACCACCACCGGCCCGCTCGGGCAGGGCCTGGGCAACGCGGTCGGCATGGCCATGGCGGCCCGCCGTGAGCGCGGCCTGTTCGACCCCGAGGCCGAGCCCGGCGCGTCGATCTTCGACCACAACATCTGGTGCATCGTCTCGGACGGAGACATCGAGGAGGGCATCAGCCACGAGGCCAGCTCGCTCGCCGGGCACCAGCAGCTGGGCAGCCTCACGGTGATCTACGACGACAACGAGATCTCCATCGAGGACGACACCCGCATCGCCAAGAGCGAGGACGTGGCCGCCCGCTACGAGGCGTACGGCTGGCACGTGCAGACCGTCGACTGGCGCACCGGCGACGCCGACCAGGGCGACTACCACGAGGACGTCGAGGCCCTGCACCAGGCGCTGCTGGCCGCCAAGGCGGAGACCGGTCGTCCCTCCTTCATCGCGCTGCGCACGATCATCGGCTGGCCCGCACCCAACAAGCAGAACACCGGTAAGGCCCACGGCTCGGCGCTCGGCGCCGACGAGGTGAAGGCCACCAAGCAGATCCTCGACTTCGACCCGGAGCAGACCTTCCAGGTCGACGAGGAGGTCCTCGCCCACGCCCGCAACGTGATGGGTCGCGGATCCGCCGCCGAGCAGGAGTGGACCACCGCGTTCGACGCCTGGAAGGTGGCGAACCCGGAGCGCACCGCGCTCTACGAGCGGATGGCCGGCCGGGTGCTGCCGGACGGCTGGGCCGACGCGCTGCCGACCTTCCCCGCCGACGCCAAGGGTGTGGCCACCCGGGCCGCGTCCGGCAAGGTGCTGGAGGCGCTCGCGCCGGTGCTGCCCGAGCTGTGGGGCGGCTCGGCCGACCTGGCCGAGAGCAACAACACCACCATGAAGGGCGAGCCGTCGTTCATCCCGGCCTCGCACGCCACCAAGGACTTCCCCGGTCACGAGTACGGCCGCACGCTGCACTTCGGCATCCGTGAGCACGCGATGGGCGCGATCCTCAACGGCATCGCCCTGCACGGCGGCACCCGCGTGTACGGCGGCACGTTCCTGGTGTTCAGCGACTACATGCGCCCGGCGGTGCGGCTGGCCGCGCTGATGAAGCTTCCGGTGACCTTCGTGTGGACGCACGACTCGATCGGCCTCGGCGAGGACGGCCCGACCCACCAGCCGGTGGAGCATCTGACCGCCCTGCGCGCCATTCCGGGTCTGGACGTGGTCCGCCCGGCCGACGCCAACGAGACCGCCTGGGCCTGGCGCCAGGCGCTGGAGCACACCGACCGGCCGACCGCGCTGGCGCTCAGCCGTCAGCCCTTGCCGACCCTGGACCGTGAGGTGCTGGGCGACGCGTCCGGGGTGGCCAAGGGCGGCTACGTGCTGGCCGAGGCGTCCAACGGCAAGCCGCAGGTGATCATCGTGGGCACCGGCTCCGAGGTGCAGCTCTGCCTGACCGCCCGGGAGCGGTTGGAGGCCGACGGAACCCCCACCCGGGTCGTCTCGATGCCCTGCCAGGAGTGGTTCTACGAGCAGGACGAGTCCTACCGCGAGTCGGTGCTGCCGCGCGGGGTAAAGGCACGGGTGAGCGTGGAGGCGGGCATCGGGATGTCCTGGCGCGGCGTCGTCGGTGACCTCGGCGAGAGCGTCAGCCTGGAGCACTACGGGGCGAGCGCCCCGCACACCGTGCTCTTCGAGCAGTTCGGGTTCACTCCCGACCGGATCGTGGCGGCGGCGCACGCCTCGCTGGCCCGGGTGGGCGACATCACCGGTTTCACGACAGGCAGTTGAGGGGAGCGTGGACGGCATGACGGACAACTTGGGTGAGCTCACCGCCGCGGGTGTGGCGGTCTGGCTCGACGACCTTTCCCGCGTACGACTGAGCTCCGGCGGGTTGGACCAGCTCCGCCGCGAGAAGCACGTGGCCGGGGTCACCACCAACCCGACGATCTTCGCGAAGGCGTTGAGCGACGCCGACGAGTACAACTGGCAGTTGCGCGATCTCGCCACCCGTGGGGTGGAGGTCGAAGAGGCGGTGCGCATGCTCACCACGTACGACGTGCGGTGGGCCTGCGACGTGATGCGCCCGTCGTACGACGGCAGCGCCGGTGTCGACGGCCGGGTCTCCATCGAGGTGGACCCGGGGGTCGCGCACGACGCCGACAAGACCGTCGCCGAGGCCAAGGCGCTGTGGTGGCTGGTCGACCGGCCCAACCTCTTCATCAAGATCCCGGCCACCGAGGAGGGCCTGTCGGCGATCACCGACACGCTGGCCGAGGGGATCAGCGTCAACGTCACGCTGATCTTCGGTCTGGACCGCTACTCGGCGGTGATGGAGGCGTTCCTGGCCGGTCTGGAGCAGGCCAAGGCCAACGGCCACGACCTGTCCACCATCGGCTCGGTGGCGTCGTTCTTCGTCTCCCGCGTCGACGCCGAGGTCGACAAGAGGCTGGAGAAGGTCGGCTCCGAGCAGGCCAAGTCGCTGCGGGGCAAGGCCGCCGTCGCGAACGCCCAGCTCGCGTACGAGCGCTACGGCGAGGTGTTCTCCTCCGACCGCTGGAAGGCCCTCGCCGACGCCGGCGCGCACCCGCAGCGGCCGTTGTGGGCCTCCACCTCGACGAAGAACCCGGACTACCGGGACGTCATCTACGTCGAGGAACTGGTCGCCCCCGGCACGGTCAACACGATGCCGGAGCCGGTCATCCACGCGTACGCCGACCACGGCGAGACCCGGGGTGACACCATCACCGGTTCCTACGACGCGGCCCGGAAGGTCTTCGCGGACCTGGAGTCGGTCGGGGTGGACCTCGCTGACGTGATCGCCACCCTCGAGCGTGAGGGTGTGGAGAAGTTCGAGGCCAGCTGGCAGGAACTGCTCGACGGCGTCCGCAAGTCGCTGACGGCAGCGGCCAGCGGCAAGGGTTCCCCGAACAAGGCCGCCAAGGGCAACGCCAAGGCCGCCGAGAAGGCTGGTAACGCATGAGCGAGCGCAGCGAACTCAGCGTCCGGGAGTCTCGTACCGCCGCAGCGCGAAGCGGGGTGGCGGCATGAGCGACCTTCTCGCCGGGCCGGTGGAAGCCGCCGCCGGGCTCTCGGTGTACGGCGCGGACGCCGTCGACAAGTCCGCTCCCGCCTCGACCCGGGACGCACTGGTCCGGGCCGGGGTCCCCGGCAAGCTGGCCGCCAGGGACCCGAGCCTGTGGGGCCCGGACGCCGAGGCCGAGGCGAAGGTCCGCCTCGGCTGGGTGGACACGCACCAGCGCAGCCGGGAGCTGCTGGTCCAGCTCGCCGAGCTGAAGGCGGAGCTGGCCGACCTGGACCACGTGGTGCTCGCCGGGATGGGCGGCTCCTCACTGGCCCCCGAGGTGATCACCCGGACCCTGGGTCGACCGTTGACCGTGCTGGACACCACCGACCCGGGCCAGGTCCGGGCCGCCCTGGGTGACCGTCTGGAGCGCACCGTCGTGGTGGTGGCCAGCAAGTCGGGCTCGACGGTGGAGACCGACAGCCACCGGCGCGCGTACTGGCAGGCGTTCCTGGACGCCGGAATGACCGAGGCGGAGGCCGGCCGGCACTTCGTCATCGTCACCGACCCCGGTTCGCCGTTGCAGACCACCGCCACGGAGATGGGGGCGTTCACCGTGCTGGCCGACCCGAACGTGGGCGGCCGGTACTCGGCGCTGACCGCGTTCGGGTTGGTGCCCTCGGCGCTGGCCGGGGTGGACGTGGCCGAGCTGATCGACCAGGCCGACGCCCTGGTCGCGTCGCTCGGCGGGGATCAGGACAATCCGGCGCTGGCGTTGGGCGCCGCGCTGGGTGCGGCCGCCACGCTGGCACGGGACAAGGTCGCGCTAATCTCCGACGGCACCGGCATCGACGGGTTCGGCGACTGGGCCGAGCAGCTGATCGCCGAGTCGACCGGCAAGGCCGGGGTGGGCATCCTTCCCGTCGTGGTGGAGTCCCCGCGGAGCCCCGGCGCCAGCGGGCCGGACGTGCTGACCGTCACCTACGGTGGCGCGCTGACCGCCGGCGACGTTCCCGGCGGCGGCACCGACCCGGACGTGGCGGTGAACGGCCCGCTCGGCGCACAGTTCCTGGCCTGGGAGTACGCCACCGCGGTGGCCGGTGTGGTGCTCGGCATCGACCCGTTCAACCAGCCGAACGTCACCGAGTCCAAGGAGAACACCAACACCATCCTGGCCTCGGGCCTGCCCGCGGAGACGCCGTCGTTCACCGAGGGCGCAGTCGAGGTGTACGCGCCGCAGGGCGCCCCGGGTGACCTGGCCGGTGTGCTGCGCTGGCTGCTCGACGGCCTGGGCGACGACGGCTACCTCGCGGTGATGGCGTACCTGGACCGTTTCGGCGACGCCGACGCGGCCAAGCTGCGGCCACTGCTCTCCGGTGCGTCCGGCCGGCCGGTCACCTTTGGCTGGGGGCCGCGGTTCCTGCACTCCACCGGCCAGTACCACAAGGGCGGCCCGCAGGTCGGCAGCTTCTTCCAGGTGACCGGCGCGGTCGCCGAGGACCTGCCGGTGCCGGGCAAGCCGTACACCTTTGGCGAGTTGCAGGCGGCGCAGGCGGCCGGCGACCGGGAGGCCCTCGCGGGGCGGGAGCGGCCGCTGCTGCGGTTGCACCTGACCGACCGGGCCGCCGGTATCGCCCAACTGCTCGACGCGGCCGGTCAGCTGCGGGCGTGAGGATGGACGACGTGACACAAGCGGAGCGAGGAACCGGCGTGAACCCCCTGCGCGACCCGCAGGACCGCCGGTTGCCGCGGATCCCCGAGCCGTGCGCTCTGGTGATCTTCGGGGTGACCGGCGACCTGGCCCGCAAGAAGCTGCTCCCCGCGGTCTACGACCTGGCCAACCGGGGGCTGCTGCCACCCGGTTTCGTGGTGCTCGGTTTCGCCCGCCGCGACTGGGGTGACGGCGACTTCGAGACGCTGGCCTGCGAGGCGGCCCGCAAGCACGCCCGTACCCCGTGGCGGGACGAGGTCTGGGCGCGACTGGAGGGCAACATCAAGTTCGTCGGCGGGTCGTTCGACGACGACGCCGCGTTCGACCAGCTCGCCACGACGCTGGACGAGCTGCGGCAGACCCACGGCATCGCCGGCAACGCCGCGTTCTACTTCTCCATCCCCCCGGCCGCGTTCCCCGTCGTGCTCAAGCAGCTCGCGCGCACCGGGATGGCCGACAACGAGAAGTCCGGCGGCTGGCGCCGAGTGGTGGTGGAGAAGCCGTTCGGCAACGACCTGCCCTCGGCGAAGGCGCTCAACGACCTCGTCGACGACGTCTTCACCCGCAAGGACGTCTTCCGGATCGACCACTACCTGGGCAAGGAGACGGTCCAGAACATCCTCGCCCTGCGGTTCGCCAACAACCTGTTCGAACCCCTGTGGAACTCCAAGTACGTCGACTCGGTGCAGATCACCATGGCCGAGGACGTCGGCATCGGCAGCCGGGCCGGCTTCTACGACACCGTCGGCACGGCCCGCGACGTGCTGCAGAACCACCTGCTCCAGCTCCTCGCCCTGGTGGCCATGGAGGAGCCGACCAGCTTCGACGCCGACGAGATCCGGGCTGAGAAGCTGAAGGTGCTCAAGGCCATCACCCTGCCCAAGGACGTGGCCCGGGACACCGTACGCGGCCAGTACCTGCCCGGCTGGGTGGGCGGCGAGCGCGCGGTCGGCTACCTGGACGAGCAGGGCGTTCCCGCCGACTCCACCACCGAGACGTACGTGGCGGTGCGGCTGGGCGTCCAGAACCGCCGCTGGGCCGGGGTGCCGTTCTACATCCGGGCCGGTAAGCGCCTCCCCCGCCGGGTCACCGAGGTGGCCATCATGTTCAAGAAGGCGCCGCACCTGCCGTTCAACGACGCCGACATGGAGTCGCTGGGCAACAACCAGTTGGTCATCCGGGTGCAGCCGGACGAGGGCGTGGTGCTCAAGTTCGGCTCGAAGGTGCCGGGCACCACCATGGAGGTCCGCGACATCGCGATGGACTTCCAGTACGGCGAGGCGTTCACCGAGTCCAGCCCGGAGGCGTACGAGCGGCTGGTGCTGGACGTGTTGATCGGTGACCGCACCCTGTTCCCGGACGCGGCCGAGGTGGAGCAGAGCTGGCAGGCGATCGACCCACTGGAGCACGCCTGGGTGGGCACCCGACCCGAGCCGTACCGCGGCGGGGAGTGGGGGCCGCGGGCGGCCGACGAGATGCTGGCCCGCGAGGGCCGCGCGTGGCGGCGGGCGTGAGCGAGCGCAGCGAGCGAACCAGCAGGCACAGCAGCGGGGCGCTCGCGCCGCCGCGAAGCGGTGGCGTGAGCGAGCGCAGCGAGCGAACCAGCAGGCACAGCAGCGGGGCGCTCGCGCCGCCGCGAAGCGGTGGCGTGAGCGAGCGCAGCGAGCGAACCAGGAGGCTCCAGTGATCGGGCTGTGGGACACCACCGGAAGTGAGGTGGTCAAGGCGCTGGCCGCCGAGCGGCGAAGCGCCGGCGGGGTGGCCAGCGGCATGGCGCTCACCCTCATCGTGGTGGTGGACGAGAAGCGGGTCCGCGAGGCGGAGGCGGCGGCGACCATCGCCGCCGCTGCCCACCCGTGCCGGCTGGTGGTGGTGGTGCGCTCGGAGATCGAGCGGGACCGCAACCGCCTGGACGCGGAGATCGTGGTCGGTGGCCGGCTCGGGCCGTGTGAGGCGGTGGTCACCCGGATGTACGGGCGACTGGCCCTGCACGCCGAGTCGGTGGTGATGCCGCTGCTGGTTCCGGACGTGCCGGTGGTCACCTGGTGGCACGGCGAGCCTCCGGCGGAGATCGCCACCGACTTCCTCGGCGTGGTCGCCGACCGACGGATCACCGACACGGCGCAGGCCACCGATCCGGTGGAGGCGCTGCGGCAGCGGGCACGGGACTACGCCCCGGGTGACACCGACCTGGCGTGGACCCGGATCACCCCGTGGCGGACCCTGGTCGCCGGGGCGTTCGACACCACCGAGGAGCAGATCTCCGAGGCGACCGTGGTCGCCCCGACCAGCGACCCGACGGCGGCACTGATGGTGGGTTGGCTGGGCAGCCGGCTCGGCATCACGCCCCGCCGGGTGGACACCGACGAGTACCCACGGATGCGTGAGGTGCAGCTGAACTGCGCCAACGGCGACCAGTTGACGCTGACCCGCGAGGACAGCATGGCGGTGTTCCGGCGGACCGGCCAGGACGACCGCATCCTGCCCCTGGTCCGCCGGCCGCTCGGTGACGAACTGGCCGAGGAGCTGCGCCGGCTCGACGCCGACCAGGTGTACGCGGAGGCCCTGGGCGCCACCGTCGGGCTGCGCGGGCTGGAGCAGCGTTCCCCGCAGCGGGTGCACGTCTGGAAGGATCCGGCCACCGCACGACGCGCAGAGGCCGGGGTCACCGCGCACTCCGGCACCAGCGGCGAGAGCTGACCGGCGACGTCCGTACCACGTCGGGGCGGGGCCGGGCTTGTCCCGGGCCCTGCCTCGGACCCCCGGGGCCCCCGCCCCGCCACGTCCGGGCGCACCCAGCCCGGGCACGACGCGACAGCGACCGCCCCGCGGTCGGGAAACGAAGGAACAACCGATGAGTGAGGCGACTGTCGCCGTGCACGCCGACGCCGACCTGCTCGCGCAGGCCGTGGCGGCCCGGCTGCTGGTGAAGCTGCTCGACGCCCAGGCCGACCGGGGTGAGGCCTCGGTGGTGCTCACCGGCGGCCGGATCGCCGCGGCCGTCTACCGGGCGGTGGCCCAGCTGCCGGCTCGGGACGCGGTGGACTGGTCGCGGGTCGACGTGTGGTGGGGCGACGAGCGGTTCCTGCCCGCCGGCGACCCGGAGCGCAACGAGACCCAGGCCCGCGCCGCCCTGCTGGACCTGGTGCCGCTGGACCCGGCCCGGGTGCATCCGATGCCGGCCTCCGACGGCCCGGCCGGCTACGACCCCGAGGCCGCCGCCGCCGGGTACGCCGAGGAGTTGGCGCGCGCCGCCCGGCCGGGGCACGCCGCGCTGCCGCACTTCGACGTGCTGATGCTGGGCGTCGGCGAGGACGGGCATGTCGCCTCGGTCTTCCCGGAACACCCGGTGCACTACGACAGCCGGCCGTGCAGCGCGGTGCGGGGTAGCCCCAAGCCGCCGTCGGTGCGGACCACGCTCACCCTGTCGGCGATCAACACCGCCGAGGAGGTCTGGCTGGTGGCCGGCGGAGCGGACAAGGCCCGGGCCGTGGGCATGGCGCTGGCCGGTGCCGGGGCGATGCAGCTACCGGCCGCCGGGGTGCACGGCGTGGACCGTACCCGCTGGCTCCTGGACCGGGCGGCGGCCGCCGACGTCCCCGCCCGCTTTCGCAGCCTGCGCTGACCGGTCGGTAGGGCCCCCTGATGTCGCTCGGGCGACGACAGGGGGCCTTGTCAGCTCTCGCCGCGGCGGCGGCGCAGCGCGGCCAGCGCCTCGGCCAGCAGCGCCTCACCCTCCTCGGCGGTGCGCCGCTCCTTCACGTACGCCAGGTGGCTCTTGTAGGGCTCGGCGCGGGTCCGACCCGGCGGGTTCTGGGCGTCCTGGCCGGCCGGGAGGCCACAGCGGGGGCAGTCCCAGAGCGGCGGCACGGCGGCGTCCGCGGCGATCCGGATGCTGGTCCGATGGTCGTTGCGGCACCAGTAGGTGACGTCCTGTCGGGGGGCGGGAAGGTGCCGCTCGTCCGGGCGGACGGGTGCCGACCCGACCCGGGCGCCGCGGATGACGTTGCCACTCGGCACGGCTGCTCGCTCCTGTCGTCGGAGGGACCCGCCGCCGGAGGGGATGCGGCGGCGGGCGACGCGGTGCAGCGGAGAAAAGCCTGCGCGCGGCCCGTCGTAACGGACCGCGCGCAGATTGTACGACTTGACGGGCGTGCTCAGGCGCCGCTGTTCATCTGCAGGCGGAGCCAGAGCCCCAGCCCGACGATGGCCGCGAACCAGACGATGCCCACCAGAACGGTGTAACGGTCCAGGTTCTTCTCCGCCACCGACGAGCCGGCGAGGCTGGAGCTGACGCCACCGCCGAACATGCTCGACAGACCGCCACCCTTGCCGCGGTGCAGCAGGATGAGCAGGGTGAGCAGGACGCTCGTGATGATCAGCAACACGATCAACGTGTATGCGAACCAGATCGGCATGGCTGGGGTCAGTCCTCTCGTAGCGATCCTCGCCCGGTCAGATCGGGCACGGCGGCACCGACCGGCGGACGGGCGGGGTCAAGGATACCGAGCGATCAGCGGGCGATGTGCTCCGGGAACCGGCAGATCTGCGCGAATTCCTCCGCGTCCAGGCTGGCGCCGCCCACGAGGCCCCCGTCGACGTCCTGCTTGGCCATGATCGAGGCGATGTTGGACGCCTTGACCGAGCCCCCGTAGAGGACCCGGACCTGGTCGGCGGTGTCCTGGTCGAAGCGCTTCGCCAGTCGCTGGCGGACCGCACCGCAGACCTCCTGGGCGTCCTCCGGCGTCGCGGTCTTGCCGGTGCCGATCGCCCAGACCGGTTCGTACGCGATCACGACCTGGCGGACCTGCTCGGCGGTGAGCCCGGCGAGGCCCCCGTCGAGCTGGTCGGAGCAGTGCGCCACGTGGGTGCCCTGCTCGCGTACGTCCAGCCCCTCCCCCACGCAGAGGATCGGGGTCAGGCCGTGCGTCAGCGCCGCCTTCACCTTGGCGTTGACCACCGTGTCGTCCTCGTGGTGGTACGCGCGCCGCTCGGAGTGCCCGACCACGACGTACGTGCAGCCGAGCTTTGCCAGCAGCGCACCGGAGATGTCCCCGGTGTACGCGCCCGACGCGTGCGGGGAGAGGTCCTGCCCGCCGTAGCCGATCAGCAGCTTGTCCCCGTCCACCGCCGTCTGCACCGTGCGCAGGTCGGTGAAGGGCGGCAACACGACCGTCTCCACGTCGGTGAGCTGCTTCTCGGTGAGGCTCGCGGCCAGCTTCTGCACGAGCAGGTTGGCCTCGAGGTGGTTGAGGTTCATCTTCCAGTTGCCGGCCATCAGGGGCCGGCGGGTGGTGCTCGCCATTCAGTTCTCCAGGGCCGCGATGCCGGGGAGGGACTTGCCCTCGAGGTATTCCAGGGAGGCGCCGCCGCCCGTGGAGATGTGCCCGAAGGACGACTCGTCCAACCCCAGGGCACGGACCGCGGCGGCGGAGTCGCCGCCACCCACGACGGTGAACGCGTCGGCCTTGGTGATCGCCTCGGCGACGCCCCGGGTGCCGGCCGCGAACGCCGGCATCTCGAACACGCCCATCGGGCCGTTCCAGAAGATCGTCCTGGCCTGGGACAGCACGGCGGCGAAACCGGCCACCGTCTCCGGGCCGATGTCCAACCCGAGCCGGTGGCTCGGGATGCCGTCGACGCGGACCGTGTCGTGCGTGGCGTCCGGGGCGAACGCGTCCGCCGCCACCACGTCGACCGGGAGCATGATCTTGCCCCCGGACCGCTCCAGCAGGCTGCCGCAGGTCTCGACCATGTCCTTCTCCAGCAGCGAGGTGCCCACCTCCAGGCCCTGGGCCTTGAGGAAGGTGAAGCACATGCCGCCACCGATGAGCAGTCGGTCGACCGTGGGCAGCAGGGCCTCGATCACCGCCAGCTTGTCGGAGACCTTGGAGCCGCCGAGCACCACCACGTACGGCCGCTCGGGGTCGCCGGTGAGCTTGGAGAGGACCTCGACCTCGCGCAGCACCAGCCGGCCCGCCACGTGCGGCAGCCGGGCCGGCACGTCGTGGACGCTGGCGTGCCTGCGGTGCACGGCGCCGAACGCGTCATCCACGTAGGCGTCGCCGAACGCGGCGAGCTGATCGGCGAAGGCGCCCCGCTCGGCGTCGTCCTTGCTGGTCTCACCGGCGTTGAAGCGCAGGTTCTCCAGAAGGGCGACCTGACCGTCGGCCAGGTCGGCGACGGTGGACCGGGCGGAGTCACCGACGGTGTCGGTGGCGAAGTGCACCGGCGCACCGAGCAGCTCACCGAGCCGCCCGGCGACCGGGCGGAGGCTGAACTGCGGGTCGGGCACGCCCTTCGGACGGCCCAGGTGCGAGCAGACGACCACCTTCGCGCCCGCCTCGACCAGCGCGCCGAGGGTCGGCAGCACCGCGCGGATCCGGCCATCGTCAGTGATGTCACCGGTCTGCTTGTCGAGCGGGACGTTCAGGTCGGCGCGCACCAGCACACGCCGACCCGACACCCCCTCGGCGAGCAGGTCGTCGAGGGACCGGACGGCACTCACAGAGCTAGCCTTCCGTTCGCGACTGCGGCGCTCGCAAGCTCACTCCTCGCGCTCACAGCGACGAACCCACCAGCTTGACCAGGTCGACGAGCCGGTTGGAGTAGCCCCACTCGTTGTCGTACCAACCGACGACCTTGACCTGGTTGCCGACCACCTTGGTCAGCGGCGCGTCGAAGATGCACGACGCCGGGTCGGTGACGATGTCGGTGGAGACGATCGGGTCCTCGTTGTAGACCAGGATGCCCTTGAGCGGGCCGTCCGCGGCGGCCTTCAGCGCGGCGTTGACCTCGTCCACGGTGGTCTCGCGGCCCACGTTGACGGTGAGGTCGGTGACCGAGCCGGTCGGGATCGGCACCCGCAGGGCGTACCCGTCGAGCTTGCCCTTGAGCTCCGGCAGCACCAGACCGATCGCCTTCGCGGCGCCGGTGGAGGTCGGCACGATGTTCAGCGCGGCGGCGCGGGCCCGACGCAGATCCGAGTGCGGCGCGTCCTGCAGGTTCTGGTCCTGGGTGTACGCGTGGATCGTCGTCATCAGACCGTGCTGGATGCCGAACGTGTCGTGCAGGACCTTCGCCATCGGCGCGAGGCAGTTGGTGGTGCACGAGGCGTTGGAGATGATGGTGTGCTTGGCCGGGTCGTAGGTGTCGTGGTTGACACCCATGACGACGGTGACGTCCTCGTTCTTCGCCGGAGCGGAGATGATGACCTTCTTGGCCCCGCCGTCGACGTGGGCCTTGGCCTTGGTGGCGTCGGTGAAGAAGCCGGTCGACTCGATGACGACGTCCGCGCCGACCTCGCCCCACGGCAGCGACGCCGGGTTCTTCTCGGCGTACGCCTTGATGGTCTTGCCACCGACGGTGATCTCGTCGGCGGTGGCCTTCACCTCGTACGGCAGGCGACCCAGGATGCTGTCGTACTTGAGCAGGTGGGCGAGCGTGGCGTTGTCGGTGAGGTCGTTCACCGCCACGACCTCGATGTCGGCGTCGGACGCCAGCACTGCCCGGAAGAAGTTACGGCCGATCCGGCCGAAGCCGTTGATGCCAACCCGGATGGTCACAGGTCCCATCTCCTCGCGTTTGGTCTGCCGGCGTCAGACAACGGGCCGGCGACGTGGTGTGCGCCGACCGTTGGAGCCGGCCGTGAACGGTTCATCTCGGCCACCCCGCCGCGGTCTGAGAACCTGACCGCCGAAGAGGCGGTGGCACGACGAGGAGTGCCTGTGCCGGCCCCCTTGCCGTACGCAGCGACCCTATCCGAGCGCGCGAGGCCACGCTGCGCCGGGTCGTTCGCCCGTGTGCACCGTGCGGCCCCGCTGTCCTATCAGACCACGAGCATGTCGGGCGTGACGGCTGCTTCGGTATCCGGGATGCCCAGGTCCCGGGCCCGCTTGTCGGCCAGCGCCAGCAACCGACGGATCCGCCCGGCGATGGCGTCCTTGGTCAGCGGCGGCTCCGCCAGCGCGCCCAACTCCTCCAGCGACGCCTGCCGGTGCTCCAGGCGCAGCCGACCGGCGTCGGTGAGGTGGTTGGGCGCCTCCTCGGCGAGGATCTCCAACGCCCGGGTCACCCGGGCGGCGGCGGCCACCGCGGCGCGCGCCGAGCGGCGCAGGTTGGCGTCGTCGAAGTTGGCCAGCCGGTTGGCGGTGGCCCGCACCTCCCGGCGTACCCGGCGCTCCTCCCAGGCGAGCACGCTGGAGTGCGCCCCGATCCGGGTGAGCAGCGCGGCGATCGCGTCGCCGTCCTTGACCACCACCCGGTCCACCCCGCGTACCTCGCGGTTCTTGGCCGTGATGCCGATCCGGCGGGCCGCGCCGACCAGCGCCAGCGCCGATTCCGGCCCCGGGCAGGTGATCTCCAGGGCGCTGGACCGGCCGGGCTCGGTGAGCGAGCCGTGCGCCATGAACGCGCCCCGCCAGGCCGAGACCGCGCAGCAGACGTTCGCGGCCACCACGTGCGGGGGCAGCCCCCGTACCGGCCGGCCGCGCACATCCAGCAATCCGGTCTGCCGGGCCAGGGCCTCGCCGTCCTTGACCACCCGGACGATGAAGTGGCTGCCCTTGCGCAGACCGCCGGAGGCCAGCACGTGGATCTCGCTGGGGTAACCGTAGACCTCGGCCACCTCCCGGCGCAGCCGGCGGGCCACCGCCCCGGTGTCCAACTCCGCCTCCACCACCACGCGGCCGGAGACGATGTGCAGGCCGCCCGCAAAACGCAGCAGCGCGGCCATCTCCGCCCGCCGACAGCAGGGCTTGGGCACGTCGACCCGACTCAGCTCGTCCTTGACCGCAGCCGTCATCGCCATTGTGCGTCCCCTCACGGACCGGTTCCGGCGTGTCGCCGGAGATTACGTACGTGTCTAACGATCGGCACCCAGGACAGGCACCAGTGCGGCGCCCAGCGCGGCTGGATCATGGCGGGGAGTCCCGTCGACAACGGCGACGGGGGCGAGGACCAGGCGGGCACCCAGCGATTCTGCCGCACGTTCGACCGGTTCGGGGTCACCGACCGCCAGGGCATCGGCCAGCACGAGATCCACCTTGAGCTCGGGCAGGTGCCAGCGCAGCGCCGCGAGGTGGTCGGCGACGGACAACCCCAGAGTCTCCTTCTCCGCGGCGAGGTTCAGGGTGACCAGTCGGCGGGCCGGGCTGGACACGATCGCGTCGGCCAGCTGCGGCACCAGCAGGTGCGGCAGCACGCTGGTGTACCAACTGCCCGGCCCGAAGATCAACCAGTCCGCCGCCCCGATTGCCGCGAGGGCCTCGGCGCAGGCCGCCGGGGCGGCCGGGGTCAGTCGCAGCGACTCCACCCGCCCCGTCGTGACCGCCACCTGGTGCTGACCGCGCACGGTACGCACCTCGTCGGGCGCGGCCGGGTCGACACCGCGTACCCGAGCCTCGATGCCCACCGGCTGGCGGGACATCGGCAGCACACGGCCGACCGTGCCCAACATCGCGCCGGCGTGCTCCAGCGCGGCCACCGGGTCGCCGAGCAGCTCCATCAGGCCGCAGATCACCAGGTTGCCCACCGCGTGCCCGGCCAGCCCGTCCACGCTGGCCGCGCCACCCCCGCCCGGGCCGCCGGTGCCGTCGATCGCCGCCGGGCCAGGACCACCTTCACCGAGCTGGTGTACGCCTACCGTCGCGGCGGCGAAGCGGTGCTGGAACAGCCCGGCGCTGCGTCGCGTGGCCGGATGGTCGCCGGCCAGCGCCACCAGGGCCTGCCGCAGGTCACCCGGCGGCAGCCCGCCACGCTCGGCGCGCAGCCGGCCACTGGAGCCACCGTCGTCGCCGACCGTGACCACCGCGGTGATGTCCAGGTCGAGTTCGGGTGCGCAGTGACGCAGCGCACGCAGCGAGGCGGACAGGCCGTGCCCGCCGCCGAACGCCACCACCCGGCGGGACGTCACTCGCGCCCCAGGTCGCGGTGCTGGGCGTTGGCCGCCAACCCGGAGTGGCGCAACCGGCCGGCCAGCTCCTCGGCGATCGCCACGCTGCGGTGCTTGCCGCCGGTACAGCCCACGGCGACCGTCAGGTAGCGCTTGCCCTCCCGCTCGAAACCGCTGGTGGTGGCGTTGACCAGGTCGGCGTACGAGGCGACGAAGGCGTCCGCGCCCTCCTGGCCCAGCACGTACGCGCTGACCGCCTCCTCCCGCCCGGTGTGCTCGCGCAACTCCGGCACCCAGTACGGATTGGGCAGGAA
This sequence comes from Micromonospora sp. 067-2, assembly GCF_046549295.1. Classification (NCBI taxonomy): domain Bacteria; kingdom Bacillati; phylum Actinomycetota; class Actinomycetes; order Micromonosporales; family Micromonosporaceae; genus Micromonospora; species Micromonospora sp. 067-2. Next base: position 3,156 of record NZ_JAJPWB010000016.1, on the reverse strand, counting down.
GCGGGCGTCGAGCACGAAGTCGGCGTCCGGCGGGAGGCCGTACTTGAAGCCGAACGACAACACGGTGACCCGCAGCCGGCGGGCGTCCTCCCCGCCGAACAGCTCCTCGATGCGCCGACGCAGCTGGTTGACGTTCAGGTGGCTCGTGTCGATGATCACGTCGGCCTGGTCACGGGCCTCCTCGAGGAGCCCGCGCTCCACGGCGATGCCGTCGGCGAGCCGCCCGTCGCCCTGCAACGGGTGCGAGCGCCGCACGCTCTCGAACCGCCGGATCAGCACCTCGTCATCGGCGTCGACGAAGACCACCCGGGGCGAGAAGCCACGCTCCTTGAGCTCGCGGATCGCCCCGACCAGGTCGGTGGAGAAGGCGCGCGAGCGCACATCCAGCACCATCGCGGTACGTCGGGCCGCGCCGCCGGCCTTGAACGCCAGCTCGGCCATGTCGAGCATCAGCGCCTGCGGCAGGTTGTCCACCACGTAGTAGCCGACATTCTCCAGTGCCCGGGCAACCGTGCTGCGGCCACCACCGGAGAGACCGGTGACCACGACGAGTGTGGTCTCCGACTCCGCAGTCGGCTGCCCGTCGATGGTCGCCGCGACGTCGAACCCGTCGCCGGCTGTGCGCGCCTCGCTCACCCGTACCCCCAAGCCGTGGCGCCGCGGCCGCCCTCGGCCGCGATTGGTCAATCAGCGACTCTATCCCGCCGCCCCGCCGAGGTCCGGCACCCGCCGCGCCCGCGCGGGCAACCGACGGCCCCGGGTCGCCCTCCCGACAGCCGCCACTCTTGATGACGATCTGTCATTGTCAATACGCTCCTCGTGATCGCCGCAGGTCAAGGCCGACATCTGGGAGGGTGCGATGCACGATCTGGCGGACAAGAACAAGTACATCGGCTTCCTGTTCATGCGGATCAACCCGGAATACTTCGCCCTCGGCCGAGAGGGCATCCACGAGGTCTCCGCCGAGCACGCCCGGGACCTGGGCCGCTTCGCCAAGCAGCTCACCCACGTCGTGTGCACCGGGGTGAACGGCAGGTACGACCAGGTCACCATGGTCGAGGCCGACACCCTCGAGGAGATCAACGCGGCGGCGACCGCGTTCCGGATGGGCAACAAGGCCCGCTACATCGAGATCGTCGACATCGTGGTGGGGATGAAAGCCCCGCCGCGCGGCCTGGCGAACCGGTCCAGCCAGCCCGGCTGACCGCGCCACCCGCCCGGCTCGCCCGCTCGGGTGCGCCGGGCGGGTGCTGTCGGGGTCAGCTCGTAGACTCCGCGGATGGCTTCCCCCACCGACCTGCGTAGCGAGGACGCGCTGCGGGTGCTGCGCCGGGTGTTCGGCTACGACGCCTTCCGCGGCTTCCAGCAGGAGGTGATCGACCACGTGGTCGCCGGCGGGGACGCGCTGGTGCTGATGCCGACCGGTGGCGGCAAGTCCCTGTGCTACCAGATCCCGGCCCTGGTCCGCAGCGGCGTGGCCGTCGTCGTGTCCCCGCTGATCGCCCTCATGCAGGACCAGGTGGACGCGCTCACCGCGGTCGGCGTACGAGCCGGTTTCCTCAACTCGACCCAGACGCTCGACGCTCGGCGGCGGGTCGAGGCGGCCTTCCTGGCCGGCGAGGTGGACCTGCTCTACCTGGCCCCGGAGGCGCTCGGCACACGCGCGGCGCAGCAGCTGCTCGACCGCGGCACGATCGGCCTGTTCGCGATCGACGAGGCACACTGCGTGTCCCAGTGGGGGCACGACTTCCGCCCCGACTACCTGGCGCTGTCGATGCTGCACGAGCGGTGGCCGCAGGTCCCCCGGATCGCGCTCACCGCCACCGCGACCAGCGCCACCCGCACCGAGATCGCCACCCGGCTCAAGCTCGACGACGCCCGACACTTCGTGGCCAGCTTCGACCGACCCAACATCCAGTACCGGATCGTGCCCAAGCACGAGCCACGCAAGCAGCTGCTGGCGCTCCTGCGCGACGAGCACCCCGGCGACGCCGGGATCGTCTACTGCCTGTCCCGCGCCTCGGTGGACAAGACGGCCGAGTTCCTCACCGCCAACGGGGTCGCCGCTCTGCCCTACCACGCCGGGTTGGACGCGGCGACCCGCGCCCGCAACCAGCAGCGCTTCCTGCGCGAGGACGGCCTGGTGATGGTGGCCACCATCGCCTTCGGCATGGGCATCGACAAACCCGACGTCCGCTTCGTCGCCCACCTCGACCTGCCCAAGTCGGTGGAGGGCTACTACCAGGAGACCGGCCGCGCCGGCCGGGACGGGCTGCCGTCCACCGCCTGGCTGGCGTACGGGCTCCAGGACGTGGTCCAGCAACGCAAGATGATCGAGACGTCCGAGGGTGACCTCGCGCACCGCCGCAACCTCGCCGCACACCTGGACGCCATGCTCGCGCTCTGCGAGACGGTGCGCTGCCGACGGGTCCAGCTGCTCGAATACTTCGGCGAGACGACGACGGCGGCGTGCGGCAACTGCGACACCTGCCTCACCCCACCGGAGTCCTGGGACGGCACGGTGGCCGCGCAGAAGCTGCTCTCCGCCGTCTTCCGCCTCGACCGCGAACGCAACCAGCGGTTCGGCGCCGGGCACTGCATCGACATCCTGCTCGGCAAGCAGACCGACAAGATCAGTCAGTACGGCCACGACGCGCTGAGCGTCTTCGGCATCGGCACCGAGCTGCGTGAGGCCGAGTGGCGCGGCGTCGTCCGGCAACTGCTCGCCGAAGGGCTGCTCGCCGTGCAGGGCGACTACGGCACGCTGACACTGACCGAGGCGAGCGCCGACGTGCTGGGCCGCCGACGCACCGTCACGATGCGCCGCGAGCCGGAGAGGCCGACGTCGAGCCGATCGGCGAAGCCACGCGGCGCGGCCACCGTGGTCGCCGAGTTGGCCCCGGCCGCCGCGCCGGTCTTCGAGCGGTTGCGCGGCTGGCGGGCGGCCACCGCCAAGGAGCAGGGCGTCCCGGCGTACGTGGTCTTCCACGACGCCACGCTGCGGCAGATCGCCAGCGACGCGCCCGCCTCACTGGCCGAGCTGTCGCAGGTCGGCGGGGTCGGCGAGAACAAGCTCGCCAAGTACGGCGAGCAGATCCTGGCCGTCCTCGCCGCCGACGCCGCGCCGGCCTGAGCGGTCGGTGTTCTGATCCGGGT
>NZ_JAJPWB010000015.1:0-83515 GCF_046549295.1 Micromonospora sp. 067-2 | reverse complement strand
AACGCGGTAGCGGGGCTGTCCGTAGTGCGGGGTGGGCACCTGCTCACCGTACCTGGCACTTGTCTTACCAAGTGCCAACCAAGTGACCCGTTTCGACGTCTAGACAACTCATCCACTTGTAGATACGTTTCCTGGTGTGCGGCTGAGGTGACGGCCCGTGTCAGGGGTGGTCTCGCGTCGGCCCTGGTCGCACCTAATGCGCGGCGTCCTGTCGGACCGGTTGCGGTAGTCGCGCGTACAAGTTGGCTCGGCGATACCCGACCCGTCCGGCGTCGGACGATGCGCCGTGCCTTCATCCGGGCCGGTGGCCGGCCGCATTCCCCCGTGGCTGGCCACCGGTTCCCGCCTACCTGTGGAGGTGCGATGTCCGGCTCTCATCGTCGAAACCATTGGTTCTCGTCCTGGTGGTCTCAAAGGCGCCCAACCGCCCGGGGTGCCAGCAGCATCGGTCGGGCGAGTTCTCGCGCGGCTTCTACGACCTCCTCGCCTCAGTGGTCAGCGGGCGTCACCCAGCAATTGCCTGTGCTCCGGTACGCGCCCTTGATGACGCGGGCCCAGCTCTTTCGAGGCAACGGCGGGCGGTGGCCGCGATGAGCCGTACGAACAAGCCGGCCGCCGTCACTAGCCACCCGGACTGGTGCGTCCCGGATCGCTGCGGTTACCTGGTGCCGCCGGTGATGACGCACATGGCTCGCCGTCATCGCGGCCCAATGCAGCGGGCAGGCGACAGTCGGGCGGGCGGACTCGTCGTTACCTACCTCATCAGCAGTGAGGCTCTGGGTGGCCCCATGGTCGGTGTTCACGTGACGTGCCGAGCCGGGAACGCCTGGGCGGAACTGTCCTTGCCGCAGGCAGCCCAACTGGTCGAGCAACTTCGCGAATCGGTGGCGCAGGCCACCGGACAACAGGGGGCCGGCGATGAGTAGGGGTGCTGACACCCCAGAGGGCCCGTCGCAGTCATCGATCGCACCTGTCGTGTGCCCGATCTGGTGTCGAGGCTGTGGACCGAACGACCCGATGCACCGCGGGCTTCTCTCCACCATCGGACGGGAGCGGACCGGCTGGGTCACCGTCCAATTGGTCGTCGACCGGTTCGCTCGCCGGGATCTGGCCGTGAAGCTCGACGCGACCCGATACGGCGCGACGCAGACCGTACTCCTGTCGCCCGCGCAGGTAGACCGTCTCATTGACGAGCTGGTCTACGCCCAGCTGGAGATGCTGACACCGGCAGATGGTGGCGAGCAGGCCGGAGGGACGGGGTGAACGCCAACACCCGTCGGGGCTCAGCCGTTCCTCGTACTCCTGGCCTGCGCCCTGCGCGGCCACCGCGAGCAGCGGTAGCCGTACCGCCGGTTCCTGAGCGGCCCGCCGGCGGGACCACCTGGCAGACGTTGGAACGTCTAGGGGGTACGGTGACCGGTGTGCAAGGCCGGGACTGGCGCCCTCGCTACCTGCAACTCGCGGAGGAGTTGCGGGCGAAGATCGTGAGCGGCGAACTTGCCCCCGGCACCCTGATGCCCAGCGAAACCGAGTTGGCCGACACCTCGGGCCTGTCGCGCACAAGTGTCCGCAACGCCATCCGGCAGCTCCGGGAATGGGGCCTGGTCCGCGCGGAGCAGGGGCGCGGCACCTACGTGCGGGCGCCTCGCCAGCGGGTACGCCGTCGTAACACCGAGCGGTACCAGTGGGAGAAGGACCGGGTCCTGCTCGGCGAGGACGAGCGGCTGAAGACTGGCGCCACTGAGCACGACACCGGCCTGACCGTCGACGACCTGAAGTTCCACGCCGAGTATTCGCGGGTGGAGGCTGATGCGGAGATGGCAGCAGCCTTGCAGGTCGAGCCGGGTACGCCGCTGCTGCGCCGGGTCTACTGGACGTCCTCCCGGCACGAGAACGCGCCGCTGACCGTGTCGTACTCCTACCTGCCGTACGACCTCGTGGCCGCGAACCCGGACCTGCTCGACGCAGGCAAAGAACCGTGGCCGGGCGGCACGCAGCACCAGCTCCACACGCTCGGCATCGAGCTGGACCGAATCGACGACGAGATCCGCGCCCGCCCACCGTCGCCCGATGAGGCCGAGCTGTTGGACATCGACCCGGGCGTCTCCGTGCTCACCGTGCGGAAGACCTCGACCGACACCACCGGCCGAGTCGTCGAGGTCGCCGACGTGGTGATGCCGGGCGACCGCACCGAGCTTGTCTACTCCCACAAACTCCAGCGGTGGAAAACTTGACGCAGCTCGTCTCACTCATCACCCCGGTCCACGCGCCCAGCATCGAGCACCTGCCCGGCGCCTACGAGTCGTTGGCCAAGCAAGAGATGCCTGACGGCTGGGACTGGGAATGGCTCGTCCAAGAGGACGGGCAGACCGGCGCCCTGGTCGACGCGCTCCCTGACGATCCCCGGATCAGTCTTGGCACCGGCCGTCCCGGTGGGCCAGGTGTTGCCCGTACCCTCGCTCTTTCCCGAGTCTCCGGGCAACTCATCAAGGTGCTGGACGCCGACGACCAGTTGACCCCCGGCGCGCTCGCCCGGGACATCGCCGCGTTCGACGGACACCCGCAAATCGGCTGGACCACCTCGCGGGTCCTCGACCTGCTGCCCGACGGGTCGACCGCCGGATGGGACAAGGACCCGGCCGGCGGGGTCATCGACCGCGGCTCGGTCCTGACGTTCTGGCAGACCAACGACTACCGGTCATCTGTGCACCCCGCGACCCTGTGCCTGCGGCGAGATCTTGTCTTTGCCCTGGGCGGCTGGATGGCCCTGCCCGCCTCCGAAGACACCGGCCTCCTGCTCGCCGCCAACGCGGTCACCGCGGGCTACTTCACCCGGGAGTACGGCCTGCTCTACCGCAAGTGGCCCGGTCAGGTCACCAGCCAGGCCGCGCACCGGGAACCAGCCGAGTACCAGGCACGCATGAGGATCATCGAGGCCCGAGCCAACGCCTTGGCCTCGATGATCCCGAACGGCTTCGGCGGCAGCGCTACGGCGTAGCCTCGTGCCCCGGCATCCCGTGGGTACGCCGCCGCTCCTTCATCTCCGCCTCGAAGATGTGCCGCCGACCGCCGGCCAGCTTCTCCCGCGCGTCCCGCTCGATCTCCTGGAACGCGGCGTAGTAGCCGTCATCGAACTCCTCCACGATCTGGAACGTCCAGCGGCCTGGCAGTACGTTGCGCCCCAGCAGTTCCTTCTGAACACGTTCGGCCATGTCCCTATGGCCGGCATCGTGCAAAAGTGCGACGACTCTGTCGAGAACAAGGTCCGCTCCGCCTACTAGCTGATGGGCAGAGTAGAGGCATCCTCGTACCCGATGAACCGTCTCTAGCGCTTTGCTCAGCTCGCCAAGTGCCTCGATCGTCGTATCGTCGACTCCCGCTGGTCGCTGGTGAGCGCTGTCTGAGCTACGTGCAGTCTCTCTCTTCGTCACGGCGATACGTTACCCTGTTCAACGCCTGCCAATCTCCGAATAGACAGCCTGGGTCAATTCCCTGGATCAATGGTCTCTGGACCGTTCTCGGCTTCCTCTTCCGCGTAACTCAGAAGGGCGTTTTGCATTCGCGCACCCGTCAGGTTGGCGTCATGTATGTTCGCGCCTGCCAGTGAGGAGAAGTGTAAGGTCGAATTCGAAAGGTCAGCGGATGTTAGTTGCGCGTCTGTTAGATCGGCCCTGCGGAGGTCCGCAGATCGAAGACCCGCGTAGCTAAAGTTAACTTCGCGCAATTTTGCCGCCCGCAGGTCGGCTCTACGTAGGTTTGCTGAGAAGAGGTTTGCTCGATAGAGGTTCGCGCCTTCGAGATTTGCCTCTACCAGATGGGCGTTGGCCAACTGGATTCCGCTCATGTTCGCTCCCGAAAGCCGCGAGTTGGCGAATCTGGCGCCCTCCATGCGGGCGGAATAGAAGGATGCCTCTCGTAGATTGGTAGCGTCGAACACTGCGAAGCGGGCTGTTGCTCCAGATAAGTTCGAGTCTTGCAAATCGGAACCAGAGAAATCTGCGTCGTCGAGCTGGGCATCTCTAAGGTTGAGCGACCTTAGGTGCAAGTTTCGAAAATCGAGCAGATGTCTCTCCACCTCACGCTTAGTCGGCCGATGAGCTAGCGCGGTGAAGGCTGCTTGTACATCAGCGAACGGCTCAGCCGGAAGAATAGGGCGTGGATAGATCGTGGGCGAGCTGTCGTCCCGATTGTTCGCCCTTGGCGCGCGTTCCCGTATAAAGGACGAAAGTACCTCTACGCAGTCGAGATAGTGGTCAGCCGAGTCGCGCATCACGTGATCTAGCGCCCTGATTCCGCCAATTCGGATATAGAGCTCGCTAGAGCCGAGCCGTTCCAACGCTTTGGCGAACCGGTCAGTGACTTGTCCGCGGTGAGCCAGGCGATAGTTGCGGGCGGTGTAGAGAAGGCCGGCACCCACAACCAACGCGCCGGCGATCGAGACGGTTAGTAGACGAGCGTTGTGCGCGGCAACAAGTCGGGCTTCTGGAGTTGCTGCGGCGAGGTCATCTACCGCCAGCATTCTCGGTGCACCCCACAGGGCTAAGGCGTACATGACCAGTCCCGCGAGGAAGAGCGGAAGCGTCCAGAATATAGGTCGGATCGTGGCTCGTTTCCGGAGTTCCCGCAAGGAGCTAGTCTGCAATTGCTTCCATATCTTGAGCCGCCACCACGCATTCTTGAGCCTCTGCACGTTCTCATGATGACGGTTTCGGCTTGCCATAGCATCCCTCAGGGACATAGCACGCAAAGCGTGCAGAACGGTCGTGCATGGCTCGACGCTTGTTGACTTGTCTGCCAAGCGCGGTCTACCTTGGATCGCAACTTGGCAGACAAGTTAACAAGTTGGAGGTTGAGCGATGGCTCTGCGCGGCGGTACGAGGTTCGCGGTGCGGTGTGAGGACGTGTTCCCGGCGGGGTGCGCGTTGGTGCCCGAGTCTTTGGGCGAGGTCGAGGACTACGACGAGAAGACCGGGCGGCGTAGCCCGGCGAAGGACAAGCTGACCGGCCAGCGGGTGTGGCAGGTCCGGGTGATGGACCTGGATCCGGAGCTGGGGAAGCGGTCGCGGGAGACGACGGTGAAGATCTCGGCGGACTTCCAGCCGGTGCCGCCGACGGGTGGCCTGTTCGAGGCGGTGGAGTTCGAGGGCATGACCGTCACGCCGTACGTGGGCAACAACGGTCGGATGGCGTATTCGCTGCGGGCGACCGGGATGCGTGCCCCGGCGGGCGTGGCGACGAAGGCGGCGCAGTAGCCGCATCTGGTGGGGGCGGGGCTGTGAGGTCTTGGCGGACGGCAGCCCCGCCCTCTGTCTCTTTCCCCTGCTCTGTCGAGAGAGGTAGTGACATGTCCAAGCGTATGCCTGCCGTCCTGCGGCGGCTCGTCGTGGCGGGTGCGCGATGAGGCGTCGGCCGCGGGGCGAGGTCGTGATGACGACCGCCGGTGACCTGATGGTGATCCGGCCGCGTCGTCTTGAGTTGCCGGTCTGGCTGATCGCGGTCGGCCTGGTGCTGCGGTGGCTGTGGCGGGGCCTGTGGTGGTGTCTTCGCCACCCGGTCGCCGTCGGCCTGGTCGTGACTGGGGTGAGCCTCTACCGGGAGTTCGGCCGGTCCGGCGTAATCGTGCCCGTGGTCCTGGCCGCTGCCGTGTCGGCGGTGTGGCGGTGGCGGCACGAGTCGTCCTGGTGGTCCTGGTGCGCCGGCCCGATCCTCGGCCGGTTTCGTCAGCTCTTTGTCTATCGGCGGGCTTGGCGTGAGGCGATGACGCTCTGCGGCCTGGCCAAGGTGTACGACCATCGCACCGTCCTGCCGGAGCTGCTGCGGGTCCGCTCGAATCAGGCGCTAGACGTGCTGACCATCCGCATGGTTCGCGGTCAGACGCCGAAGGAGTTCCAGAAGGCAACGGCAAACCTGGCGTACGCCTTCGGCCGGCGGCACGCCCGGGTCTACTCCGAGCGCCCCGATGACCCGCCCATCCGGTCCGGCTACTGGGCGCTGGTCCTGACCGCGGTCGACCGGCTGCGGTTCCGGGATCGGCCGTCAGTGGTCTACCTGGTGGTGGTCCGCACGGATGCGCTGCGCACCCTGGTCGACCCGTTCGACGTCCCATCGGTGCCCGACTTCACCGCTCTACCCCTGGCTCGACGGGAAGACCTGCGGCACTGGTGCCTGCACCTGCTCGCCACGCACGTCCTCATCGGCGGCGCCACCCGTTCCGGGAAGGGCTCGGTGCTGTGGTCGCTGGTCCGCGTCCTGGCCGGCGGGATTTCCTCCGGGCTGGTCCGGCTCTGGGTGATCGACCCCAAGGGCGGCATGGAGTTCGCCATGGGTCAGCCGCTGTTCGCCCGGTTCGCCTGCAAGTCGTTCGAGGCCATGGCCGATCTGCTCGACGAGGCCGTGACAGTCATGCGGGAGCGGCAGACCCGGCTTGCCGGCGCGGTGCGGGTCCACACTCCGACCCTGGCTGACCCCCTGGTCGTAGTCGTCATCGACGAGATGGCGGCACTGACCGCCTACCTCCAGGACGTCGACCTGCGCAAGCGCATCGCCGGGTCGCTCGGGCTGCTGCTGTCGCAGGGTGCCGGCGTCGGTGTCCTGGTGGTGGCGGCGTTGCAGGACCCCCGTAAGGAGGTGCTGCCGTTCCGGGACCTGTTCCCGACCCGGATCGCCCTCGGCCTGACCGAGGCCGCTCAGGTCGACCTCGTGTTGGGCGACGGTGCCCGCAACCGGGGTGCCCTCGCCGACCAGATGCCCCGCTGGGCCAAGGGCGTCGGCTACGTGATCCTCGACGGCACCCCCGAGCCAGCCCGGGTCCGCTTCTCCTACATCTCCGACGACCACATTCGGGAGCTGGCCGCCGAGTACCCGGCGCCGGCCGACGCGGCGGACATCCTCGCGCAGGTCGGCCGGGAAACCGCCACCGAACCGGCCCGCCCGCCCCTGCCCCGGCAGCGTCGCGGACCACTGCTGCCCGACTCGCTGCTCAACATCCTCGACCGGGACACCGACGGGGGTGAGCCGCGGTGACCGCCCCGACCGATGGCCGCACCTTCTACCGGCTCCGCGCACCCGGCACCGACGGCGCCACCAGCACGGCGGTGTCCGTGCGCGTCGACCCCGACCGGCCCGACGCGTACCCGGTCTATCTCGCGGTCGGTGGCGGCCGGCGCCGCATGTACCTGACCCCCGACGAGGCATGGGCGCTGTGGCGCTGCCTCTCCGAAGCGGTGGCCTCCCTCGGCGAGCCACCCGACCACATCCGTACCCGCGTCGCCCCGGCCCGGAGGTAACCGATGTCCCTCAAGAGCTTCTTCCTCGGCACCCACCGCCTCAAGCCGCTGCACATCGAACTCAACGGCTCCCCGGACCGGCTCGCCGGTGCCCTGCACGGCCTGGCGCACATGGTCAACCGCCGCCGCGACCTCAACGGCCAACAGATCAGCATCACCCTGACCATCCGCGACAACGGCAGCGGCCGATGATCCGCGCTGAGTCCGGCGTCCGGGTGCTGATCCTGCTCGCCATCGGCACCATGGCCGGCGCCGCCGCCTTCACCCACGTCCACGACCTGACCGTTGCCCACGGCCAGCCCGACTGGATCGGCTGGGCCAACGCCGTAGCCGTCGAGCTGATGGCCATCTACCTCGGCCTGGAGATCCGCGCCCGCCGCCGTGACGGTCGACCCGTCGGCCTGGTCGGCGTGCTCCTGATCGCGTTCGCGCTGCTCTCCCTCGCCGCGCAGGTCGCCGAAGCCGAACCCTCCGTCTGGGGCTGGATCGTCGCGGCCGTGCCGTCGCTGGCATTCCTCGCCCTGGTCAAGGTTGTCCTGTCCAGCGCACCCACCGTCCCGCCGGCACCCGAGCCGGACCAGCCGCAGGCCGATTGGTACGACGAGCCGCAGCATGTCGAACCCGCGCCGCCGGCTCCGGTGATGCCGCCGGCATCAGCCGCGGTCCTGCCTCCGATCAAGGCCATCCAGCCCAACCGGCCCCAGGTCGTCGGGATCATCCGATGACGGCTCCGACCCTGCCCGGTCTCGAACCCGCCCCGACCCCGGTTTCACCTCGGCCGGGGTCGCGGGCGGCCCGCATGGCGCTACCCCGCTCGATCGACGTGCTCAAGGACATCGCCATTGAGTACGGCGTCTGCGTGCGCCCGCTCGCCATGCGCCGCACCGACCTTGACACCGGCCTGACCGAAGTTATTGACCTGCCCTGCGGCGCGACCCGCGAGGACAAGTGCCCGCCGTGCGCCAAGAAGAACCGTCGGCTACGGCAAGCCCAGATCCGCGAGGGCTGGCACCGCGACGACGAGCCACTACCCGGCCCGGAACCCGCAACCGAGGCACAGAAGTCACTGATCCTGTTCCGCGCACACCTGGAGTTCTCCCGCGACGAGGCGGTGAGGGCGGCCCAGTGGGATCAGGTGACCGACCTCGACGAGGCTATCCGCGAGGTGGAGGAAGCCATCGCCGCTGAGGGCCTGCGCGGGCGCGTCGGACCACCGCACGCCAGCGACGACGAGGACCAGGACGACGAGCCGGGCCCGCGGCGCAAGCGCTCCACCAAGCGGCGCCAAGATGCTCCCGAACTGCCTCGGCGCAAGGTCGAGCGGCGCACCGTCGGCAAGACCTACACCGCCCCGGACGGCTCGACCTACCAACCATCGATGTGGCTCACGCTCACCCTCGACTCGTACGGCCCGGTCCGCCCCGACGGCACCCCCGTCAACCCGGCCAGGTACGACTACCGCCGCGCCGCCTGGGACGCGGTGCACTTCCCCCGGCTGCTCGACCGGTTCTGGCAGAACCTTCGGCGGTGCGAGGGCTGGAACGTCCAGTACGCCGGCTGCGTCGAGCCGCAACGCCGTCTCGCACCGCACGCCCACTTCGCCATCCGGGGCACCATCGCTCGGGACGTGCTCCGCACCGTGGCGGCGGCGACCTACCACCAGGTGTGGTGGCCCGGGGTCGACGTCCAGCGCTACACCCTCGACCGGCTCCCGATCTGGGACGAGCAAGCAGCGGCATGGGTCGACCCCGACAACCGCGAGCCACTGACCACCTGGACGGAAGCCCTCGACACCATCGACGACAACCCGGAGGCGGAACCGGTACACGTCGTGCGCTTCGGAGCCCAGGTCGACGCCCGTGGCGTCATGCCCGGCACCGAGGACGCCGAACGGACCATCCGGTACGTCACGAAATACATCACCAAGCACACCGGCGACTGCCACAAAGCGACTACCGATCGACAACGCAAGCACCTCGACCGGCTCTGGCAGCACCTCCAGCTGACCCCCTGCACCGACCGGTGCGCCAACTGGTTGCTCTACGGCGTCCAACCGCGCAAGGCACACGCCAAGCTCAAGCCCGGCCGCTGCAAGGGCAAGGTCCACCAGCGCGACACCCTCGGCATCGGCGGCCGGCGCATCCTCATCTCCCGCGACTGGTCCGGCAAGACCCTCGCCGACCACAAACACGACGCGCGGGCCTGGGTGCGGGCACTGCTCGGCGTCACCACCGACGGCACGCAGCTCGTCGACGACCAGGGCGCCACCACCGAACGGGTCCGGCACGCCTGGGAGTTGGCCCGACCCGATGACCCGGACGTCGGCCCGATGACCCACCGGCTCATGCGGTCGATCAGCGAACGCGCCCGCTGGCGCTCCGAACTGCTCGCCGCCAAGGACCGGGCAGCGCAAGGGTCTTCAGATCTTTCGGCAACTCAGCACAGCGCACAACACGACGGGGAGGAAACGCAGTGAACGAGGAGTTGTTGACCGTTCCGGAAGTGCTCGCCGAGCTGCGCGTACCGCGCTCTACCTGGTTCTACTGGCGGCAGACCGGCAAGGGACCACGGGTGATCAAGCTCCCGAACGGGCAGCTGCGGGTCCGCCGGTCGGCGCTCGGTCGGTGGCTCGGCGACCTGGAGCAGGACGCCGCATGAAGAGCTACGAGGTCCAGATCTGGGAGATCGCCAAGCGCGCCGACCGTAAGGCTCGGCCGTGGCGGGTCCGCTGGGCGGTGAGCGGCCAACGCTTCGAGGACATGTTCCGTACCAAAGCCCTGGCGCACTCGTTCCGCGCCGAGCTGGTCCAGGCGGCCAACGCGGGGGAGCCCTTCGACCCGGCCACCGGCCGCCCGGTCTCCGAGGCCAGAACCAAGAACCCCACCACCTGGTACGCCCACAGCCGCGCCTACGTCGAGATGAAGTGGCCTCGGGCGGCGGCCAAGACCCGGCGCTCGATCGTCGAAGCGCTGACCGCCATCACGGTGACCCTGACCCGTCCAGGGCGGAGGGGTCGACCCACTGACGCCCTGCTCCGTGAGGCGCTGTACCTCTACGGCCTCAACCCACGTCGCTGGTCCGACGAGATCCCGCCCGACCACGCGGCGGCCCTCGCTTGGCTGGAAACCGCGTCCCTCCCGGTAGTCGAGCTGGACTCGCCCGCGATGATCCGCCGCGTCCTCGACAGCCTGTGCGTACGCCTCGACGGCAAGCCCGCGGCTGCCTCCACCGTCCAAAGGAAGCGGGCCACCTTCTACAACGTGCTCGGGTACGCCGTCGAGCTGGAGCTGATCGCTTCCAACCCGGTCGACCGGGTCCAATGGACCGCTCCCGAGGTCGCACAGTCCATCGACCGTCGGGTGGTGGCGAACCCAGCCCAGGTCGCCACACTGCTGGAGGCGGTGAAATCTCTCGGCAAACGCGCCGACAAGGTCACCGCGTTCTTCGGCTGCCTCTACTACGCGGGGATGCGTCCCTCGGAAGCGGCGGACCTACGGCGGGAGGACTGCGACCTTGCCGGCCGGTGCGCCGACTGCGGGGCCGACTTCGACGACCTGGCGGCCGTCAAGCCTTCCCGGTTCTGCGACCACGAGAAGATCGAATATCGCTGGGGCCGCCTGGTGCTCGCCGGCACCTCGCCGCGCGCCGGGTCGCACTGGACCGATGACGGCGGCTCCCACGAGCGGCGCGGACTCAAGCACCGGGGGAGGGCCGAGACTCGTACGGTCCCGATCCCGCCTCGGCTCGTCGAGCTGCTGTGCGCGCACGTCGAGAATCACGGGGTCGGCCCGGACGGTCGGTTCTTCCGAGGCCTGCACGGTGGGCCGCTGTCGGAGTCGGTCTACGACCGGTGGTGGAAGCTCGCCCGCGAGAAGGCGCTGACCGAATCGCAGGTCGCCTCGCCGCTCGTCCGCCGGCCCTACGACCTGCGGCACGCGGCGGCCTCGCTCTGGCTGAATGCCGGCGTTCCGCCGACCGAGGTCGCCCGGCGCCTGGGCCACGGCGTCGCCGTCCTGCTCCGCGTCTACGCCAACTGCATCGACGGGGGAGACGACACCATGAACGACAAGATCGGCGACGCGCTCCGATGACCCGTCTCACCCGGCGGTTTCATTGCTCCACGGGCCAAGCCCTCAACACGACATTGCCGCGCGCCGATACCCTCGCCGCCATGAGCGAAGACGGGGCCCGATCCTACGACCGGCCGGCCACCCGACGCGGCCGCCGAGGTCTGGCCTTGGCTGCCGCCATGCTCACCCTCGCTGGCTGCGCTGACCCAACCGAGCAAGGTCGGCAGGAGGCTACGGACATGGCGCTGAGGGATGCGAAGGTCTATACCCGCGACGCCGAGGTCGCCGCGATCAGTCGCACTGAACTAGGCAACGGGTCCGTGCGCTACTTACGCAAGCATCTCGCAGAGTCGAACGGGCAGGTGTTGGACTCCTGGAGCAGTTCAGGCATGGCCGAGCCGGGGCCGGTGGTCGGTTGGGTCGACGTCGCGCTGACCCGCACATCGTCTGACAGCGTGTTTTCCAAGGGCGCCACGGTGACCACCTGCATGCGCTTCGAGGTGTCCTGGTCTGACGGTAACGGCGCCGAGTACTCCCACCACGTCAAGGACTGCCCAGCGGACTTGTCGCCCCCTCCGGCCCAATAGCTGGCACCGATGCCAGCCCGGGGCCTGCAGTCATGCGACCGCCGAGCTGTCTCCCGGCGTGGGCACATGGTGGGCAGCTGGTCAACCGAACGTTGCATGAGGAAGAAGAACAGCAGCTCAAAGAGGTTGAGGTGGGCAAGATCCCGGACGCCCTGTAAATCCGTCGCGAAAGCTTCGAAGGTTCGAATCCTTCACCCGCCACCAGGTGCAGACACGGCCCCTGATCAGTAGATAATGCTGATCGGGGGCCGCTGTCGTTTGTTTGGCCGAGTCCGGCTGGGTCCAGCCGTTGACGACTGGTTGTCGGCAGATGGTGGGCAGGTTGATCTTGCCTCTCAGGGCTCTTCTGAGGCTTTGACGCTGGCGCTGTGGCGATTTGCTGGGCTGACGTGCTGTTCGTCGGTCGGATCCCCGCTGTCCGTGACGCCCCCGTACCCATTGGCGGCCCAGCTACTCGTGGCCTGCTTCGTGTGTAGCCGCCTCGCTCATTCGCCGGTGGAGGAGGGCGGCGCCGCGGAGGAGCAGAGCGAGTAGGACGCCGATGATGCCGGCCGTCAGCAGGGTCCAGGGGTCCCCCATGATCAGACGCACCAGTGCGTAGGCGGCCAGCGCAACGAGCACAGCCAGTAGAGCCCACCAGAGCCGGCGGTAGATCCGGCCGGCGCTGGCTAACCTTCTCCTGAGTAGCCCGGCGCTCTCGCCCGAGCGGGTGTAGATCAAGGTTCCGACGATGACGGCAACGGCAATCTGCGCGGTGGCGCCACCGATGGCGAAGGGCAGCCCGGGCAGCTCGCCAGCGATCACCATGGCTGTACCACTCGCGGTGAAGCCGGTCAGGCCAAGGAATACCAGCGTGCCGATCCAGATGCTCCTACGCGCGCTGCGCCGGGCTGCGGCCGGGTCGACGAGCGGCACACGATCGTTGCGTACGTCCATGGGGTCAGGTCTCCGTCAACTCTTGATGTTCCAGTCCAAGGTCTTGCCGCCATCGTGGACGCGCCCGTTGGAGATGTCGGAGACCAACGTCGGCCAGTTGCCGCCCGGAAGCCCGTCGCTGTTGTGCAGGCGTTGGTCCAGGTCGCGCATCTGCGTCCATAGGGTGGTCAGGTAGGCGATGGCCGCTGTGACGACGGCGACGGTCAGACCGATGGCCTTGGCGGTGGAAGCACCCGCGGCGGCTGCGGCTGGAGGCGCTGCGACAACGGTTCCGGCAGCTACCACCTCCGCGATCAGCTCCACGATGTATGGCGCCAATACCGCGGCGATGCCGAGCCAGAAGGCGATGATTCCTGCGGCGACCTTCCAGAGGGCGTCGTCGAGTTCATCGGTTGCGGCCTTGATGTTGGCGAGGGCCTTGGCTTGGAGCGGGAGCAGGCCGGTGTACGCGGTGGCGGCAACCCCGGTCCAGTACTCGTCGACCTGTAGTTGCCCCGCATCGACCCTGCCGGCCTGCGCGTGCGCTGGCCCGCCGACGTCGCGGGTCCAGGTCTCGCCGTGCGAGTACAACGTCCAGGGCACGCCCCAGCGGGTGAGGAACTTGCCCACCTCGGAATAGAACCGAAGGACGAGCTCGTTGAAGCGCCGCAGCAGGTCCAGCGCATCCTGGGCGAATGGCCCGAGCCAGGCAAGTGCGCTGTTCACCCGCTCGACGAGCTGGTTGGAGAGCCGTTCGATGCGGCGCATGGCCTCTTCGATAGTGCTGATGAGTTGGTTGAACTCCGCCTCGGACAACGGCAGCGGGCGAGGAAAGGGGTGGGACACCAGCCGGCCTCTCAGTAGATGTTGTTGAGCCGGTGCACGCCGTCCGCCTCGTCGCGTTCATAACCGTCCGCGGTGTGGCGCAGCGACATCGCGATCGTCTCGAAGGTCTTGCTGCCCTCGTTGAGTAGCCGAATCAAGCGGTCCTGGAGCAACTGGTATACGTCGACCAACCCGACCTGGTCACCAATGTAGGAGAAGTGCAGCGCAGCGAGCTCGAGCCGGGCGGCGACCTGGGCCGCGTCTCGCAGAACGTCGCCGGAGTCGTCCCAGACAGCCGCGTCCTTGCGCAGCATCTCGATCGACACCTTCAGCTTCTCGGGGCCGGGAGGTGGCATGCTCACTCACTCCTTCGGGCTTGTCGCGGCGTCAAGCCGAGGTTGGCGAGAAGCTGCGCCGGATCGCCGGTCATCCGCTCGAGCTCGTCGTACGGCCAGGAGTTCCGCAGCCGGCTGGCTTGCTCGCGGTCCGCGTACGCCTGCTGTAGGGCTTGGGTGACCGCAGCTCCCACCTCATCGGCGTGTGCCGAGCGCAACCACGCCTCGTCGATGACTACCGCCGACAGTCGGTCACCGCTGAGCGTCACTCGTGCGCGGTCCTCCGGGTCCGAGGTGGTGGACGTGGTGAGTGCTGCCCGTTCCGCTTCCGCCGTGAGGTCGTCGAGACGGGCGAACGAGTCGGTGAGCACGTGGAACAGTCCCCGGGCAAAATTGACAGCCGACTCGCCTCCCGGCTCAGTCAGGCCAGGCCCTGGCGGCAACGCAGCCGGCGCAGGTGCATCCGGTTCGTTCCCCGCCGCTTGGCTGACGCCGTGCGACCATGCCTCGATCCGCCTGCGGGCCGCCTCGTCGGCAGCCTCGACGATGGCTGCGCCCAACTGGTCGCCGCTGATCCGTCTGCGCCCGTGGAAGAGAACGGTGACTTCACCGATTCGGCCGTCCGCGGCCAAGACCACGTGCACGATCTCGTCTGGATCCCGGGCGGACACCTCGGCTGTTTCCCGTTCGCCGGCCGCGAAGCGCCGCGCCAGGTCTTCCGCCTGGAGGCGGAGCTCTTCAAGTTCCGCGATGTCGTCCAGCGGATCTCCCACGAATCGCTCTCCATCGATCAGGTTGTCGCTGGTCACCACAACCTAACGTGCGCGCCCCGCTACCGCTGTCCCTGGTTCGGCACTCGCTCGCGCCGGACGCCAGCTGGAGCTCGTCGACTTCGGCCAGCGGCCTCGGCGTTCCGCTCTGCTGCTCGACGAGTTCTGGCGGAGACCGGCGGGGCACCGTTGCATCCAGCCTGACGCCACCCGGGCCGGGGCTGCACCATTGGCGGGAACTGGACCGGGTACTGGCGCTGTCGCCAAGAGGCGGTATGGTGGTCGATGGCCGGACACGGAGCGCGGGGGTCGGCGTACTGCCTGCCAACGTCACGGACGGTGACCATCGTGGCGAATTCGAGTGCCTGTCTACGGCTGGACCGAATTGCGTTGAAGGTCGTTATCAACGTTGTGCGAAGCGGTGCGGCGCTCATCAGGCCCTTGATCTGGCCCGGCGCGACGAGGCTGGTGGGCCGAACGGCGGGAAGTCACAGACGGTGGGCCAGTCGGGGCGCTCGCCACTTTCCTGGTCGCCTGCGCTATGGCACGATCGTGGAACCTCCATCAACGTTGTACATCTCCCGACAGGAGCGATCATGTCTGGTCGAAGGCTGGGCCGACTGTGTGGGTCACTCCTCCTCGTTCTCGCTGCCGCCGCCATTGCCGGGTTCCACATCGGTCTTCCTGGCGGCGTGGGTGGCGGTTACCAGGCTGCTGACCTCATCTGGACCATCGGTACGGAGAACACTGTCGTCGACAGTGGTCGCTGAGGGGTTCAGTCCATCCACGCCCGACGGCGGTCACCACACAAGCTGTAGGGAGCGGCATGGCGCCGCATGATCGCTCGCGACGTCGATCAACGGATCGTGTGTGGTTCATAACCGCGCCGTTGGTGTTGTTCGCGGCGGTCTGTTCCACGATCACCGGGCTGGTGTCCGACCAGCGCTTCGGTGAATGGCTGCTCGCGCTCGTGTTGCTGGTCGCCATGGTCGGCATGGGTCTGCCGGTCCTCAACTTCGTCGTCCGCCGGCAGTCGTTCGGCATGACGCTCACCGAAATTCCGCTGGTCCTCGCGCTCCTCCTGCTGCCGCCGCTGACGGTCGTCGCGATCTACACGGTGGCGTCCATGCTCACGCAGACGCGGCACCGGTTCGCGCCGGTCAAGTTCTGGTTCAACGTGGCCAAGGCGGCCGCGGGCACCTCCCTCGCCGTCCTCGTCCTTCAGGCGCTACCGCCGCTGAAGAAGGTCGACCAACCCGGCACCTGGCTGGGTCTCTTCGCGGCCGTGACGGCAGTGATCTTCGTGAGCCTCGCGAGCATCGTCAGCGTGCACACCCTGCTGCAGGGCTGGCAGGCGGGTCGGGACGCTCTTCGCAGCGCACGTCCCGCTCTGCTGACCGCCGCGATAAACGTCTCGCTCGGTCTGATCATCCTGATCGCCGTCATGACCACCTGGTGGTCCGTGGTGCTGCTGGCCGCGCTCGGTGGGGCGCTGGTGCTGGTCTACCGCTCCTATGCGGAGTTCTTCCGGCAACACCGGACCCTGGCCGCGATGTACGACCTGACCCGTGCCATCGGGGAACGGGGTCAGGACGGCACGCTCGTCGATGCTCTCCTGGGTCGGGTCCGAGCCCTCATGCAGGCCGAGTACGCGACTCTCTGGCTGCCCGCCCAGGGCCGCCATCCCGAGGTGCTGCTCACCGCCAGGGTCGACGACCCAGGTCTGCTGGACGTCGTGCTGACGCCGGCTTCCCTCCGTCAGCGCGCCGCGGACGAGAAGCGGACCGTCGCGGTGGGACGTGCCTTCGACAGGGAGTCGAGCGAGCGCCAGGCGCTGAGCCACGACAAGATCAAAGACGTCATCGTGGTGCCGCTCCGGTCCGGCCAGGCGGTCGTCGGCACGCTGGAGGTCGCCAACCGGCTCAGCGATGTCGGTCATTTCACCCAGGGCGACATCCCGATCTTCGAGACGGTGGCCGCGCACGCCGCGGTGGCCCTGGAGAACTCCCGGTTGGTCGACCAGCTGCGGCATGACGCGTACCACGACGCGCTGACCCGGCTGCCCAACCGTCGGCGGATCAGCGGGGCGCTGGAAGAGTCGGTCAAGATCCGCGCGCCCGGCGAGGTCGTCGCGTTGCTGCTCTTCGACGTCGACGGGCTGCGGCAGGTCAACGAGTCGCTCGGCCACGCGGCCGGGGACAAGGTCCTCGCCGAGGTCGCCGCCCGGTTGCGGGCCAGCGCGCCGTCGTCGGCCCTGGTGGGCCGCGCCGGCGGGGACGAGTTCCTGGTGACGCTGCGGTTGGAGAGCGCCGACGAGGCACTGGAGCTGGCCGGCCAACTGCGTGACCAGATCCGCGACGAGATGGTCTTCGACGCGCTCACCCTCGACGTGGACACGGCAGTCGGTGTCGCCGTACACCCGGATCACGGCAGCGACGCGGCGACACTGCTGCTCCGGGTCGACCTCGCCGCCACGGCGGCCAAGTCGGTGCCGGGCAGCGTTCAGCTCTTCAATCCGGGGCTGGAATCCCGGTCACTGCACCGACTGGGTCTGGCCGGCGACCTGCGTCGCGCGTTGGACCAGGACGAGCTGGAGGTCTACTTCCAGCCCAAGGTGACCCTGCGGGATCGTCGCCTGGTGGGGGTCGAGTGCCTGGCCCGGTGGGAGCACCCGACGCACGGCGCGGTCGCCCCGGAGGACTTCGTCGCGGTGGCCGAGCACACCGGCCAGTTGAGCCGGCTCACCGAGGTGGTGCTCCGTGAGGGGCTCCGACGCAGCCGGGACTGGGCCGAGGCCAACCAGCCGTTGCCCATCGCGGTCAACCTCGCCGCCCGGTCGCTCACCGACCAACATTTCCCCGACCGGGTGCAGGAGCTGTTGACCGAGTACGGGGTGCCGGCGCAGCGACTGACCCTGGAGATCACCGAGGCGGGGGTGCTGGACGGCACCGACCGACCCATCCCGACCCTGCACCGGCTGCGGGATCTCGGCGTCCGCCTGTCGGTGGACGACTTCGGCACCGGCGACTCGTCGCTGGCCCATCTGCGGCGGCTGCCGGTGCACGAGGTGAAGGTGGACCGCTCCTTCGTGCAGGGCATGGCGACCGATCCGGGGGACCTGGCCATCGTCAACGCGGTGGTGACCCTGTCCCAGCAGTTCGGCCTGGCCGTGGTCGCGGAGGGCGTGGAGAGCGAACTGACCCTGGAGTTGCTCCAGGACATCGGCTGCGAGATCGGTCAGGGCTTCCTGTTCAGCCGACCGCTGCCGTACGAGCGGCTGGCCGCCTGGTTCGGCGCCCAGGCCGACCCGGAAACGATCTCGGTTGGAGAGCTTCCCCGCCTTCGGATTGTGCCCTGAGCTGGGCGTAGACGATCACCGGGGATCCGATTTCACCTGTCGGGCCGGGCCGTGTACTCTTACTTCTGCGCGCCCCACGGGGAGTTCGCGCAGGCCCCCTTAGCTCAGTCGGCAGAGCGTCTCCATGGTAAGGAGAAGGTCTACGGTTCGATTCCGTAAGGGGGCTCGAGGGTTCAGCTGGACCCACCGCGGCGGTGTAGCTCAGATGGTAGAGCAAGCGGCTCATAATCGCTGTGTCGCCGGTTCAAGTCCGGCCACCGCTACTTGCGTCTGCCGGGCTTTACTCCGGTGGTCGTGGGAATGGGCGCCACTGGCGCCCACTTTGCATGTCTGCGCAGTCAGCGTCTAGGCTGACGCGTCGTAGTTGTTTCCGTTAGCGAGGAAGGCACTCCGCCGTGGCGAAGGCTACCGATGTCCGGCCGAAGATCACTTTGGCGTGTGTGGAGTGCAAGGAGCGCAACTACATCACGCGTAAGAATCGGCGTAACGACCCCGACCGCATCGAGCTGAAGAAGTTCTGCCCGCGCGACGGTCGGCACACGGTTCACCGCGAGACCCGCTGACCTGCGGCCGGCCTTCCCGCCGGCCGTTGTTGATGCTTTCCGATCGCCGATCTGACCGGTATGGCGCGGCTCCGCCGCCGCCGACCGAGCAGATCGGCGATTGTGTTTCCCGTGTAGGTTCGCGGCATGTCTCTGGACCCTTCCTTCGTCGGCCGGACGTACCCGCCGACCGCCCCCTATCAGGTGGGCCGAGAAAAGATCCGTGAGTTCGCGAACGCCATCGGCGCCACCGACCCGGCCCACCACGACCCGGCGGCGGCACAGGCGTTGGGGCACCCGGACGTGGTCGCCCCACCGACCTTCCCGGTGGTCGTCACGGTGGCCGCGAGCCACCAGATCGTCGGGGATCCGGCGCTCGGCGTCGACTACAGCCGGGTGGTCCACGGTGACCAGCGGTTCGCGTACACCCGGCCGGTCGTCGCCGGGGACGAACTGGTCTGCACCAGCACCATCGAGGACGTCACCACCCGCGGTGGGCACGGCTTCCTGACCACCCGCACCGACGTCAGCACCGTCGCCGGCGAACCGGTCGTCGCTGTCTGGTCCAAGATCGTCGTACGTGGGGAGGCGTGACATGGAGCTGCCAGCCAAGACGTTCCAGGTGACCCGTGCGGACCTGGTCCGCTACGCCGGCGCCTCCGGTGACTTCAACCAGATCCACTGGAGCGACCGGTTCGCCACGAAGGTGGGGCTGCCCGGGGTGATCGCGCACGGCATGTTCACCATGGCGCTGGTCGGGCGGGCGATCACCGAGTGGGCCGGTGCGCCCGACGCCGTGGTCGACTACGGCGTCCGCTTCACCCGGCCGGTGGTGGTCCCCGACGACGACCAGGGGACCGAGATCGAGGTCACCGCCGTGGTCCGCGAGGTCACCGAGGACGGCCTCACCCGGCTCGATGTGACGGCGACCTGTCGGGGCGAGAAGGTGCTCTCGCAGGCCCGCGCGACCATCCGTACGACGCGCTGACTCCCGCCCGCCACGCGTGGCGGGTGGACCGGTTGGGAAAGTCGGTCGGCTACCCGTACACTGGTCCGCCGTGGGGCAAGTGACCCCTGCTCGGTCGTCTGTGGCCGCGTGGGGCGAGTGTTGCCGCACAGGGGTGTAGCTCAATTGGCAGAGCAGCGGTCTCCAAAACCGCAGGCTGCAGGTTCAAGTCCTGTCACCCCTGCGCCTCAGGCCTGACCGTTCCCGTGGGTCGCGCCGCCGAGATGGCGGCGCTCGGCCCGTGGTGGTGGCATTGGCGGGGTGGTTCCGAGGCATCGGGCCCTCTGGTCGATCCACCGGCCGCGGCCCGTCGCGGAACGGCTGGTCCGGCCGGCGTGACCAACGCCGCGCACGCCGCCCGGCGTGCGACCCCAGATTCCGCGACGGAGGGCGAAGTGGCCGACAACAAGCGGCGCGGCGACGACGACGGCGACGATCGTCTGGACGACGAGATCGTCGACGACGTAGCCGACGACGACGCCACCAGCGCGGACGAGCCGGTCTCCCGGGGGGGCACCGCGACGCGGTCCCGTGCCCGGGCGGAATCGGCGGACAGCCGGCCGACCACCCGGTCGGAAACCGGTCGGGTGGGCGTGTTCGGCCGCATCGCCCGGTTCTTCCGCGAGGTCGTGGCCGAACTGCGTAAGGTCATCTGGCCGACGCGCAAGGAGTTGCTGACGTACACCGCCGTGGTGGTGACCTTCGTCGCGGTGATGCTGACGATCGTGGGTTTCCTGGACTTGGGCTTCGCCAAGGCTGTGCTGTTTGTCTTCGGCAACTCGAGCTGACCGGCTGCCTCCAGAGCCGATAGTGACGGAAGTGAGCGAGCGTGCCTGAGTACGACGAGACCGCCGGACCGGTGGACGAGCAGTCCACGGTCGCGACGGCGGCTGGTGACGAGTCGGTTGAGGCCGCCAGCGAGCCGGAGTTCCCAACCACCGAGCCCGCGCCGGACGAGGAGTACGACCCGGTCGCCGAGCTGCGGCAGAAGCTGCGCTACGCGCCGGGCGACTGGTACGTGGTGCACTCCTACGCCGGCTACGAGAACAAGGTCAAGACCAACCTCGAGACCCGGATCACGAGCCTCGACATGGAGGACTTCATCTACCAGGTCGAGGTGCCGACCCGGGAGGAGGTCGAGGTCAAGAACGGCAAGCGGTCGCAGATCCAGGCCAAGGTCTTCCCGGGCTACATCCTGGTTCGGATGGAGCTGACCGCCGAGTCGTACTCGTGCGTCCGCAACACCCCGGGTGTGACCGGCTTCGTGGGCGCGACCGACCGGGCCGACCGGCCCGCGCCGCTCTCCCTCGACGAGGTGCTGAAGTGGCTGGCGCCGGCCATCGAGACCGAGCAGAAGAAGTCGAAGCCCGAGATCAAGGTCCTCGACTTCGAGGTCGGCGACTCGGTCACCGTCACCGACGGCGCGTTCGCGTCCCTGCCGGCGACGATCAGCGAGATCAACGCCGACCAGCAGAAGCTGAAGGTGCTGGTGTCGATCTTCGGTCGGGAGACTCCGGTGGAGCTCAACTTCAACCAGGTCGCCAAGATCTGACCGGTCGTCGGCGGCGGGCGCGACCCGCCGCCGACGTCGGCGTACGCCCTCCCGCTCGACCTCGGCGGACGAGTGGGCTGCGGCCTGCGCTACTCTTGAACGTCGCCGCTGTCGCACCGCGCTGACCGTGCGCGCCTCGAGGGCGGCGTCAGCCGCATTTTCCCAGCTCCAAGCCCCAGGAAGTGACATGCCTCCGAAGAAGAAGCTCGTCAAGACGTTCACGCTTCAGCTGCCGGCGGGCCAGGCCACGCCGGCGCCGCCGGTCGGCCCCGCGCTCGGCCAGCACGGCGTGAACATCATGGAGTTCTGCAAGTCCTACAACTCGCAGACCGAGTCCCAGCGGGGCGACATCGTCCCCGCCGAGATCAGCGTGTACGAGGACCGGTCCTTCACCTTCGTGCTGAAGACCCCGCCCGCCGCCCGGTTGCTGATCAAGGCTGCCGGTGTGCAGAAGGGCTCGGGCGTTCCGCAGAGCGAGAAGGTCGGCTCGGTGAGCCGCGCCCAGCTGCGTGAGATCGCCGAGAAGAAGATGGCCGACCTCAACGCCAACGACCTGGACCAGGCCGAGAAGATCATCGCCGGCACCGCCCGGTCGATGGGCATCACCGTCAACGACTGACGTCGGCCCCGTCCAACGACCTGACCGTGGGAGGGCCCGCGCTTCGGCGGCCCGCCAGAGACCACAGGAGTAATCAGCAATGCAGCGTAGCAAGAGCTACCTCAAGGCCGCCGACGTCATCGACCGGTCCAAGCTCTACACCCCCTCCGAGGCCGTGAAGCTGGCCAAGGAGACCACCAACGTCAAGTTCGACGCCACGGTCGAGGTCGCGATGCGCCTCGGCGTCGACCCCCGCAAGGCGGACCAGATGGTCCGCGGCGTGGTCAACCTGCCGCACGGCACCGGTAAGACCGCCCGCGTGATCGTTTTCGCCGCTGGCGCGAAGGCCGAGGAGGCTGTCGCGGCGGGTGCGGACGAGGTGGGCACCGACGAGCTCGTCGCCCGGATCCAGGGTGGTTGGCTCGACTTCGACGCGGCGATCGCCACGCCGGACCAGATGGCCAAGATCGGCCGGATCGCGCGGATCCTGGGCCCGCGCGGTCTCATGCCGAACCCGAAGACCGGCACGGTGACCATGGACGTCACCAAGGCGGTGCAGGATATCAAGGGCGGCAAGATCACCTTCCGGGTGGACAAGCACTCCAACCTGCACCTGATCATCGGCAAGGCGTCCTTCTCGGAGAGCCAGCTGGTGGACAACTACGCGGCGGTGCTCGACGAGGTGCTGCGCGCCAAGCCGTCCTCGGCGAAGGGCAAGTACCTCAAGAAGGTCGTCCTGACCACCACGATGGGTCCGGGCGTTCCGGTCGACCCGAACGTGGTGAAGAACCTGCAGGAGGGCTCGGCCGAGGCCTGAGCCGACACATCGCTCCACCGGGGCGCCGCCACCACCGTGGCGGCGCCCCGGCGCGTCCGGGGTGTGGCAGTCTCGACCGCATGTGGCTGGAGAACGTCTGGTTGCGGTACCACCGGCGTGGTCCGTGGGTGCTGCGCGGCGTGGACGTGCGGATCGGTCCCGGTGAGGTCGCGGTCGTGCTGGGCCGCAACGGAGTGGGCAAGTCCACCCTGCTCCAGGTGGCCGCCGGGGTGCTGCGACCGGGCCGCGGCCGGGTCACCGACCGTCCCGGGCGCGTGGGCTGGGTGCCGGAGCGGTTTCCGGCCGACCAGCCCTTCACGGTGGCCCGCTACCTGACCGGGATGGCCCGGATGGCCGGGCTGGACGCTGCGGCCGCCAGCGAGGCCGTGACGGCCTGGACCGACCGGCTCGGGCTCACCGCTCACCACGCGGTCCGCCTGCCGGAGTTGTCCAAGGGCACCGCGCAGAAGGTGGGCCTCGCCCAGGCCATGCTGCGTCCGCCGGGCCTGCTGGTGCTCGACGAGCCGTGGGAGGGCCTGGACGCCTCCACCCGTGAACTGGTTCCCGAGCTGATCGACGAGGTGCTGACCGCCGGTGGTGCGGTCCTGGTCAGCGACCACCGCGGCGAGACGGTCCGCCTGCCGCAGGCGCGCCGCTGGACGGTGGCCGACGGCACGGTGACCGAGGAGCCGTCACCACCGGACGAGGCGATCGCCGTGGTTGAGGTCGCGGTGCCGGCCGCGCGGGTCGCCGGCGCCGTCGCCCGCTTAC
Source organism: Micromonospora sp. 067-2 (assembly GCF_046549295.1). Lineage (NCBI taxonomy): Bacteria > Bacillati > Actinomycetota > Actinomycetes > Micromonosporales > Micromonosporaceae > Micromonospora > Micromonospora sp. 067-2. Next base: position 60,083 of record NZ_JAJPWB010000015.1, on the reverse strand, counting down.
GCGCCGAGGGTCACCACGTGCTGCGGGTACGCCCCGACGGGTCGCCGCCCCGGCCGGCGGAACCGGGGTCCGTGGTCGAACAGACCGCGGGGGAGGCCCGATGAACGCTCTGATCCGGATGCGGTTGGCCGGTTTCCTGCGAACCGGGCGGGCAGTCGCCCCGTTGCTCGCCGGGCTCGTCGTGCTCGGCACCCTGTACGGCGGCGGCCGGGCCCAGCCGGCGGAGGCGTACGGCGTCTCCGCCGTGGTGCTCTTTCCGGTGCTCGCCTGGCAGACCAAGATCCTGCTGGACGTCGAGCCGGACGTGCAGCGCCGGCTGGCCCAGGTGACGGTCGGGGTGGCCCGGGAGCGAGTGGCCGGGCTGTTCGCCGCCGGCGTGGCGGCGCTGGTGGGGGTGGCCGTCGCGCTGGCCTTCCCGTGGCTGGTCGGCGGGGTCACCGGCCCGGTCGACGCGGGGGGCCGTCCGGTGGCGGTGGGCGTCGCGCTGGGGGTGTGGGCGCACCTGCTGGTCGTACCCGCTGCGGTGGCCCTCGGTGCGCTCGCCAGCCGGGCGTCCGTGAGCAGCGCGGGGTACGGCGTCGCGGTGCTGGCTCTCGGCGGCGTCGGCGCGGTGGTGCTCGGCCTGACCGGCTCGGTGGTGCCCTGGCTGGCACCGCCGATCATGGCCACGGCCCGGACCGTCGCGGGCGACGCGGCCGCGCTCACCCTGCTCGGGCTCACCGCCTGGGCGGTCGCCTGGAGCGCGACAGCGGTCGGCGGATACCTGTGGCGGCGGCGGGCCCGGAGCTGAGGCACCCGAACGGCCCGCCGCTCGGTGGCCTGGCTCACGGGGATCGATTTGGCGCTGGTCACCGGGTCGCGTATTCTTCACAAGTCATCCGTGTTCTCATGGATGAGGAACCACCCAGAGACCGCTGGTCACCGTGCTCCGGCACGGTCGAAGGCCCCGCGACAACGGGCGACCCGCGCAGGGCGGCAAGCGTAACTCGGCAGAGAGCATGGTCCGCCGACCGTGACGATCCGCCGGCCCTCGCCCCGTGCGCCCTGCGCCGGGGCTTTTTCGTTGTCGTACGGCCTCCGCCCCCGATCCGGCTTCGGCCGTGACGGGGACCAGCCTCGAGTAACGAGAGAGGAGGGACATGGCGGACAAGCCGATCCGGGCCGACAAGGCCACGGCCGTCGCTGAGCTGACCGAGAACTTCCGCAGCGCGGGCGCCACCGTGCTGACCGAGTACCGCGGTCTGACGGTTTCCCAGCTCACCCAGCTGCGGCGCACGCTCGGCGCCGAGACCAGCTACACGGTCGCGAAGAACACGCTGGCGAAGCGTGCTGCGACGGACGCGGGCATCACCGGCCTCGATGAGCTGTTCACCGGTCCTACCGCGCTGACTTTCGTTTCGGGCGACGTCGTCGAGGCGGCGAAGGGGCTTCGCGACTTCGCGAAGGCCAACCCGAAGCTCGTCATCAAGGGCGGCGTCTTCGAGGGCAAGGCCATTTCCGCGGCCGAGGTCACGAAGCTCGCCGACCTGGAGTCCCGCGAGGTGCTGCTGGCCAAGCTGGCCGGCGCGATGAAGGGCAACCTGAGCAAGGCCGCGGCCCTGTTCCAGGCCCCGCTGTCGAAGACCGCCCGTCTGGCGGCTGCCCTGCAGGACAAGCGCGAGAAGGAGGGCGCCGAGGCGGCCTGAGGCCCCCACGGCGCACCAGATTCTTACTTATCAGAAACAGGAAAGGACGCCAGACATGGCGAAGCTCAGCACCGACGAGCTGCTCGACGCGTTCAAGGAGATGACGCTGATCGAGCTCTCTGAGTTCGTGAAGCAGTTCGAGACGACCTTCGAGGTCACCGCCGCCGCTCCGGTCGCGGTCGCCCAGGGCGGCGGCGGCGCCGCTGCTGCCCCGGTCGAGGAGGAGCAGGACGAGTTCGACGTCATCCTCGAGGCTGACGGCGGCAAGAAGATCCAGGTCATCAAGGTCGTGCGCGAGCTGACCGGCCTGGGCCTCAAGGAGGCCAAGGACGCGGTCGAGGCCGCGCCGAAGGCCATCCTCGAGAAGGTCAACAAGGAGACCGCCGAGAAGGCCAAGGCCAAGCTCGAGGGCGAGGGCGCCAAGGTCACCCTCAAGTGACCTGACGCTCCACCAGCGCGTGCCCCGCTCGGTCGAGCGCGGACACGATCGCGTCGCGGCGGGCGGTGATCCGACACGGATCGCCGCCCGCCGTGTCGGTTGGTCCGGGCAACGACCCGTCCTGAGCTGGGTGCCGACAACCACCGACGGGGGTCCGGACGAGCCTCCCGGCGTCGCCCTCCGGTGGGAAAGAACGGATGACCCGGGTACCGGCCCTTGACGCGGCCCCGGCCTGCCAGGCACGCTGACACCAGCAAGACACCGCGCTTGCGACGGCCACGACGTGGGTAATGACAGCGGCGGCACCATGGGCCGCGGCAACCCGAACGGCCCAGCGGGAACGTTGCGTTCAGAGCGGCCCGGCAGACCCCGGTTTTCGGGGGCCGAGGCGCGTTCCGCAAACGACCTGCGGGGTGGGCTGGACAGCGGTTAGCCTCTCGGCTACACTGCTAGTTTGCGCTGCCTTCCGACTTGACCCCTGCTCGGAAATGTCCGTTTGCGGATATTTCTGGTGGGGTCATTGGAGTGCACGCGTACCAGCCGTTCTGCAGCACCGGTCCTCGGAAGGACGCATCTTGGCAGCTTCCCGCCCTGCGAAGACCAGTCGTACGTCGAGCGCATTCGCTCCCCGCCGAGTTTCATTCGGCAGGATCACCGAACACCTCGAGGTCCCCAACCTCCTCGCCATCCAGAACGAGTCCTTCGACTGGCTCGTCGGCAACGAGGGTTGGCAGGGCCGGTCGGCGGACGACCCGCACGCACGCTCGGGTCTCGCGGAGATCCTTGAAGAGATCAGTCCCATTGAGGACTTCTCCGGCACCATGTCACTCTCCTTCTCGGCGCCGCGCTTCGACGAGGTCAAGGCCTCGATCGAGGAGTGCAAGGAGAAGGACCTGACCTACTGCGCTCCGCTCTTCGTGACCGCGGAGTTCACCAACAACACCACTGGCGAGATCAAGAGCCAGACGGTGTTCATGGGTGACTTCCCGATGATGACGCCCAAGGGCACCTTCGTCATCAACGGCACCGAGCGCGTCGTGGTCAGCCAGCTCGTCCGGTCTCCGGGCGTGTACTTCGACAAGCAGCCGGACAAGACCTCCGACCGCGACCTCTCCAGCGTCAAGGTCATCCCGAGCCGGGGTGCCTGGCTGGAGTTCGACATCGACAAGCGCGACACGGTCGGCGTCCGCATCGACCGCAAGCGTCGGCAGGCCGTCACCGTCCTGCTCAAGGCCGTCGGATGGTCGGCCGAGCGGATCCGCGAGCGGTTCGGCTGGTCCGAGCTGATGATGACCACGCTCGAGAAGGACCACATCGCCGGCGCCGACGAGGCCCTGCTCGATATCTACCGCAAGCTGCGCCCTGGCGAGCCGCCGACGCGCGAGAACGCCCAGACCCTGCTCGACAACCTCTTCTTCAACCCGAAGAGGTACGACGTCGCCAAGGTCGGGCGTTACAAGTTCAACAAGAAGCTCGAAGTCAACGTTCCGATCACCACCGGCACGCTGACCGAGGACGACATCGTCGCCACCGTGGAATACCTGTGCCGGCTGCACGCCGGCGAGGACGGCTACGAGGCAGACGACATCGACCACTTCGGCAACCGGCGCCTGCGCACCGTGGGTGAGCTGATCCAGAACCAGGTTCGGGTCGGCCTGTCCCGCATGGAGCGGGTCGTCCGTGAGCGGATGACCACGCAGGACGTCGAGGCGATCACCCCGCAGACCCTGATCAACATCCGCCCGGTGGTGGCGGCGATCAAGGAGTTCTTCGGGACGTCGCAGCTGTCCCAGTTCATGGACCAGACCAACCCGCTGGCGGGCCTGACCCACCGGCGTCGGCTGAGCGCGCTCGGCCCGGGTGGTCTGTCCCGGGAGCGGGCCGGCTTCGAGGTCCGCGACGTGCACCCGTCCCACTACGGCCGGATGTGCCCGATCGAGACGCCGGAGGGGCCGAACATCGGCCTGATCGGCGCGCTGTCCACCTTCGCCCGGGTCAACCCGTTCGGCTTCATCGAGACGCCGTACCGGAAGGTCATCGAGGGTCGGGTCACCGACCAGATCGACTACCTGACCGCGGACGAGGAGGACCGGTTCGTCAAGGCTCAGGCCAACGCGCCGCTGCGGGCCGACGGCACGTTCGCCGAAGAGCGGGTCCTGTGTCGTCGTAAGGGCGGTGAGACCGAGGACGTCGTCCCCGGTGCCGTCGACTACATGGACGTGTCGCCGCGACAGATGACCTCGGTCGCGACCGCCATGATCCCGTTCCTCGAGCACGACGACGCCAACCGGGCACTGATGGGCGCGAACATGCAGCGCCAGGCGGTGCCGCTGGTCAAGGCCGAGGCGCCGCTGGTCGGTACGGGCATGGAGTACCGGGCCGCGGTCGACGCTGGCGACGTGGTGGTCGCCGAGGTCGGCGGTGTGATCGAGGACCTCTGCGCCGACTACGTCACCATCCACCAGGACGACGGCCACCGCCGGACGTACCTGCTGCACAAGTTCCGCCGCTCCAACGCCGGCTCCTGCGTCAACCAGAAGCCGGTCGTCTTCGAGGGCGACCGCGTCGAGGCCGGTCAGGTCATCGCCGACGGTCCGTGCACCGACGAGGGCGAGATGGCGCTCGGGCGCAACCTGCTCGTGGCGTTCATGTGCTGGGAGGGTCACAACTACGAGGACGCGATCATCCTGTCGCAGCGCCTCGTGCAGCAGGACGTGCTCACCTCGATCCACATCGAGGAGCACGAGGTCGACGCCCGGGACACCAAGCTCGGCCCGGAGGAGATCACCCGCGACATCCCGAACGTCAGCGAGGAAATGCTCGCCGACCTCGACGAGCGCGGCATCATCCGGATCGGTGCCGAGGTCGTCCCCGGTGACATCCTGGTCGGCAAGGTCACGCCCAAGGGTGAGACCGAGCTGACCCCGGAGGAGCGGCTGCTTCGCGCGATCTTCGGTGAGAAGGCGCGTGAGGTCCGGGACACCTCGCTGAAGGTGCCGCACGGCGAGACCGGCACGGTCATCGGTGTGCGTACCTTCTCCCGCGAGGACGGCGACGAGCTGCCTCCGGGCGTCAACGAGCTGGTCCGGGTGTACGTGGCCCAGAAGCGGAAGATCCAGGACGGCGACAAGCTCGCCGGCCGGCACGGTAACAAGGGCGTCATCTCCAAGATCCTGCCGATCGAGGACATGCCGTTCCTGGAGGACGGCACCCCCGTCGACATCGTGCTCAACCCGCTTGGTGTGCCGAGCCGGATGAACATCGGCCAGGTGCTCGAAACCCACCTCGGCTGGGTCGCCAAGACCGGCTGGAAGGTCGAGGGCGACGACGCGTCCTGGAAGAAGCAGCTGCGTTCGATCGACGCGCACGAGTCCGAGGGGGACACGAACGTGGCCACCCCGGTCTTCGACGGCGCCCGCGAGGAGGAGATCGCTGGTCTCCTCTCGTCGACGCTGCCCAACCGGGACGGCAACCAGCTGATCGGCTCCAGTGGCAAGGCGCAGCTGTTCGACGGTCGCTCCGGCGAGCCGCTGCCGGACCCGATCGCGGTCGGCTACATCTACATCCTGAAGCTCAACCACCTGGTCGACGACAAGATCCACGCACGGTCGACCGGCCCGTACTCGATGATCACGCAGCAGCCGCTGGGTGGTAAGGCGCAGTTCGGTGGTCAGCGTTTCGGTGAGATGGAGTGCTGGGCGATGCAGGCGTACGGCGCCGCGTACGCCCTGCAGGAGCTGCTCACGATCAAGTCCGACGACGTGCTCGGCCGGGTGAAGGTCTACGAGGCCATCGTCAAGGGCGAGAACATCCCGGAGCCGGGCATCCCGGAGTCGTTCAAGGTGCTGCTCAAGGAGCTGCAGTCGCTGTGCCTCAACGTCGAGGTGCTGTCCAGCGACGGTGTGGCCCTGGAGATGCGCGAGACCGACGACGAGGTGTTCCGGGCCGCCGAGGAGCTGGGCATCGACCTGTCCCGGCGCGAGCCGAGCTCGGTCGAAGAGGTCTGAGGTGAGCGGTCGGGGGCCGGCGAGCCGGCCCCCGACCCCGCCCGAGAATTAGCAGTACAGACGACGACATAGGGGACATAGTGCTCGACGTCAACTTCTTCGACGAGCTGCGCATTGGTCTCGCCACCGCCGACGACATCCGTCAGTGGTCGCACGGCGAGGTCAAGAAGCCTGAGACGATCAACTACCGCACCCTGAAGCCGGAGAAGGACGGGCTCTTCTGCGAGAAGATCTTCGGTCCGCAGCGGGACTGGGAGTGCTACTGCGGTAAGTACAAGCGCGTCCGGTTCAAGGGCATCATCTGTGAGCGCTGCGGCGTCGAGGTGACTCGCTCCAAGGTCCGTCGCGAGCGGATGGGTCACATCGAGCTGGCCGCTCCGGTGACCCACATCTGGTACTTCAAGGGCGTGCCGAGCCGGCTGGGTTACCTGCTGGACCTCGCCCCCAAGGACCTCGAGAAGATCATCTACTTCGCCTCGTACGTCGTGACGAGCGTGGACGCGGAGTCGCGTCACCGCGACCTCTCGACGATCGAGAACGAGATCCTGGCCGAGAAGCGGCAGTCCGAGAACAGCCGCGACTCGGAGATCGAGAAGCGCGCCGCCAAGCTCGAGGCCGACCTGGCCGAGCTGGAGGCCGAGGGTGCCAAGGCGGACGTCCGGCGCAAGGTCAAGGAGGGCGGAGAGCGCGAGATGCGCCAGATCCGCGACCGGGCCCAGCGCGAGATCGACCGCCTGGACGAGGTGCTGGACACCTTCCGCAAGCTGGAGCCGAAGCAGCTGGTCACCGACGAGCTGCTCTACCGCGAGCTGCGCGACCGGTTCGGTGAGTACTTCACCGGTTCCATGGGCGCCGAGGCCATCAAGGCGCTGGTCCAGAACATGGACCTCGACGCCGAGGCCGAGAGCCTGCGGGAGACCATCCGGTCCGGCAAGGGTCAGCGGAAGATCCGGGCGCTCAAGCGGCTCAAGGTCGTGGCGGCGTTCCTGAACACCCGTAACTCGCCGCTCGGCATGGTGCTGGACTGCGTCCCGGTCATCCCACCGGACCTGCGCCCGATGGTGCAGCTCGACGGTGGCCGGTTCGCGACCTCGGACCTGAACGACCTGTACCGCCGCGTGATCAACCGGAACAACCGCCTCAAGCGGCTGATCGACCTCGGCGCGCCCGAGATCATCGTCAACAACGAGAAGCGGATGCTCCAGGAGGCCGTCGACGCGCTGTTCGACAACGGTCGTCGCGGCCGGCCGGTCACCGGCCCGGGTAACCGCCCGCTCAAGTCGCTGTCCGACATGCTCAAGGGCAAGCAGGGCCGGTTCCGCCAGAACCTGCTGGGCAAGCGCGTCGACTACTCCGGCCGTTCGGTCATCGTGGTCGGCCCGAAGCTCAAGCTGCACCAGTGTGGTCTGCCCAAGCAGATGGCCCTGGAGCTGTTCAAGCCGTTCGTGATGAAGCGGCTGGTCGATCTCAACCACGCGCAGAACATCAAGTCCGCCAAGCGGATGGTCGAGCGGCAGCGCCCGGTCGTGTGGGACGTGCTGGAAGAGGTCATCGGCGAGCACCCGGTGCTGCTCAACCGGGCGCCGACCCTGCACCGTCTGGGCATCCAGGCCTTCGAGCCGCAGCTGGTCGAGGGCAAGGCCATCCAGATCCACCCGCTGGTCTGCACGGCGTTCAACGCCGACTTCGACGGTGACCAGATGGCGGTGCACGTGCCGCTGTCCGCCGAGGCCCAGGCCGAGGCACGGATCCTGATGCTGTCGTCGAACAACATCCTCAAGCCGGCCGACGGCAAGCCGGTCACCATGCCCACCCAGGACATGGTCATCGGCCTCTACCACCTCACCCACTTCACCCCCGGTGAGAAGGGCGAGGGTCGGGCGTTCAGCTCGGACGCCGAGGCGCGGATGGCTTTCGACAACGGCGAGCTGCACCTGCAGGCGCCGGTGCGGATCCGGCTGCGCGGCGTGGTCGGTGTCGACAACGGCGCCGGTGCCGAGCCGTGGACCGCCCCGGAGGGCTGGGTCGAGGGTGACCCGCTGACCGTGGACACGACCCTGGGTCGGGTGCTGTTCAACGAGACGCTGCCGCAGGGCTACCGCTTCGTGAACTACGAGATCCGCAAGGGTCAGCTCTCCGCGATCGTCAACGACCTCGCCGAGCGCTTCCCCAAGGTGGCGCTGGCCGCCACCCTGGACGGGCTCAAGGAGGCCGGTTTCCACTGGGCCACCTGGTCCGGCGTCACGATCGGCATGGAGGACGTCATCGCTCCGCCGCGTAAGGCGGAGATCCTGGCGAAGTACGAGAAGGAAGCCGACCGGATCGACAAGCAGTACCAGCGTGGTCTGATGACCGCCGAGGAACGTCGCGGCGAGCTCATCGAGATCTGGACCAAGGCGACCAACGAGGTCGCCAAGGAGATGGACACCGCGCTGCCGCAGGAGAACCCACTGTGGAAGATGATCCACTCGGGTGCTCGCGGTAACCTGCTCCAGCTCCGGCAGATCGCGGCGATCCGTGGTCTGGTGGCCAACCCGAAGGGCGAGATCATCCCGCGGCCGATCAAGGCCAGCTACCGGGAGGGTCTGTCCGTGCTGGAGTACTTCATCTCCACGCACGGTGCTCGTAAGGGTCTCGCCGACACGGCGCTGCGGACCGCCGACTCGGGTTACCTGACCCGTCGTCTGGTGGACGTTTCGCAGGACGTGATCATCCGCGAGGAGGACTGCGGCACCGACCGGGCGATCCCGATGCAGATCGGCGAGCGCCTGGAGGGCGGCAAGCTGGTCGTGCACGAGCACGCCGAGACCAGCGTGCACGCCCGTACCCTGGCCGACGACATCAAGGGGCCCGACGGCACCGTGGTCGCCGAGCGGGGTCAGGACATCAACTCCATCGGGGTCGACAAGATCGTCGCCGCCGGCGTGGAGACGGTCCGGGTGCGCAGCGTGCTCACCTGCGAGTCGAAGCTGGGTGTCTGCGGTGCCTGCTACGGGCGTTCGCTGCCGACCGGCAAGACCGTGGACGTCGGCGAGGCGGTCGGCATCATCGCCGCCCAGTCGATCGGTGAGCCGGGTACGCAGCTGACGATGCGTACCTTCCACACCGGTGGTGTCGCGGGTGAGGACATCACCCAGGGTCTGCCGCGTGTCCAGGAAATCTTCGAGGCCCGGGTCCCGAAGGGTAAGGCGCCCATCGCCGACACCCCCGGCCGGATCCGGATCGAGGACGGCGAGCGCTCGCGGAAGATCATCGTGGTTCCGGACGACGGCAGCGAGGAGATCGTCTACGACAAGATCTCCAAGCGTGTCCGGCTGCGGACCCACGACGGCGGTCACGTCGAGGTCGGCGAGAAGCTCACCGAGGGCACCATCGACCCGCACGAGCTGCTGCGCATCCTCGGCCCGCGCGCGGTCCAGGTCCACCTGACCCAGGAGGTCCAGGAGGTCTACCGCTCGCAGGGTGTGCTCATCCACGACAAGCACATCGAGATCATCATTCGCCAGATGCTCAAGCGGGTGACGGTCATCGACTCCGGCTCGACCGAGTTCCTGCCGGGTGTGCTGGTCGACCGTGCGCTGTTCGAGTCGGAGAACCGCCGGCTCGTCTCGGAGGGCGGCGAGCCCGCCGCCGGCCGTCCGGTGCTGATGGGTATCACCAAGGCCTCGCTGGCCACCGACTCCTGGCTCTCGGCGGCCTCCTTCCAGGAGACCACCCGGGTGCTGACCGACGCTGCGATCAACTCGCGCAGCGACTCGCTGGTCGGCCTCAAGGAGAACGTGATCATCGGAAAGCTCATCCCGGCCGGTACCGGTATCAGCAAGTACCGCAACGTCCGGGTGGAGCCGACCGAGGAGGCCAAGGCCAAGGTCTACTCGATGACCGGTTACCCGGAGACCGACTACGGATTCGGGCCGTCCAGTGGGCAGGCCGTGCCGCTGGACGACTTCGACTTCGGGTCGTACCGCTGAGCACCGAGCACCAACGACGACGAGGCCCCCGGCATCCGCCGGGGGCCTCGTCGCATCCGGACCGGCCCACCCGCGGGCCGGGTTCGGCATGATGGAGGCATGACGACCGCACCCGGGCAGGTGTCCGTGGCGCAGCAGGACCTGCGACACCCGCTGGATCCCGACCCCGCCCGTGCCACGAAGGCTCGGGCGGTCTTCGCGTTGGGGCTGCTCGGCCTGTTGACCGGCCTGTTCATCGGCGGGGTCGTGCCCGCCACGGTGGCGCTCCAGCTGGCCCGGCAGGCGCGCCGGGAGGCGTACGCCTCGGGGGGCTTTCTGACCGGCAGCGCGTGGCTGCGGCGGGGGGAGCGGCTAGCCTGGGCCGGTCTGGTGCTGGTTGTGGTCAGCGTGGTGGCCGCGGTGGTGATCGGCGTGGTCCGGTTGGCCGGCGCGCCGTTCGGTCACGACTACCCCGCGAACATGGACTGAGCCGCCCGCGGCCGCCCGGCGTGGGCGGCGGCACCCTCGGCGGTAGCCTGGCGGGTGTCCGCCGCGCGGCGGTGGCGGCCCTGTCGACAGGAGGACCTCGTGACGGAACCGGCGCGGCCCCCGGACGAACCGGCCGGGCATCCTGGCGCGCCGGACCAGGCACCGGGCCGGTCCGAGCCGAGCGCCTGGGCGCGGCCCGACCCGGGTGGGCAGCCGGGCCCGCCGGCCACCTTTCCCGACCCGGGTACGACGCCAACGTCCTCGCCCCAGTGGAGCGCCCCGGTGCCGGCCGCGCCCGCCTGGGGCGCACAGCCCCCGCACGCGTCGCCGTCCGGTTGGGGCGGAGCCAACCCGCTCCGCCCAGCTCAGCCGTACCCGGTCTCCGGGGCGCCGCAGTCGTCGCCGCACGGCTGGGGTCAGCCGTCCTCCGGACCGACGGGCGGGTTCGCGGCGCCGCCGGGCTGGGGACAGCCACCGGCGGGGCGCGGCCCCGGCTGGGGCCCGGCGCCGGGCGGGGGGGTGCCGCCGCCCTCGGACGATCAGCGGCGGCCGCCGAAGCGGGTGGAGCAGGTGCCGGGAACGCCGTTCGGCGTGGTGTACCTGGACGTGCCACCGGTCACCTCCGGGCTGGCCGTCGGGGCGCTGGTGGCCGGGATCGCGTCGATCCTGGTCGCGCTGCTGGTGATCTGCATCGGGGTGGCCTTCGCGGCCGACGCCGGGGCCTGGGCGTCCGGGGCGTTCGCGGTCCTCGGGGTGCTGGCCGGGGTGGCCGCCATCGTCTCGGGCCTGCTCGGTCAGCGGCAGATGCGCCGGCCCGCTCCACCACCCGGGGTCCGCTTCAGCGGCCGGGGGCTGGCGGTGGCCGGTATCAGCTGCGGTGCGGCGGGAGCGCTGCTCAGCCTGCTGGGCCTGGGTCTGGCCCTGGTGATCTCCCTGACGTGAGGCTGATCACCCGGGCCCCGGCCGGATCGGCGCAGATGGCGCGCCGGCTCTCCGGTCCCGGTCCGGGGGCGACGGGTGACCCTGCGGGGAAGCCGGTACACTTGTCCCCGTAGGTGCCCGCTGCGGGCGACGGGGCAGAACGAGATCGGGCTGGCGGGTGTGAGACGTCGCCGGGCCATTCCGTTTTGACCTGGCCGGCTGTGGTAGGTACTCTTTCCCCTTGTGCCCGGGCGTGCCCGGGCAACTCGTGCGTGCGCTGGATCCGGATTCCGGACCGCGGCACGACAAGCCAGATCCGGGGCGGGGCGATCCGCGTGCCGGTGAACAAAACCCGGTACGCCCGCGGAAGCGTCCGTACCGGGACCGTGAGTGGGGCGACACGCCCGACCGCGGGTGCCGGGGCCTCCGCAAGGTGGCCCTGGTCGGAATGTAGGAGAGCCGGTCATCAGGCCGGCTAACGAGCAGACGGCGCGGCCGCAACACTGCGGCCGAAGGGAGCGGAGAAACCCGGTGCCCACGATTCAGCAGCTGGTCCGAAAGGGCCGCCAGGCTAAGACGACCAAGACCAAGACCCCGGCGCTGAAGGGTTCCCCTCAGCGGCGCGGCGTGTGCACCCGCGTGTACACCACCACCCCGAAGAAGCCGAACTCGGCGCTGCGCAAGGTCGCTCGTGTGAAGCTCAGCAGCCAGATCGAGGTGACCGCCTACATCCCGGGCGTCGGTCACAACCTGCAGGAGCACTCGATCGTGCTCGTTCGCGGCGGCCGGGTGAAGGACCTCCCCGGCGTGCGTTACAAGATCGTCCGCGGTTCGCTGGACACCCAGGGTGTCCGTAACCGCAAGCAGGCGCGCAGCCGTTACGGCGCGAAGAAGGAGAAGAGCTGACATGCCGCGTAAGGGACCCGCTCCGCGGCGGCCACTGGTCGCTGACCCGGTGTACAACTCGCCGCTGGTCACCCAGCTGGTGAACAAGATCCTGCTGCGCGGCAAGCGTCAGCTCGCCGAGACGATCGTGTACGCGGCCCTCGAGGGCTGCCGCGAGAAGTCCGGTACCGACCCGGTCGTCACCCTCAAGCGGGCGATGGACAACGTCAAGCCGACCCTCGAGGTGCGCAGCCGTCGTGTCGGTGGCGCCACCTACCAGGTTCCGGTCGAGGTCCGCCCCACCCGGGCGACCACGCTGGGCCTGCGTTGGCTGGTCACCTACTCTCGCGCCCGGCGCGAGAAGACCATGGTCGAGCGGCTCATGAACGAGCTGCTGGACGCGAGCAACGGCCTCGGTGCCGCCGTCAAGCGGCGCGAGGACACGCACAAGATGGCCGAGTCCAACAAGGCCTTCGCGCACTACCGCTGGTAACACCCTGGTTCCGGCGCCTTCGGGCGCCGGAACCGCCACCAGTTGAGTCGAGACGACGATAAGTAGGGATTGAAGTGGCCGCCGCAGACGCGCTCGCCAACGTACGCAACATCGGCATCATGGCGCACATCGATGCCGGTAAGACCACGACCACCGAGCGGATCCTGTTCTACACCGGTATCACGTACAAGATCGGTGAGGTCCACGAGGGCGCTGCCGTCATGGACTGGATGGAGCAGGAGCAGGAGCGTGGCATCACCATCACCTCCGCTGCTACCAAGTGTGAGTGGAAGGGCCACACGATCCAGATCATCGACACGCCCGGACACGTCGACTTCACGGTCGAGGTCGAGCGGTCGCTGCGGGTGCTGGATGGTGCGGTAGCGGTCTACGACGGTGTCGCCGGCGTGGAGCCGCAGACGGAGAACGTCTGGCGGCAGGCCGACAAGTACAACGTCCCGCGGATGTGCTTCGTCAACAAGCTCGACCGGACCGGCGCCGACTTCTTCCGCTGCGTGCAGATGATGATCGACCGGCTCAACGCCACCCCGCTGGTGCTCCAGATCCCGATCGGGCTCGAGGGTGACCACATCGGTGTCGTCGACCTCATCGGCATGCGCGCCCTCACCTGGCGTGGGGAGACCCAGAAGGGTGACGACTACACGATCGAGGAGATCCCGGCCGAGCTGGCCGACTCCGCGGCCGAGTGGCGCGAGAAGCTGATGGAGACCCTGGCCGACGTCGACGACGCGGTGATGGAAAAGTACCTGGAAGGCGAGGAGGTCTCCGTCGAGGAGATCAAGGCCGCCATCCGGCGCGCCACCATCGCTGGCAAGGCCAACCCGGTGCTCTGCGGCTCGGCGTTCAAGAACAAGGGCGTCCAGCCGATGCTCGACGCCGTGGTCGACTTCCTGCCGTCGCCGCTGGACGTTCCGGCGATCGAGGGCACGGCCACCGACGGCGAGACGCCGCTGCTGCGCAAGCCGTCCAAGTCGGAGCCCTTCGCGGGTCTGGCCTTCAAGATCCAGACGGACAAGCACCTCGGCAAGCTCACCTACGTCCGGGTCTACTCCGGCCTGCTCGAATCCGGTTCCCAGGTGGTCAACTCCACCAAGGACCGCAAGGAGCGGATCGGCAAGATCTACCAGATGCACGCCAACAAGCGGGAAGAGCGTCCGTCGGCGCAGGCCGGCGACATCATCGCCGTGCAGGGTCTCAAGCAGACCACCACCGGCGACACCCTCTCCGACCCGGCGAACCCGGTGATCCTGGAGTCGATGACGTTCCCGGAGCCGGTCATCTCGGTGGCGATCGAGCCGAAGACCAAGTCCGACCAGGAGAAGCTGGGCACCGCCATCCAGCGCCTGGCCGAGGAGGACCCGACCTTCCGCGTCCGGTTGGACGAGGAGACCGGTCAGACGGTCATCTCCGGCATGGGCGAGCTGCACCTGGACATCCTGGTCGACCGGATGCGCCGCGAGTTCAACGTCGAGGCCAACGTCGGCAAGCCGCAGGTGGCGTACCGCGAGACCATCCGCCGCAAGGTGGACAAGGTCGAGTACACCCACAAGAAGCAGACCGGTGGTTCCGGCCAGTACGCCCGGGTCATCGTGAGCGTCGAGCCGCTGCCTCTGGACAACGACTCGCCGACCTACGAGTTCGCCAACGGCGTCAGCGGTGGCCGCATCCCCCGGGAGTTCATCCCGTCGGTGGACGCGGGTGCGCAGGACGCCCTGCAGTACGGGATCCTCGCCGGCTTCCCGCTGGTCGGTGTCAAGCTGACCCTGCTGGACGGCCAGTACCACGAGGTCGACTCGTCGGAAATGGCATTCAAGATCGCCGGCTCGATGGTGATGAAGGACGCGGCCCGCAAGGCCGACCCGGCGTTGCTCGAGCCGATGATGGCCGTTGAGGTCACCACTCCTGAGGAGAACATGGGTGACGTCATCGGCGACCTCAACTCCCGCCGCGGCCTGATCCAGGCGATGGAGGAGCGCAGTGGCGCCCGCATCGTGAGGGCTCTGGTGCCGTTGTCGGAGATGTTCGGCTACGTCGGCGACCTGCGGTCGAAGACCCAGGGCCGGGCTAGCTACAGCATGCAGTTCGACTCCTACGCCGAGGTTCCGCAGAGCGTCGCGAAGGAGATCATCGCCAAGGCAACGGGCGAGTAACCGTCCTGAGCAGGTGATTCGTGGTCGGCCGCGGGAGGTTTTCCCCGCCCGCGGCCACCACGATCGGATCGCGTGAGACCGGGCCTGTAGGCTTCATCGCCGCAGAACCCACAAAAGCTTCCCGGCCGTTCGGCCGGAAAGGCTGTCGACAGAGTCCTAAGCGCCGACCGGCGCGCCGGGCGTACGAACCAAGAAGTCCACAGGAGGACACCAGTGGCGAAGGCTAAGTTCGAGCGGACTAAGCCGCACGTCAACATCGGCACCATTGGTCACATCGACCACGGTAAGACGACGCTGACGGCGGCCATCACCAAGGTCCTGCACGACCAGTTCCCGGACCTGAACCCCTACACGCCGTTCGACGAGATCGACAAGGCGCCGGAGGAGAAGGCCCGCGGCATCACGATCTCGATCGCGCATGTCGAGTACCAGACCGAGGCGCGGCACTACGCGCACGTCGACTGCCCCGGGCACGCCGACTACATCAAGAACATGATCACCGGTGCCGCGCAGATGGACGGCGCGATCCTGGTGGTGGCGGCGACCGACGGCCCGATGCCGCAGACCCGCGAGCACGTGCTGCTGGCCCGTCAGGTTGGTGTGCCGTACATCGTCGTGGCGCTGAACAAGAGCGACATGGTCGATGACGAGGAGCTCCTGGAGCTCGTCGAGCTCGAGGTCCGTGAGCTGCTCTCCTCGCAGGAGTACCCGGGTGACGACCTGCCGGTCGTCCGGGTCTCGGCGCTGAAGGCCCTCGAGGGTGACCCCGAGTGGACCGGCAAGCTGCTGGACCTGATGACCGCGGTCGACACCTCGATCCCGCAGCCGGAGCGCGAGGTCGACAAGCCGTTCCTGATGCCGGTTGAGGACGTCTTCACGATCACCGGTCGTGGCACCGTCGTCACCGGTCGTGTGGAGCGCGGCGTTCTCCTGCCGAACGAGGATGTCGAGCTCGTCGGTATCAAGGAGAAGAGCTTCAAGACCAAGGTCACCGCGATCGAGATGTTCCGGAAGACCCTGGACGACGCCCGCGCAGGCGAGAACGTCGGCCTGCTGCTGCGTGGCACCAAGCGCGACGAGGTCGAGCGCGGCATGGTCGTCGTGAAGCCGGGCTCGAACACCCCGCACACGGAGTTCGAGGCGACGGTCTACATCCTCTCCAAGGAGGAGGGCGGCCGGCACACCCCGTTCTTCCAGAACTACCGCCCGCAGTTCTACTTCCGGACCACGGACGTCACCGGTGTCGTCACCCTTCCCGAGGGCACCGAGATGGTCATGCCGGGTGACAACACCACCATGTCGGTGAAGCTGATCCAGCCCATCGCCATGGAGGAGAACCTCAAGTTCGCGATCCGCGAGGGTGGCCGCACCGTCGGCGCCGGGTTCGTCACCACCATCGTCAAGTGAACTAGGTAACCCCGATTAGACCCGCCGCCGGTCGTGCGGCATACTAGTCAGGTTGCGTAACGACAGATTGTCACCTGTGTTCTGCTTTCGCTGAACCTCCGGGTGACGAGACAGTCGAGCGTGGGGTGGTTGGCGGCCCAGTCGCCAACCACCCTCGCACGGCGTTCAGGTCGCGGTAATGCGATCGGCGCCTTGACCCACCGCGCGGTCAGCACCGCTCCGGAGTTCCGGGGCGGAGCCCGGTCCGAGGGCGCGACACGCCCGACCGCGGGGGTCGGCGAAGTGGGCCTGTGCCAGCCGGTACAGGCGCCCGCAACACAGCGGCATCGAGAGAAGGAACAGAAGCCACCATGGCGGGACAGAAGATCCGCATCCGGCTCAAGGCCTATGACCACGAGGTCGTCGACTCCTCGGCTCGGAAGATCGTCGAGACGGTGACGCGCACCGGGGCGCAGGTCGCGGGCCCGGTGCCGCTGCCCACGGAGATCAACCGTTTCTGCGTTATCCGCTCGCCGCACAAGTACAAGGACTCGCGCGAGCACTTCGAGATGCGCACGCACAAGCGGCTGATCGACATCATCGACCCGACTCCGAAGACGGTCGACTCGCTCATGCGCCTCGACCTGCCGGCTGGCGTCGACATCGAGATCAAGCTGTAGGGACCGGACAAATGGACAGGCAAGTCAAGGGGATCCTGGGCGCCAAGCTCGGCATGACCCAGGTCTGGGACAACAACCGTGTTGTTCCCGTGACCGTGGTCGAGGCCGGCCCGTGCGTCATCAGTCAGGTTCGTAGCGCCGAGAAGGACGGTTACTCCGCGGTCCAGCTGGCGTACGGCATCATCGACCCGCGCAAGGTCAAGAAGCCGATCAGCGGGCACTACGCGAAGGCGGACGTGGCGCCGCGCCGGCACATCGTCGAGCTGCGCACCACGGACGCTGGGGAATACTCGCTCGGCCAGGAGGTCACGGTCGACGAGTTCCCGGCGGGCGTCACGATCGACGTCACTGGCAAGACCAAGGGCAAGGGCTACGCCGGCCCGATGAAGCGGCACGGCTTCCACGGCCTGCGCGCCAGCCACGGTGTCGAGCGCAAGCACCGCTCGCCCGGTTCCATCGGCGCCTGCGCCACTCCGGGTCGTGTCTTCAAGGGCACCCGGATGGCCGGCCGGATGGGCGGCGTGCGCTACACCGTGCAGAACCTCACCGTCCAGGCGGTCGACACCGAGAACAACCTCCTGCTCGTCCGTGGTGCCATTCCTGGTCCCAAGGGCGCGCTGGTTCTGGTCCGTACCGCGGCCAAGAGCAAGGTGAAGAAGGGCGGTGCGGCCAAGTGACCACCGTTGACGTGCGCACCGTCGAAGGCACCACCAGCAGCTCCGTCGAGCTGCCGGCGGACATCTTCGACGTGCAGGCCAACGTCGCGCTGATGCACCAGGTCGTGGTGGCCCAGCTCGCGGCGGCCCGACAGGGCACGCACAAGGCCAAGACCCGCGGCGAGGTCGCCGGTGGCGGCAAGAAGCCGTACAAGCAGAAGGGCACCGGTCGCGCCCGCCAGGGCTCGATCCGCGCGCCGCAGTTCGCCGGCGGTGGCGTCGTGCACGGTCCCGTGCCGCGCGACTACAGCCAGCGGACCCCGAAGAAGATGAAGGCCGCCGCTCTGCGGGGTGCCCTCTCCGACCGGGCCCGCGCCGGGCAGGTGCACGTCGTCGAGGCGTTCGTCTCGGGCGAGAAGCCGTCGACCAAGGCGGCTCTGGCCACGCTGACCAAGCTCACCGAGGCCCGTCGGGTCCTGGTCGTGCTCAGCAGCGCCGACGAGCTGAACTGGGTGTCCCTGCGCAACGAGCCGCGGGTGCACCTCATCGAGTCCGGCCAGCTGAACACGTACGACGTGCTGGTGGCCGACGACGTGGTCTTCACCAAGGACGCCCTGGACGAGTTCCTGGGTGTGCCCGCCGAGACCACCGAGGAGGGTGGCAAGTGAGCACCATCGCCGACCCGCGCGACATCATCGTGGCGCCGGTCGTCTCGGAGAAGAGCTACAGCGAGCTGAACCGGAACTGGTACACCTTCCTGGTGCACCCGGACGCGAACAAGACCGAGATCAAGATCGCTATCCAGCAGATCTTCGACGTCCGCGTCCTGACGGTCAACACGCTCAACCGCCAGGGCAAGCGCAAGCGCACCAAGACCGGCTTCGGTCAGCGCAAGGCGACCAAGCGGGCGATCGTGAAGCTGGCTGACGGTGACCGTATCGAGGCCTTCGGCGGCCCGGTCAGCTGAAGGGTGTAGACAATGGCTATCCGTAAGTACAAGCCGACGACGCCGGGCCGACGTGGCTCGAGTGTCGCCGACTTCGCCGAGATCACCCGGTCCACGCCGGAGAAGTCGCTGCTGGCTCCGCTGCCGAAGAAGGGCGGGCGTAACGCCCACGGCCGGATCACCACGCGGCACCACGGTGGCGGTCACAAGCGCCAGTACCGTCTGATCGACTTCAAGCGGGTCGACAAGGACGGCGTGCCGGCGAAGGTCGCTCACATCGAGTACGACCCGAACCGCACGGCGCGCATCGCGCTGCTGCACTACGCCGACGGCGAGAAGCGGTACATCCTCGCGCCGAAGGACATCAAGCAGGGCGACCGCGTCGAGTCCGGTCCGGGCGCCGACATCAAGCCCGGCAACAACCTGCCGCTGCGCAACATCCCGGTCGGCACCACGATCCACAACGTGGAGCTGCGTCCGGGTGGCGGCGCCAAGCTGGCCCGGTCCGCCGGGGTCGGAATCCAGCTGCTCGGCCGTGAGGGCGCGTACGCGACCCTGCGTATGCCGTCCGGCGAGATCCGGCGTGTGGACGTGCGCTGCCGCGCCAGCGTCGGCGAGATCGGCAACGCCGATCAGTCGAACATCAACTGGGGCAAGGCCGGCCGTATGCGGTGGAAGGGCAAGCGCCCGACCGTCCGTGGTGTCGCCATGAACCCGGTCGACCACCCGCACGGTGGTGGTGAGGGTAAGACCTCCGGTGGTCGCCACCCGGTCAACCCGCAGGGTAAGCCCGAGGGCCGCACCCGCCGTAAGGGCCAGCCGAGTGACCGGCTGATCGTCCGCCGTCGCTACGCCACGCGTAAGCGCGGCTGAGGGAGATAAGACATGCCTCGCAGCCTGAAGAAGGGCCCGTTCGTCGACGACCACCTGCTCAAGAAGGTGGAAGTTCAGAACGACAAGGGCTCGAAGAACGTGATCAAGACCTGGTCGCGGCGCTCGACGATCATCCCGGAGATGCTGGGGCACACGATCGCCGTGCATGACGGACGCAAGCACGTCCCGGTGTTCGTGACCGAGGCGATGGTCGGGCACAAGCTCGGCGAGTTCGCGCTGACCCGCACGTTCAAGGGTCACGAGAAGGACGACCGGAAGAGCCGTCGGCGCTGACGCCGCGGGCATACGGATAGAGGGAACAAGGGGTTACAGCGATGCCAGGAAAGGGCGACGCTCCGGTGCTTCCGGGCGCGCGGGCGGTTGCGCGGCACGTGCGCATCTCGCCGATGAAGGCGCGCCGGGTGGTCAACCTCGTCCGCGGCCTGCCCGCGAAGGAGGCTCTCACGGTGCTGCAGTTCGCGCCGCAGGCTGCGAGCGAGCAGGTGTACAAGGTGCTCGCCAGCGCGATCGCCAACGCGGAGAACAACGAGCGGCTGGACCCCGACGCGTTGCTCGTGAGCGAGGCGTTCGTGGACGAGGGCCCGACGATGAAGCGGTTCCAGCCGCGGGCGCAGGGCCGGGCCTACCGGATCCGCAAGCGCACCTGCCACATCACCGTGGCGGTCGAGGCGGTCGCGCCGGCAGCGCCGAGGAAGGCCGCGGCGAAGAAGGCCGCCCCGGCGACGCAGGCCGCACCGGCCGAAGCGCAGAGCAAGACGGAGGACGCCGAGTAATGGGTCAGAAGGTTCACCCCACTGGGTTCCGGCTCGGCATCTCGACCGACTGGAAGTCCCGCTGGTTCGCGGACAAGCTCTACAAGGACTACATCGGCGAGGATGTCAAGATCCGCCGGATGATGTCCAAGGGCCTGGAGCGCGCCGGCATTTCCAAGGTCGACATCGAGCGCACCCGCGACCGGGTCCGGGTCGACATCCACACCGCCCGGCCGGGCATCGTCATCGGCCGTAAGGGTGCGGAGGCCGACCGGATCCGCGGCGAGCTCGAGAAGCTCACCGGCAAGCAGGTCCAGCTGAACATCATCGAGGTGAAGAACCCCGAGTCGGACGCCCAGCTCGTCGCGCAGGGCGTGGCCGAGCAGCTCTCCAGCCGGGTCAGCTTCCGTCGGGCGATGCGCAAGGCCATGCAGTCGGCGATGAAGAACCCGGTCTGCAAGGGCATCCGGGTGCAGGTCTCGGGTCGCCTCGGCGGCGCCGAGATGAGCCGGACCGAGTTCTACCGCGAGGGTCGGGTTCCGCTGCACACGCTCCGCGCCAACATCGAGTACGGCTTCTTCGAGGCCCGTACCACGTTCGGCCGGATCGGCGTGAAGGTGTGGATCTACAAGGGTGACGCGGTTCCTGGTCGGGAGACTCCGGCCGAGGCCGGTCCCGCCCGCCCGCGTCGTGGTGAGCGTGGCGACCGTCCGGAGCGGCCGCGCCGTGGTCGGTCCGGTTCGTCCGGCACGACCGCCGGTGGCACCGAGGCTGGCCGGGCTGCCGCGACCACCATCGCGCAGCAGGCCGAGACGCCGAGCGGTGAGCCGGTCGACACCGGCGCGGTCGCCGCCGTCGCGACTCAGCCGGCAGAAACGCAGCAGGAGGGCTGACAGATGCTGATGCCGCGCAAGCCCCCGAAGGGCTTCCGCAAGCCGCACCACCCGGACCGCAGTGGCGCGTCCAAGGGTGGCAACCGGGTGGTGTTCGGCGAGTTCGGGATCCAGGCTCTCGAGCCGGCGTACGTGACCAACCGGCAGATCGAGTCGGCGCGTATCGCGATGACCCGTCACATCAAGCGTGGTGGCAAGGTCTGGATCACGATCTTCCCGGACCAGGCCCTCACCAAGAAGCCTGCCGAGACCCGGATGGGTTCCGGCAAGGGCTCGCCCGAGTGGTGGGTCGCCAACGTCAAGCCGGGGCGGGTTCTCTTCGAGATGTCCTTCCCCAACGAGCAGACCGCGCGAGAGGCCATGCGTCGCGCGATCCACAAGCTCCCGATGAAATGCCGCATTGTTACGCGCGAAGTGGGTGAATCCTGATGGCAGCGGGCGTTAAGGCGACCGAGCTGCGTGAGCTCTCCGAAGAGGAGCTGGTCACGAAGCTGCGGGAGGCCAAGGCGGAGCTGTTCAACCTCCGCGTGCAGGCCGCAACCGGGCAGCTGGACAACAACCGGCGGCTGCAGGTCATCCGTCGGGAGATCGCCCGGATCTACACGATCATGCGTGAGCGCGAGCTGGGGCTCTCGGTCGCGCCGACTGAGGTGACTGCATCATGACCGAAGAGACCGCCACCGCCGCCGCGCGGTCGCGCCGCAAGGTCCGCGAGGGCCTGGTGATCAGCGACAAGATGGACAAGACCGTCGTGGTCGAGGTCGAGGACCGGGTTCGGCACGCGCTGTACGGCAAGATCATGCGCCGTACGGCCAAGCTGAAGGTGCACGACGAGCAGAACGCCGCCGGCACGGGTGACCGGGTTCTCATCATGGAGACCCGGCCGCTGAGCGCCACCAAGCGTTGGCGGATCGTGGAGATCCTGGAAAAGGCCAAGTAGCGAAGGCTCGAGCCCGGCGATACGTCGGGCGTAGGTTCCGCCAGGCTCCGGTCGCCACGGCGGCCGGAGAACCGGCAGACATAGGAGATAGACGTGATTCAGCAGGAGTCGCGACTGCGCGTCGCCGACAACACGGGTGCTCGGGAAATCCTGTGCATCCGGGTTCTCGGCGGCTCGGGTCGGCGCTACGCGAGCATCGGCGACGTCATCGTGGCCACCGTCAAGGACGCGATCCCGGGTGCCGGTGTGAAGAAGGGCGACGTCGTCAAGGCGGTCATCGTTCGCACGGCCAAGGAGAGGCGCCGGCCGGACGGCTCGTACATCCGCTTCGACGAGAACGCCGCCGTCATCATCAAGGACGGCGGGGACCCGCGTGGTACCCGCATCTTCGGCCCGGTGGGCCGGGAGCTGCGGGACAAGCGGTTCATGAAGATTATTTCCCTCGCGCCGGAGGTGTTGTGACCGTGAAGGTCAAGAAGGGCGACACGGTCGTCGTCATCGCCGGCAAGGACAAGGGTGCCAAGGGCAAGGTCATTCAGGCCTACCCGCGGCAGGACAAGGTCCTGGTCGAGGGCGTGAACCGCGTCAAGAAGCACACTCGCATCAGCACCACTCAGCGTGGCGCCAAGACCGGTGGCATCGTCACCCAGGAGGCCCCGATCCACGTCTCGAACGTGCAGGTCCTGGACTCCGACGGCAAGCCGACCCGCGTCGGTTACCGGATCGACGACAACGGCCAGAAGGTCCGCATCGCGCGTAGCACCGGTAAGGACCTGTGATGACCACGGCTACCGAAAAGACCCTGCCGCGCCTCAAGGAGCGGTACCGCAACGAGATCGTGGCGCAGCTGCGTGAGCAGAACAGCTACGGCAACCCCATGCAGGTGCCGCGGCTGGTCAAGATCGTCGTCAACATGGGTGTCGGCGAGGCTGCTCGCGACGCCAAGCTGATCGACGGCGCGGTCCGCGACCTCGCCACGATCACCGGCCAGAAGCCGCAGGTGCGGCGGGCGACCAAGTCCATCGCGCAGTTCAAGCTCCGCGAGGGCATGCCGATCGGCGCGAAGGTGACCCTTCGCGGTGACCGGATGTGGGAGTTCCTGGACCGGCTGCTCTCCATCGCGCTGCCGCGTATCCGCGACTTCCGCGGTCTGGACGGGCGCAAGCTCGACGGGCACGGCAACTACACGTTCGGTCTGACCGAGCAGTCGGTGTTCCACGAGATCGACCAGGACCGGATCGATCGCCAGCGGGGCATGGACATCACGGTGGTCACCACCGCCACGACCGACGACGAGGGCCGGGCGCTGCTCAAGCTCCTGGGCTTCCCGTTCAAGGAGAACTGAGATGGCCAAGAAGGCGCTGATCATCAAGGCGGCCGCGAAGCCGAAGTTCTCGGTTCGCGCGTACACCCGCTGCCAGCGGTGCGGGCGTCCGAAGGCGGTCTACCGCAAGTTCGGTCTCTGCCGGGTGTGCATCCGGGAGATGGCCCACCGCGGTGAGCTGC
Organism: Micromonospora sp. 067-2; assembly: GCF_046549295.1. NCBI lineage: Bacteria > Bacillati > Actinomycetota > Actinomycetes > Micromonosporales > Micromonosporaceae > Micromonospora > Micromonospora sp. 067-2. Next base: position 36,390 of record NZ_JAJPWB010000015.1, on the reverse strand, counting down.
CGGGCGTGTCCAAGGCTTCCTGGTAAGGGCGACCGCGTCCCGGCCGTCGGCCGGGAACTCCTGCACCGATTAGGTATTGCTCTTCGCCGTAGGCCCGGGGCTGATGCCCCGGGAACCCCGGCGAGAAAGGCTGACGAAATCCATGACGATGACCGACCCGATCGCAGACATGCTCACGCGTCTGCGTAACGCCAACCAGGCGTACCACGATCAGGTGAAGATGCCCTACTCCAAGATCAAGGCGAACATCGCCGAGGTCCTGAAGGCCGAGGGTTACATCGCCACCTGGTCGGTCGAGGAGCCCGAGGAGGGCGCCGTCGGCAAGCGACTGGTCGTCGAGCTGAAGTACGGCCAGAACCGCGAGCGGAGCCTGGCCGGCATCAAGCGCGTGTCCAAGCCCGGTCTCCGGGTGTACGCCAAGTCGGACGGGCTCCCGCGGGTGCTCGGTGGGCTGGGTGTGGCGATCATTTCGACGTCCCAGGGGCTGCTGACCGACCGGCAGGCCCGCAAGCGGAGTGTTGGCGGGGAAGTCCTCGCCTTCGTCTGGTAACGGGAGACAGGTAGAAATGTCGCGAATTGGACGTAAGTCGATCCCGGTACCAGCCGGCGTCGACATCACGATCGACGGGCAGACCGTCAAGGTCAAGGGCCCCAAGGGCCAGCTCCAGCACACCCTCGCCGAGCCGATCAAGATCGAGCGGGCCGAGGATGGGCAGCTGAGCGTCAACCGGCCGAACGACGAGCGCAAGGCCAAGGAACTCCACGGCCTGAGCCGTACGCTGGTTGCCAACATGATCGTCGGGGTCACCGAGGGCTACCGCAAGAGCCTGGAGATCGCCGGCACCGGTTACCGGGTCACCGCCAAGGGTTCGGACCTCGAGTTCGCGCTCGGGTTCTCGCACCCGGTGGTCGTCCCCGCCCCGGCGGGCATCACCTTCACGGTGGAGCGGCCGACCCTGTTCCACGTGGCCGGCATCGACAAGCAGCAGGTCGGTGAGGTCGCCGCCAACATCCGGAAGATCCGCCCGCCGGAGCCCTACAAGGGCAAGGGCGTCAAGTACCAGGGCGAGGTCATCCGCCGCAAGGCCGGAAAGGCAGGTAAGAAGTGAGCGCCACGCTGCTCAAGCGCCGCCGCGGCGTTGCCGCCAAGCGCGCCGTTGGGCGTGCGCGTCGGCACTTCCGCGTCCGCAAGAACGTCAACGGTACGGCCGAGCGTCCGCGCCTGGTCGTCACCCGTTCGCTGCGGCACATGGTCGCCCAGATCGTCGACGACACCAAGGGTCACACCCTGGCGTCGGCGTCGTCCCTGGACGCCTCGCTGCGCGGGACCGAGGGCGACAAGAGTGCCCTGGCCGGCAAGGTCGGCGCACTGCTGGCCGAGCGTGCCAAGGCCGCCGGCGTCTCCAAGGTCGTCTTCGACCGCGGCGGTAACCGGTACGCCGGGCGCGTCGCCGCGCTCGCCGATGCCGCCCGCGAAGCCGGGCTCGAGTTCTAACAACCCCGTCACGAGAGATAAGGAAGGCTGCTGATGCCAGGTCAACAGCGCCGTGGCGGCGGGTCCGGTGGCAACGAGGGTGGTCGCCGCGACAACCGCCGTGAGGGCGGCCGCGGAAACGCGCCCGTCGAGAAGACCCCGCACCTTGAGCGGGTCGTCGCGATCAACCGCGTCGCCAAGGTCGTGAAGGGTGGTCGTCGCTTCAGCTTCACCGCCCTCGTGATCGTCGGCGACGGCGACGGCACGGTCGGCGTGGGCTACGGAAAGGCCAAGGAGGTGCCCGCGGCCATCGCCAAGGGTGTCGAGGAGGCCAAGAAGCACTTCTTCAAGGTTCCGCGTATCGGCCAGTCGATCCCGCACCCGGTGACGGGTGAGGACGCCGCTGGCGTCGTGCTGCTCAAGCCGGCTTCGGCCGGTACGGGTGTCATCGCCGGTGGTCCGGTGCGTGCCGTGCTGGAGTGCGCCGGGATCCACGACGTGCTCTCCAAGAGCCTCGGCTCGTCGAACCCGATCAACATCGTGCACGCCACCGTGGCGGCCCTGAAGGGGCTTGAGTCCCCCGAGCAGGTCGCGGCGCGTCGTGGCCTGCCGGTCGAGGACGTCGCGCCGGCCGCCATGCTGGCGTCGCGTGCGGGGGTGGCACGCTGATGGCACGTCTGAAGGTCACCCAGCTCCGGTCCGGGATCGGGACCAAGCACAACCAGCGTGAGTCGCTGCGTTCGCTCGGTCTCAAGCGGATCAACGACGTGGTGGTCAAGGAGGACCGGCCCGAGATCCGCGGCATGATCTTCACTGTGAGCCACCTCGTGAAGGTCGAGGAGGTCGAGTAATGACGATCAAGGTGCATCACCTGCGCCCGGCGCCCGGTTCCAAGACCGCGAAGACCCGCGTGGGTCGTGGTGAGGGTTCCAAGGGCAAGACCGCTGGTCGCGGTACCAAGGGTTCCAAGGCCCGCAAGAACATCTCGGCGGCGTTCGAGGGTGGGCAGATGCCCATCCACATGCGCCTGCCGAAGATGAAGGGCTTCAAGAACAAGTTCAAGGTGGTCTTCCAGGTGGTCAACCTGGACCGGCTCGCCGAGCTGTTCCCGAACGGCGGCCAGGTTGGCCCGCTGGAGCTGGTCGAGTCCGGTGCGGTCCGCAAGGGTCACCCGGTCAAGGTCCTCGGCACCGGGGACCTCGGCGGGGTGGCGCTCCAGGTGTCGGCGCACGCGTTCAGCGCGTCGGCCAAGGAGAAGATCGCCGCCGCCGGTGGCTCGACCACCGAGCTGTAAGGCGTACACCCATGGCGCCCGTCCAGTTGTGCGTAACTGGCGGGCGCCATGGTCTGCCTGGGGCGTATGCGCCCGGTAATATCGGTTTCGGTTTATGTGGCCGGGCGCATCTGCCCGGACCGGGACAGGGCTGTTAGAGTCCCATCCCAGCCATGGATTCCGGGCGCTCGCCCGGGATGCACCCCGACCCGCCAGGGATCACCGGCGGCCCGCCTCGCGCAGGAGGAAGAAGTTGCTGTCCGCCTTTCTCAGTGCGTTCCGTACGCCTGACCTGCGCAAGAAGCTGCTGTTCACAGTAGGCATCATCGCGGTCTACCGACTGGGTGCCACGCTGCCCAGCCCGGGCGTCTCGTACGGCAACGTGCAGAAGTGCCTCGACACCATCCAGGGCGACACGACTGGTGCGTTGAACCTGCTCAACCTGTTCTCCGGTGGAGCGCTGCTACAGCTCTCGGTCTTCGCGCTGGGCATCATGCCCTACATCACCGCGTCGATCATCCTGCAGCTGCTGACCGTCGTGATCCCCCGGCTCGAGCAGCTCCGCAAGGAGGGCCAGGCCGGCCAGGCGAAGATCACCCAGTACACCCGTTACCTGACCCTCGGTCTCGGTGTGCTGCAGGCCTCGGCCTTCGTGGCGCTGGCCCGCTCCGGGCAGCTCTTCCAGGGCAAGTGCGACCAGTTCCCGATCGTCCCCGAGGGCACCGGCATCCCGAACTGGCTGACCGTGTCCATTCTGGTGATGACGATGACCGCCGGCACCGGCATGGTCATGTGGCTCGGTGAGCTGATCACCGACCGGGGCGTCGGCAACGGCATGTCCGTCCTGATCTTCACCTCGATCGCCGCGCGGCTGCCCGGCGAGGGCTGGCAGATCAAGACCACCAAGGGCTGGGGCAAGTTCGCCCTGGTCATCGTGCTGGTCCTGGTGGTCATCACCCTGGTCACCTTCATCGAGCAGGCGCAGCGCCGCATCCCGGTGCAGTACGCCAAGCGGATGATCGGCCGACGGATGTACGGCGGCACCTCGACCTACATCCCGCTCAAGGTCAACCAGGCGGGTGTGATCCCGGTCATCTTCGGCTCGTCGCTGCTCTACCTGCCGCAGCTGGCCCTGCAGTTCTTCGATCAGACCGACCCGGGCAAGATCCAGGCGTGGATCCAGAACAACCTCGTCAGCCCGAGTAGTCCGATCTACATCACGGCCTACTTCCTGTTGATCATCTTCTTCACCTACTTCTACGTCTCGATCACGTTCAACCCGACCGAGGTCGCAGACAACATGAAGAAGTACGGCGGGTTCGTGCCGGGCATCCGCCCCGGCAAGCCGACCGCCGACTACCTGGACTTCATCCTCAGCCGGATCACCCTGCCGGGCGCGATCTATCTCGGCGTCATCTCGATCCTGCCGAACTTCTTCTTCATCTGGCTGGACAACCAGCAGTACCAGAACTTCCCGTTCGGTGGCACCGCTGTGCTCATCATGGTCGGCGTCGGTCTGGAGACCGTGAAGCAGATCGAGAGCCAACTCATGCAGCGGAACTACGAAGGGTTCCTGCGGTAGATGAGACTCGTTCTGGTTGGCCCGCCGGGCGCGGGCAAGGGCACTCAGGCCGAGTTCGTCGCCGCTCACCTGTCGGTCCCGAAGATCTCGACCGGAGACATCTTCCGGTCGAACGTCACCCAGGGCACGCCGCTCGGCATCGAGGCGAAGCGTTACATGGACGCCGGCGAGCTGGTTCCGGACGAGGTGACCATCAACATGGTCCGGGACCGGCTGGCCGAGCCCGACGCCAGCGAGGGTTTTCTGCTCGACGGCTTCCCGCGGACCACTCCGCAGGCGGCCGCGCTCGACAAGCTCCTCGCCGACCTGGGCACCGCACTGGACCTGGTCCTGGAGTTGGTGGTCGACGACGACGAGGTGATCCGTCGGCTCTCGGGCCGACGCACCTGTCGCGGCTGCGGCAAGATCTGGCACGTCGAGTTCGACGCCACCACCCGATCCGGCATCTGTGACCGGTGCGGCGCCGAGTTGTTCCAGCGCGACGACGACAAGCCGGAGACGATCTCCACCCGGCTGCGGGAATACAGCGAGAAGACCGCCCCTCTGGTCGACTACTACGGCGCCCAGGGCAAGCTGGTCGGGATCGACGCCACCGGCCCGGTGGAAGACGTCACCGCCCGCGCCATCGACGCGCTGCGGTCGTACGGCGGCTGAGGCCCGGCCGGGCTCACGCGGATAGAGTGCGAACAGCGGGGTACGTGCGACGTGCCCCGCTGTTCGGCAACGAAAGGTATCGGCTCCATGCGTCGTCCCCAGCTGGACATCCAGCTGAAGACCCCTGACCAGATCGAGAAGATGCGGGCCGCCGGGCTGGTGGTGGCCGAGGCGCTGCGCCGGATGCGCGAGGCGGTGGCGCCCGGCGTGAGCACCGCCGATCTGGACGCCATCGCCGAGTCGACCATCCGTGAGGCGGGCGGCGTCCCGTCGTTCAAGGGCTATCACGGCTTTCCGGCGTCGATCTGCTCCTCGGTCAACGAGCAGGTCGTGCACGCCATCCCGTCGTCCGGGCAGGTCCTCTCCGACGGTGACCTCATCTCGATCGACTGCGGTGCGGTCCTGAACGGTTGGCACGGCGACGCCGCGATCACCGTCGGGGTCGGCAGCGTCGACCCGGCGCTGCTCACGATGGCCGAGGTGGCCGAGGACGCGATGTGGGCCGGCATCGCCGCCGCTGCACGCGGTGCGGCCAGTGGCAAGGGCAGGCTCACCGACATCTCCCACGCCGTCGAGAGCGCGGTCCGCAAGGGCGGGCGGTACGGCATCGTGGACGGCTACGGCGGGCATGGCATCGGTACCGAGATGCACCAGGACCCGCATGTGCTCAACCACGGCCGGCCCGGCAAGGGTCCACGGCTGGTTCCCGGCATGGCACTGGCCATCGAGCCGATGATCACCATGGCGTCGCCGCGCACGGTCGAGCTGGCCGACGGCTGGACGGTGATCACCCGGGACCGGTCGGTCGCGGCGCACGTCGAGCACTCGATCGCGCTGCTGCCGGACGGGGTCTGGGTGCTCACCGCGTTCGACGGCGGCCGCGACCGCCTCGGCGACCTGGTCACCGCCAGCCAACCCGCCACCACCCCCTGATGCCCAACCCCCTTGCGGCGATCCTGAGGGCCGCGTCAGCCGGAGCCCGGATCCTGCCGCCGAGCTCTTGATCAGTGGCCCGAGGACGGGTGGGGGAGCCGGGGTGGCAGAACGGTGGCATGCTTGCCGGCATGGACGGGCGCGACGAGATGCGGGCCGCCGACGCGGACCGTGAGGCGGTTGCCGACCGGTTGCGGGTGGCCCTCGGCGAGGGCCGGCTGGACCTGCACGAGTACGACGAGCGGTTGCAGCGGGCCTACGCCGCACGCACGTACGCCGAGTTGGACGTCCTGCTCACCGACCTGCCCCCGGTGGCGTCCCCGGAGCGCTCGACGCTGGCCACGGCTGGGCTCGCCGGGTCGCCGGCCGGCGGTGTGGGCGGCCAGTCTGCCCCGGCGGGGCGTGCTGTCGCCGCCCGTTGGCTGGCCGAGATCTGGCTGCCGTACCTGAGGGTGATCGCCATCGTGGTGACCATCTGGGCGGTGACCTCGCTGCTCAGCCAGGAGCTGCTCTACTTCTGGCCGGCCTGGGTCGCCGGGCCGTGGGGTGCGGTGCTGGCTGTCCGTACGATCACCGGGATAACCGGGGGAGAGCCCCGTCGCCAGGCGGTCGAGCGGGAGCGTCGGCGGCGGCGCAAGCAGGCGAAGCGGGAACGGCGGCGGGAGCTGCGCGCCGGCGAACCGGACGAACGGGACGACCCCCAGCCGGCCAGCTGACTGCGCCAACGCGGGTGCGGAGATCGTCGAGGCCCTGATCGGGAAGCAGGCGGCGAACGTACGGAGATCATCGGGGGCCCGGACGGACCGCTGGCGCCCGACGCGACGCGTCGACGGGTGGCCGGTTTGGCGCACGCCCGCAGGCGGGCGTACACTTTCAGATCGGCGCACAGCGTCCACTCCGGCATGCCCACCCTGCGCTTCGGTGGGACCTGGAGCCGCGGCTGGCGCGGGCTTCTGATTCTTGGTCAGGTTCCCGTGTAAGACGTTGTGGGCCGCCCGGAGCAATCGACGTCAGGACAGCGGAGGATATGCCGAAAAAAGACGGAGCCATTGAGATCGAGGGTCGGGTCATCGAGCCCCTGCCGAACGCCATGTTCCGGGTGGAGCTCGCGAACGGCCACAAGGTGCTGGCTCACATCAGCGGCAAGATGCGGCAGCACTACATCCGCATCCTGCCGGAGGACCGGGTCGTCGTCGAGCTTTCGCCGTACGACCTGACCCGCGGGCGCATCGTCTACCGCTACAAGTAGTCCTGACGGCGGCCGGGAAGTCCCGTGTCCGTCTTCGACGTCCGGTCTCGCGCTCTGCGCGTCCCCGGGCCAGATGGGAAGTAAGGCAACCGTGAAGGTCAAGCCGAGCGTCAAGAGGATCTGCAACAAGTGCCGGGTGATCCGCCGGCACGGCCGAGTCATGGTCATTTGCAGCGACCCGCGCCACAAGCAGCGCCAGGGCTGATCTCAGCCCGTCCGGCCGCAACGCGGTCGGGTGGCGTTGCCGGGCAGATCCCCAGCGACACACACGAACACACAAGCTCGTCCCAGCCGCGGGCGGTACGCGAGACGTACCCCATCGTGGCTGACCCCCGGTCGGAGGCCGGGGCCCGCTTGGGCAGCGACCGATCCCGGTCGCCGGCGCTGACCGCGTCGGAAGGACGGGACGGCCGGTAGCGGGGTGGGACGGGTCCACACCTCCGCCACACATCACGAGGAGTACGCCCGCACATGGCACGTCTAGTCGGCGTGGACCTCCCCCGCGAGAAGCGGTTGGAGATCGCGCTCACCTACATCTTCGGGGTCGGTCGCACCCGCGCCCTGGAGACACTCGCCGCTACCGGCATCTCGCCGGACAAGCGCGCTCGGGACCTCACGGACGAGGAGCTCGTGCAGCTCCGCGACCACATCGAGGGCAACTACAAGGTTGAAGGCGACCTGCGCCGCGAGGTCGCCGCTGACATCCGCCGCAAGGTCGAGATCGGCTGCTACGCCGGCATCCGGCACCGCCGGGGCCTGCCCGTGCGTGGCCAGCGGACCAAGACCAACGCACGGACCCGCAAGGGCCCGAAGCGGACCGTCGCCGGCAAGAAGAAGCCCGGCAAGAAGTAATTCTTCAACCGGAATTCTGGTCGTTCTCCGCCGAGTAGGCCGGGCTCCAACCGGATCCGGTGTCTACGTCATCGACGGGGCGACAAGCCAAAACCCATTCAGGAGCGCACAGACTTATGCCACCGAAGGCTCGTGCCGGAGCCGCTGTCAAGAAGGTCCGGCGCAAGGAACGCAAGAACGTCGCCCACGGGCAGGCGCACATCAAGAGCACGTTCAACAACACCATCGTGTCCATCACGGACCCGACCGGTGCGGTCATCTCCTGGGCCTCCGCTGGCCAGGTGGGCTTCAAGGGCTCCCGCAAGTCGACTCCGTTCGCCGCGCAGCTGGCCGCCGAGGCTGCCGCGCGTCGGGCCATGGAGCACGGCATGCGCAAGGTCGACGTGTTTGTCAAGGGCCCCGGCTCCGGCCGGGAGACCGCCATCCGTTCGCTGCAGGCCGTGGGCCTCGAGGTCGGCCAGATCGCCGACGTCACCCCGCAGCCGCACAACGGGTGCCGTCCGCCGAAGCGTCGCCGGGTCTGAGAGGTAGAGAGAGATGGCTCGTTACACCGGTGCTGACTGCCGCCGTTGCCGGCGGGAGAAGATGAAGCTGTTCCTCAAGGGCAGCAAGTGCGATGGTCCGAAGTGCCCGTTCGAGTCCCGGCCGTTCCCGCCCGGGCAGCACGGCCGCGGCCGCACCAAGGAGACGGAGTACCTGCTCCAGCTCCGCGAGAAGCAGAAGGCCCGTCGTGTCTACGGCGTGCTGGAGAAGCAGTTCCGCGGTTACTACGAGGAAGCCGTTGGCAAGCAGGCCAAGACCGGTGAGGTCCTCCTGCAGATCCTCGAGTCGCGGCTGGACAACGTCGTCTACCGGGCCGGCTACGCCCACTCGCGGGACATGGCCCGCCAGTTGGTCAAGCACGGTCACTTCACGGTGAACGGCAAGAAGGTCGACATCCCGTCGTACCGCGTCAAGGAGCACGACATCGTCGAGGTTCGGGGCAAGAGCAAGGAGCTCACCCCGTTCATCGTCGCGCAGGCTCAGGCCGGCTCGAGGACGGTGCCGGCGTGGCTGGAGGCAATCCCCAGCCAGATGAAGGTGCTCGTGCACTCCCTCCCGGCCCGGCAGGTCATCGACACGCAGGTCCAGGAGCAGTTGATCGTCGAGCTCTACTCCAAGTAGTCGGGCTCGTTGCGGTGGCCCGTCCTCCGGGGCGGGCCACCGGAACAGTTTGTGTCGCGGACGTCAAATAGCGGGCGTCCCGGAAGAGAAGAGACAACATGCTCATCAGCCAGCGACCCTCCCTCTCCGAGGAGTCGATCAACGAGACCAGGTCGCGGTTCGCCATCGAGCCGCTGGAGCCGGGCTTCGGCTACACCCTGGGCAACTCGCTGCGGCGCACGCTGCTGTCGTCGATCCCGGGTGCGGCGGTCACCTCGATCAAGATCGACGGCGTGCTGCACGAGTTCACCACGATCCCCGGTGTCAAGGAGGACGTGGTCGAGCTCGTCATGAACATCAAGGAGCTGTGCGTCAGCTCCGAGCACGACGAGCCGGTCAGCATGTACCTGCGCAAGCAGGGCCCGGGCGACGTGACCGCGGGTGACATCCAGCCCCCGGCCGGCGTCTCGGTGCACAACCCGGACCTCAAGCTCGCCACCCTGAACGGCAAGGGCCGGCTCGACATGGAGCTGACCGTCGAGCGGGGCCGGGGCTACGTGACGGCGGCGCAGAACAAGCAGTCCGGCGCCGAGATCGGCCGCATCCCGGTCGACTCGATCTACTCGCCGGTGCTCAAGGTGACCTACCGCGTCGAGGCGACCCGCGTCGAGCAGCGCACCGACTTCGACCGGCTGATCATCGACGTCGAGACCAAGCCCTCGATGGGCCCGCGTACGGCGCTGGCCTCCGCCGGCTCGACGCTGGTCGAGCTGTTCGGGCTGGCCCGGGAGCTGGACGAGACCGCCGAGGGTATCGACATCGGGCCGTCCCCGCAGGACGCCCAGCTGGCGGCGGACCTCGCCCTGCCGATCGAGGAGCTGGACCTCACCGTCCGCTCCTACAACTGCCTCAAGCGCGAGGGCATCAACACCGTTGGTGAGCTCATCGGGCGTACCGAGGCCGACCTCCTCGACATCCGTAACTTCGGTCAGAAGTCGATCGACGAGGTCAAGATGAAGCTCGCCGGGATGGGTCTGGGGCTGAAGGATTCGGCCCCGAACTTCGACCCGGCGCACGTCGTGGACACCTTCGGCGAGGCCGACTACGACACCGAGGACTACCGCGAGACCGAGCAGCTCTAGTCCGCGCTGCCGCCACAACTGAGGAGCACCAAAAATGCCCACGCCCACCAAGGGCCCCCGCCTCGGCGGCAGCCCCTCGCACGAGCGGCTGATGCTGGCCAACCTGGCCACTGCGCTGTTCCAGCACGGCAAGATCCAGACCACCGAGACGAAGGCCCGACGGCTGCGTCCGCTGGCCGAGCAGCTCATCACCAAGGCCAAGCGCGGTGACCTCGCCTCGCGGCGGCGGGTGCTGGGCGTCGTCAAGGACAAGGACGTGGTCTACGCCCTGTTCGACCAGATCGCGCCGCGGTACTCCAACCGGCCCGGCGGCTACACCCGGATCGTCAAGACCGGTCCGCGCAAGGGTGACAACGCGCCGATGGCGATCATCGAGCTGGTCGAGGAGCTTCAGGTCGCCGAGCCCAAGGTGAACAAGAAGACCGCCGGCCGTAAGGCCGCGCAGCAGGACAAGGTCGAGGCGCTCGCCCCGGCCGAGGAGACCCCGAAGTCGGCCCCGGCCGACCAGGACTCCGAGGCGCCGGTGTCGGCGTCCGGTGACACCGACGCCGCCCGCGAGGACAGCGACGAGGCCACCGAGAACAAGGCCTGATCAAGGGCACCGTCGGGCCCGGCACCCCACAGGGGTGTCGGGCCCGACCCATGACTGGAGGTACGTGTGGACGAGCGGATCCGGCTGCGGCTGGATGTCTCGTATGACGGCACCGGCTTCTCCGGCTGGGCCGCCCAGCCGACCCGGCGCACGGTCGCCGGGGTGCTCGTCGAGACACTGGACCTGGTGCTCGGCGCCGGCACGGCGACCGGGTTGACCGTGGCCGGGCGGACCGACGCGGGGGTGCACGCCACCGGGCAGGTCTGCCATCTGGACCTGCCCGTCGACGTGTGGCGGCAGCACGAGGAGCGGCTGCTGCGCCGGCTGGCCCGGCTGCTCCCCACCGACGTGCGGGTACGGGCGATGACCGGGATGCCGCCCGACTTCGACGCCCGGTTCTCGGCCACCTTCCGCCGCTACGAGTACCGGGTCACCGACGCGCCGTTCGGCGCCGAGCCGCTGCGCCGGCACGAGGTGCTGGCCTGGCCGAGGCCGCTGGATCCGGGCGCGCTGAACGCCGCGGCGGCCGGCCTGGTGGGGGAGCACGACTTCGCCGCGTACTGCCGGCGTAAGGAGCACGCCACCACGCTGCGTGAGGTGACCCGGCTGGACTGGCGCCGCGACCCGGACGGTCTCCTGGTTGCCACCGTGCAGGCGGACGCGTTCTGCCAGGCCATGGTGCGCAGCCTGGTCGGGGCGATGCTGGTTGCCGGGGACGGCCGCCGACCGGTTCAGTGGCCGGGCAGCCTGCTCGCCCGCCGGGAGCGGTCCAGTGAGGTGACCGTCGCCCCCGCGCACGGGCTGACCCTGGTCGAGGTCGGCTATCCGGCCGACCCGGCCGAGTACGCCCGCCGCGCCGATCTCACCCGCAGGCTGCGGGTTCCGGTCGAGGACTGACCGACAGCGCCGGGGACGGGAGGAGGTCAGTTGCCGCTCTGAGGCGCGCTGCTCTCCGTCGGCGCCGCGGTCGGCTGCGTGGCCGTGCCGCCGTCGACCCGCTTCTGCAGGACGCTCCGGCTGAGGTGCAGTTCGATCATGTCGAACAGGATCTCCCGGATCTTGGTATCGCCGGACCTGACGGCTTCCCCGTCCGCGCGGACCACCAGCGCGTACGCCAGGTAGTGGCCACGAACCTGCCAGCCGATCCGTGCCGGGGCGGTGGCCACCACGTCGCTGCCGTCGCCCTCGCTGCCGACCAGGCCCCGGAACCGGCCCTGCCGATCGTCGAGCAGTTGCCGGATCCGATCCCGGACGCGTTCCGCGCTGACCTTGTCGGTGAGGTTGAACAGGCCGGCGGTGACCAGGTGGTCGCCGTCGGGGGTCCGCAGCGTGGCCCGTACCACCTGGTTGCAGCCGAGCCGGACCAGCAGGTCGGCGATCTCGTCGGTGGCGGCGACGGCACAGCTGCCGCTGGAGTGCGTCGTGAGGACCCGGTAGGCCGGCTGCCCGTCGGTGAGCTTCAGCTCCTTGGCGGAGAAGACCTCCTTGGCGGTGAGCGGAGCCTGGTCGGTGTCCCGGGAGTCGAGGTCCTGACGCACGGCCGGCGCGGATGCGGCCGCGTTCGGCTGGTAGGTCGGGGTGGCCTGCGGCTGCGGGTCGCGATCCACCAGCAGTGCGGCGGCGCCGAGGCCGCAGAGCGCGAGCAGCACCAGGACGGCGGCGCCGCCGATCAGCACCTGCCACAGTCGGCCGCCGCCGCGCGCGGTGGGCGGCTCCATCGGCTGTGCGGAGGTGTAGACCTCCGAACGTGGCGCGGCCTGCGGAATAATCGCGCGGGCCGGCGGACGTGGGGACGACGGCAGCGCGATCTGGTTCGGGCGGCGCAGCGATGGCGCGGGGAAGCGTGACGGAGAGGGGCCGGCCGGCGGAGGTGGGCCACTGGGCACTGCCAGGTCGGACCCGGGCTCCGGGTACTCCTCGTAAACGTCCTGATCGGACTCGTACCGATACACCATGTCGCCTAGAGTAGGAGCCATTGTCCCTTTAGGGGGTAATAACGGGAAATGCGTCTCCGGGCCGTGCCGTGGCGTGCCCGGGCCGGTGCGAGAATTGCGGGCATGACCGGCGACCACTACTTCACCGCTCAGCCCGCCAGCGACGCTCCGCCGCGCGAGGTCGAGTTCTCCGTCGCCGACCGCGACTACCGGCTCGTCTCGGCCGGCGGGGTCTTCTCCGCCAGCCGACTCGACCCGGGCACCGCCGTGCTCCTGCGCAAGGCCGAGCTGCCCACCCCCGACACCACCGGTGACGTGCTCGACCTCGGCTGCGGGTTCGGGCCGATCGCCTGCGTGCTGGCCGACGTGGCACCGGTAAGCACCGTCTGGGCGGTCGACGTCAACGCCCGCGCCCGCGAGCTCACCGTCGCCAACGCGGCCCGGGTCGGCGCCGCCGACCGGATGCGGGTGGCCGCACCGGACGACGTGCCGGAGGAGACCCGCTTCGCCCAGCTCTGGTCCAACCCGCCCATCCGGATCGGCAAGGACGGCCTGCACGACCTGCTGCTGCGCTGGCTGCCCCGGCTCGCCCCGGACGGCGTCGGCTGGCTGGTGGTCGCCCGACACCTCGGCGGCGACTCGTTGCACCGCTGGCTCACCGAACAGGGCTGGCAGGTCGAGCGACGCGCCAGCCAGAAGGGCTTCCGGGTGCTGCGGGTCACCCGGTAATTGGATGTCCCCCCGGCTCGCGTTGGGGCAGGATCCCGGCGTGGGATACGTGGATGTGGCGGCGGTCGGGCACACCCTGCCCGACGGTCGGGAACTGTTCGCCGACGTGTCGTTCCGGGTCGGAGAGGGCAGCAAGGTCGCCCTGGTGGGCCCCAACGGCGCGGGCAAGACGACGCTGCTGCGGATGGTCGCCGGCGACCTGCCGGTGCGTACCGGCGCCGTCGCCCGGGCCGGCGGCCTGGGGGTGATGCGCCAGTTCATCGGCATGATCGGCGACGACTCGACGCTGGCCGACCTCGCGCTGTCACTGGCGCCACCGTCGCTGCGGGAGGCCGGCCGCCGGCTCGCCGAGACCGAGGCGGCCATGCGGTCGGCCGAGGTCCGCGGCAAGTACAGCACCGCCGCCGGCAAGGCCCAGCTGGCGTACGCCGACGCGCTGGGCGCCTGGGGCGAGGCCGGCGGGTACGACGCCGAGGTGCTCTTCGACACGGTCGCCACCATCGTGCTCGACCAGCCCTGGGACGGTGTCCGGGACCGGCCGGTCCGCACCCTCTCCGGCGGGCAGCAGAAGCGCTTCGCGCTGGAACTGCTGCTGCGCGGCCCCGACGAGGTGCTGCTCCTGGACGAGCCGGACAACTTCCTCGACGTGCCCGGCAAACGTTGGCTGGAGGCGCGGCTGCGGGAGTCGACCAAGTCGGTGCTCTACGTCTCGCACGACCGCGAGCTGCTGGCCCAGACCGCCGACCGGGTCGTCGCCGTGGAGGGCGGCAGCGCCTGGGTGCACCCGGGTGGCTTCGCCAGCTGGTACGAGGCTCGGGTGGCGAGGCACGCCCGCCTCGACGAGCTGCGCCGGCGCTGGGACGAGGAGCACCAGAAACTTCGCGATCTCGTGCTGATGTACAAGCAGAAGGCCGCGTACAACGATGGGCTGGCCTCGCGCTACCAGGCCGCGCAGACCCGGCTGCGCAAGTTCGAGGAGGCCGGGCCTCCACCCGTACCGCCGAAGGACCAGGACATCCGGATGCGGCTGACCGGCGGGCGGACCGGCAAGCGCGCGGTGATCTGCGACAAGCTGGAGCTCGACGGCCTGACCTACCCCTTCGACCTGGAGATCTGGTACGGCGACCGGGTGGCGGTGCTCGGCGCCAACGGCACCGGCAAGTCGCACTTCCTGCGGCTGCTGGCCCGCGGCGGCACCGACCCCGACCCGGCGAACGGGCCGGTCGACGGCGCGGGCGCGCTCGCGCCGGTGGCGCACGACGGCTCGGCCCGACTCGGTGCCCGCGTCCGCCCAGGGCACTTCTCCCAGACCCACGACCGGCCCGAGCTGATGTCGAAGACGCTCGTCGAGATCCTCTGGCGGGGCGACGAGCACCGGACCGGGATGGACCGGCACGCGGCGATGGGGGTGCTCAGCCGCTACGAGCTGGCCGGGCAGGGCGACCAACGCTTCGGCACGCTCTCCGGCGGGCAGCAGGCCCGGTTCCTGGTGCTGCTGCTGGAGCTGTCCGGGGCGACCCTGTTGCTGCTCGACGAGCCCACCGACAACCTCGACCTGGCCAGCGCCGAGGCGTTGGAGACGGGCCTGAACGCGTTCGAGGGCACGGTGATCGCCGTCACCCACGACCGGTGGTTCACCCGCACCTTCGACCGGTTCGTGCTGTTCGGAGGGGACAGCGAGGTGGTGGAGACCCCGGAGCCGGTCTGGGACGTGGGCTGACCCCGCACCGGTCCGGGGTCCTGGTGCGTCCGGCCGGCATAGGGTGGATCTCGTGACTGAGATGACCTATCGCCGGCTGGGCGACTCCGGGCTCGTGGTGTCCGTGGTCGGCATCGGCTGCAACAACTTCGGCCGCAAGCTCGACGTCGACGGCACCCGCGCGGTGGTGGACGCCGCCCTGGACGCCGGGATCACCCTGTTCGACACCGCCGACATCTACGGCGAGCCGCAGGGCGGTTCCGAGGAACTGCTCGGGCAGGCGCTCAAGGGCCGCCGGGACGACGTGGTGGTGGCCACCAAGTTCGGCATGGACATGAACGGGGCAAACGGTCCGGACTTCGGTGCCCGGGGCTCGCGGCGCTACATCGCCCGCGCGGTCGAGGCGTCGCTGCGCCGGCTCGGCACCGACCACATCGACCTCTACCAGATGCACGAGCCCGACCCGGGCACCCCGATCGACGAGACGCTCGCCGCCCTGGACGACCTGGTCCGCGACGGCAAGGTGCGCTACCTGGGCAACTCCAACTTCGCCGGCTGGCAGATCGCCGACGCGGACTGGGTCGCCTCGTCCAACGGTCGGGCCCGCTTCATCTCCGCGCAGAACCACTACTCGTTGCTGGAGCGGTCCGTCGAGACCGAGGTGATCCCGGCCTGCGAGCGGTTCGGGCTCGGCATGCTGCCGTTCTTCCCGCTCGCCAACGGCCTGCTCACCGGCAAGTACAAGCGTGACGGGCAGCCGCCCGCCGGCAGCCGGCTCTCCGGCGGTGGCCGGTACGCGGAACGGCTCGCCGCGGCCGACTGGGACACCATCGAGGCGATCGAGGCGTACGCGGCCGAGCGGGGGCTGAGCGTGCTCCAGGTGGCGATCGGCGGGCTGGCCGCCCAACCGGCGGTGACCTCGGTGATCGCCGGCGCCACCACGCCCGAGCAGGTGCACGCCAACGCCGCAGCCGGCACCTGGGAGCCCACCGACGACGACCTGGCCGCACTACGCGCCATCCTCTGACCCGCCACCCCGCCCGGCTCGTGCCGGCGCGGGTGGCGTGGCGCGGTGACGGGTGGAACAACAGGTACGTCCGGACGGGGTCATGACAGCCGTGGTGTTCCACGCGTGGCGCGATGCTGCCGGCGTCGCGGTTCGCGCGGCGGCCGCCGGGGGGCGGCGGGTGCGGTGGCGGCGTGTCGGGTGGAACAGGGCGGCTGTCACGGGCGCGGTTGGACGCGCCTGGCGTTCCACGTCGTGCTGCGCCGTCGGCGGGGGCAGTCCCGCGTCGAGCAGTAGTAGCCGCAGGCGGGTCTCCATCGGCGACTCACTGAGCGCCTCGGCTGCCGAGGAAGGGCAAGAGGCCCACCTGTCGTGGGATCCGGGCCGGGACGGCATCAGGACAGCATCGCGTGATGGCATGGTCACCCGCTGCCCCGGCTGTCGAGTTCGGACGTTCGTCGGAAAAACGGTGTCCCCGCCCTTGGCGGATCCGGGAAAGCGTCGTACGGTGGCACGCAAGTAACCCACGGGAGCCCGGTGTACCGGGCTGAGAGGGGGGCTGAAGCCCCCGACCGTTGAACCTGATCCGGGTAATGCCGGCGCAGGGAGGAGAGTTGCCGTGCCGTCCCTTGGACGACTGCATCTGATCACCGACACCCGACCCGGGCGGGATCCGCTCAGCGTGGTGCGGGCCGCCCTCACGGCGGCCGGCGCGGACCTGGTGGTGCAGGTCCGGGTCGAGGACTCCGCCACCGATCTCGAGGCGTACGACCTGGCTCGCCGGGTGCTGGCGCTCTGCACGCCGTACGGGGCGAGCTGCCTGGTCAACGACCGGCTGCACGTGGCGTTGGCGGTGGGCGCGGCCGGCGGGCACGTCGGCGCCGACGACCTGCCCGTCGCCGCCGCCCGCCGGGTGCTCGGCCCCACCGGCGTGCTGGGAGCCACCGCCCGCGCGCCGGGGACGGCGGTCGAGGCGGTCGCCGCCGGAGCCAGCTACCTGGGCGTCGGGCCGTGCCACGCCACCAGCACCAAGGTCGGGCTACCCGACCCGATCGGTCCGGCGGGGGTACGCGCCGTCAGCGGTGCCGTCGACGTGCCGGTCATCGCGATCGGCGGGGTGACCGCCGCCCGGGTACCGGCGCTGCGCGACGCCGGCGCGTACGGAGTGGCGGTCGTCGGCGCCGTCTCCGCCGCCGCCGACCCGGCCCGGGTCACCGCGGAACTGCTGAGGGCGCTGACGTGCTGACCGGCCGGTCCGCGTCGACGCCATCCGACGAAGGGGCCCGGCCGGATGTGGCGGTGGTGGGTGCGGGGCCGATCGGGCTCGCGGTCGCCTGGCGCTGCGCCGCCCGCGGGCTGCGAGTGGTCGTGCACGATCCGGCCTCCGGCTCCGGCGCTTCGGCAGTGGCCGCCGGCATGCTCTCCCCGGTCGCCGAGGCGTACTTCGGTGAACGGCAGCTCACC
The DNA here is from genome assembly GCF_046549295.1 of Micromonospora sp. 067-2. NCBI lineage: Bacteria > Bacillati > Actinomycetota > Actinomycetes > Micromonosporales > Micromonosporaceae > Micromonospora > Micromonospora sp. 067-2. Next base: position 18,664 of record NZ_JAJPWB010000015.1, on the reverse strand, counting down.
GGGTTGCTGCTGGCGTCCGCCGCCCGCTGGCCGGCGTTCGCCGCGGAGTTGACCGAGGCGACCGGCGCCGAGCTCGGCTACCGGACCGAGGGCACCCTGATGGTCGGGCTGACCGGCGACGACCTGGCCGAGGCGCGCCGACTCTGGGCGTACCAACAGGGTCTGGGGCTGCCGGTGACCCCGCTGCGCCCCACCGAGCTGCGCGACCGCGAGCCGGCGCTCGCCCCCCGGGTGCGCGGTGGGGCGCTCGCCCCCACCGACCACCAGGTCGACCCCCGCCTGCTGGTGCCGGCGCTGCGCACGGCCGCCCGGCGGGCCGGCGCGGTGCTCGTGCCGCAGCCGGTCCGGCATCTGGGCGAGGTCGACGCCCGGGTCACCGTGGTCGCCGCCGGCTGCGGCGCCGCGGTCCTCACCGGTCTGCCGGTGCGGCCCGTGAAGGGCCAGATCCTCCGGCTGCGCGCGCCCGGCGGCGTCGCGCCGGGCTTCCGGCACGTGATCCGGGGGTACGCCGACGGCGAGTCCGTCTATCTGGTGCCCCGGTCTGACGGGGAGGTGGTGCTCGGCGCGACGGTCGAGGAACGGTCCGACACCACGGTCACCGCCGGCGCGGTCCTGCGCCTGCTCCGGGCCGGGGTCGACCTGCTTCCCGAGCTGGCCGAGTACGACCTGGTGGAGGCGGTTGCCGGCCTGCGCCCGGGCACCCCCGACAACGCGCCCATCCTCGGGCCGCTGCCCGGCCGACCGGACGTGCTGGCCGCCACGGGTCACCACCGGCACGGCATCGTGCTCACCCCGGTCACCGCCGACCTGATCGCCAACCTGGTGACCACAGGCGTGCCCGACCCGCTGCTCGCCCCCTTCGGCCCCGAACGATTCGGCGGTGCGGGCTCGGCCGGGGTGGACGGGCCTGGACGGACGACGGAGGAGGACCGATGGAGCTGACGGTGAACGGAGCCGGGCGCACTGTCCCGGGTGGCGCGTCGGTGGCCGACCTGGTCCGCGACATCGCCCCTCAGCAGCGCGGGGTGGCGGTCGCGGTCAACGGCGAGGTGGTGCCCAGAACCGGCTGGCCGGCCGCGCTGCTGCGCGACGGTGACCGGGTCGAGGTGCTCACCGCCGCCCAGGGCGGGTGAGCGGGGTGCCGTTGCACCTGGGCGGTGAGACGTTCACCTCGCGGCTGATCCTCGGCACCGGCGGTGCCGCGAACCTGCACGTGCTGGAGAAGGCGATCCGGGCGTCCGGCACCGAGCTGGTGACCCTGGCGCTGCGTCGGGTCGACACCGCCCCGGGCTCCGCCGGTGGGCTGCTCGAGCTGCTCGACCGGTGTGGCGTACGCCTGCTGCCGAACACCGCCGGCTGCCACACCGCGGCCGAGGCGGTGAAGGTGGCCCGGCTGGCCAGGGACGCGTTCGACACCGACTGGATCAAGTTGGAGGTGATCGGCGACGAGCGGACGCTGCTGCCCGACGGGGTGGAGCTGCTCCGCGCCGCCGAGGAACTGGTCGCCGACGGTTTCACCGTGCTGCCGTACACCAGTGACGACCCCGTGCTCGCCCGTCGGCTTGCGGACGTGGGCTGCGCCGCCGTGATGCCGGCCGGCGCGCCGATCGGCTCGGGACTCGGCATCGGCAACCCGCACCACATCCGGCTGATCCGGCAGGGCGTGGACGTGCCGGTCATCCTCGACGCAGGCATCGGCACCGCGTCCGACGCGGCGCTGGCCATGGAGCTGGGGTGCGACGCGGTGTTGCTGGCCAGCGCGGTCACCCGGGCCGCCGACCCGGTGGCGATGGCCACGGCGATGCGGTACGCCGTCGAAGCCGGCCGTCTGGCGTACGGCGCGGGCCGGATCACCCGCCGCTTCCACGCCCTCCCGTCCACCTCCGACGACGGAAGGCCCGACCTGTGACGTCCTCGGCGGCGTTGCCCGGGGCACCGGCCCGCGCTCCGGCAGATCGTGGGGGCGAACAGCCCGCAGAGGGGCTGTTTCCCTCCACGATCTCCGCGGATCCCGAGGCGGAGACGGAGCTGGAGACGACGGGGTCCGTGCCGTGGGGAGTCGTCCTGTTGACGGATCGGCAGGTGGCGCGAGGGCCGCTCGACCGGGTCGTCGCGGCGGCTGTGGCCGGGGGAGTGCGATGGGTGGTGCTGCGGGAGAAGGACCTGCCCCGCGCCGAGCGTGTCGCCCTCGCCGCCGACCTGCGCGGGATCCTCGCCGACGTCGGCGGGACGCTGATCGTGGCGGGCCCCGACCCGCTCGACGGCGCGGCCGTCCACCTGGCCGCCGCTGGCCCGTACCCGCCGCCGACCCACCCGCTGGTCGGCCGCTCCTGTCACGACCAGACGGAGTTGCACCGCCTCACCACCGAGCACTACGCCACCCTCTCCCCGGTCTACCCCACGAGGACCAAGCCCGGCTACGGCCCACCCCTCGGACCGAACGGGCTGCACAGGCTGATCGAGGTCAGCACCGTGCCGACCCTCGCGCTGGGCGGCATCGAGACACCGGAACACGTGACCGCCTGCGTCGAGGCCGGAGCCACCGGAGTGGCAGTGCTGGGCGCGCTCATGCGGGCCGAGAACCCGATCGAGACAGCAGCGACGTTGACCAGGGCCTTCCACATCGCGACCACCGAGGGGGAGACGTGACACCGAACACCGTGCTCACCATTGCCGGCTCCGATTCGGGCGGTGGCGCGGGCATCCAGGCCGACCTGAAGGTCTTCGCGGCGCTCGGCGCGTACGGCACCAGCGTCCTCACCGCCGTCACCGCGCAGAACACCCGGGGCGTCGACGCCGTCCTGCCGCTGCCCCCGCGCACGGTCGTCGAACAGCTGGACAGCGTGCTCGCCGACTTCACGGTCCGCGCGGTCAAGACGGGAATGCTCGGCACCCCCGCCGTCGCCGACGCCGTGGCCGAGGCCGCGCGGGACGGCCGGCTGCCCCAGCTCGTCGTCGACCCGGTGCTCGTCGCCACCAGCGGGCACCGGCTCGGCGTGGTCGGCGCGGTCGAGCGGCTGCTTCCGTACGCCAGGGTGGCGACGCCGAACTGCGCGGAGGCCGCGGCCATCACCGGACGCCCGGTGGACGACCTGGCGGGGATGGTCGCCGCCGCCGAGGCCCTCGCGGCCGGCGGCCCGGAGCACGTGGTGGTCACCGGCGGCGACCTGGACTCCGGAGAGGCGGTCGACGTCCTGCACGGCGGCGGCGTCACCACCCTGTTGCGCGCACCGCGGGTGGACACGCGGCACACCCACGGCACCGGGTGCTCGTTCTCCGCGGCGATCGCCGTGCGGCTCGCCCTGGGCGATCCGGTGCCGGTGGCGGTCGGGGCCGCCAAGGAGTACGTGCTCCGTGCGCTGACCGGCGCGCGGAGTTGGGAGCTGGGCGCGGGGCGCGGGCCACTGGACCACTTCGGCTGGTCCGCTTGATCACCAGGGAGGCTGTCATGCAGGCACGAGGCAAGGTGTACGTCGAGGGGTCACGCCCGGATGTCCGGGTGCCCTTCGCAGAGGTGGCGCTCACCGGCGACCATCCGCCGGTACGGCTGTACGACACGTCCGGTCCCGGATCCGACCCCGAGGTGGGGCTGCCGCCACTGCGCGGACGGTGGATCGCCGAACGGGGTGACGTCGCGCCGGTGCGGGGTGCGGGTACGCCGTTGGCAGGGCTGGCCGAGCGCCGTCCGACACAGCTCGCCTACGCGCGGGCCGGTGTGGTGACGCCCGAGATGGAGTTCGTGGCGATCCGGGAGAACGTCGACCCGGAACTCGTCCGGGCCGAGATCGCCGCCGGTCGGGCGGTGCTGCCGCTCAACGTGAACCACCCCGAGTGCGAGCCCGCCATCATCGGCAAGGCGTTCCTGGTCAAGGTGAACGCCAACATCGGCACCTCGGCGGTCAGCTCGTCGGTCGCCGAGGAGGTGGAGAAGTTGACCTGGGCCACCCGCTGGGGCGCGGACACCGTGATGGACCTGTCCACCGGCAGGCGGATCCACGAGACCCGGGAGGCGATCGTGCGGAACTCGCCGGTGCCGATCGGGACGGTGCCGATCTACCAGGCGCTCGAGAAGGTCGGCGGCGACCCGGTCAAACTGAGCTGGGACGTCTTCCGGGACACCGTGATCGAGCAGGCCGAGCAGGGCGTGGACTACATGACCGTGCACGCCGGGGTGCTGCTGCCGTACGTGCCGCTGGCTGTGGACCGGGTGACCGGGATCGTGTCCCGAGGTGGCTCGATCATGGCGGCGTGGTGCCTGGCACACCACGAGGAGAACTTCCTCTACACCAACTTCGCCGAGCTGTGCGCGCTGCTGGCCCGCTACGACGTGACGTTCTCCCTCGGCGACGGGCTGCGGCCCGGCTCGATCGCCGATGCCAACGACGAGGCCCAGTTCGCGGAGCTGCGCACCCTCGGCGAGCTGACCACGATCGCCTGGGAGCACGACGTCCAGGTGATGATCGAGGGCCCGGGCCACGTGCCGATGCACAAGATCAAGGAGAACGTGGACCTCCAGCAGGAGTGGTGCCACGAGGCGCCGTTCTACACGCTCGGCCCGCTGACCACCGACATCGCGCCGGCGTACGACCACATCACCTCGGCGATCGGCGCCGCGATGATCGGCATGTTCGGCACGGCGATGCTCTGCTACGTCACCCCGAAGGAGCACCTGGGCCTGCCGGACCGGGACGACGTGAAGGCGGGCGTCATCGCGTACAAGATCGCGGCGCACGCGGCGGACCTGGCCAAGGGCCACCCCGGCGCGCAGGACTGGGACGACGCGCTGTCGAAGGCACGGTTCGAGTTCCGTTGGGAGGACCAGTTCAACCTCTCACTCGACCCGGAGACCGCGCGCTCGTACCACGACGCGACGCTGCCCGCGGAGCCGGCGAAGACGGCGCACTTCTGCTCGATGTGCGGCCCGAAGTTCTGCTCCATGAAGATCACCCAGGAGCTCAAGGAGTATGCGGCCCGGGGCATGAGGGACAAGTCTGAGGAGTTCGTCTCCGGCGGCGGCCAGGTCTACCTGCCGCTGGCCTGAGCACCCGCCCGGTGCCGGCCCGGTCGATGGACGGCGGGCCGGCGCCGTGGCGTCCGGGGTGGTCAGTCGCGGTGGTGCCGACCGGTCGAGCGCAGCGAGCGGCGCTCGTTCTCCTGCTCCGGGTCGTTCTCGGTGATCGGCTTGCTCAGGCCGGCGACCCAGTCGACGAACTCCTCGTCCTTCGCCGGCAGCGGCTCCGGCGTATCCGAGGCGGCCCGGCTCTCCTCCTCCGCGCGGGTCCGGTTACGGCGGAACAGGCCGCCGAGCCGTCCCCGCCGGGAGGGCTGCTCCGCGTTCTCCGTCCGCGCGGCCGGTCGGACGTCGGCGCTCGCCGGGCCCACGGCGTCGTTGTCGGCCGCCGAAGGCGCGCCGGCCCGCTCCGGCACCACCGGGAACGCTGGGGTCGGGTTTGCCGGTGCCGCCGGGAGGACGGGGTCGGAAGAAGCAGCCCCGAGGCGCCGCTCCGGCGTGCCCGCTGGCCGCCGCCAGCCGGCGGCGGTCCGGTCCGACGTGCCTGCTGACCGCTGCCGGGGGTCGGCGGCTTGGCCCTCCGACGTCCCGTGCGGATCGGCCGGAGTGGAGGTGCCGGTCGGGTTCGCCCAGTCGGCGGGAGTCGCAGAGTCGATGGCCTCGGTCGAGCCGGGGGAGGCCGACAGGGAGTCGGCCGCCGAGCTGTCCTGCCGGTCTGCCGAACCGGCCGTACGGGCGGTCGTGAAGGCGTCCCAGCTGCTGACCCTGCTCAGATCCGGCAGCGGCGCCCGGTGCCGGGGCCGGGGCGTCCACTCCGTCGGATCCTCCGGGCCGACAGGGGCGTCCGGTGTGCTGGACCCGGAGTCATTGACCTGCGGTGCCTTCCGCGCCGGGGTGTTCGGCCAGGCCGGCGGGGCAGGCGTCCACCGGTCTACCTCCGGGTTGCCGGCAGCCGGCCCGAACAGCGGGACGACGGAACCGCCGCCGGCCGAGGACATGTCGGTGTCGGTGGCCCGTTCGGTGTCGGCCGTCCTGGCGACTGCGGAACCGGCGGCCTGGTCGGCCGTTCCGGTCGGCGTCGAGGCCACCGCCGGGTCGGCCCTGCCCGCCGACGCGGGGGCCTCGACGGGTCCGACGGCGGCGGCCGGGATCGCCGCGGTCGTGCTCTGATCGGACGCGGTGCCCCGAGTCCCCTTGCCAGGCCGGGCAACGACGCTGGCCGTGTCGGACCCGGCGCCGTCGCTACTCCGGTCCTGCCGGGTGGCCTTCCTGCTGCCGCGGGCGGTCGGTGGGGCAGCGGGTGCCGCAGCGGCGGCGCCGGTCGCGGCGGCCGCGGGGCTGGTCGCGGCGGCCGCGGGGCTGGTGGCGGAGGTCGCGGAACCAGTGGTGGCGGTTGCGGGGGCGGGGTTGGTGGCAGCGGCCGCAGGGCCGGTGGCGGGGGTGGCAGCGGCGGCGGGGCCGGCGGTGGGGGTGGCGGGGCCGGTGGCGGTCGCGGGGCTGGGGGTGGCGGTTGCGGGGGCGCCGGTCGCGGGAGCGGTGGTGGCGGCGCTCCTGGCCGAGCCGCTGGGTGCGGGCCGGGCGACGCGTGGCGCGGGAGAGCGTGGCGCCTCGACGGTCGGATCGGGTGTGCCGTCCGACGAGGTGCCGTTGACGTCGCCGACGTCGGTGCCGGTCACGTCGTCGGCTGCTCCCGCGTCGGTCGACGCCGTTGCGGCGGCCACGTCCGAGGTCGTGGCCGCCGGGGTGGACTTCGGCTTGCGCGGCCGGCGCGGCTTGGGTGCCAGCGCGTCGGTCGTGCCCGTGCTGGTGGAGTCCGCGCTGGTCGTGCCCGTGCTGCTGTTGGTCGCGCTGGTCGACGCCGTGCTGCTCGTGGTCGCGGTGGTCGACTTCGTGCTGCTCGTGGTCGCGCTGGTCGGCCGGTCCGTACCGCTGCTGGCCGTCGCCGCCGTGCTCGCCGTGCCGTCGTCGTCGCCCGTCTGGCCGGCGGCCTCGGTGGTGGCGCTGGTTCGGTCCGCCGCGGCGGTGGCCACCGGGGCCAGCTCGCTCGGGCTGGTGGCGGCACTGGTGCCCGGCACGGGCTCGGTGCCCGCCGGGGCGGCATCCCGACCCCGGTCGGTGTCCGCGCTGGCGGCGACCACCGAGTCGGACTCGACGGCGGGGGAGGTGCGCGCGTCTGCGTCCCGGCTCGGTGTGTCCTCGGGTCGCCCGGCGGCGAACTGGCCGGTCGGCGCCGTCAGCCAGGCGGCGGGAGCGGTCGGGGTGCGACCACCGGCGCGGCGGGGCGACCGCCCCTCGGCCGGATCGTCCTGAACCGACTCGCCGAGCGACACCCGGTCCGTGTTCGGCTCGTCCACGGCGTCGCTGCGGGCCGGGTCGAGCAGGGCACCGGTGCGGTGGCGGAGGAGATCGGCCGGTCGGACATCGGTGGTGCCCTCCGGACCGGTCCGCTCGACCGGGGCCGGACCGTACTGACCGCTCGCCGTGGCCGCCGGCCAGTCCCAGTGCGCCGGGACGGTACGGACGGTGCCGGTGTCGCCGCTCGGGGCCAGTCCCGCGCCGGTGCGGCCGGACATGGTGGGCTCGGTGTGCTCCCGGTCGTCGGACGCGGGCGCCGACTCGGCTCCGGGCAGTGCCGGGCCGGCGGGCAGCGAGCGCAGGATGGTGGTGGGCGCGATCGCCTGCGTGTCGGCGGTGCGGGGACGTGCCGGCCAGCGTGACAGGGCGGCGGCGGTCGCGCCGAGCGCACCGGCGAGGACGGCGATCAGCGCGCCGTAGTAGGGGGTGGTCTGGTAGCGGTCCACGGCGTCGCCCGGACCGGCGGTCAGATAGGCGAACGCCACCAGCACCGGACCGGCCACTCCGGTGGCGCCGCTGACCAGCGGCACCTGACCCCGCGAGCGGGCCAGCGCGGCCGTCGCCGCACCGGCGAGCAGGGCCGCGATGGGCAGCAGGACCAGCCCCAGCCGCTGTGCCGCGCCGTCGTCCAGCCAACCCGGCTCGAGCACGCCGAGCCGGACGGTGGGCAGCGCACCGGCGGCGCCGAGCGACGGCAGGACGGAGATCAGTGCCACCGCCCACACGATGCCGGCCAGGGCTGCGACGTTCCAGCCCAGCTCGGGCCGGAGCAGGACGGCGATGGCGGCGCCGGCCCCGATCACCGCACCGAGCACGGCGCAGATGCCGACCGCCCAGACCGGGTCGACGGAGATCAACTCAGCGGCTCGGGCGGGCTGCATGCAGAGCGGCGCGACGGCGGTGGCACCGAGCGCGGCGGCAGCGGCGACGGCCAACTGCCGACCGGTGCTGCCGGGCAGCCCGTCCCGGCGGGCCAGGCGTCCGGTCAGGACGGCGCCGACGACCGCGGCGTTCGCGGCGAACCAGCCCACCCAGACGAGTTGGGCCGGCCACTGGTTGACGGTCGTACCGGTGAACGCGCCGGTGAGCCGGACGATGCCGAAACCGTACGCGACGCCGAGCTGGCCGGCTCCGGCCAGCACGCTCACCCCGAGCGCCGTGAGCAGCAGTCTGCCCCAGGTCCGAAAGGCCATGTCCGGCACGTTACGCACCCGCGACACCGGACCGCCACCGGCGCGCCGCGCGGCGTGGCGGACCGCCGTCGGCGGGTCTACTTGAGTTCGACCAGCCGAGCCAGGTAAGTCGTCTCTCCGACATTGGTGAGCATGTGTACGGCTCCCGGGTCGCGGTAGACCACTCCGCCGGTGGGCTCGTCGGCGTCGATCCGGGTGCCGTCGATCGTCTGCACGACGTTCTTCGCGCCCTCGATGGCCACCACCAGATAGGGGTGGTCGTGCCGGTGCAGGGGCTGTAGCTCGCCCGGTTCGAGCCTGATGTGCCAGACCCGGACCCGGTCGTTCTCGTACACGATCTCCTGACCCACCGGGCCGAGCTCGCTCATCGTTCTCCGTCCAGTTGCGGGAGCACCTCGGCGGCGATCAGCTCGAGGTGGTCGAGGTCAGCGAGATCGATCAGGCGCAGGTGGACCCGGGTGGCGCCGATCGCTGCGAACTCGCCGATCCGCTGCACGAGCTGCGCGGGTGAGCCGACCACCGGGTCCTCCGGTGGCAGCGCGCTCTTCTCGTGCAGTGGCGCGGCCCGCCTCTGGGCCTCCGCGTCGGTCCGGCCGATGGCCACCACGATCCCTGCGGAGAGCACCAGGGGAGCGCGTCCGGTCTCGGCACGGCCGTTGCGGTCGCACGCCTCGCGGACCCGGTCGTACGCCGTGGCGGTCTCCGCCACCGACTTGAACGGCATGTTGAACTCGTCGGCGTACCGGGCGGCCAGCTCGGGAGTGCGCTTGGGGCCGCGGCCGCCCACGATGATCGGCGGCCCGGGCACCTGCACCGGCCTGGGCAGGGCCGGGGCGTCGACCAGGTGGTAGTGCGCGCCGGAGTAGGTGTAGGTCCCGCCCGGCGGGGTCCGCCACAGCCCGGTGATGATCTCGAGCTGTTCGGCCAGCCGGTCGAAGCGCTCGGCGACCGCCGGGAACGGGATGCCGTACGAGGTGTGTTCGCGCTCGTACCAGCCGGCGCCGATGCCCAGCTCGATGCGACCGCCGCTCATCTGGTCGACCTGGGCGACCATCACCGCCAGTGGTCCGGGCAGCCGGAAGGTGGCCGACGTCACCAGGGTGCCCAGCCGGATCCGCTCGGTCTCGCGGGCCAGCGCGGCGAGGGTCAGCCAGGCGTCCGTGGGACCGGGCAGACCGGCCTCGGCGCCCATCGACTGGTAGTGGTCGGCGCGGAGGAGACCCTCGAAGCCGCCCGCCTCGACCTGCCGGGCGAACCGGAGCTGGTCGTCGTAGCTGGCGCCCCGGTGCGGTTCGATGAAGACCGACACCCGCATGTTCATCGTCCTTCCGCGCCGGCCGCGGCCGGCTGGTCGCGTTCCATCAGCAGCTCGTGCAGGTCGGCGCTGACCTGGGCGACGTCGGCGAGGTGGGCGTTGCGGCCCAGGGTGCGGGGCCGGGGAATGGTCACCTCGACGATCTTGCGAATGCGACCGGGGCGGGGGCTCAGCACGACCACCCGGTCGGCGAGCAGGACCGCCTCGTCGATCGAGTGGGTGACGAAGACGATCGTCGGCTTGTTCTCCATGTGCACCCGCTGGAGTTCCCCGGAGAGTTCCTCGCGGGTGAGCGCGTCCAGCGCGGAGAACGGCTCGTCCATCAGCATCACCCGGGGCTCGCCGATCAGCGACCGGCACAGGGACACCCGCTGCTGCATGCCGCCGGACAGCTCGTGTGGCAGCCGCTTCTCGAAGCCGGCCAGGCCGGCCACGTCGAGCAGTCGCCGGGCACGATCACGGTGTTTGGCGCGGCTCCAGCCGAAGACCTCCACCGGCAGCAGGACGTTGTCCAGCACGGTGCGCCAGGGCAGCAGCGCCGGCTTCTGGAACAGCATGGCGATGTCCCGGCGGGGCTGGGTGATCGGCGTGCCGGCAACGGTGATCTCGCCAGCGGTCAGCGGGAGCAGCCCGGCGACCAGCCGCAACAGCGTGGACTTGCCGCAGCCGGAGCGGCCGAGCACGGCCACGAACTCGCCCTCGGCGACGTCGAGGTCGATGCCCCGCAGCGCCTCCACCCGACCGGATCGGCCTTCGAAGGTGCGGGACACCCCGGACAGTCGGATCATCTCCGGCGGACCTCCGCTGAGTGGACGGTCAGGAATCCGACAAAGGCTAGCCCGCGCGTCCGCCTATCGCACCGTCCGGGGTGGTCGTCAGGTTGTTTCCGTTCCGCAACCGGGTACGCCTGGCGTCGCAAAGGTGGGTTTCTCGTACGCTGTGCCCGCGAAGAATCCCCTCATGACGGTGGTGCCCGGCTTCACGCCCCTGCCGAGCACGCCGCGACAACCCCCTCCGGTGGCCTGCCGGCCCCGGTCGGAAAGGACATGGTGCTACTGATGAGAAGGCTGACCCGTACGGTCGCTACGGCCGCGCTGGCCACCGCCCTCGCCCTCGTCTCCGCCTGCAGCAGCGGGTCGGACTCGTCCGACGCCAAGGGCGGCGACGGCAAGGCCCTGGAGAAGGTGACCTACCTCACCTCCTTCGGCAACTTCGGCCGTGACTCCTACGCCTGGGTGGCGAAGGAGAAGGGCTTCTTCAAGGACGCCGGCTTCGACGTCGAGATCAAGGCCGGTCAGGGCACCGGCGGTGTGATCCAGACCGTCGTCGGTGGTCAGGCCGACTTCGGCCCGATCGACCTCACCGGCGGCCTGCTGCAGCTCGGCAACGGCCAGGCCAAGGACTTCGTCGCGGTGGCCGCCATCCAGCAGCGCACCATGGCGGGCATCGCCACCCTCGAGGGCAAGAACATCGCCTCGCCGAAGGACCTGGAGGGCAAGAAGCTCGCCGACACCCCCGGCTCCGTGGTCCGCAACCTCTTCCCGACGTACGCCCGGCTCGCCGGCGTGGACGCCAGCAAGGTGACCTGGGTCAACGGTGAGGCGCAGGCGCTCATCGGCACGCTGGCCTCGGGCTCGGTGGACGGCATCGGCCAGTTCGTCGTGGGTCAGCCGACCATCGAGGCGGTGGCCAAGAAGAAGGCCGTCATGCTGCCGTACAGCAACGTGATGCAGGACCTCTACGGCAACGTGCTGATCACCTCGTCGAAGATCGCCAAGGAGAAGCCCGAGATGGTGAAGCGGTTCACCGCCGCGCTGCTCAAGGGCCTGGAGTACAGCCTGGCGAACTCCAAGGAGGCCGCCGACATCCTGAAGAAGAACATCGACGCCACCAACCCGGCGTCCGCCGCCGCCGAGCTGGAGCTGATGGCCGCGTACGTCCGTTCCGGCAACTCCGGCACGGCCCTCGGCACGCTGGACAGCGGCCGGGTCGCCAAGAGCATCGCGATCCTGCAGGGCGCCGGTGCGCTCAAGCAGAACATCACCCCCGAGCAGATCATCGACTTCAGCCTCGCGCCGAAGGCCTGATCGTCCGGTCGTTGCCAGGGGGTACGTCCCGCCGATCCCGGTGGGGCGTACCCCCGTCGCTCGTCGGTCCCCTCGGGGGCCGTTGGGATATCGAGGAGGACAAGATGACCGACGTGCGGTCAGCGGAGCCGGCGGCGGGGGTGCCCGCACCGCTCGGCACCGGCCCCGAGGCGCGGCGAGCGGGTCGGGGCACCGGCGTCCGCGCCGGGGCCGGGGTGGCGCTGCTGCCGGTGGCCGGCATCCTGGTCGCCCTGGCGGCGTGGTGGCTGGTCGCCCGGCTGGAGCTGATCCCGCCGGCCGCCCTTCCGCCGCCGGGCGACGTGTTCACCGCGTTCGTCGACAAGCCGGCGCGGATGCTGGAGCACACCTGGTACACCCTGCTGGAGATCCTGTTCGGCTTCGCCCTGTCGGCGGCGGCCGGTGTCCTGATCGGACTGTCCCTGGCCAGCTCCCGCACGGTGGAGCGGATGTTCACCCCGCTGCTGGTCGCCGTCAACGCGGTGCCGAAGATCACGCTGGGGCCACTGCTGGTGGTGGCGCTGGGTTGGGGTCAGAAGCCGATCCTGACCATGGTGTTCCTGCTCTGCTTCTTTCCGATCGTGCTCTCCACCGCGACCGGGCTGACCACCACTCCGGCCGACCTGGCGGAGCTGGTGCGTTCCTGGAACGCCTCCCGCTGGCAGTCGTTCCGCAAGGTGCGGTTCCCGGCCGCGCTGCCGCAGATCTTCGTCGGGCTCAAGGTGGCCATGCCACTGGCCGCGATCGGTGCGGTGATCGGTGAGTTCCAGGCCGGCGAGCGCGGTCTGGGCTACGTCATCCTGCAGTACGCCGGCGTCGGCGACTACGCCACCGCCTGGGCGGCGATCCTGCTGGTGGCGCTGGTGAGCATCCTGCTCTACTCGGCGCTGGTGCTGGTCGAGCGGATCGCCCTGCCCTGGGTGCGGGAGACCACCAGCCGTTGAGTGGGGTGTGGCCCGCCGTGTCCCGGCGGGCCACACGTCCGCACTATCCGGCCAGTCGCCAGCGGCCGTTGCGGGCGACCAGCGTGGTCAGCGCCTGCGGCATCAACCCGGAGTGGTTGTCCGGCGTCATCCGGATCGGGCCGGAGAGCCCGTCCATCTGGGACGTCTCCAGGACGTCCCGGATCCCGTCGCGGTCGACCTTCCCGGCCGTCCCGCCGGCACGCAGCTCGGCGTCGGCGATCAGCTGGACCGCGTCGGCGGCGAAGGACGAGGACCCGTTGTACCCGCCGAAGCGCGCGGTGTAGTCCTGGAACCACTGCCGCCGGGCCGCCTTGGCCGGGGTGGTGGCGATGACGTCGTCGATCACCATGGTCTGGGTGAAAATCAGCGTTGCCCGCTCGGTGGCCCGGGCCGCCGCGCCGAGGAAGAGGTCCCCGGCCGCGCCGGCGTCGAAGAAGAGCGAACCACGGAAGCCGGCCTGCTGGGCGCTGTTCGTGGCGAGCGTCGCCTGCTCCGGTGGGGTCCAGATGACCAGTGCGTCGGGCTTGGGCTTGGTGAGCCGCCCGATCTGCTGGCCGACCTCGGTGTCGGTGGACTTCACCGTCTCCTCGCCGACCGACTTGATCGAGACCTTGTTCAGCTCACGGCTGAGCGCGAGGGCGCCCTCCCGGCCGTAGTCGTCGTCGCTGTAGAGCAGGCCCACCTTCCGGACGTTCTTACGGCGTAGTTCGGTGGTGAGGGCGGCGGCGCTGTCCACCGCGTTCGGGCCCAGCTTGAACATGTAACGCCGAGCCGCCACCGGGCTGGCGATGGCCCCGGAGGCGGCGAGCGCAATGGTGGGAATGCGCTTCTCGTTGATGGTCCCGACCGCGCCGACCGCGCATTCGCTGCAGCCACCCATGATGATGGCGCTGACTTGGGAATCGCTGCTGAAGTCGGCGATGTTGCGCAGTGACTCGGCAGCGTCGGAACGGTTGTCCTTCAACCTCAGCTTGATCTCCCGGCCGTTCAGTGCTCCCGAGGAGTTCAACTGCTTGATCTTGAGATCCAGGGCCCGTTGGTATGCGCGGCCGACCGGGGCTGCGGCGCCGGAGAGTTCGAGGTCCGCGGCGATCACGATCGGACTTGTGTCCTTCTCCGCCCCGCCGAACTGGCAGCCGGTGAGCGTGGTGGCCACTACGGCCGATGCGAGCGCCGCGATGGTCGCGGAGCGGATGGGGCTCAACTCAGTCCTCCAGGTGCGGGCGCGGGCGCTGCCCGGTCACCGCCGCTAATCCGTCCTCGATGGAAAGACGGGATCTCCTCTGCCGTACGGTGTGCGCGAAGCCTGCAAAACCTTGCCAATGGCCGACGCTGTGGTCAAGCGCGGACCCTGGTCGCATTTTCGGGACGGCCATCCCACATGCTGGGGTAACGCAATGTTTGCAAACGCTCACTTTGCATACACGCGTGACCACTCTGGAGTTACATGCCCTGTTCAGGGGCTTGCGGAAATGAAGGTATCAGTTGCCCGGATCACGGGATGCGCGCCGTCCGACCGTTTCCTACCTCACTGCGGCTTCCCAAAGAGTGTCTTCTCTGATGAAATCGCGGCCGTGCCGCGCGTGGTCCCCTCCGTCCGCGGCATGGTTCGGCGGGTCAGGCGGGGAAGAAACGACGGAGGCGATGTCGTGAGCACCGGACCGACGACCCTGCCCGCGCTTGGCGACACCGCCGGGCGTACGCGCCGGCGGTTGCCGAGACTGCGGGACGCCCGGATCCGGTCCAAGCTGGCGTTGATCCTCGTCGTCCCCGTGGCGGCGGTGATCGCGCTGGCCACGGTCCGGTTGATCTCGGTCGGCGAGGGCGCCCTCGACGCCACCCGGGCGCGGTCGCTCACCGCCCTCTCCATCGACGTCAGCGCGCTGACACAGGACCTCCAGTCCGAGCGGATGGCCGCGGCGGCCTACCTGGCCGCGCCGCAGCAGCCGGCCGACGCGTTCAACCTGCGGGTCCGCCAGACGCAGCAGCGGGTGGACGACTACCGGGCCGAGCGAGGCCGGATCGGCGAGGTGCCGGCGGCGCTGCGCGACCGGCTGGCCGCCATCGACGGGCACCTGGCCACCCTGGACGGCACCCGCCAGCAGGTGCTGGACCGCCGACAGATGGCGGTCGCCGAGGCGGTCCTGCGCTACGGCATCATCCTCACCGACCTGGTCGCGTACGGCGACGGGCTGGCCCAGTTGCCCGGCGAGGAGCGCCTGTCGGACAGCCGTCGGGCAGTCGCCGCGTTCGCGCGCGCCAAGGCGTCCGTCGCGGAGGAGCAGGCCGTCGCCTTCACCGCGCTGAGCGCCGGCCAACTCGACTCGGAGCAGTTCTCCTCCTTCGTGGCGACCCTGACCAGCCAGCAGGAGGCCCTGGTCGCCTTCTCGCTCGCCGCCGACCCGGCACAGCGGGCCCTGGTCGACAGCACCGTCTCCGGTGACGCCGTCGGCCTGTCCGACCGGGTCGCCACCGACATCACCCGGTCGGTCGGGCAGCGCGCGTCGGTCAGCGTGCAGGACGCCACCGCCGCCATCGGCGCGGTCAACGACCTGATGCGCTGGGCCGAGGTCCAGCTGCAGAACCGGCTCCTCGAACAGGCCGACGAGGCGCGCGCGAACGTCATCCGGCAGGCCGTGGTCGAGTCGGTGCTGGTGCTGCTGACCCTGATCATCGCCGTGTCGCTGGCCGTGGTGCTGGCCCGCTCGCTGAACCACTCGCTGCGCCGGCTGCGCGAGGGCGCGCTCTCGGTGGCCAACCACGACCTGCCCGACGCCGTGCGGCGGCTGCAGAACATGGGAAGCGTGGGCGACGGCGGGGTGGAGGAGATCGTCCGGCAGGTCCGGGACCCGATCCAGCTCACCAACCGCGACGAGGTCGGTCAGGTGGCGTTGGCCTTCAACGTCGTACACCGGGAGGCGGTACGGGTCGCGGCCGAGCAGGCCGCCCTGCGTACCAGCGTCTCGGCGATGTTCCTCAACCTGGCGCGCCGCAGTCAGACCCTGGTCGACCGGATGATCGGCGAGCTCGACGCGATCGAGCGCGGCGAGGAGGACCCGAAGCGGCTGGCGCAGCTCTTCGAGCTCGACCACCTGGCCACCCGGATGCGCCGCAACGACGAGAACCTGCTGGTCCTGGCCGGCGCCGACTCTGCCGTACCCCGTCGCGAGGACGCGCTGGTGGTGGACGTGCTGCGCGCCGCCCAGTCCGAGGTGGAGCTCTACAACCGCATCGAGTTCGGCACCGTGGACACCGACATCTCGGTCGCCGCGCACGCGGTCAACGACGTGGTGCGGCTCGTCGCCGAGCTGCTCGACAACGCCACCCGCTTCTCGCCGCCCAACACCACCGTGGTCGCCGACGGTCGCCGGATCCGGGACTACGTGCTGATCCAGGTCGAGGACCGGGGGCTCGGCCTCACCGACGAGCAGCTCGACTCGCTCAACCGCCGGCTGGCCGCGCCACCGAGCGTGGACGTCGCCGCGTTCCGGCTGATGGGTCTGGCCGTGGTGAGCCGGCTCGCCTCCCGCTACGGCATCCGGGTCGAGCTGCGCCGCAACGTCGAGGGCGGCACCGTCGCCCAGGTGACGCTGCCCGCCGCCACGGTGGTGCTGCCCGCCAACCGGGGCCGCGAGCAGGTGCTCGCCCGGCCGCGCCAGCCCATGGCGGTCGAGCAGGCGCCACTCACCCCGCTCGGCCACTCCGAGCCGTTCACCGGCGTCGGCACCGCAGCGGCGACGCTGCCCGACCAGTGGCGGACCAACGCGCCGGCCCCGGCGCAGTGGCAGCCCCCGCTGGACGCGCGGGACACCGCCCCGGCCGTGCAGGCCGGCGGATTCGGCGGATCGCCGACGGCGGCATCGGCCCCGGCCGCCCCGGTCCCGCCGGTGCGACCCGGGTTCGGCAACGGCTCGGGTGCCTCGATGGGTGGCCCGACCGTGGCGTACCCGACCATCGACGCGCTGCCCAGGCGTGGTTCGACGGACGACGCCGCCGACGGGCGGAGCGCGCCGGTGCTACCGGTCGGGCCGGTAGCCGGGTCCGGCGCGGTCGCGCCACCGGTCCCGCCGCCGGCTCCGGCCGCCCCGGTCAGCACCCGGCCCGAGTTTCCCGCCGAGGCGCCGATCTTCCGGGAGATGGAGGCGGTCTGGTTCCGGTCGCACGGCGACGACGCCACCGCGATCTTCACCCGGCCGAAGTTCGACTCGCCCCCGACCACCGACAGCGCCGGGCCCGCCGCCGCGGGGCTACGCACGGGCAACGGCGGCCAGCCGGCCGCCGCGCCGGCCGCGACACCGGCCCGACCGCCGCTGCCCACCCGTACCCCGGGCAGTTCCAACGCCGACGGCATCGGCAGCACCAACGGGTTCGCCACCAGCGGGCGCGGCACTCCGCCGCCGGCACCGCCGTCGTACACCCCGCCGCCGGCCGCCCGGACGGCGCCCACACCCGCCGCACCCACGCCTACGCCCGCCGCGTCGCCCGCGCCGGCAGCGTCTCCTGCGGCCGCAGCGTCGCCGGTAGGGTCTGCCACCGATACCGACGCCTGGCGCACGGCGGCGGACGAGGGCTGGTCCCGGGCCAGCCGGGCCGCCGAACCGGCTCCCGCCGGAACGACCCGCTCGGGCCTGCCCAAGCGTGTGCCGCAGGCGCAGCTCGTGCCGGGCGGAATCGAACCGAAGAGCGGTCGGGACCGCAGCCGGCGGACCCCCGACGAAGTACGCGGCCTGTTGTCGGCATACCACCGCGGCGTGCAGCGCGGTCGAACGGCCGGAACGGATTCGAACAGCACCTCGACCAAGGAGAGCCGATGAACAGGCCAGCTGCCATGCAGGACATGGGTTGGCTGCTCACCAACTTCGCCGACAGCGTGGCGGGCATCGCCCACGTGGTGGCGGTGTCCGCAGACGGGCTGCTGCTCGCGTCCTCCCGGGATCTGCCGGGGGACCGGGCTGACCAGCTCGCTGCGATCACCTCCGGTGTGGTGAGCCTGACCGAGGGCGCGGCCCGCATGTTCAGCGCGGGCGGGGTGTTGCAGACCGTGATCGAGATGGACAGCGGTTACCTCTTCCTCATGTCGATCAGCGACGGTTCGTCGATGGCCGTCCTGGCCGCGCGCAGCTGCGACGTGGGTCAGGTGGGCTACGAGATGGCGTTGCTGGTGGAACGGGTGGGTGCCGCGCTGGTGCCGCTGCCGCGCGACGCGGTGCGCTCGTAGCGCCTGGACAGGGCGCGCGGTCCGCGCGCCGGACCAGGGACGGGGAGACGGCGGGGGCCGGCTTTGCAGGGAACGAGGAGGTGATCGGGAATGGACCAACGACGCGCTGACCCGCGCGGCGCTCTGGTGCGTCCGTACGCGGTCACCCGTGGTCGTACCGAGCCCCGGCAGGACATCGCCCTCGAGGCGGTCCTCACGGCTTCTCCCACCCAGGTCGCCGAGTCCCGCTTCGCCGGGCATGACAAGCACCGCATCGCCACGGTCTGCGAAGGCCGGGCACAGTCGCTGGCGGAGATCGCCGCGTACACCCGGATGCCGCTGGGCGTCGCCCGGGTACTGGTCGCCGACATGGTGGCCGAGAGCCTGCTGACGTTACACACTGCTGCTCCCGCCGAAGGATTCGAGGAGCGGATGGAAATGCTTGGAAGGGTGCTAAGTGGACTTCGCAGGCTATGACCCCGCTGGGGGGCGGCAGAGCCGGGGAATCGTCTCCGCGAAGATC
>NZ_JAJPWB010000014.1:0-203296 GCF_046549295.1 Micromonospora sp. 067-2 | reverse complement strand
TGGGCGGGCTGCAGGCCGGTGAACGGAAAGATCCACTCCGGGCGAGCTGCCGTGATCACCTGCACCCCCGGCATCCTGCCCGACCATCCTCAACGGACAGACACCAGGGTTACGAGACATCCCTTAGTACTGCAACGGCAGTTGGTCAGGGGTAGCCGTGTCGTCGGTAGTGGCAGGTTCGGGCTTGGTGTTGGCGTCGTCGGCGCCATCGTGACCAGGCCCAGACGTGCTCGGGTGGGTGAGTTGATCGGACTACGAGTGCGGTGAGCAGTCTTCGGATCTCCGGTACGGTATAGCCGATCATCATGTCGCCGCCGGGGCTGGATCCCCTTTTGCGGTAAGGGATCGGGCAACGGACAGCCAGGCGTGGGCGGCCATGGACAGGGTGATGTGGGCGTACCAGGCCCGCCAGTCGCGGACCTGGTATTCGTCGAGGCCGGCTTCGTTCTTGGCCTGTTGGAAGCACTCCTCGATCGCCCACCGAGTCCCGGCGATCCGGACGAGGTCGACCAGGCGGGTGCGGCGGGGTCCGTAGCAGACGTAGTAGGCGATCTCCCCGGTGGTCATGCTGCGCCGGGCCAGGAGCCAGTGCCCGCGGCCGGGCTGCCAGCAGATGCGCACTGGTACCCGCGCCCACCAGTACTCGCGGGGACCGTGAGCGCCGGCGCCGGTGGAGAGCCGGCACCACGCCTGGGCGGGGAGGGCGGCGATCAGGTCGTCCGCGCGTGACCGGCCCATCGTGGTGGTGATCATGTCGTCGTTGCGGCGGGTCGCGACCACATAACCCACATCCCGGTGTTCCAACCACACCCGCAGAGCTTTCGACTGCCCGTATGCCTCGTCCATCGTCACCCAACCGACCGGCACCCCCGGCGTCGAAGGCTCGGGCCAGCATTTCCCGGGCCATCTGGACCTTCGTGGCGAACTGCACCTCGTCCGGGATCCCCGCGGCCCTACACCGTTCCCGGTCATCGGTCCACGACGCCGGGAGGTAGAGCTGCCGGTCGATCAACGCGTGGCCCTTCGCCGACCGGTACGCCAAAAACGCCCCGACCTGGCAGTTCTCCGTCCGCCCAGCGGTGCCGGAATACTGCCGCTGCACCCCGGCCGACCGGGTGCCCTTCTTCAGAAACCCGGTGTCGTCGACGATCAGCACTCCGGCCGGGTCGCCGAGGTGCTCGACGACGTAGTCCCGCACGTCGTCACGGACCGCGTCGACGTCCCAGTCCGCCCACCGCAACAACCGCTGCATCCCGTCCGGCGACACGTCACCGGCCTGCTCCGCGAGGGTCCAGCCGTTCTTGCGGCCCAGGCCCGACACCAGGCCGCACAGGTACTGACGCACTCGCAGCCGTGGTTCCGCCCGCCGAAACCGAGGTCCGATCAGGGCATGCAGGCGGTCCAACTCTCCATGCCACCGGTCAACATCAACGTCCGTCACAGGCAGACCAACGAACGCGAGTCGAACTCGATTCGCCTACTGCCGTTGCAGTATTAGGCCGGTCGCAGAACGACGAAGAGGGTGTCGCCATACCTGTCGATCTTGGCGCGTTGGTGCCCTTCTGCGCATCCTCGATCGCCAGCGGATGCAGGCCGAACTCGTCTTCGATCGACGTCAGTTCCTCCGGTGGGAGACGTCAGGCCGATCCACGCGACCCCGCCGGACTCCTCCAACGCGTCAAAGGTCCGATGCAGGTCGCGCGGACGATCGACGCGATGTCCATTGACGTAGATGCGGCTGTCGCCCAGAGCTATCGGTGTTGTCCCGTTCGTCGGTGTCACCGAGTGCCGCCGCCGGGGGGCACAAGCAGTGCCTGTAGCGCGTGCCCGGCGGTGGCCGCGATTGAGTCCAAGCTTTCGTTCGCGATAGTTGGTACGCCAACGATGCGTCGCGCGACGATGATGCCGACGAGCATGGCCGCGGCGACCCCCACGCGTAGGCGGGTGGCGTAGTCGTTCCGCGAGTGGGCGGTGACTCCCTTCAGCAGCCGGGCTTCGATGAAGTCGCGCAGCTGCGCGGCCGCCTGCTCCTGTGCGATCGCTCCGCGCAGCATCGCCAGCAGTGGCTCGGATGCTTGCGGATCCTCCTCCCAGACATCGAGGAAGGCGCGGGCGACGCGCTCTCCGAGCCCCTCCTGCGGACCGTGCCAGGCGTCCGTCATACGCACGAGTGCGGCCGGCGGCACGGACATGACCGCGCCGAAGAGCTCGTCCTTGGATTTGAAGAACTGCATCACCAGAGCGGCGTCGACGCCCGCGTCGGCAGCGATCCCGCGGATTGTCGTGGCTGTGAATCCGTTGGCCGCGAAGCGGGCCCGGGCCGCGTCGAGGATCGCCTGGCGCGTGTCGCTCCGTCCCGGACGGCGGCCACGCCGTCCGCGTGACGGGGCAACATCCCGGCCCGACGTCATGTTCCCGCTTGCGCCATCTGCACCCAATGTCAGCTCCCCCATTCCCTCGGACGGGCTGTGGCCCCGACATCCCGACATTATCGACTCATGTTGAGTTATGCAGGCAGCCCCCGGGCTCCTCCGATCGACCTCAAGGTGCTGGCGCAGCTCATCATCGTGCGAGCGTGACTAGTCGCACTCAAAAAATTCTCAACCGGCGTTGATATAAAGCGTATGGTGGTGCGATCCGGCGATCAGGCCGGTCTGGGCAAGCAGGACAAGGAGGTCGTGAGATGACCGAGGACCAGAGGGTGTACATGCCCTCGCGCCCGCTCGAGCCGGGTGGCGACAGGTACGGGGTGCTGAGCGGCTTCGAGCCTGGAACCCGAATCCTGCCGGCCGGTTTCCAGATCGCGCCCGCGTTCCGGCCGATTTCCATCGACATCGTGCTCGAGAAGGACGTAGCGGTCGCGCTGCGAGACGGCGTGACGATCCATGTTGACGTGCTTCGTCCCGCCGGGACGGAGAAGGTTCCCGTCATCGTGGCGTGGAGCCCCTACGGCAAGGGCCAAGGCACCGCCACCAGCGTGATGGGCGTTTTCGGGCTGGTCGGGCTGGACAACAAGATCGTCTCCGGCCTGGAGAAGTTCGAGGGTCCCGACCCGGGCTACTGGTGCGCCCAGGGCTACGCGATCTGCAACCCGGACGTCCGAGGGGTGGCCAACTCGGAAGGCGACAGCGTCCTGTGGGACCGTCAGGAAGGCCGCGACTGCCACGACCTGATCGAGTGGCTCGCCGTCCAGGACTGGTGCACCGGCAAGGTTGCGATGAGCGGCACGTCCTACCTGGCGGTCTCGCAGTGGTTCACCGCCGCCGAACAACCGCCGCACCTGGCGGCAATCAACCCGTGGGAAGGCGTCAGCGACGTCTACCGCGACCTCGTCATGCGCGGCGGCATGCCTGATCACGGGTTCGCCCGGCAGTTGCGCGACTACAGCTTCTGGGGCCTCAGCCACAAGGAAGACATCATCGCGGAGGCCGAGCGCTATCCGCTCATGAACAACCTGTGGGAGAACAAGATCCCGCTCTTCGACCGGATCACCGTGCCGGCGTACGTCGTGGCCAGCTACTCCAACACCCTGCACACCGCGGGAACATTCCGCGCCTGGCGACGGATGACCTCGAAAGAGAAGTGGCTGCGCATCCACAACACGCAGGAGTGGCCCGACTACTACGACGAGGTGAACGTGGAGGATCTGCGCCGCTTCTTCGACCGCTACCTCAAGGGCGAGGACAACGGGTGGGAGCACACGCCCCGTGTCCGCTACTGCGTCCTCGACCTCGAAGGCGGCGACCAGGTCGATATCCCAGCGGACGAGTTTCCCCCGAGGGACGTCACCTCGATGAAGTACTACCTCGACGGCCGCTCGCGGGCCTTGGTCACCAGGGCACCCACTGACGAGGTGGCAGCGGTCTACGACGTCGGGGCGAACCCGGACGCGGTGTCGTTCGTAACGCGGTTCGACCAGGAGACCGTGCTGGTCGGCTACCCGAAGGCGCGTCTCTTCGTCGAGGCACGTGGCGCCGACGACATGGATCTGTTCGTGCTGGTGCAGAAGCTCGACACGTTCGGCACACCTCTGCAGCAGTTCACCGTGCCGAACCAGGGCGCTATGGTGCAGGACCTCACCGAACGCGGCGCCTCGATTCTGCGGTACAAGGGGTCCGACGGACGTCTACGCGTCTCCCTGCGTCACCTCGACGAGACGCTGTCGTCCGACGCCGTGCCCGCGCACAGCTTCGACCGGACCGAGAAGCTCTCACCCGGCGAGATCGTCGACATCGACATCGACCTACTCCCGATCGGCCTCGCATTCCACCCCGGTGAACAACTCCGCCTGGTAATCAGCGGCCGGCACCTTCTCGGACCGATGATGCCCCGGCTAAGTGAATACACCCCCGCCAACAGTGGACAACACATCATCCACACCGGCGGTCGGTACGCCTCCTACCTGCAACTGCCCGTTCGAACCAGGTAAGCGACGTCTCACGCGACGCTGCGAATGAAGCGGGTTCCGCAGACCCGCCTCATCCGCGGCCGGGGACGGTATCGGTCGCCACGAGGCGAAGGTCTACCCGGCGCGAGACCCTGGCCGGCATGATCGTGAGCACTGCCCGCCGCTCGGGCTCGCCGCCCTGGCCGCCGCCTTCATCCTTCATTCTCTGGTTCGGGCTGGAGTTCATCTTGAGCCCGGAGACGACGGCACCGGGGTTCGGCCTGCAGGGCTGGCCGTCCGGCGATGGCGGCGGCTTTCTAAGCATCAAGGGAATCCGCGACGTCGTCCTGGCCCTGGTCCTGGGCGTCCTGCTGGTGACAGGCCACCGCCGAGCGCTGGGCTGGGTGCTGCTGGTAGAGGCCCTCGCCGCCTACGGTGACATGACCACCGTGCTGGCCTACCACGGCTCCGAGGCTACCGCGCTCAACGTCCACGGCGATCCGAGCGACGTCGCCCCCGCTGAAGGGCTCATGGCTCAGCGAGGGCGCGCGGTCGGAGGGGTTCGGCTCGCTGCCGTGCACGAACATGCGGTCCCAGACGGCCGCATCCCCCGGACGCAACCGGAAGTCGCGCGCGGGCCAAGGTCAGCGGCGACGTGGGTCAGCGTGCGATGCCACGGGTGGGCCGGATCGTCGGCGTGTGCGCGTACGCCGTCCTTGTGCGACCCGGGGTATCCGTAGAGACCACCATTGGCGGGTGACACGTCGGTGAGCGCCACCCACATGCTGAACGCGCCCGGGTAATCCTGCGTCCCAGAGGGCCTGATCTCGGTGCGGTGCCACATGCGCGCCGACCCGAGCCGGCTTGAGGAACGCCGCGTGCAGGATCGCCACCGCCCCGGGCCCGATCAACGCCTCGGCCATCGCGGGAGCGCCCAACCGATTGACGATCGGCCCGAACAGCTCGGAAACTTTCCACATCATCCGGCGCAGCTTGCGAAGTCTGTGCCGCTCCCCCTCACCGTCGTATTGCGCCTGGTAGCTAGGAGGGATCCGGGCGCTCCGGTCGAGGCCGTCGAAGTGGTTCATGATCCGCGTACGGTCCTCCTCGACCAGGACCTGGCCCAGTTCGAAAAATCCGTCGCGCCGAAAGCCGTGGACATCCACGATCGCCATGTCTTTCCCTGTCTAGTCAACCGCAACGGCTCCGGCTCAGTCACTGAAAGAAGACGGCAGCGCGACCGCCGGCCAAGGGCATGGTCCCGAAGAAGGATCGCTGCGTACGCCAGACCTGCCAGTCCGGTAACCGCTCGGCCCCGGGCCCGGCGACGGTGGTCCGGACGAAGGTGTGCCCCGAGTAGACCGGGACGACGCCCGGCGACAATAGGTCGCGTACCCAGGAGCCGATCCCGTCCGCGCCGCCACCAGGCAGTAACGCCCGCTGGTCCCGTCGTCGAAGTCGACCCAGACCCCGTCGCTCTCCTCCGTCAGCGACAGCGGAACCGTTCCGAACCGGACGGTGCCGCGAACGAGGGCGGAGAACAGCAGTTCGCTCAGCACCCGGCGGTGGACGGCGATCGGCAGGCCCAACCGTCCCCAGACCAGATTCCACCGCACCTCGCTACGCCGACCGTCGGAGTCGATCGACACCTGGCGGCGAGCGCGGCCCCTCGGGCGACCACGTCCTCGCGGAGCCGTCCGAGGCTGGCCAGCGCGTTCGGGTGCAGGACGATCCCCGCCCCGGCGGCATGCAGACCCGCGGCCCGCTCGACGACCTGTACGGAGATCCCCCGGTTCTGCAGCCGACCGGCCAGGGCGAGCCCGGCGATGCCCGCACCGACCACGAGCACGTCCGCCGTCACGGCCGACCGTCCAGCGGCGCCATCCAGCGCAGGTGTCCGTCGATCCGGACCAGGTTCACCGGTCGGGTCGTCCCCGGTCCGTGCCACGCCAGCAGGCCCTCCTCGGCACGCTCGCCGTGGTGCGGAGCGAAGGCCGGTTCCAACCAGAGGTGGTACAGGGGCCCGCCGGCTCCCATCGAGTCGATCGCCTGGTCGAACGCGGCGCGCCGGTCGGCCGGTACGTGCATCCGAGTCGCGGCGTGGAACACCAGCCGGACCTCGCCCGCCGGCAGCCAACCCTCCGGTGTACGCGTTGTCTTCGCCACGGCCGCCACCTCCTTCACCCTGGTCACGCACCCGACGCGGCTCGCTTACAAGGGGGCCGATCGACCCCGCGGGTGCATCGACGTCTACGTCGACGGCGAGCAGGCGCTGCGCGACGAGCTTGACGGCGGTGACCGCGTGGAGGTCGATCTCGCCACCGGTAAGACGACTTTCCAGCCGGGAGCGTCACACGCAACCACCGTTTCCGGACTGGCTCCGAGCCGGCACCGGGGCGAGGTCTGGCTGGCGCACAACGAGACGGTCGACCTGGTCGAGCTACGCGCCGATCGAACCGGACGAGACCACTGCGCCGCTGTGGGTGCACGACGGCAGCTCGATCAGCCAGGGCTCCAACGCGCTCGCCCCGAGCGAGATCTGGCCGGTGGTCGCGGCCCATCGCGCCGGGGTCGAGCTGCGCAACCTCGGGTTCGGCGGAAGCGCGCTGGTAGACCCGTTCATGGCCCGGGTGATCCGGGACGCTCCGGCCGACGTCATCAGCATCAAACTCGGCATCAACGTCGTGAACCTCGACGCGATGCGCCTGCGCGCGTTCGTCCCCGCCATCCACGGATTCCTGGACACCATCCGCGACGGGCAGCCCTACACGCCGCTCCTACTGATCTCACCGCTGTTCTGTGCGATCCACGAGGACACCCCGGACCCGGAGGCCTTCGACCCGGCGAGCCTCGGCGACGACCAGATCCGGTTCGTCGCCACCGGAGAACCCGGCCCCGGACGCCTGACCCTCAAGATGATCCGCGCCGAGCTGCGCTCGCTGTTCGAGCGCCGATCGGCGGACAAGAACCTGCACTACCTCGAAGGAACCGACCTCTACGGGCCGGCGGACGAACCACTCCCCGACAACCTGCACCCCAGTGCCGAAGCGCACCGCCTGATCGGCGCCCGCTTCGCCGAGCGCGTCTTCGATAACGGCTCGCTCAGCGGCACCCGCAACGGTTGAGCGGTAAGCACCATCGAACCTCCTCGGCCGCGAGTCGCCGAGCGTGAGGCTGAGACGTTGGCGCTTAGTAGGAGCGGCTGCCCGTCGCAGCCGACGGAATTGACGATTGTCGAGCCTCGTTTAGGTCTTAGCTAGGTCCGTCCCAGTCAGCAGCTGCTCGGCCTGGCCGGAGCGCGGTCGGACGTCACCGCGCAACAGCAGGTCGGGATTGGCGTCGCCCACCACGAGCCGGTCCATCGGCCAGTCTCCTTTTTAGAGGTGTCCAAGTAAACAGGAGCTGTGCGTGTCGTGCCGTTGGCACTGCGGAGAGATGAGGTCAGGGGAGCACCGTACGCGCACGAACGGCTGTTGACACCTGCTCGTTCGAACAGTTGAATCGTCCGTAACGCCACCTTTCCGGCGTTCGAAGTGATCGAGCCCAGCCGGTAATCGAAGCCCGGCACCAGGTCGCCAGGGTGCGCACACACCCGAGGCGGGGCAGATCCTGAGCCACTCCGGAGTGCCAGCTGTGGTCTCTTTAACCCTCGCCCGCCGTCTCGCCGGCGGCACCACCCTGCTCGCCGCCGTCGCCGTTTGTCTCGCCGTGACCGTGCAGGCCGACGCCAACATCACCGCCCCCACCCCTACGACGACCACCGCCAAAACCAGCGCGGCGGCAGCACCGGCGGCCCGGGCAGCAGGGTTCACCCTTCCGCCGGTCAACGGCAAGTTCGACTACCAAATCGGCCAGGCATACACCCCGCCGAATGGGGTGACGGTCGTTAGCCGTGACCGTGAGGCGGTGCCGGCCGCCGGCACCTACACCATCTGT
The DNA here is from genome assembly GCF_046549295.1 of Micromonospora sp. 067-2. Lineage (NCBI taxonomy): Bacteria > Bacillati > Actinomycetota > Actinomycetes > Micromonosporales > Micromonosporaceae > Micromonospora > Micromonospora sp. 067-2. Next base: position 194,973 of record NZ_JAJPWB010000014.1, on the reverse strand, counting down.
TATGTCAATGCCTTCCAGGTGCAGCCCGGGGAGGTCACGTGGTGGCAGCAGCACCACGACAACCTGCTGCTGCGCGACTCCTTCGGTGGCTACGTCGTTGACGGCGACTGGAACGAGATCCTGCTCGACATCTCGACCTCCGCGAAGCGCACCGCGATCGCCGGCATCGTCAACGGCTGGATCGACGGCTGTGCCGCCGACGGCTTCAAGGCTGTCGAGCCCGATAACATCGACTCGTACGACCGCTCCGACAGCCTGCTCAGCATCACTAATGCCATTGACTACCTGAAGCTGCTGGCACCGCACGCACACGCCGCCGGGCTCGCCATCGGTCAGAAGAACACCACCGAACTCGGCACCCGGGGGAAGTCCGCAGGCCTCGACTTCGCGATCGCCGAAGAGTGCGGCCGCTACAACGAGTGCGGCGACTACATCGACGTGTACGGCAACAACCTCATCGACATCGAGTACACGAGCGGTGCCTACACCGAGGCCTGCAAGGCGGTCGGCGCGAAGGTCTCGGTGGTCCGCCGCGACGTGGACGTCACCGCCCCCGGCAGCTCGACGTACATCTACAAAGCCTGCTGATGCGGGCTACCAACGCCGCGGTCCGCCGAGGACCAGCGCGAGGGCTGCGGGTCGAGAGCGAATCGGCGAGATCGGTGGCAGGGACGGCGCCCACGCCCCGGGAGTGCGTACCGACCGTGGCGAGGCGGCCGCCTTCGTCGCGGCGACCGGCGTCGACGCGCTCGCCGTGGCTGTCGGCTCGTCGCACGCCATGCGCACCCGGACGGCTCGCCTCGACCACGAGCTCATCGGTCGGTTGCGAGTAACCGTGTCGGTACCGTTGGTCCTGCACGGATCCTCCGGGGTACCCGCCGATGACCTCGTCGGCGTCGGCGGCGAGGGTATGTTGAAGATCAACATCGGCACGGCGCTGAACGGTGCATTCACCGGCGCAATCCGGGAGGCGCTCGATGGCAACGCGGCCCTCGTCGCCCCTCGGCCCTACCTGGCGTCCGCACGCACGGCGATCTCTTACACCGTCGCCGACACCCTGAGCCCCCTCGGCGCCCCCTCACCGCCGATACGCCGGCAGGATGACGAACCGAGCCTGGAGGAGGCCGGGATCGGTGCCGACGAGGTCCGGCCGGTCGGCAGCCCCTGGAACCCCTGGCGCACCTGGCAACGCTGCCGGGTCACGCCAACCGGGGAAGGTGCCGCGAGGGCTAACCTCTGGTCATCGTCGTTCACCCCCGCCGACAACCTCGGACCCGCCGTCATGGCTGCAACGGTCATCGCCGCGACCACGGCAACCCCCAGACCCAGCGACAGACGCCGCCGTCGGACCCGGGTCTGCCCCCGGGCAACAGCACCCGCAAGGAGCGCCTGTGCGTCGACGTCGGTGTCGGCTCCCTTTCGCAGGCTCGTCACGATGAGATCGTCCAAATCCCTCATATTGGGCTCCTCGGTACGGTCAGCGGGGTCGCCGGATAGCGTTCCCGCAGCGTGGCCAAGGCCCGAATCGCATGGGTGCGGACCGTCGCCGGCGAACAGTCAAGGATTTCGGCGATAGCCGCGTCGTCGAGGTCCTCGTAGTACCGCAGGACCAGCACCGCGCGCTGCCGCTGCGGCAGCCTCATGATCAACCGCCGCATCGCATCACGTTCCACAGCGTCCGTGCCGAGGTCACCACTGGCGGGTCGGTCAACCACGCGGCTGACGCTCACCTCCCGGCTGCTGCGCCGCCGCCACGACGCATTCGCGTTGAACAACATCCGCCGCACATAGGCGTCCGGTCGTTCGGCCCGCATAATCTTTGGCCACCGCGCAAATGCCCCGGCGAGCACGTCTTGCACGAGGTCCTCCGCCCGGTGGTCATCACCGGTCAGCAGACACGCCAGGCGCATCAACGCCGGCCCGCGCGCCAACACGTACTCCTCGAACGTCACCGTCGGTGATCCCTCCTGCCTAGCTGCATCATTCAGACGCCGCGCGACATCACGGCTTTTGACATGATTTGCACCATTTCTAGAATGGATCACGACTTTTGACAGAGCGATCGACGTCTGACTCACCCAGCTGGCACTCGGCTGGGATGTCCCGGACGGGCCGAGCGGGCGACCTCGAGCTAGACCCAGGTCGGCCAACCGTCCGCAGCCCGGTAACTGCCTCTGAGCACCACCAGATATCTAACGAAGGCATACCTGCGGCGAACCAAGCTGACAGATCGGCGATTCCGTCCCTCAGATAGCTTCGCGACCGATATATTGCCGGCGTGGACACACCACTGCGGGACCCACCTTCCTGATCCTGACCGCGCTGGCCAGCGGGCCGATGCACGGCTACGGCATCATCGGCGAGGTCGCCGCTCTCTCCCAGGGGCGGCTGTCACTGCGCCCCGGCACCCTCTACGGCTCGCTGGACCGCCTCGTCGACGCCGGCCTGGTCGAGGTCCACCAAGAAGAGATCGTGGACGGCCGGCTGCGCCGCTACTACCGCCTCTCCCCCGCCGGCGACACCACGCTTCACGAGGAGACCGACCGACTACGCCGCAACGTCGAGGCCGACACGGCCCGACTCCGCGATCGCTCCCGCTCCCCTCGGGCTGTGCCACGAACCGCCGGAGGACTGGCATGAGGAAACTCGAACACCGCTACCGACGACTCCTCCACGCGTACCCCCTGGGCTACCGGCGGGCCCGCGGCGCCGAAATCGTCGGGACGTGCCTCGACCTGGCCGAACCAGGCCGCCGATGGCCGTCACCGCCGACGCCGCAGACGTGGTGACCGGCGGCGTCCGCGAGCGGCTGCGGGCCGCCGGCGCGGCCGACCTCATCCCCGGGGTACGCCTCGCCGCCACCCTCGCGTTCACCACCGCGACCGCCCTCGCCGGCATCTGGACCGCAGCCGAGACCATCGCCGGCCGGGCATCCTGGGGCGTGCCGACCTTCGGGCCGTTCGCCACCACCGGCATCATCGTCTGGACCGTCTGGCTGCTGGCCGCCATCGTGCACTCCCTCCGCACAAGCACCCCGAGGTCCGTTCCGCGCCTGGTGCGACACCAACCAGGTCGACCTGATGTTCCTGCCGACCTACGCGTCCTGGCTGAACTGGATCGAGGCCCAGTTCGCCGCCGTCCGCTACTTCGCCCTCAACGGCACCGACCACCGCACCCACCACGAGCAGGACACCGCGATCGGCGCGTACATCCGCTGACGCAACCAGCGCGCGAAGCCGAAAACGTCATTCGCTGCCGGTTCTAAGATCCGTCACCCGGATTACCCGTTCAAGGCTGCATGACGAGGCACTAGCCAGCACTCTCCGTCGCCACTGAATGTGAGACGGAGCTGTTAGCGAGACAGCCCCGAAGCACTCGACCGGCTGGATGCGCTCCGCGCCAGCACGCCGGACCGCCGCGTCCCCGGCCCCGAAGTGTCAGGCAAGCCACATGACCGGCGATGCGGATTTGTCTCGTCACGGCGACAGCGCTGTGGGGCGGTTAGGCTCACCCGGTGCTGCAGAGTGGACGTGTCCCGGAGCGGTTGACCAAGCGCAGCCTCGTCGCTGTCTCGCACGCGATCGAGCGGGCGGCCCTGGCGCCCGCCGAGGACGGCCCCACGGTGGTCATGGCGCTCTTTCAGCGGATGCCGTACTTCGAACGGGAGAGCGCGCTCTACCAGCGCATCGCGGCGACCGCGGCGGTCACCGTGATCGGGATGGTTGGTCCCACCCCGCCCGCGCTGCCGCAGGGCACGTACGGCGTGCTGCTGGACGAGGCGGATCCGCTGGCCAGGGAGTGGTCGGTGCTGGTGCTCACGCCGCGGTTCGGCGCGGCGCTGGTCGCACACGACCGGATGGAGGTGGAGCCCACGGCGGCGACGCTCGAGGCCGGGCGGCTCTTCGACGGCGGATGGAGCTTCCGCCGGGACGACGCGCTGCACGAGATGGTCCGGTTGCGCGGGCAACTCGCCGACCGGCTGCCCCGGGTCGCGCTGCTGGTGCTCGACGACGTGCTGGGCCGGGCCCGTGAGCTGCCGGCGACGCCCGGCGAGGCGCGAGGCGAGGCGGCGATCCGGCTGCTGGTGCGGCGCGCGGAGCAGGCCCGGGTAGCGCTCGAGGCCACCCGCCAGGCCGATGACGTGTCGGGGCAGTCGCCCACGCTGCTCGACGACACGGCGATGCGACGCTGGACCGGCCTGGACGGGACCACCGCCTCCGGCACCCTGCCGGTAGCACTGGTCGCGGTCCGGGTGGCCGAGCCGGCCGGGGCGCCGGAGCGGTTTGGCCGGCGCAGCGCCGCCCGGGAGGCGCAGGCCGTGCTCGGCGCGCTCACCGCGCCGTTGCGCTCCAGCGACCGGGCGGTCCGGCTGGCCGAGCACGACTACCTGCTTGTGCTGCCCTCGCTGAGCGAGGATCAGGCGATCGAGGTGACCGACCGGGTCCGGGAGGGCGTCGCCGGGCTGGCCCGCTCGTACCCGTTCGTCGCGTTCGAGGTGCACGCCGCCGTCGCGGTGACCGCCCGCCGACCGCTGCCGGTGGACGACGTCCGGCACGCCCTGTCGTGGGCGGTGGAGCAGGGGGTGCCGCTGGCCACCGTGGCGCCGGAGTCCGCCTCGGCGCCAGCCGGAGTCCTCTGACCCGGGAGCTACTCGGCGGCGCCCGAGACCAGTCCCTCGATGGTGTGCTTCTGCCGGATCGGCTCGAACCGGTCCATCCAGGCAGGTCTGGTGCGCCCGGACCAGCTCCGAGAGGGGTTCGCAGTAACCTCGGGTGACGGCCATGTCGTAGTGGGCGGCGAGGCCGCGGGCAAATCCGGCCCCCCACCAGGGATCCAGTCCCGATACCCCGCTTCGCCTGATCGGGCCGGCAGCCTGGCCCTGTTCTACGATGCCGCGAGGCGTCTGCGCCGTCGGCGTCTGCGCCGGGGGCGGCACCGATCCTGAGCGGTCAGATGATGGCCACCGGGTCAGGCGTGCGGGTTCGAGGGAGTGTCGCAACGATGAGCAGCGCTGAACAACGGCCGTTGACCAGTGCCGACGTGTTCGCCGGCGACGGCGAGATCGGCCGGGACCTCGCGAAGGTGGACTGGGCGTCGACTCCGCTGGGGAACCCCGCAGGCTGGCCGCAGAGCCTGCGGACGGCGGTGAGCATCCTGCTGTCGTCCCGCTTCCCGATGTGGATGGCATGGGGTCCTCAGCTCACGTTCTTCTGCAACACCGCGTACCGGCGCGACACCCTCGGCCGCAAGTACCCGTGGGCTCTGGGTCGTCCGGCCAGTGAGGTGTGGGCGGAGATCTGGCCGGATATCGGCCCTCGGATCGAGAAGGTGCTGACCACAGGGGTAGCGACCTGGGATGAGGCGTTGCTGCTGTTCGTGGAACGGTCCGGTTACCGGGAGGAGAGCTACCATACGTTTTCCTACAGCCCGCTGCGGGACGACGACAACGCCCTCGTCGGCATGTTGTGCGTCGTCAGCGAGGACACCGAGCGGGTCGTCGGCGAGCGGCGGATGGCCACGCTGCGCGACCTCGGATCCGATCCCAGTGTTGTGCGCACCGAGGAGGAGATGTTGACCTTCGTCGGCCGGCAACTCGGCCGCAACGACCTCGACCTTCCGTTTACGGCGATCTACCTTCTCGAGGGCGACGGCAGCGCCCGCCTGGCCGCGGCCGCGGGCATTCCCGCAGGTCACTCCGCAGCCCCCATGACGATTCCGCCCGACGAGCCCACCGTGGCGTGGCCCGCGGCGGCGCTGGCGCGGGGTGAGTCGTCACTTGTCCCGCTCGACGGTGCACCGTTCGTAAGACTGCCGACCGGTGCGTGGTCGCAGCCGCCCACGCAGGCACTCCTGGTGCCACTTCTGCAACAGGGCGGTGTGCCGTACGGCTTCATGGTCGCCGGCTTGAATCGGTACCGGACCCTTGATGGCGGTTACCGAGGCTTCATCGAGCTGGCCGCGGGACACGTCGCGGCCGGGATCGCGAGCGCGCGCAGCTATCAGGCCCAGCAACAGCGGGCCGAGGAACTCGCCGAGCTCGACCGCGCCAAAACGGCATTCTTCTCCAATATCAGCCACGAGTTCCGCACTCCACTGACGTTGATCATGGGTCCGCTGGAGGAGCTGCGTTCCCGCCTCGGCGCCACCGATGAGGGGGTGCGCGAGGAGTTGCGGGTCATGCACCGCAACGGGCTGCGACTGGGCAAGCTGGTCAATACGCTGCTGGACTTCTCCCGGATCGAGGCCGGACGGATGCAGGCCCGCTACGAGCCGGTCGACCTCGCCGCGTTCACCGCCGACCTCGCCAGCGTGTTCCGCTCCGCCGTCGAACGCGCGGGTCTCACTTTCGAGGTGGACTGCCTCCCGCTACCCGAGCCGGTGTACGTCGACCGGGGCATGTGGGAAAAGATCATCCTGAACCTCCTCAGCAACGCCCTGAAGTTCACCTTCGACGGCGCTATCCGAGTGAGGTTGCGCGCCGAGGACGGCCGGGCCGTGGTGACCGTTGCCGACACAGGGATCGGGGTGCCGGCCGAGGAGATGCCGCGGTTGTTCGAACGGTTCCACCGCATCGAGAACGTCCGCTCACGCTCGAACGAGGGCAGCGGCATCGGCTTGGCGCTGGTGAGGGAACTCGTCAGTCTGCAGGGCGGCGACATCACCGCCGACAGCACCGCCGGACACGGCACGACCTTCACCATCGGGCTGCCCTTCGGCAGCGTTCACCTGCCGCCGGGCACCATCGCTCGCGCAGAGGACTACGGCGTCTCTTCCACCGCCGAACCCTTCGTGCAGGAGGCGCTGCGATGGCTACCACAACAGTCCTCAGCGGATGTGGATCCGTCCGTGATCCTCAAGGACGCCGCTCGAAGCGTGCAGGGGACGACGACAGGGGCGGGCGGAAGCTCGGCTCACATCCTGGTCGCCGACGACAACGCGGATATGCGGGAGTACCTCACCCGCCTGCTGCGCGCGGCCGGTCACCGGGTTGAGGCGGTCAACGACGGTCAAACCGCACTGGAAGCGGCACGCCTCAATCATTTCGACCTGGTCGTCAGTGACGTGATGATGCCCCGTCTGGACGGTCTGCAGCTGGTAGCCGCGCTGCGCGCCGAGCCCCGTACTGCGGGAACACCTGTGCTGCTGCTGTCGGCGCGGGCGGGGCAGGAGGCCTCCATCGAAGGGCTGGAGGCGGGAGCGGACGACTACCTGGTGAAGCCGTTCTCCGCCGCCGAACTGCTGGCCCGGGTCCGGACGAACGTGACGTTGGCCCGGCTGCGCAACCACCACGCCCGGTGGCGCACCGCACTGGTGGACTCGCTGCAGGAGGCGTTCTTCGTCTGCGACGAGAGCGGCGCCGTCATCGAGATCAACACCACCTTCACCGACATCCTCGGCTACGGTCCCGAGGGACTCCCCTACCCATCCATACCTCCCTGGTGGCCGAGCCGCGAGACAGAGCCGGAGGCACACCAACAGGTCGCCGACGCCCTGGCCCTGCTAGTCGGGCAGACCAGCGGCACATACACCATCCCGGTGACTCATCGTGACGGCCATCGTCTGTGGGCCGCCGCCGCGTTCAACCAGGTGCAGGACCCAGACACCGGCCGACGGGTCATCGTCGGCACCTTCCGCGATGTCACGGCGGAGCACTACGCCGTGCAGCGGGAGAGCGCGCTGGCCGCCCTCAGCATCCGCCTGTCACGGGCGGACAACCTCACCGACGCCCTGGCCGGCGTTCTTGAGGAGTTACAGGGGCTGTGGCGTGCCACCCGCGTCCTCGCCGCTGTCTTCGACGGCTCCCACACCCCGACGGTGGCCACGACCGACCCGCACCAGCGCTGGGATGCCCTCACCGACGAACGTCGGCGAGTGCTCACCGCCCTGCGGGATCGGCCGCTGCTCACCACGGTCGCGGACCAGACCACGGGCGTCGGGATCGCCGTCGAGCATCCGCACGGTACGATGGCCCTGTGGATCGACCTCGGCGAGAGGCGTCCCGTGACCGAGCAGGATGAGACCCTGCTGGCCCTGCTGGCCGGTCACCTCGGCCAAGGGCTGCACCGGGTGCAGCAGATCGATCAGCAGCGGGAGACCGCCCTCGCGTTGCAACGGGCCATCCTCGGCCCCGCGCAGCTGCCCAGCGGCTTCGCCGTGCGGTATGCACCCGCCACCCGGCCGCTGAAAGTCGGCGGCGACTGGTACGACACCATCGCGCTCGTCGACGGGCAGATCGGTATCGTCGTCGGGGACTGCGTCGGTCACGGACTGCAAGCCGCCACCGTCATGGGACAGCTGCGCAGCGCCTGCCGCGCCCTGCTGCTGCAGGACTCCAGCCCGTCGCGCACGCTCAGCGCACTCGACCGTTTCGCAGCCCAGTTACCCGGGGCCCTGTGCGCGACCGTCTTCTGCGGCGTCCTCGACCCGACGAGCGGCCACCTGCGCTACGCCAGCGCCGGGCATCCTCCCGCCATTGTCACCTCGCCGGACGGCACCACTCGCCTGCTCGACCGGGGCCACTCCCGTCCCCTGGGAGTGCGCGGCAGCGTTGAACGCCCCGAAGCTGAGGATCTCGTGCCGGCGCGGGCGACGTTGATGCTCTACACCGACGGGCTCGTCGAACGCCGCCGCCAACCGCTGACCGCAGGCATCGACCACGTCGTGACAGTGATCCAGAACGGACGCGCCCATCCCATCGAGACGCTCGCCACCGACGTCATGAACCAACTAACTCCGCCCGGGGGGTACGACGACGATGTCGCGGTCCTGCTCTATCGCCACCCCGGCCCGCTGGAGCTCGACTTCGCCGCCGAACACGCCGGCCTGGCACCCGTGCGCACCGCCCTACGGAGCTGGCTCAACCGCTGCGGGCTCGATCCCACCAACGCCTACAACGTTCTGGTGGCCGCCGGCGAAGCCTGCGCCAACGCCATTGAACACGGCCACCGCGACAGCCCCGGCGGACGGATCCGTCTACGGGCCACCGCCACCGCCGACGGTCTGCACCTCAGCGTCACCGACAGCGGGCGCTGGAAGACACCCCAGCCGGACGCCAACACCCACCGGGGACGCGGCTTTGTCCTCATGCGTGCCCTGATGGACGCCATCACCGTCACACCCGGCGCCACCGGCACCACCATCGACATGCAGGCGAGGATCCCATGAGCACCGCCCTGACCCTCACCACCGGCCACCGACCCGACGGCACTCCCGTACTGACCGCAGCCGGCGAGGTCGACATGAGCAACGCCGCCGATTTCGCCGCCGCCCTCACCCGCGCCGTAGAAGCTGCCTCCGGCCAGCTGACGGTCAACCTGACCGCACTGGAATACCTCGACAGCGCCGGCCTCGCCGTCCTGTTCCCCCACGTCGAGCGGATCCACCTCATCGCCAGCCCACTCCTGGCCCCTGTGCTGACCATCGCCGGCCTCGCCGACCTGATGACAGTCACTCAGCCGTGATCGGTTGAGGCTGTTTGGGCAGCTTTCCAGCACGAGCCGTCGCCGTCGTAGCGACGCAGGAGCGCCGACCACGGCGAGCATGTAAGGACTTCGCGGTCTTCTTGCGCGCCTGCCCAGGTAAGGGCATCTGGGATGTCCGCTGCAACCGCCGATCATGAGAACTGGCTGGGGAGCGCAGCGCTGAGGGCGCCTATGTCGTTGCCGCCGAGGCTTGTCGGCCGGGCGACCGCACCACGAAATGGCCCCGTCCACCTGCCCCAGTTGAGCATGGGCGCACCAAGACTGCCACTGACGGCGCCGCGATAGGAATTTTGCTGACGAAGAGACAGCAGTAAGAGGTATTCGCGCTGCCAGCCTGATTGCCGGTGGGCTCCAGTGCCAACGTTCGTCAGGTTCAGGGCCGCTCATAGAATTTGGCGCGCATCAACACCAAGGCATGGACCTGATTTGGGGTCACTTCAAGCGACTGGCCCAGGGCATCCGTTGAGCGAGTCCTGAACGGGCACCTCTTCAATCACCTCGGCCGCCCTGGCCAGCGGCGGTGCGTCTAACAGAGGGTGTCACGCCGCGTCCGGTGAGCGGGGGATATCCGGTACGCTCCGAGGCATGGGCAGCATGATCGGGTACGCCCGTTGCTCCGCCGACAAGCAGGACCTGGAAGCTAACCGGAAAATTCTGCTCGAGCTCGGCGTGCCGACCGACATGGATGATGTCCCCGCCGCGTAGGAGCCGCGACCCGCTGGTGGCGCCGAAGCTCAACCGGCTTGATCGGTCGGTGCCCGACGCGCGGCAAGTCGGTGATTCTCTGGCCGCGCGGCGGGTCCGGTTGCAGCTAGTCGCGATGATCTACGACTCCTCGGCCTGCTTATCGGAGTCAACGCCGGCCCATTGGTCCTGCTGTGGGGGTCACTCGCGACGCTGCTGTGGCGCGAGCGGTGCCAGGCCCGCGGTCTGGATGTCAGCGCCCGAGAGTTCGCCACCGTGGGCCTGCTCGGGATGCCCCTCGTTGTCGTCGCCAGCGCCGCCGCCCTGGCCATCACCTCATAAGCCACCGCAGCCTCGCGTACGGCCACGGCCACGGCGACGGCCGGCATCCACGGGGGCAGACGCCGGCCGTCAACCGATAGGACACCACATCACCGACGGAGCGAAACCCCATGCGGCCTCGACCCGCACATAGGCGCACAAGGACACGGCCCAGTTGAAGGTGAACGCGGGCAGTAGCAGCACGCCGCCACCGGATCCGGCCACCGCGGGCAGCAGGGCGAGCAGGAACGCCGCCGTCGAGGCTAGCGGCAGCGTCACCCCCAGATCTTCCTCTAGCGAATCAGGATGACCTGGTGATGTCGTCCCCGCGCAGGGTCCCCCCCGGTCGCCGGTGGTCACTCGGTGGCGGCGTGGCGCCATACCTTGATCGAGGACAGGGCCAGTAGGGCGGCCAGGGCGGGGATGAGCACTGCGTCGGGGACGACGCCGAGCAGCAGGGCGCCGCCGATGGCGCCGGTAATCGAGCCGAGCGCGAGGAAGCCGGCGAGGCGGGTGTGGCGGCGCAGGACGGTGAAGCTGCCGTCGCGGCTGTAGCGGGCGAACGCGACGAGCATGGTGGGCAGCGACACGGCCAGGGACAGGCTTCCGGCGATTTTGATGTCGGTGGCGAACAGCAGCACGATCGTGGGTATCAGCAGTTCGCCGCCGGCCACGCCCATGAGGGCGGCGACGACGCCGATGACGAATCCGGCGACCACGCCGGCGGTGACGACGGCGGCCGGCGCGAGGGCGACGTGGCGCAGCGTGCCGGTGTGGTTGGCGATGAGAGCCGCGGCGATGCCAACGAGCAGGACGGCCAGGACGCGGTAGAGGGTGACTGAGCGCATCCGGGTGGCCCAGGACGCTCCGGCCCACGCGCCGGCCAGGCTGCCGAGCAGCAGGTTGGCGATCACGGTCCAGTGCGGGGCGAGGGCGGACAGCGGGACCGCGGCGAGCCGGGCGGGCAGGGCGGTGAGGACCACGACGAGGCTGAGAGCCTTGTTGAGGATGACGGCCTGCAGCGCGGCGAACCCGAACAGCATGATGAGCAACGGAAGACGGAACTCGGCGCCGCCGAGGCCGACCATGCCACCGAGCACCCCGACGGCCGCGCCGGCGGTGAACGCCACCGGCAGCGGGAAGCGGACGGCGGTTTGTTCGGTGCCAGGGGGTGTCTGCACAGGCGAACCCTAAGGGCCGGTTGGCGTACTGGCGGTTCTGGTGCCAGGTCCACCATCGCCGAGGCGCTCTGCGCTTCGTGGCGGCGTCTCGTGACGTGAGACCCGCGCTGGTTCAGTGCAGGGTGAGGGCTCGGGAAGGCGGGACAGCCGGCGGGCAAGGTGGTTTCGGTGCCGGTGACGGTGACCGTCTGCCCGGCGGGCAGCGTGCTGACGTGCTGGCGTGTGGGGCCTAGGTGGTGCTGTTGGTCGACAGCAGTGTCCAGCCGTCGCGGTGCTCGACTTTGCCGCGCAGGGTGGGATGTCCGCGTACCAGGTCGGTGGGCGTGTCGGGTCGCCCCGGCGGGTGCTCGCCGCGGTCCGTTCGGCGGCTGGCGTGGACAGGTCGCCGTCGGAGGAAGGGCTGGCTGGTGTGCGGGGTCACTTGGTTTGCTCGGCCAGCGCGACGATGATGCCTGCGGGGCCGCGGAGGTAGCAGAGCCGGTAGCTGTTCTCGTGCTGCACCAGCTCGCCGATGAGTTCGGCTCCGTGTGGCCGCAGGCGGTCAAGGATGTCCTCGATGTCGTCGACGGCGAACATGACGCGATGTGCGCCCAACGTGTTCGCCGGAGCGCCCGAGTCACCGTCTCGGCTCGACGGGGTGTGGTACTTGGTCAGTTCGAGCCGTCCGAGGCCGTCCGGGGTGCGCATCATCGCGATGTCCGATCGGACTCCCTCAAGCCCAACGAGGCGATCCACCGCGCTGCCCTCGACTGTCGCCTCGCCTTCCAGCTCCAGCCCGAGCGCGACGAAGAACGCAATGCTGCTGGCAGGCGGCGGCGAACCCGGCACCGCGACTTCGATCTAGTCACGCACTGTGAGCGGGGCAGCGCAGTGAGGGCACCTGTGGTTGTATCGGGATTCGCCGATACAACCATAGGTGAGGAGTGAGTATGCGGAAGGTGATGACGTTCGCGGTTCTGACGTTCGTCGCGCTCGCTGTGCCAACGGCCGGGATGGCAGTCAATGTCTCGTCGAGCGATGGCAGCGGCACCCAGACGGCAACGACGAAGTACTCGAACGGGGCCTACCTCGACGGTACGTTGAAGTCGACCTCGGGCAACCCGGTCTACTACTCGGGCCTGGTGGTCCTCAACAACTGCGGTGACGTCAACGACGGCCGGTATACCGGCAACGTCACCAGCCAGAGCGGCCAGGGGGCCGGCGGCACGGTCAGTGCGCCGCCGCCGATCTTGCCCCCGTGCTCGCTGGACGGGGAGAAGGCGCGGGTGTGCCGCGACAAGAGTGGTCAACCTGACCCTTGTGGCAGCTGGTCTGCGCTGATTCCTAAATGATTCCGGTTAAGGTCTGACGCGTGAGTTCATCCCGGGTGCTCGAAGCTGAGAAGGTCACCTTCCGGTACGGGAGGAAAATCGCCCTGGACAAGGTCAGCTTCGGCCTCGGGGTGGGCGCCACCGTGCTGCTGGGCCGCAACGGTGCCGGCAAGACCACCTTGATCTCAACGCTGGTCGGCGCGGCGCCCCCAGCGGATGGCCGGGTGTGTCTGGACGGCCGGGTAATCGGCGGAGGCAGCCGGCAGGGCCGCAAGGCTCTGCGGGAGGTCGGTTGGTTGCCGCAGTCGTTCGGCTTCCCGCCGCACATGACGGTGGAGGAGTTCGTGGGCTACGCGGGTTGGCTCAAGGAAGTACCCCGTGCCCGTCTCGCGTCGCGGGTGTCGGAGACCATCGCGCTGGTCGGGCTCGAACACAAGACGAAGCATCCCCTGCGGACGCTGTCCGGGGGGCAGTTGCGCCGTGCCGGGCTGGCCGCGGCGGTCGTCGCCGAACCGGGCGTGTTGGTGCTCGACGAGCCGACCGCAGGCCTGGATCCAGAGCAGCGCGAGGAGTTCCACGAGCTGGTTCGCGCACTACGAACACACACCGTGGTGCTGGTCGCCACCCACCTGCTGGAGGATGTGGAGGCGTTGGCGCAGCGGATCATCGTGCTCGACGGTGGCCGTCTGCGGTGGTCGGGCACGCCGCAGGCGCTGGCGGCTCTGGCCGGCGCGGAGCCGGGTCTGCAGGGCTTGCGGCGAGGATTTCAGGTGGCGTTGGAGAGCGTCGGATGAGGCTCCCGTACGCGCGGGGCAGCTTCCTCCGCACTCCGGCGGCGGTTGCGGTGCTCCTGGCCCTGGTGATCGCCGTGCAGGGTGTGACGCAGGCGGCTCTGAGATCCGAGGAGTGGGTCGGCAACTGGCGAACGACGAGCGGCAGCCTGCGGTACGCCACGCTGTGGGGTGGGTGCATCACGGCCGCGGCTGCCGCGTGGGTGATTGCCGCGCCGCGACGTGGTCGATACGAGCCCATGCTCCGGGTGGCCTCGCGTCCGGCCTGGCGCGTCTACGGGTCGGCGTTGAGCGCCGTGATCGGCGGCAGCCTCATGGGGTACGCCGTGGTGGCCGCCTACGCGGTGCTGGCCACGCACGGCCGAGCGACGCACGGCGTGGTCAACGTCTTGGACATGTTGCCGGCGGCCGGCTGGACAATGGCGGGTGTCGGTTTCGGTGTGGTCGCCGGCCGGTTTCTGCCGCCGGTCGTGGCGCCTGTGGCGGCGACGACCGTTCCCTACCTGCTCTCGATGGTCGGCGTGTCGGTTGATTTTTCCTCCGGCCGTGTGTTCTTCGGTGACCTGTTCGGGTTGGACGACTCAGCCCGCGACTACCTGCGCGTGCCGAATGAACTGCTGATTGGCAAGACGGCGCTGTGGGTGCTGCTTGGCGCGGCCGCGGTGCTCTGGGTCATGCGGAGCAACCGTGTGGCCTACGCGCTGGTACTCGTGGCCGGCGTCGCCGCGGCAGGCAGCTTCCTGACCGCGGGCGTGCGTCATGCCGTGCCCGGCGAGTACGCCGTGGCGTGCCTCGGGGACAACCCGCGCGTGTGCACCGACCGCGCACATGATCACCTGCTGCCCCAATACCACCGCTTGGTCCGGCAGGAACTCGGCCGCGTCCCCGGACTGTCGTTGACAGGCCGCACCGTCGTTCACAGTTCGGCTCTCATTCCTGACGCGCAGCGGTTGACCGGTGCCACCCCGGCGCAGGAGTCGGGTCAGATCATCATCGAGGTCACCAAGGGCTACACGTCGCCGGCTCATGAGATCGACCAGCGCGCTTTCGTGGCTCGATTCGGCACCGGGTTGTTCATCACGCCGTGCCTCAACGCGGCGCCGCAGAACGCCTCATCTCTCAACGACGCCGCCGCGCGGTCGGTGATGCTTTACGGCTGGTGGCTGCGGCGCAACAACCTGCCCACGAACGGGTCGAATTACACCGGCGAGATCAACGTCGGCTACGCATTCACCGAGGATGCTGCACTGGCGGAACGGTCACAGGCGTTTTCGTCGATGTCCGACCCTGACCTGGCGGCATGGTTCGAACGCAACGGACCACAGGTGATGGCCTGCGTGAACGGAGCGGACCGCTGAGACTGTTCCTGCTGCGCGCACATGCGAAGGCCCACGGGGTCACCGGACGTGCCATCGTCGCGTACCTGCTCGTGTGGCTGGGCATCGCCGTCACCGCCAGATACCGACTGTCCGCGTTCGGATTGAACGTCGCACCTGCCGGCACTTCGCCTTTGGACACGGTCGCCATCCTGACCACGTTGGTGCCCGCTGGAGTGATCGCCCGTTGCTTGCGCAGCCGCCTCGATTGCTTCGAAGTCACACGCTCGCGGCGCCGCCAGCCCGGACAAGTCCTGTGGGTGGCCGCTGTCTGCCTGCTCGCGACCACCAGCCCGCTGCTGATCACTCCGGTGCTTCAGGCGCAAATCAACCGCGCGGCATTCCTTGCAGCATGGATGATCGTGCTCGGTACCTACCTGCTGGCCGCAGCTGTCACGCCTGCAGCAGCGGCCTTCGCCGCCACCCTCCTCGTCGTGATCCTGTTCAGTAGCCCGGGCCTGATCCTGTGGGAGCACAACGTGCTCTACAACGTGCAGCTGCGCGGCATCAGCGCCTCGGTCGGCGCCGCACTACTGTGCGCAGCCGTTCTCACCACCACGCTGGTCAGGAGAACTGAACCGCTCGCCAATCACGGCCTGCCGTCCTAAAGGCTGCTCCGATGGCAACCGCGCACCTGATCCTCGGACTGCTCGTCGACCAGCCACGGCATGGCTACGACCTGAAGAAACTTCACGATCAGCGAAGGCCCCACGGGAAGCCGCTGGCCTTCGGACAGGTCTATGCCACCCTCCGTCGCCTCGAGCGTGACGGCCTTGTACGCCGGGTGGAGCAGCAGCGCCGCTCGGGCCCGGATCGAGCCCCGTACGTTATGACCGAAGCCGGACGCTCACACATCGACGCATGGCTCAACGCCGTCGAGCCGCCCGCCACCTCGTACTCCGACGCCCTGCCGACCAAGCTAGCGTGCTTACGGATGGTCGCTCCCTCTCAATACACGACCTACCTGGCAGCGCAACAGACCGCCCACCAGGCCCGGCTGCAAGAACTCACTGCGCTCAGGCGTCGCCCTCACCTCACGTTGACCGACACCATCGCCGCCGATTACGCCATCGCCCACATGGAGGCCGACCTGAGCTGGCTACGACATCAACTCAACCGAACCTCCTCACAACTATGATCAACTCTAATTGAGCCCAATCTTCAAAACGCTCTCTCAGACAGGACGGCATCGACGAGGCCGGTGAAGTGCGTCCACTGTTGTCGCCAAGCAGCGAGCTGCACGCCGCCGGTGTCGGTCAGCGCGTACACCTTGCGAGGTGGTCCCGCAGGGCTGGCCTCGTGTTTGTCGACGACCAAGCCAAGACCGCGCATCCGGGTCAGCAGCGGATAGATGGTGCCGTAGCTGACTACGCCGATGCCTGTCGCCTTCATTCGCCGCACCAATTCGTAACCATGGGCGGGCTCACCTGCCAACACCGCGAGCAGGCACATGTCGAGCGCGCCGCGAAGAAGTTGTGTCTGCCGATCGCGGTCCTCCGTCGCCTGCCGCTCGACCGGTATCATGTCTCGTATAGTAGCAGCTACCAGGCCGCGCGATACACCCGTCCGGATGCTCTCGCGCCCGCTAGAGCAGGCCCAGGAGTCGCAGAGGAGACGTGATCAGGGCTGAAGACCCCGGCCGACCCTGCCCCGTGTGGGTGTGCCGCCGAGGTTCTGACCTTTCTGCTCCCGGCTGGCGACGCCCCAAGTCTCCGGCCGCTGACGGCGCTACCAGCCGGCCTCAACCGCCCCGATTTCCTAACCAACGACGTCTGGGAAAGCCTGTGTACACCCGTCATACTCTGGCAGGGCACCGGGGATCTCCTCCAGCTCAGTGTCGTCGCGTACGAGCGATTGGTGAGATCAGGGTGGCCGACGGTGGCGGTGTAGCGGGTGCTGGCCTGCACCGAGAGGCCGAACAGATCCCCGAGGCGGCGAACATCGCCGTCGGTAGCGTGAGCTCCGCTCAGGATGCGATCTTCGCGGATCGTGGTGCCGGTCAGTCCTTCGCCGATGGTGAGCCGCCCAGCGGTGGCCGACGGCCTCATCCGGCCGGCAAGCGGTGCGGTAGTGCAGGAAGAAGTGGTCGTTGAGAATGTTGGGCCAGCGTGCGTCCCGCTGATCGAGCCGACCACCCGGACCCGGGAGGGCGTGGCGGGTCGCCTGCGCTAAGCGGCAGGTGGGTCGGGTCAGGACAATCCAGTGAGCGCGTCCTGCAGCGCCGCACCCCACCCTTTCCAGCTCACCCCGGGTGCGCGACCGATCGCTGGCCGGCGTAGGTGCATGGTGGAGTGCGGCCAGCAAGGGGGTTGCCTCGTACGACCGGATCAGCAGCGCTAGGGTCCCGTTGAACACCGACTATCTCAGCGCCGGCAGCCGGACTGGGCGACAGGAGACGTCTGATGGCCAACCTCCGCAACGGGAAGCTTTTCAAGGAGCGGCTCGCTCAGCTCGAGAAGGAAGCCGGCCGGCACGGCGTCTTTTTCGTACCTACTCAAGCTGCAGAGCTCCTGGCCGAGCGCATCACCGCCACCGCCAACTAGCTCGGCGTAACCGAGCGCACCTCGCTGCAGACATACATCACCCCCGACGTCATCGTCCTGCTCGCGGAAACCCTCGGCGAGCATGCCGCCACCTACCGCGAGGTGATCGCCCAAGCCGAGCCGGTGACGATCACCGTGCCGGACGCGGGACGCGTCGTCGCCGCGCTCGGTATGGTCTGCAAACTGGCCACCGACGAGGTCGATAAGGATCCAGCCGATGCCGCCGGCATCCTCACCGACGCTGCCGATGCCATCGTCGGCCTCGGTGCGCTGCTCAAATCGAACGGAGACGCCCTGCCGATGACCATCGGCGGTAGAACGCTGGTGTACTCGCGAACGGTGCTCACTCGTGCCGTTGAGCGGTTGACGACCGGTGCCTGGATGTGCACGTGCCGGGAAGCACACCAACCCGGGAAGCCCTGCACCCTGGTGTCGGGCCTTACGGCTGACCTCAACGTCGTTGGTGGCTGGCTGACTATGGCCGAAGAACAGCGCGGCGACGATCGGTAAGCCTTCAAGGGGAGTCACATCGGCACCCAAAGTGCATGACCCGCCGATTTGCCCCTGGGTGAAAGTCGTGCCGCGAGTCGTCGTGGTCCGCACGACGCAGCCCTGCCCGCTAGGACGACCTCGGCATCCGGATCGGACGGTGTAGTGGCGGCGAACTCCGGCGTGATCCGCGCCGTGTCATCGGGAACCGCGCACTGGGTCGGCTGCGGACGAGCGACCGGTCCGGCCGACACTACCGGCGGGTGGTCGATGTACTCCAGCGGGAGACTGTCCTTCGCCCGGGTGTTCTGGACGGCGCTGGTCCACTGCAGGTGACCCGTGATGACCTTATTGCCTTTGGCACCAACGACCAGGCCCGCCTCGGCGGGGTCGCCGGTCGGCCCGCTAAGCAGGGCCTCACCGTACACGCCGAGGCCGACGGGGTTGCCGGAGTATTCGGCGCTGCCGGTGAACGTGAAGAAGGAAGCGTTGCCTCCCGCGAGCGCGCCCGAGCTGCGCACCAGCTCGGTGGGTCTTGTCGACCCCTGCCAGGTCGGGTCCATACGTGGCAGTCGGGTGCCCGCGGCTGATCGTGGGGGTCGATCGTCAGGGCGTTGATCATTTACGGGTCCGCGGGTGATGGTGGTGATTTGATCGATCGGCGCCGAGTCGACGCTGCGAACGATGCGGGTCAGCGTGACGCCGCGGGTAAGGACCTGACTGCTGCGACTTTCCGCCAGGCCAGCATCACCCAGAGTAGGGAGACCTCGTCGGGCACGGCGTACGCCGGGGAGGGGGCCAGGCCGAGGAGCGCGGCCATCACGGCGCCGGCGCCGAGACGGGGAGTGTCCACCAAGCCGCGGCTACCAGGCACCGAGTCTGCCAGCGGCTTACCCGGGCCCTCATCAGGCGGATGATGTCTTTGTGCCAGATGGTGGAATAGCTCGGCGGTGTGGCGTCGGCCGCCTCGATGCCGTCGACGCCACACCGGCAGTCAGGAGGAGCAGGTGTTGAGCATGCTCTGCAGAGCGGACTTCTCCGAGGACTGCAGCCGCAGACCCCACACGTACTTCGAGGTGATCCACATCTTGCTGTAGGTGCACCGGTACGACGACAGCGGAGGCTGCCACGTCGACGGGTCCTGGTCTCCCTTGGCCTGGTTGACGTTGTCGGTCACCGCGATCAGCTGCGGGTGGGCCAGATCGTTGGCGAAACTCTGCCGCTGACTGGTCGACCACGAACTGGCGCCGGAGCGCCACGCCTCGGCCAGGGGGACGACGTGGTCGATGTCGACGTCGGACGCCGCCGACCAGGTCGCCCCGTCATACGGGCTATACCACCGGGCCGGAGGTGGCCTGGCACGACGAGTTCACCACCACAGAGGTGCCGTCGCGCTTGAGGACCTGCTCGCCGGTGTCGCAGCTTCCGCTGACGGTGATCCAGTGCGGGAACAGGTCGCGGGAGTAGCCGGACATTGATCCCTTAATGGCAACGGTGAGGGCGTTGAGCTGTGCCTGCGCGGTGGCCTTCGACGGAATGGCGGGCGGGGTCGCCGACGCCGCCGTCGGCCCGACGAACGTCATCACGGCGGCGGCGAGGACCGCGAGGGCGGCGGCAGCACGCCGCCCTCGGCGGATGGAAACAGGAATGGTTGCCGAGCCGAGCATGTGCGCCTTCAGCTCATCGAGACCGATAAAGTTCACGATCTTCGATGCAAGCTGCGGGGGCGCGGCGGCTGCGTGAAGCGGCGTCAGCGCAGGAGTGACGCTTGGGCAGCGCAGGGTGGAGCTGTTTCAGATCTTTATTGCATGAGGAACGGGGCGTCATCGCCGTCGCCTGCAACGCTTCGCCGACTCCCGACGCTGCGCCGTCGTCGTCAACCGGGCTTACCTTCAACGCCCTGGCCGCCCGCACCCGGTCGGCGAACCCCACGCTTCCTCCCGAGCGGTCTTCAAAGTTACGTCTCGGCCGGTGCCACGTCACGGCGGGCTACGCATCAAGCCGGTGTGCCGTCAACGCCCGCACGCGTGGCAGGCTCGCGAGACTCTGCAAACGCCACGTCGGCGCTCGCGTTGTGCCGTGGGCACCGCGCTTGCCCCTGCTATCCCGACCTTTACGACCCCGCCACGCCCGACACAGACGGCGATGAGGACGACGACCCCGAACCGCTCGACCTTCCACGACCGCGACACCGTCGGCTGAAGCGCCGGCATCGCCGGGCGGCTTCGACCGTGGCCCGCGGCAATGGCCACAAAATCATCCGGACATCACTCTGACAGCTGCTTAAAACCAGGCAGATCACCCAGGGACTCAGCCCAACGTCGGCCTTACAAACGGCTGTATCGCAGGCTGAGGGCGACCCATTCACCTATTGTGGTCATGCGAGCACGGAAGGCACCGTCAGCGATGTAGGTGCGGGAAGCGGCGGTAGCACTGCGCGCGTCAACGACGACGGGGGCGCAAGAGACATGTTTTTGAGGTATACGGCGGACACGGCGGCAGCGGCCTGGCTCGCGAGTTCGCGGACTCCGGCGGACCAGCTAATCACATTTGGGCTCTCCGGCTACCAGGCGTACGCCCGCCTGCGGTACCTCCCCGATCCAACCGCGCCCAATCAGCTCGAGACCGACGCCGATATTCCGTCCGACGCGAGTTGTGGACGCCGCAGGCACGACGTGCGCTGTTGCCCTAGCGACCCGGCGGCGCGCCCGCGGTCGGGTCGTGGCCGGAACGCTCGGGTTCATCGCCGGGTTCGCCGTCGTGTTCGTCACCGCCGCCGTGGCGTTCAACGCCGCCGGCCGAGCCTGGTCAACGCCCGCACCATCGAGATCGCCGCCGGAGCGCTGACCGTGCTGCTCGGCGCCGGGTACCTCGGGGCGTTCCCGTTGCTGCAACGGCAGGTCCGCGCCACCCGGCTCCCCTCGGCCGGGTTGGCGAGCGCACCCGTGCTCGGCGCGACGTTCGGCTTATCCTGGACGCCGTGTGTGTCCCCCACCCTCGGTGCGGTGCTCGGCCTCGCCGCGGTGCAATCCTCCACGACCCGGGCCACCGTCCTCGCGCTGGCCTACTGCACCGGTCTGGGCCCGCCGTTCCTGCTCGTCGGCCTCGGTCTACGCCGCGCGCTGACCCTCACCGGCTTCGTGCGCCGCCACCACCGGTGGGTCACCCGCGTCGGCGGAGCGCTGCTCGTCGCGATCGGGCTCGCGCTGCTCACCGGGGCGTGGAGCGACTTGATGATCTGGCTGCGCAGCACGGTCGGGCCGGGGCAGATCGGCATCTGACCCGGCACCCGCTCGACGTGCCGCCGTAAGATCCGCGCTGTCAGCGGCGGGCCGACCAGCGCAGCGAAGGCCGCGATGTTCGGTCCCCGGTGTGTCGGCCCTGCCCCATGTCGGCCGGGTTCGTCGGCCCGGCCCCTGACGGCGTTCGAGCCGTCGGTGGCCGTGCCCGCCGGCCACCCAGAGGCGATTACCGTGATCGCGTCAATCCGCAGCGGATTCCACGCGCTGCTCGACGCCGAGGACGACATTGTGGTGGTGGGCGAGGCCGCCGACGGCCGTGACGGGGTGGCCCTGGCCCAGCGGCACCTACCCGATGTCGCGCTCATCGACATCCAGATGCCCGTCGTCGACGGCATCGAGGCGACCCGACGCATTGCCGCCGACCCGGCCCTGGCCGGAGTGCATGTGGTCATCCTGACCAACTACGGCCTGGACGAATACGTCTTCGACGCGCTGCGGGCCGGCGCGGCAGGGTTTCTCGTCAAGGACATCCAGCCCGAAGACTTCCTGCACGCCATCCGGGTCGCCGTACGCGGCGACGCGCTGCTCGCGCCGTCGATCACCCGCAAACTCATCGACCGGTACGTCATCCAGACACCGCCGCGGTCCGACACCGGCGCGCTGGCGCTACTGACCGCCCGCGAACGCGAGGCCGTCGCCCTGGCCGGACACGGCTTGTCCAACACCGAGATCGCCGAGCGGATGGTGATCACTGCGGTGACCGCCAAGACCCACGTCAACCGTGCCATGGCCAAGTTGCACGTCCGCGACCGCGCGCAATTCGTTGTGCTCGCCTACGAGTCCGGTCTGGTCGTCCCCCGCGGCCATTGACGGTTACTACACCTGATGAGCACACCGTCAGGTCAGTGCCGCAAGTGCGAACACGAGGCCGGCGGCGGTGAGGTAGACGATGGCGACCGGCAGGTTGCGGGGTTGCTCCTTGGCGGCGCCGAGCCGCTGGTAGACGTGGTGCAGTCGTTTCCGTACCCGGTCCCGGCGCATCGCGCCGGCCAGGAGCAGCAGAACGCAGGGCAGGCAGTACACGAGGGAGTAGCCGGCGAGGGCCGCGGTCGCGGGTAACGGGTCGAGGTCGGCGTTGACCAGTCGTTCGACGGCGATGAAGTAGGGAAAGGCATTAGGCAGGTCCGCTGCGGTCATAAGCACGCCCAGTAGCGTCGCCGTGCCCGGATTGACCCAGCCGGGCACAGTGACGGCCGGGCGGGTGCGGTCGCGAAGTCGTTTGATCCCCACGACGGTGAGGGCGATCGCGGCGAGCGCGAAAGCGCCGCGTCGGAGCCAGAGCAGGCCGTCGCTGACCGCTGCCGTGGCGGCATCGGCCCCGGCATAGAGCAGGACACCGAGACCAAGGACGGTGAGATAGGCCCCGGCGACGAACGCGGCGGCGGCGCGCACCGGTCGTGCCAGCGGGGCCAGCAGTAGTAGTGCCACCCCGGCGATCGTGGCGGGGTTCAGGGCGTCGAGCGCTGCCAGCCCGACCAGGCCCGCCACCAACGAAGCGCTCACCGATCGCTCTTGGGGGGTGGAGCGGATTGGTGCGCCGAAGCGCGCTTTCGCCCCGGTTCGGTCAACGTCGGCGACGCCGCGGTGCCGGCCTGGTCGGTGCCGGCGTGCGCGAAGCCGACGGCCCGCTCGGGTTGCGGAGTGTTCCCCTCGATGTCGAGGTGGGGCAGGGTGCGGTCGAGCCAGCGGGGCAGGGTCCATGCGCGTTCGGCGAGCAGGGTCATGGCGGCGGGAACGAGGGTCATGCGGATGACGAAGGAGTCGATGAGGACGCCGACGGTGAGGGCGAAGCCGATGGATTTGATGACGGGGTCGTCGGCGAGGAAGAACCCGGCGAAGACGGCGGTCATGATCAGGGCGGCGGCGGTGACGACGCGAGCGCCGTGGGTGAAGCCGAGGTGTACGGAGTGACGGGCGTCGTTGCCGTGGAGGTGTTCCTCGCGCATGCGGGAGACGAGGAACAGTTCGTAGTCCATGGCCAGGCCGAACAGGATGCCGATGAGCAGGATCGGTAGGAAGTTGAGGATGGGGCCGACCTGGTCGACACCGAGCGGGCCGGCCAGCCATCCCCACTGGAAGACGGCGACGACGGCGCCGCCGGTGGCAGCGATGGTGAGCAGGAATCCGAGGATCGCCTTGACGGTGACAACAACGGAGCGGAAGGCGAGAGTCAACAGGATCAGGGCGAGGGCGACGATGACGAGGACGAAGACAGGAAGGGCAGAGTAGAGGGTTTCGGAGAGGTCGATGTTCGCCGCCGTCGTGCCGGTGACGGAGATCGTGGCGTTGTACCGCTGCTCAAGCCCGACGGCACGATCGCGGATGCGTTCGACGAGGTTGGTCGTGGCTTCGTCGGCCGGTCCGGTAGTGGGGATGACGGTCAGTAGGGCGGTGGTGCCGTCAGGGGCGACGAGCGGCGGCACCGCGGCCGCTACGCCGGGGATCACCGCCAGGTCGCGGGCGGCGGCCTCGGCTGTTCCAGTGACGTTGTGGTCGGCCTCGACGAGGACAATCAGGGGGCCGTTCGCGCCTTGGCCGAATCCCTCGGCGATGAGGTCGTAGGCGCGGCGGTCGCTGCGGTCGGTGGAGGCGGACTCGCTGCCGGGCAGGCCGAGACGCAGCGATGTCAGCGGAAGCGCGACCATGCCCAGGGCGCTGATGCCGAGTAGCAGTGTCAGGATCGGGCGGGCGGTCACCAGCCGGACCCAGCGGCGGCCGGCGGTGCGGTCACGCGATGGTACCGGTAGGGGTCGGCGCCGGACCTTGATCGCGTCGATGCGGTCACCGAGCAGACCGAGCAGACCGGGTAGCAGGGTCACCGCAATCAGGACCGCGACCAGGACCGTGGCGGCGGCGGCAAGTCCCATCACCGTCAGGAATGGAATGCCGATCAGGGACAGGCCGGCCAAGGCGACGACCACGGTCAGCCCGGCGAAGACCACCGCGCCCCCCGCGGTGGCGATGGCCCGAGAGATCGACTCGCGCACCGGTATTCCGGCGGCGAGCTGACTGCGGTGCCGAGAGACCACGAACAGGGCGTAGTCGACGCCGACCGCGAGGCCGATCATCAGGGCGAGAACCGGTGCCGTGGACGACAGTTCCACGACGCGCCCGACCAGCAGGATCCCGAGCAGGCCGATCCCGATGCCGACCAGCGCGGTCAGCAGCGGCAGCCCGGCCGCGACCAACGTACCGAGCGTGACCAGCAGAACGATCAGCGCGACAGCTATGCCGATGATTTCACTGGTCAAGCCCATCTCGGCGGCAGCGACAGCCGCCTCTCCACCCACCTCGACGATCAGGCCCGCCGCCCGCGCCCGGTCCGCGACCGCGTTCAGCGCGTCCCGGGTCGCCGGTTTGAGCGCGTCGACCGCGACCGTGTACTGCACCGAGGCGTACGCGATCCGTTCATCCGCAGAGACCGCACCCGTGACAAAGGGGTCGTCCACCGACGCCACCTGCGGCCCGGCGGCGAGACCCGCGACCGCAGCTTCGACGACCTGCCGATCCTGCCCGGTGTTGATCGTTCGCCCGGCTGGCGCGGCGAACACCACTTGAGCGCTGGTGCCGTCGGCACCCGGAAAGGCCGCGCCGAGCCGGTCGAGGGCGTCGAACGCCTCAGTACCCGGCAAGGAGAAGTCGTCCGTCGTACGAGTGGAGCCCGATGCCACCGCCGCGCCCATCGCGGTCAACACCACCAGCCACAGGGCCACCACGCGCCAGCCGTGGCCCGCGCAGGCCCTACCCAGCCGATACAGCAGTCCCGACATGCCCACTCCCTCGTCCACGTCGCACCGGACCGAGCGACCGTGGCCAAGTATTGCACAACTGCAACTTTGCAGATGTGCGTCTCGTCGGGGATTAGGATGCGACACGTGACCGGGATCCGAGAGCGGAAGAAGACCCGTACGCGCCACGCCCTACACCAGGCCGCGCTACGCCTGTTCGCAGAGCAGGGTTACCTGGCCACCACCATCGCGGAGATCGCCGCCGCCGCCGACGTGTCGCCGCGGACGTTCTTCACCTACTTCGACACCAAGGAAGCCCTGCTCTTCGAACACCTCGAACCCCTGTTCGTACGCTTGGAGCAGCGGCTCGCCACCCGGCCAACCGGCGGGACGGCGCTACAGGAAACCCGCGCCTGGCTGGTGGACGATCTTCTCGCCGCACCGATCGACGAAGACGCCGACCGGCTGCTCGACCAACTCAGCGAGGAGATCCCTGCCGTCGCCGCTCACGGCACCGCCGTCATGGCACGCATCGAGATCATCCTCGCCGCCGCGCTCGCCACGGACCTCGGCAGCAGCGCACAGGACCCCACACCACACATGGTCGCCTCCGCCGCCGTGGCTGCCCTCTACCGCTCCGCCATGACCGGCGACCACTTTCACCCGGACACCAGGAATCCCGAACACACCATCGCCCACTTCGACCGGGCCCTGCGCTTCATCGAACACGGTCTCGACGGTCTCCGACGCGACGACGACACTCCCCGCTGATCCGCTGCGTTGCCTTGGCGTGGCTAACCCACGCGACCTCCGACCCCGGCGTCTTGCTCAGTGCCCGAAGATCACGCCGACGGAGTCACCGGTGCGCCAACGCCGGCAAAGATCCGCTTCGATCGTGTCCAACATGCCAGCCGACCCATCCGTGCTATGACTCACCCACCTACCAGCACCGTTGCATTGATTACCTAAACCCAGGTCGGCTCTCTTCGTGGCCGAGCTCGACCGCCAGAAGCAGGCTTGTGAGACTCATTGACGAGCAGCAAGCCCGCTTTGGCGGAGTCGAGCCGACCCGCCGTACCCTGGGTCTATCGGCGCGTTCGGGCAACCACTCTTCCGGTGCGAGCAGCAATCGAATGGATCGACACCTACGCCAACAGCCGCGGCCCGGCTACGCCTACTACCAGACCCGCAACCCCCGCACCGGCCTGGCCAACCAATGCTGGAAAGACTCCCCCGACGCCATCTCCTATCGCGACGGCCGGCTACCCGGCTTCCCCCGCGCCACCTGCGAACTGCAGGGCTACGCCTACGACGCCAAACGCCGCGCCGCCCGACTTGCCCGCACCATCTGGCACGACCCCGGATACGCCGACCAACTCGACCGCGAAGCCGACGCACTCAAACAACGCTTCGACCGCGACTACTGGGCCACCCACGGCGGCTACTACACCCTCGACGCCGACGGCAACCAAGTCGACGCGCTGTCAGCCAACATGGGACATTTGCTGTGGAGCGGCATCATCGACGACCGCGCCACCCGAGTCGCCGACCTGCTGCTGTCACCGCGAATGTTTTCCGGATGGGGCGTCCGCACCCTCGTCACCGACCAGGCCCGCTACAACCCCATCGGCTACCACATCGGCACCGTGTGGCTATTCGACAACTCGATCATCGCCTGAGGCCTGTGGCGCTACGGCCTGCGCGGGCACGCCGGACAGATCTGCGCCGGCATCCTCGCCGCCGCCCGCCACTTCGACGGGCGCCTGCCCGAAGCCTTCGCCGGGTACGACCGCGACCTGACCAACTGCCCCGTCCAATTCCCCACCGCCTTCAGACCACAAGCATGGTCCGCCGGCGCACCGCTGGTTCTCCTGCGCATCATGCTCGGCCTCGACCCACTGGACGAGCACCTCATCATCAAAGCCGCCGTACCACCCGAACTCGGCCGCATCGAACTGCTCGACATTGCTGGCACGTGGGGCAAGATCGATGCCCTCGGACGAAGCCGTCAAACTTGAGCGTCAAGAACGAGCGCGCAAGCCAAGGGCCGCCCAATGGCCCATACCAGCCTGGCTCGCCGTCAGTCCAAGCCGGACGGCCCACAGGTCGAGCCGCCGACAGGAATTGTCCAGCCGGCCGATCATGGCCTTGGGCGGTCGCGGCAACGGCGCAAGCAGCCCGGCCACGAACTCCCGGACCCGGCGCCGAGGTTCAGGCCGGCAGAAGCGCGCCGCGACAACGTCCATCAACTCACTGAACAGCTCAGACCTCTTCTGAACGTCTACTCTGTAGCGGCAGCCACCGCCGCATCTCTTGAGGTCCACACAACCCGTGAGACTCAGCAGTGGCTGCTCGCTGTCTACGGGCGAACCACCCACCACCACAGGCCCGAACGGATCTCCTGCTGGAGGTCCTTAGCCATCACCGGGAGGACACGACCGCTAAGCGCACGGTGAATCTATCGGTGCCGACGTCGGCGGATCCGCATGGAGGCGTCAGAAGGTGATTCGGATCTTGACCGCGCTGCGGTCGTCCATCGCGCGGTATCCGTCCGGGACCTCATCAAGGGAGACGGAGCGGTCGAAGATCGGAGACGGGTCGATCCGGCCAACCAACACGTCGGCGAGCAGTTCCGGCAGGTACGCGCGCGCCGGGGCGACGCCTCCGCCGACGCGGACGTTTCGGTTAAACATCTGCCGGATATCCACCCCGGCGCTGCCACCGTGCGGCACGCCGACATAACCAACCGCGCCGCCGTCACGGGCGATGGAGATCGCGGTACGCATCGACTCCTCGGTTCCCACCGCCTCCAGCACCGCGTGCGCGCCCTGCCCCTTGGTCAACTCCCGCACCGCGGCGATCGCCGCGTCACCGCGCTCGGGCACCACATCGGTGGCCCCGAAAGCCCGCGCGATGTCGGTGCGAACAGTGTGCCGACCCAACGCGATGATCTGATCGGCACCAAGGCGACGAGCAGCGAGCACCCCACACAGGCCCACCGCGCCGTCGCCGACCACCGCGACGGTGGCACCTGGGCGGACCCCGGCGGCCAGGGCCGCGTGGTGTCCGGTGGCCAGCACGTCGGAGAGCGCCAGCAGAGCGGTCAGCAACCGGTCGTCCCCGGCAGCCTCGGCCGGCAGTGCGACCAGCGTTCCGTCGGCGTACGGCACGCGCACCGCCTCACCCTGCCCGCCGTCCGAGCCAGGCTCACCCCAGAACCCGCCGTGCGGGCAGGAGGTGTGCAGACCCTCGCGGCAGAAATCGCAGGTGCCGTCGGACCAGACGAACGGAGCCACCACCAGGTCGCCGCGGCGGACCGAGGTGACCTCGACGCCGACCTCCTCCACAACCCCGAGGAACTCGTGACCGATGCGCTGGCCGGACTGCCGCGTGGCCACGCCGCGGTAGGCCCAGAGGTCGCTACCGCAGATGCAGGCAAGCACCACGCGCACCACGGCGTCGGTGGGATGACGCAGGGTCGCGTCGGGCACCTGTTCGACCCGGATGTCGTTCGGCCCATGGATGACGGTAGCGCGCACGGGGTCCTCACTACTGGGGTAGGTTGACGTGCCGACGGAGCGAGCCGCCGCACGAAGGCTAGCGCCGCCGACCGGTCGCCCGGTCGGTCGTGACGGTCGTGGTGACCCGGCTCACCCCGGGGAGGTGGTTGCCAACTCACCGACACCGACACCGACACCGACACCGACAGCGCTGCAGCTGGCGCTCGCCGACCGAGTCGT
The DNA here is from genome assembly GCF_046549295.1 of Micromonospora sp. 067-2. Taxonomy (NCBI): domain Bacteria; kingdom Bacillati; phylum Actinomycetota; class Actinomycetes; order Micromonosporales; family Micromonosporaceae; genus Micromonospora; species Micromonospora sp. 067-2. Next base: position 166,026 of record NZ_JAJPWB010000014.1, on the reverse strand, counting down.
CACCGCGGAGGGCACGCTGATGGTGGAGTCGCGCACCTTCCCGGCACCGCCGCGACGATTCACGTGGTCCGCGTGGGTGTGGTGTAAGGGTTCCGGCCTGCAATCGTTGATCATGCTCGGGCGCGGGGTGCCGATGTCGGTGATCCTGACCCCAGGCCAGACTGGAGACAACCCGCAGCTACTCCCGCTGCTCGACCAGATCGCCGTCAGCCGCGACGGACCTGGGCGACCCCGGAAGCGACCCGAGCGGGTGCTGGCCGACAATGCCCACTCCCACCCACTCGCCGCTGAGTAGTCGACAGACCCGATCTCGCTCACCTCTGGCAGCTGGCCAGGGCTCCGGTCGGTTCGGCTGCAGCGTTCAGAAGCAACTGTTGCAGGTTGGACAGCTACCTCGGCTGGACCGTCCAGTGCTCGCGGTTGCCGATGGTCAAGGCGTGGTGGTGGACTCGTGTCGGCCCGAAGCCGCCTCGATCACTTCGTCCAAGACCTCTCGCGACCGGAGAAGGTCGATGATCATCCGATTGACACGGGCTCGTTCCGTGGTCAGGTCGGTGACCAGCTGCGGTGTGGCGATTGTGGACGGTCCGCCGTCTGAATCCCGCATGCAGGGAAGCAACTGCGCGATCTTCGCGCTGCGTAGCCCTGCGGCGAAGAGCTCCTGGATACGGATGACCCGGTCGACCGCGTTCTCGCGATATTCGCGATGACCGCCGGGGGTTCGCCCGGCTTTCAGAAGCCCCTGCTGCTCGTAGTAGCGCAGCGACCGCTCGCTGACGCCAGTGCGCTCGGACAGATCACCTATTCGCATTCCTTCACCTCACACGCCTGGCACTTGAAGCTGACACCAATGTCAACTGAGGGGTGTGAGTCCATCGATCGCCCGCACGTCATCAGCCCGCGGACGCGGACGCAGCAGCGTGTCAGGCCACCGGCACTGGCCGCCGCTCGGCCGCCACCGTCGCCGACGCGACGCATCCAGAGGCGCGCGATCCGACGTTGCAGGAGAGCAGCCCGCACGTCTAAGGCGCCCGGGACGGGGTCGATGCCGCGCTGCGCGCGTTCCTTGAGCCGGTACGCCTTGGCGACGCCGCTCTGACGCTTGTTGGCGATCAGGTGCAGCTGACAGTGGTGGGCGAAGGAGTCGACGATGAACCGCCGGGCAATGTCGTCGAACTCGATGCGCCCAGCGCACAGCTCCGTGGTGCGGACGATCCAGGAGACGAGGGAGACGGTGACGATACCGGCGATGAACAGCCCCGAGATGGCGATGCCGTCGGGCTTCTCTATCACGTTCTCAACCAGCGCGTACAACAGCACGGAAGTCCGGGCGGACCTCGTGATCCTGACCCGGCTCGTTGAGCTTGGCGATGGCAGCCTGCATGAACACGAGGTGGCGAACTACTCGGCTGGGAACGCAGCCGACTGTCGCGGCAGATTCTCGGGCATGTGACGACAACGAGTCGTGCCTCGTGATGCAGACCATTGAGGGCAACGGTGCTGTCTCGACCGAGTGGCCGCGAACGTGGCACCTTGGCGAGTCGACCAGGTGCAGGTCGCCGTCACGAGGGTCACCGCCGTGCGGCTCGCGATCGGTCTTGATCCAGAGCCACGCCTCGGTCTCCACGAGCACGAATCTAGCGGCGATCGGCGCGAACATCCGGTCACTGCCGCTGTCCGCCCGAGTGACAGTTCTTCCTACCCCCATCTGGGCAACGATGAACGAAGATTGTCCAGACACGAACCCGCCCACCAGCCGGCAGCGGCCACACAACCGTGCTGGCACGGGCCTGACCACGATGGAAGTGATCGCGATGCCTATCGGCCGGCTCCACCATCTGATCGTGGACTGCCCTGATCCGATGGCCGGGGCGCGGTTCTGGAGCGAAGTGCTCGGCGACCCGATCACCTACGCGGACGAGGACTTCGTCGTCGTGTCGGCCAGCACGGCGACGTCCGGGCTGGCGTTTCAGCGCGCCACCGACTCAAAGCCGTCTACCTGGCCGGACCCGACCGTGCCGCAGCAGATGCACCTTGACGTGATGGTGGACGACCAGGAGGCCGCGGGTGAGGCAGTGCTCGCGCTGGGTGCGCGGCGGTTGCCCGGCGACCACGTGTACGCCGATCCCGCTGGCCACCCATTCTGCCTGATCAGGCGCCCTACCTGGGCGCCGCCGCTGAATTGAGCTCAGCCCTGGCGCCTGCTTTGAAACAGCGCGGCTCTCTCCGGCCGCCACCTGATCGTTCAGCCGACGGGCAACTGCCACGCGCGGCAGTCTCGGGAACCCGCGGCTTGATCCGCCGCGCCCATCTGGCGCGATGCGCGCGGCGACTCGGACTTTGACCAGGCAGCCTTTGCACCCGCGGTCGATGGACAGCAGGGGTGCCGTCGATGGTCACGAACGCCTTGGGCGCAGCAGCGTTGATCGCTTCCTGCAGTAGGTCGAATGCCTGCTGCGACTTCGTGCCTGGCATCGAGAACGTGTCGAGGGCGGAGACGGCGAAACCCATGCCGCCCAGCGCGATGATCCACAGGAGGACGACGAGGCCACGTCGTCGGAAGCAGAAGTCGCGCATCCCGGAGAGGAACGTCGCCACGGAAAAGACCAGCCTGTCGGAAAGGGTGCATACGCCGAGTCTGCGCGTGCCGCGTCCCCTGCTGAGAAATGTGCGGGTCGAAGGCTGGTGGCCGGCCGCCTTTGGATCTTTTGGCTCGCCGGTGTGCGTCCTGGTCGGTCTTGCTCTGGATCGTCGCGGCGATGCCCCGTCGGCGCAGATACTGGCGGTTGGCCGTCGACGTGTACGCCTTGTCGGCCAGCACCCGGTTCGGTGGGTCCTCGCGGTGACCAGGCGGGGAACGCGGATCGCGGCCAGGATCGAGCAATCACGCCGGCTGAGCGTGCGTCCGTGGCCGCCGGAGGTTCGGTTTACACGTGCGAATACAAGTACCTATGCCTGTGGGCCGACCCGGGTTATATCTCCGGTTACAGGATCAGGTTTGATGACTGCGCGTTCATGGACCTGGGGGCGATCAAATTCCCGCCCGGGGGGAAGGTGGAACGACGAGGTGTCGGCCTACGTCAACAACCAGACGCATGGGGCCAACACCTACCTGTATAACTGGAACGGTGTAAATAGGTGGGACTGCTCTTCAGCAGTACTGCGTTCGACTGGAACAGCAACATTGGCGTCGACATGCCCGCCTACGACAACAAGATCGACGGGGCGCACGTCTGCGACACGTGACCGTGCGACCGGATGGACGCGGCGCTCGTGCCGCGTCCATCCGGTTCAGGCGATGCCCGCTCTCCGCGTCCGGCGGCCCCGAGTCGGTGGCATTCCCCGGCGCCCCCGCGGCCAAGCTGGTCGCGCGATCGGAGGCCTCTCACCCAGTAGCCCACAACCGCGGTCCGGCAGATCCCTGTGTTGTGCATACCCTCCGAAATGGATCCTCTGCAACCTTTGAGACGCGCGTGCCGCCTCGTTCCCGACCAGCACGTTGTGTCCTCACCGACCACGACCGCGTTCCAGGTGCGGGTCGGGCCGTTCATGACATCGCCTCCCCTCGTGAACCGTGGTCAGAATGTGGCGATCGGGTTGACCGGGCTGCCGGACGTACCGGCGAATCGGACCGGCGCGACTGCGAGGTGGAAGTCCCACTGGCCGAGCTCGGCAGCCGTTGTCGCGCACGCCTCCAGGTCGCAGTTGTCGAGCAGCCACAGACCCATCGCGACGAGACTCACGGCGTGAACCGGCATCAACACGTCGTCGTACCCCGACGGCTGAACGTCCTGGGGGGTGTCAGCGCCTATCACCGCGACATCGCGTTCGTGTAGCCACGGCAGGCAGGACGCGTGCCAGCCGGCCTGTGTGAAAGCGCTGGCCTCACCGGCCTCGTGCCGGACGCGACCCTGGCCGGTCCGCAGGAGTACCGCATCGCCGGATCGCACCCGTACGCCCTGGCGACGCTCGGCCTCCTCGAGATCGTCGGGAAACACACCCTGACCCGTTTCCAACCACGGCACATCGCGGGCCCGCGCGACGTCCAGCAAGACACCACGCGTGATGATCCCGTTCGCCGCCGCCGTGACGGCCGCCCACGCCGATCCCGTAGCGGCGTCGACCAACGAGTGCGACCGCCCGTTGTACATCCTGCCGTCCCAGAAGATGTGGCACGGCGAGTCGACGTGGGTGATGGTGTTGCCGTGGAACATGATGCCGAGCCGCTCGTTCGAGAAGCCCCAGCGCCTGTCGGCGTGAAAGGCGGGCACTGGCATGTTCTCGGCACCCGGCATGTCGGCGGCGCATGGGCACGTCGTCGTCGACCGCTCCATGTCTCGCGGTACGGCAACCTCCCATGCGCAGGACACGCTCCTGCCGTGGCGCACGGCCCGCGCCGCCGCCAGCCGGACGTCGTCGGTGATGTGATTCAGAGTGCCGAGCTCGTCCTCGTCGCCCCACCGCCCCCAGTTCGACAGCGTGTCGAAGTAGCCGAGCACGTCGTCCTGTGTCGGCATCGGTCGCCCTGCCGTCATCCCAGCATCGACTCCTCCGGTCATGCGATTCGAGGCACCGCAGGCAGGTTATCCCGCCGCTGGATCGAGACCGCAATGACTGGTCGATCAGACGACTCGTCCGCACCGCCGGCCGCCACCACGTCACCGACATTCAGGCCGGCAACCACACCATCACCGCCACCAACCTACTACCCGACGACCTCTGCACCGCCGGCGCCGCGATCACGCAAGGTGCGCACTAATTTGAGCCGTGTCGGGCCTGAATGGTCTGAGATGCCTTGATGCGATCCGCGCTCGCGGCGAACAGGTCGAGTAGACCGGCAACCAGGATCTGAGCCGTCCGGATGTCTGGGTTCACTACTGGGAAACCTCGACCGGTGTCATGCGCGGCGTGATGAGCGGCGACCAAGGGCCGCCCACGCGGTCCCGAGGCACGGCGCCGGGTGGTGCGCTGACGCCGGCGGACGGCTCGTCGGTAAGCAGCTGGCACATGACAGAGCTGGCACCGAGCCTCATTCACGGCAGCGGTGCGCGTCAAGGATCGAGGCGGCGGGGTGTCCACCAGCTTCGTCGACGGCGGTTTGGGCTCGTACCGGACGGTCCAGCCTGATCGCCACGGCGTGGACTCCAGAGGCGAGTGGCCATGCTGAAATCCCTCGGTATTCAGCGTTGCTATCTACCGGTACCTAGTGTTACCGTCTACCGGTAGATAGCGTCGCTTGATAGCGAGGAGAAGATGGCATGGGCAACCAGATGACCGAGATGCTGAAGGGCACGCTCGAAGGCATCGTCCTGGCGATCCTGGCTCGCAGATCCGCATACGGCTACGAGATCACCGCGTGGCTGCGAGACCGCGGATTCTCGGACATCGCGGAAGGCACCATCTACGCGCTGCTCGTCCGCGTCGAGCAGCGCGGGTTCGTGGACGTAGAGAAGGTCCCCTCCGAGAAGGGCCCCCCGCGGAAGGTGTATTCGCTCAACGCGAAGGGGCGAGACCAACTCGCCGAGTTCTGGAGGACGTGGAGCGTCCTCGCGGAACGCATCGAGCAACTCCACCACAACGACAACCAACACGACAAAGGAGCATGAGCATGGCCGCGAAGTGGATCGAGACGCTCGTCGGGTCGCTCGAGCAGAAAAGGCAGTACAAGCGCCACATGGCCCGTATCGAGGCCCTGCCGGAGCCTTATCGCAGCGCGGCCAAGGCTCTTCAGCGGTACTTCATGTACCACGGAGGGATCCTCGACGGCGGCACGCTCATCACGATGCTCGGCGACTTCGTCGACCTCTGGGAGCGTGCGGTCGCCGACGCAACGCCGGTCCGCGCAATCGTCGGCGACGACCCGGTCGAGTTCGCCGAGACGTTCCTGCAGGCGTACTCCGGCAGGCAGTGGATTGACAAGGAACGCGAGCGCCTCCGGAAGGCCATCGACGACGACGCCGTCGACAACGGCGAGGAGAAGAGCGCATGACCGCCAAGACACGCGAACCCGCGATCAGGGTGCGGGCCATCACGAAATCCTACAAGAACCTGCCCGTGCTGCGGTGCGTCGACTTCGACGTCGCAGCCGGGAGCATCTTCGCTCTGCTCGGCTCGAACGGCGCCGGGAAGACCACGCTGGTGCGGATCCTGTCGACGTTGTTGAGGGCGAACACCGGCACCGCGACCGTCCACGGCTTCGACGTCTCCTCGGCTCCGGGCGACGTACGCAAGTCGATCAGCCTGACCGGTCAGTTCGCCGCAGTCGACGAGGTGCTCACCGGCCGGGAGAATCTGATCCTGGTCGCGAAGCTCCGCCACCTGAAGAACCCGGGTGCGATCGCTGACGACATGCTCGCCCGTTTCTCGCTCACCGATGCCGGGAACCGCCGGGCGGCGACGTACTCGGGCGGCATGCGCCGACGGTTGGACATCGCGATGAGCCTTGTCGGCAACCCGCCGGTGGTATTCCTCGACGAGCCGACCACCGGCCTCGACCCGCAGGCCCGCATCGAGGTCTGGCAGACGGTGAAGCAGCTCGCCAAGGATGGCACGACCATCCTGCTGACCACCCAGTACCTCGACGAGGCCGAGCAACTCGCCGACCGGATCGCGATCCTGCACAAAGGTGTGATCATCCAGAACGGCACCCTCGCCGAGCTGAAGCAGCTCCTCCCGTCCGAAAGGGTGGAGTACGTCGAGAAGCAGCCGACCCTCGAGGACGTCTTCCTCGCCCTCGTCGGCGACACCAGTGACACCGCCGACAAGGCCGCCATGTCCGCAGGAGGAGAATCCCGATGACCATCCACGTGCTCAGCGACACCGGAACCCTCACCGGCCGCTCCCTGCGTCATATCCTCCGCAGCCCGGACACCATCATCACCACAGCGGTGACCCCGGTCGCGCTGATGCTGCTCTTCGTGTACGTGCTGGGTGGAGCCATCAACACCGGATCCGACGAGTCATACATCAACTACATGCTCCCGGGCATCCTGCTCATCACGATCGCATCCGGCATCGCCTACACGGCGTACCGCCTGTTCCTCGACATGCAGGGCGGCATCTTCGAGCGCTTCCAGTCGATGCCGATCCCACGACCCTCCGTGCTCTGGGCGCATGTCCTCACCTCACTCGTGGCCAACCTGGCCTCGCTCGTGATCGTCACAGGCGTCGCGCTGATCATGGAGTTCCGCACCGGCGCATCCGTAGCCGACTGGCTCGCCGTCGCCGGCATCCTGATCCTGTTCACCCTCGCCCTCACCTGGATCGCCGTGATAGCGGGCCTGTCCGCCAAGACCGTCGACGGCGCGAGCGCCTTCAGCTACCCGCTGATCTTCCTGCCCTTCATCAGCTCGGCGTTCGTCCCCACCGACTCGATGCCCGGCCCGGTCGCGTGGTTCGCCGAGAACCAGCCGGTGACATCCATCGTGAACACTCTCCGCACGCTGTTCGCGCAGCAACCCGTCGGCAACGACATCTGGATCGCCCTCGCCTGGTGCGCCGGCATTCTCGTTGCCGCCTACGCCGCGGCGACAGCGATCTACCGCAGAAAGATCAGCTAGCCGATCGCAAGAAGACAGCGCCGCATCCGCACGGATGCGGCGCTGTCTTCTTGCGCAGGTCTGCCACCCAACGCGCGGCACCAGGCTGAGCGCAATCCCGCTTTGAGCCGCGAGACGGATATCCGGGGGATGAGGACCGGCAGTCCGGCATCAACAATTGACGGGCACCAACCGCGGCCCGCTACCTCCTGCGCGCTGAAGCGGTGCTCAAAGTGCTCAGCCAAGCCGGGGCCGGGTCCCTCGGCCCGACGGTTCACCGGCACGCTGAACGCCAGCAGAATGCCAGCCACGGCGGCGCGGGTTCCGCCGGCATGAACCAGTGCCCAGGTGGCGGCGGCCAAGGCAGCAGCAGCCACCGTGACCGCACCCGCCGTTGCACCAGCACCCCGAACGGCGCAAGGGATCACCGCCAGGCCGAGCGGAATCAGGTGAAGTGAGCTGCTGTAGAACAGGGCGATGATCAGGATTGCGATCAGGTCGTCCACGACGGCGAGGGTGAGCAGAGATGTTCGCAGGGTGGCGGGCAGGTGGGTGCTGATCACCCCGAGGACGGCGTGGGCGAACGCGATGTCGGTGGCAGTCGGGACCGCCCAGCCCGCCAACGCGCCGTCCCCCGCGCTCGCGTTTACCGCGACGTAGATCAGGGCGGGCACTGCCATCCCGCCGACCCCGGCGGCGACTGCTCGGCTGACTTCACCGGGGACAGACCTCGCTGTAATGGGCGGCGGGCAGGTCGAGGATGTCGCCCGGCTGCGGCACGAGCCGCTGCGCACCCCTGGCCGGGTTGGGTGTGGGCTGACAATTCCGCCGCGCTGATGATCGCCGCACTGGCGGTGGGGAGGGTCCCGAGACGTGGCGCGTCGAACAGTGCGATGATTGCCGGCTCCGAGTGCGGCGACGGGGTGCTGCCAGAAGGAAGCGACTGTCTGAATGTGGTGGGACATCGGAGTCGGCGTGGCGGTGGCGGTGGCGGCGTCGTGGCTGGCGCTGCTGGTCGGTCTGCTGATCGTGCGGCCGAAAGGCTCCCTGCTCATCGAAGCGATGCGGATCCTGCCGGACCTGTTGCGGTTGCTGCGCCGGCTGGCCGCCGACCCCAGCCTGCCCCGCGGCGTGCGGGTCCGGCTTGGCCTGCTGATGGCCTACCTGACGATCCCCGTCGACCTGATCCCCGACTTCATCCCCGTCATCGGCTACGCCGACGACGCGATCATCGTCGCCGCCGTGCTGCGCTCGGTCGTCCGCCGCGCCGGCCTCGGGCCGGTCCGCCGGCACTGGCCCGGCACGGCTGACGGCCTCGCCGCCCTGTGCCGGCTGAGCCGTATCCGCACCACCGAACAGGGCACCGCGGCCGAGGACTGATCGGGGACCGTCCGATCGACCGCGGAGGTCATCCCCGCAAGCGGGCGGGCAGAGCCGAAGCCTCTACTCGGGTCATCTGAACAGGGCCGGCGCAAGGACGCTGCAGCGGGCAGACCGATCCCGCACGGGTTCCGAGGCCGCGGTGGTGTTTTGCCGGACGGCACCCGATCTTCAACGCTCGCAGCCCCGTGGGCCGTCTTTCGTCCCCCTGGTGGAGATCGGTTTGGTCGCCGCCGGCGCCCTGTTCCCGCGCGGCGCCTGACAGCCCCGCCCGAGCCGGTGATGGGGCGAGGTCAGCGGTTAGCCACCGACGTGGATGCCGGGTCGGCGGGCGGGGTCAGATTCGACCTTGCGGATGATCTCCCGGACGACAGGTGGAGTGTCGCCGCGACCGAGCAGGAGGTAGCGCAGCAGGTGGGCCACGGGGTTGCCCTCGGACCATTCGAAGTGGGCGTGGGGGCGGACGCCGGTGGCGTCGCGCAGGGCGAGCAGGATCGCAGCGATGGCATTCGGGGCGGCGGGAGCGGTGGCGCGCAGGATCCGGTGACCGCTGACGTCGGCGCCGGTGACGTGCAGGACTCCGCTGAACTCGGAGGGGTCGACGACGTCGATTTCGAGAAAAAGCACGTCGGCGGCGCCCGGGACGGGGTTGATGCCGCGCTGAGCGCGTTCCTTGAGCCGGTACTCCTCGGCGGCGCCGCTCTGACGCTTGTTGGCGATCAGGTGCAGCCGGCCGTCGTGGGTGAGGGAGTCAGCGATGAACTGGCGGGCGGTGTCGTCGAACTCGATGCGTTCAGCGCGCAGCTCCGTGGTGCGGTAGATCCGGGAGACGAGAGACACGGTGACGATGCCGGCGATGAACAGTCCCGAGATGGCGATGCCGTCGGGCTTCTCGATCACGTTCTCGGCCAGCGCGTACAGCAGCACGGCCGTCAGCAGCGCGAACCCGGCGGTGGCGGCGCGCTGGCGGCGGCGCAGCGCGGAAATGGTGACCGCGACGGCGCCGGAGACCATCATCGCCAGGATCCCGGTGGCGTAGGCACCGGCCTGGGCGTCGACGTCGGCGTCGAACGCGACGGTGATCGCGACGCTGATCAGCGTGTACACGATGACCACGGGCCGCACAGCGCGCCCCCACTCGGGCGCCATGCCGTAGGACGGCAGGTAGCGGGGCACGATGTTGATCAACCCGGCCATCGCCGAGGCACCAGTGAACCACAGGATCAACACGCTGCTGATGTCGTAGACCGTGCCGAAGCCCTCACCGAGACGTTCGTGGGCCAGGTAGGCCAGCGCGCGGCCGTTGGCCTCCCCGCCGGGCTGGAACGCCTCGGCGGGAATCAGCACCGTGGTGACCACCGTCGTCATGATCAGGTAGCCGGACATGACCAGGGCCGCAACGGTGAGCAGCTTGCGGGTGTTGCGGATCCGCGCGGCCAGTCGCTGCTCGGCATCGAGACCGTCGCCCTTGACCAGGGGCATCATGCTGACACCCGTCTCGAACCCTGACAAGCCGAGTACGAGCAGCGGGAACGCCAGCACGGCGGGGCCGATGACGTCGCCGACGCCGCTGGAGCCGGCGGTGAGCGCGTCGGTCCACCCGGACAGCAGCGCCGGATCCTGTGCGATCGCGACCACGCCCACCGCGACGATCGCCGCGTTCAACCCGAGGAAGATCGCGACCAGGGGGATGGCCACGCCGACGGCCTCGTTGAACCCGAGCAGGAACACCCCGCCCAGAATCAGAAGGAGTACGACCGTCACCACCACCGCCGCGGTCGTGCCGTGCGGAAAGCCGTCGGGCAGGACCGGGTTCTCCAGCAGGTGCACCGTCGCGTCCGCCGACGACAAAGTGATCGTGATGATCCACGAAGTGGCCACGAACCCCAGCAACACCAGGACGAACAGCTTGCCCTTCCAGAACGGCAGGAGCCGCTCCAGCATCGCCACCGACCCCTGCCCGTTCGGGCTCTCCCCGGCCACCCGCCGGTACATCGGCAACACCCCGAACAGCGTCAACGCCACGATCAGCAACGTCGCCAGCGGTGACAGCGCACCCGCCGCGAGCGCGGCGATTCCCGGCAGGTACGACAGGGTGGAAAAGTAGTCCACCCCGGTCAGGCACATGACCTTCCACCACGCGTGCGGTGCGGCGTGTGACTCGCCGCTCTCCGGGCCCGCCGGCTGCACGCGGTGCTTCAGAAGCCACCGCGTCACCGTCTTCGACGGCGGGTGCAGTGAGCTGGGCACCTCAACGCAGGCGGGCATCGTTGAGTGCCCGTCCGGGCGCTGGGCGTTGTTTCGGCCCGGAGCAGGGCTCTGCCCCGTGACAGGTCTACGGCGCGCCCGCGCGTTTCCGTCCAGTCCACTGCCCATGTCAGCTCCGTCCCCACGTCGGTCGCCTCGTGACCTCTCGAACCTCGAAAGATCACAAGCGCGGCAAACAGCGGACAGCGTACCCACACGTCGTCACGTTCATCCGCCGCTGCGTGGCCCTGGTGGTCGGGCTGATCGCACGGTCCTCGGTGGGCTGGCTGTGGCCCGCTCCTGCCGCACAGGCTGACCGGCCGAGCTGCGGTCCGTCGGGCCCCCTACCCGGCTGTCCGCGACGATGCCTGTCGAGTCAGTAGGGACGGATTCCGCGGTCAGCGTCTACGCCAGGCCAGGTGACGTAGGCCGTAGATGAGCGCCCCGATTGCGACCACGACGATCCCGGCGATCACCGAACGCGGGGGCAGGGCGATGGCCAGCACGAGACAGCCGGCCAGGCCGAGCATGGGTACGAACCGTGGTGGTCGGCCTTGCGCGGTGGTGAGGGTCCAGGCGCTGGCGTTGGCGATCGTGTAGTAGAGCAGCACCGCGAAGGAGGAGAACCCGATCGCGGTATGCACGTCGACAGTGGCCGCGAGCACGGCGACCACCGCACCGACGGCCACCTCGGCGCGATGCGGCACCCCGAAGCGGGGATGCGCCGCCGCCAAGGCATGTGGCAGGTGCCGGTCGCGGGCCATCGCCAGGGTGGTACGCGAGACTCCCAGGATCAGCGCCAGCAGCGACCCGAGCGCCGCCACGGCTGCCCCGATCCGCACCACCGGGGCGAGGTCCGCAAAGCCGGCGGCGCGCACGGCGTCGGCCAGCGGCGCGGCGCTGGCTCCGAGGCGGTCACCGAGAACGACGAGGGCGGCGACGGCGACCAGCGCGTACACGGCCAGGGCGACACCCAACGCGAGACCGATGGCCCGGGGAATGGTGCGGGCCGGATCGCGGATCTCCTCGCCGAGGGTGGCGATACGCGCGTAACCGGCGAAGGCGAAGAACAGCAGCCCGGCTGCCTGCAGCACCCCGCCGGCGGTGATCTCACCGGAAGGGTCGAGGCGGTCGAGGCGGGCCGCGTCGGAGGTCAGGCCAGCCGTGACCACCGCGGCGAGAACGACCAGCACCACGGCGACGATGCCCCGGGTCAGCCACGCGGACTTCTGCACCCCGACGTAGTTGACCGCGGTCAACGCCACCACCGCGGCGACCGCGACCGCGTGAGCCTGCGCGGGCCAGGCGTAGACGCCGACGGTCAACGCCATCGCCGCGCACGAGGCGGTCTTTCCAACGACGAATCCCCACCCGGCAAGGTAGCCCCAGAAATCACCGAGGCGCTCACGGCCGTAGACGTAGGTGCCGCCGGACGCGGGATACCGGGCCGCGAGCCGCGCCGAGGACGTGGCGTTGCAGTACGCCACCACCGCCGCCACCGCCAACGCGACCAGCAACCCCGACCCCGCCGCTGCGGCGGCCGGCGCCAACGCGGCGAAGATCCCCGCGCCGATCATCGACCCAAGACCGATCACCACCGCGTCGAACAGACCCAACCGACGCTGAAGCGATCCCGCGTCCGAGACCGCCGACGGTCCGCTCATGCTGCCCGCTCCCCTCACCCCGGCCACCGGCGCCGACCCGACGCCAGCCAGCCAGCCAGGGCAGACGATAAACCGTGGTCATGAACAACAAGGATCACCGGCTGTCGACCGTCGCTGGCTGAAACGACCGTGCTTGTAGTCGAACCCGCGGCCAGTCACCGTGCCAAGCGAAGGTGCTGGCTGTCCATGTCGATACCGAACTCGCGGCGTGCACTTGGACCGCCGGCAGGATGATCTCCACACTGCTGGGCAGACATCGGCAAGCTCGACGAGCGGGCGGACCAGTGTTTGCCTTCGTCGTCGACTTCAGCGCAACGCGTGCAACGCCTGATCAACGACCTGCTCGCGTTCTCCCCCATCGGCCGGGTCACCCGCCGGCTTCACCGTCGTGGACCTCGACACGCTCGCGGCGGACGCATCTGGTTCGGTGCCGACAACGCTGATGGCGCCGCCGTTGTCTTCACGCTGCCCCAAAACGCCGGTCGACGGCGGCAGCGACGGCTGCTTCGCTGCGTGCCGCGCCGCCGGGCGTACCGTGCCGACTGGCGGCGCTCTGCCCAGTAGCGGCGCACGGCCCATGGTCGCGGCCCGGGCAGGCGAGGTGACGCGATGACCATTGCGGTGCAGTGCACGGGGATAACCCGATCGAGGTTCTGCTGGTCGAGGACGATGCCCGTGACGTGTTGATGACCCAGGAGGCATTCGCCGAACACAGGCTGGGCAACCGCCTGCGCGTCGTTTCCGACGGCGCCGAGGCGCTGGCCTACCTGCGGCGCGAGGGTCTGTACACCGACGCGGCGAGTCCCGATCTGATCCTGCTCGACCTGGTTTAGCCGCTCCGCGACGGCCGGGAGGTACTCAAGGAGATCAAGCGCGCTGCACGTCATGGCCATCGCCCAGATCAAAAGAGCGACCCCGGGACAGGACTACCAGCGGAAACGGGCCGCAGGCCAGACCCACAAAGAAGCCATCCGCTGCCTCGAGCGCGCAGCCAGCGCAGCAACGACCTTCTTCAGGCGTCCGGACGAGATCAGGCCGCCGTTTCCAGCACCTGGCCAGAGTCGAGCGCCGAGGTCCGGGCGACCGGCACGCGTTTCCAGGTGAGGGAGGCCGCCGCAAGGCAGGCCAGCAGGCCGAGTCCGACGCACGTGGTGCCTGCGACGGCGGCGGTGAGCGCGACCGTGACGCAGAAGGCGAGGTAGCAGGGCAGGCTGCGCACCAGTCCGGCGAGAGTGTGCACGCCCCCGCGGATGCCCCGTCACGGATCACCGCGACCACGGTCAGCATCGTGCACATCATCGGGATCGCCGCCTGTGGGACAACGCCTGGGCCGAGTTCATCCCCTTCTTGAACTACGACGTGGAGATTTGCACCGTCATCTGCTCCACGAACGCGATCGAGTCGTTGAACGCCCGCTACCGACGGGGCGTGAAAGCCCGCGGCCACTTCCCCAACGAGCTGGCCGCGTTGAAGTGTCCGTACCTGGTGACCCGATCGTTGGACCCCACCGGAGCAGAAAGAACCCGATGGACGATGCGCTGGAAGCCCGCGTTGAACGCCTTCGCCATCACCTTCAGCGACCGCTTCCCAGCCGCTGAAACCTACTAACCAAGATCGCCGCAAACACCGTTAGCGAGACAGGCCCGCGGCATCTGCTGCGGCCAAGTGGCGCCCCCTATTAGCAGGACGAGCTGGCCGTTCGGGACCGAGCACGGAGGCAGCCGAAAGCGGAAGTGCTCCCGGAAGCGCATGGGGGTAGCACAGTTCGGGCTGTCACGAACGGGTTCGCCCGTGCTCGGGGCCGGCGGCGTTACCGGGTGGGGATGCCGGGCTGGTCTCTGAGGGTGGCTGTTCCGTCGGCCGTGTCGGTGGGGCGTATGCCCGCTGCGGCGAGGCGTCGGGTGTAGCCCTCCCGTATGTGGTCGGCCGCGTCGTGGTCGCCGAGGGTGATGAGTGCGCTGGCCGCGCGGGTGTGCAGGTCGGCGTTGTACGGGTCGATGCGGATGCCGGCCTGCAGCCATGCCAGGGCCTCACGGGCGTCAGGGCTGGCGCTGGCGAGAGCCGCGTGTGCGTCGATGACGTGCCGGCGGGTGGCCTCGCGGACCGGGTCGAGCCAGGGCCAGGTCCGTCGGGCGGCGAGGTCACCGGGGTAGGCATCGATGACGGCCTTCCAGGCCGTCGCGTGGGTGGCGACGGTGGTGGTGGCGTCGCGGACCGCGTGGTGGAAGTGCCACAGGTCGACGGTGACGGCGGTGGGGTCGAGGCGGTACCGGTCGTCGCTGTGCTCGATGATGGTCACCCCGGCCGTGGACCGGATGGTGGCGCGGAGGTCGCTGAGGGTGGTGTAGAGGCGGCCGGTGAGAGAGCGGCGGGGCAGGCCCGGCCAGATGGCGTGGGTCAGCTGTCGGGTGTCGGCTCCGTCGGGGTGGGCGGCGAGGAACACGAGGACTTGGAGCGCGGCGGTACGCCGGATCTCCACCGGGTGGCCGTCCAGCAGCAGTGTCGCTTCGCCCAGCACGCGTAGCTGAACGCGTCGTTTGTCGTTGCCTGAGCGGACGGGGTGGTCCTGGGCAGTGGCCTCCCACTGTGGGGTCCGGCCTGCCAGGGCGGGGTTGCGCGACGGGCCGGAGGTACCAGGCTCTGGCGGCGCCGTGTCGGGGTGGGCGATGACGGTGAGCAGGTCAATGGCCGTGATCTGGCTAAGGACACACATCCGTAGCCCGGCTAACCCGCTGCCGTCCTGGTGGTGGGTGCGCCCCGACGGGTCGATCTGCCATGTTTCGGCGGCCGGCCACCGTCCAAGCACGGCCACCGCGGCGGAGGTGATGGCCAGAGTCGCCAGGGTGTCGGCGTTGTCCGTCGCGGACGCCTCGTCGACGATGAGGGTTGGTCCGGGTTGGCCGGTGCCCTCCTGTGTGTCACGGTGTGCCTGGTCTCGTCTGCCCAGGCCACGACCAGGGTGGTCTCTGGAAAAGAACTCCGCTGCCTGTCTGAGGTTGTCGATGACGGCCAGCCTCGGTAGGCGTGGGCCCAGCGTTTCGGCGGTGGGGCCGAGCAACCCGGCCAGGACAGGTCGGGTGACGACCACGGACACTGCCGGGTGATGACGCCCAGCTAGGAGGCTGGTGACGAGCAGGCCTCGCGCCGCGTCCTGCGCCCCCAGCCCGGTGAGACCGACCCCAGCTCGGGGGAAAGCCCCGGCGACGGTTGGCCGGTCGAGCAGCGACGAGCCCGCCGAGGCGGCGCCGGGTTCGGTAGGCGGTGGCGTCGAATTGGCGAGGGCAGCTTGCACGGCCGCCACCGTCGGGGGCAACGGCGCCAGGTCCGAGTCCTCGCGGCTCGGCGGACCGGGCGGGCGGGGCCGGTAGGAGCGACGGCGACGCAGCCACACCAGCGCCGCCGCCGCGCTGACCTGCTCCGCCACGTCGCGCGGCAGCCAGCCACCGGCGACGCTGATCCCCGCGTCGGCTAGGACGTCGCCGTCTGATGGCGTCAGGTTGCCGGCCTCATAGAGGGTTCCTGCCGCTACCGGCTGCGTGGGCGGCGGTGGCGGTGCGGCGATCGCGTGGGAGCTGACGCCGAACACGGCCGCGCCGGCGATGCCACCGGCGGTGGCTTGCCAGGGCGTCGGCAGCGGCATGCGCCGCAGCCACGACACGGTCGCGCTCAGGCGTGCCAGCACCCGGATCGTGACCGTGTAGGCGAGCAGGAGCCACACCAGCCACGCCGCGATGGTCAGCGCGGCGGTGAGGGTCTGTTCGGTCAGCGGGTTCTGCACCCACTCCTCTGCCTGCGCGGCGGTCGGCCAACCTTGTATCGGTGCTCCGACCAGTGACAGCAGCACTATTGGAGGGCCGACCAGAAGCGCGAGGACGAACAGCAGCGACATCAGCTGCCGCGGCCACCGCATGTCACGCGCCTTCACCCGGTGACATGTCCGCCCGAACCCGGCCCGTGGCCAGTGCGGTGCGGGCGGGTGGGGCGGGGCGCAGGACACGGCTCCAGAGCCGAGTAGCCCACCAAGTCGCGACGGCGACGGCGTAGATGACGCCGAGCATGCCGGCGGCCCGTCTACTGACGATCGCCGCGAAGATCACCGCCAGCGGGGCGGCGAGGATGAGGCGGAACATCAGGGGCGTCACCACTGCCATGACCACGGCGACGCCGAGGAGGAGACCGCCGACGCGGCCGGCGATGTCGATCCACAGGATCCGATCCGGCCACCGGTCGGCGGTCAGAGAGTACTGGATCAACCCCATGCCGAGCGTGGCGGCGACGATGGATCCGGTCGGCGCGGCCAGCAACGCCGACCAGCCGCCGTGCGGGGCACGCCACTGCCGAGCGGCGACGACCGCCATCGCCACGGCCATCACCGACACCGGCGCGATCGGCCACAGCGCCCACTTCAGGTACGGGCCGACGGGCACACCGAAGTATTGGCTGGTGACCACCGCGTACAGGCCAGCGATCGCCGCGCCGAGGGACACCGCGGCGAGGATCCCGACGCTGACCCTTCCCCCTTCGGTTCGGGTGCCGGGGGTGGGACTGCGGGCGGCGATCAGCGAGCCGAGGACCGTGCCCGCGGCCAGGCACGCCAGCAGGGCCATCACCGCCGCCATCGTGAACTCGCCCCAGTTCACACTCACCGAGTAGTACACACCGAGCGTCCCGTGCCGCTCCGCGGTCAGGAGGCACTGCCAGATCAGGGCCAGCGACGCGAAGCCTGGGACCGCGATCGCCGCCGCCCGCCGCACGGGCGGCACCGGCACCTCCACCCGCTCGACCGTCGCGATATCGACGGCGCCGACGTCAGCGGCGCCCCGGGCCGCGACCAGCCCCGGCTCGGGCACGACGACGGGTGCGGCGCCTGTGTGCTCGGCGATCGCCGCCGCTAGGTGCGGTAGCTGGGCGCTGCCGCCCACACAGTAGATACCGGCGAGGTCGCCGACCGTGAGCTCGGCGGCGGCGACGGTTTCCTGCGTCAACTGCGCCACGCGCCACGCCACCGGCCGGACGGCCTCGTCGAGCATCGCGCTGTTCGCAATCACCGGCGGCCGGTCCGGGAGCGGCACCGTGACAGCCGGATGGCTCACCAACGCTTCCTTGGCCACCCGAACGCTGTCCGCCACCGACGCGCGCTGACCCTCTCCCGTCGACGCGCCGATGAGGGCGTCGGCGAGCGCGTGATCGACTGCCGTGCCGCCAGCCGCGGCGTCGGCGAGGGTCGCGAGGACCTCGAACCCGGCCGGCCCGCGGCGCAGCACCGTCACCTCCGCGCCCGCGCCGACGTCACAAACAACAAGGAACGCACCGACCGGCACCCGCACACCAGTGGTGAGCAGATACTCGGCGACCGCCACCGGGGCCTCCACCAGACGCGGTTGCGGCAACCCCGCCCGGTGCGCGACCTGCCGCATCCAGGTCCGCCGCCGAGGCCCCCACCCCGCAGGGACTACCACCCGCACATCGCGCACCGGCTGACCGACGACCCGCTCGGCTTCGGCGGCGACCCTGCGCAGCGGCGACGCCGCCACCTCCAGCGCGTCGCCGCGAGCGTCACCTGTTGTCGCGTCCTCCACCGGCTGGCGCGGCCCCGGAATGAACGCTGCGGGTTGCCCCGTCGCTTGTCCGTTGGCGGGCATATGCGGCGTGCGGTGTAGGGGTGGATTCCCGTCGAATGTCAGCACGTGTGCGCTGCCGTCGGCGCACGCCAGGACGGCTTGGGTGCCGGCGCTGCCGCAGTCGATCGACAACCGCGCTTCCCCCGCCGCCATGTCCATAGTCAAACATGAGGATCACATTCACGTCACCTGTCAATCACTCACGGCCAGCAGAGGCGAGCCGAACCGCACCAGCGTCACCGAACGCCGAACCGCCGACGAATCTCCTCGAGTCGACGTGGCATGAAGACGGGTGGCACGATCCGCATGTCGTCGATGGCATCGGACGCCACCGGCGGCGTGACGTGAGCTCCGGCGCCCCAGACGCTGTTGCCGTAAGACTCCGGAGGCGGGAAGACCCGCCCGGCCCCCTCCCGTGCCCGCACCCGGACCTCCTGCTCTGGGAAGCCGGGCGCCCGCAGGGCGCCACCACGCCAGGAACCTTAAAGCGTGTTTGAGAAGGTCTGTTGTGGACGGTGTGTTGGCGTGACGCCGAGGGTCTTCAGCGGGCAGGGTGGCTCGGGTGTCTGCTCGTCATGGTTATCACTCGGACCTGACTGATGCTCAGCGGGCGCTGATCGAGGCGCTGCTGCCGGAGCCGAACACGGACGGGCGGCGGGAGAAGCACCCGCGGCGGGAGATCGTCAACGCGATCCTGTACGTGGTTCGGGCGGGGTGTCCGTGGCGGTTTCTGCCGGCAGATCTTCCGCCGTGGCAGACGGTGTACTGGTACTTCACCCGGTGGAAGACGCCGGTGTGACCGAGAAGCTCCTGGCGGCGCTGCGTATCAAGGCTCGGGTGCAGCAGGGCCGCGAGCCGCAGCCGTCGGCGGGAATCATCGACTCCCAGTCAGTGAAGGGCGCTGACACCGTCGGCCGAGACAGCCGGGGCTACGACGACGGGAAGAAGGTCAACGGCCGCAAGCGGTTCATCGTCACCGACACCTTGGGCCTGCTGGTCACCGTGACCGTCCTTGCCGCAAGCTGGCAGGACCGCGACGGCGCCAAGACCGCTCTGCTGGGCGCCTACATGGCCGCCCCGATCCGACACGTCTTCGCCGACCAGGGCTTCACCGGACGACTCGTCGACTGGACCCGCGACATCCTGCGCACCACCCTCGAGATCGTCCGCAAGCCCCCCGACCAGCGCGGCTTCGCCGTGCATCCCCGCCGCTGGGTCGTCGAACGCACTCTGGCCTGGCTCACCGCATGCCGCCGACTGGCCCGCGACTACGAACGCCACCCCGAGACCTCCGAAGCCATCATCCGCTGGGCCGCCATCGCCGGCATGGCACGCCGCATCACCCGCGGTCGACCCGCCCGACGCCAAGCCCGCCGCACCTTCACCTGGACCTGACCAGCCCCATCTCAAACACGCTCTCAGGACGGAAGCCTTGCCGGGGCCGTCGCTGCCAGCCCCGAATCCAATCCTCCCGGACCTGGGACTGCTAAGCGAGTCCGGGTGGACGTATGATTTGTCGATGCACGAGGGTCCTATAGGCGAGCCGAAAGTTGGGGACGACCAACGGCTCCCCTGCCCCATCAGAGACGCGCATCGGCGGTTCATGGATTGCCATGCACACTGGCACATGACCGCAGATTCGTATATGAGCCCTGATGGGTTCCGCCTGAACCTTAATGCACTGATACAGAACCTGCGCAACATCACCTGGCTCCTTCAAAAGAGGAAAGGCGACTTTACCAATTTTCGACATTGGTATGGGGCATGGCAGGATTCCGCAAAAGACGACTCCGTGATGAAGTGGATTGTCAAATCCCGCAATCGGATCGTCAAGGAAGCGGACCTAGAGATCCACAGTGAAGCAAAGGTCCGCATCTCACTCGACTGGACACATGAATTCGAAAAAACTCTTCAGTTTCCCCCTCGCTTTCCTACAAGACAAATCCTCGCGGGCATACTCGTCGCGAACACCATACCGCCAACAGGCACAATCACAATCAACCGGCGTTGGATCGACCGCGCTTTGCCAGAGTGGGAGTTGCTGGAGGCAACCTCGTACGCCTATGACCGGATCGGCCAAATCATCTATACGGCCCACCAAGAGGCGGGAGTCGAAGCCTGCAACCTGCCCGCTCGGCAGACAGCGTGCGTGACCTCCGACATCCACAGTTCATTGACCTGCATGGACTCTGCCGACGACAACCGTCTACTACATGTAGATTTGCAAACGGGACAAACAATTCGCGAGTCACGTGTGGACTTCGATGGGGACTCAGCTGAATTGACCCGAATGGCCTTCGAGAAATACGGAGGAGAATTTGACGTTGGAACGGGTGACGCGATAGATCGCCTGCCCAACCTACTGAAGACCGCTCAACACGTGTTGAAAGTCGATAAATCCCACCTGACCTTCGCTTACCTTTTGGATTAATGACCGCATAGTCGCACACCTGCCGATTGCATTCTCCGATCAGGACGCCAAACGACTCGCGTTCCAGCGACTGGCGAACGAGATCCGCATAGCGGGAGCGAACGGGTTCATTTTTGCGGGAGAGCAGTGGGTTGCATTCGCCAAGCCTGGCGAGGATCTTCGGAATCGAGCAATCGTGCCAGCCAGAGATCGCCCAGACCGCAAGGAGGCGATCGCCGTTACCGGCATGACTAAGGATGGCCGAACGAAGCAACTGCAATCGATATTCGAATGGGACGCAGAAGGCAATATCGTCTTTTGGCCAGTTGTCGAGAAGGACTACGATCACGTGCCAAACTTTCTGCTACCAATTGCGCGTGCCTGGGGAATCGGTCCCTTCCGGGACTTACTCTCCGACTCCTAGCGCCATCCCGTCCGCCGCCGACCCACGCCACGACGCCGAGTCGGCAAGAGTGACGTTCAGTCGGGCCGTACGGCGATCCTCTTGCTGCATCGATATCGCCAGGGCCCGCTGGGATACGTTGCGGTTGGTCAGTGCGACCAGCAACGCGAGCAGTGCCACGGCTGCCGACGCCGCAGGAACCCACTGTGTCCAGCCAGGATCCAAGGACACGGGCGGCTGGGCCAGAACCAGGAGCATGTGGCACAGAATGCCCGACGGAGCACCTCCGTGATACCGGGCGCGGCTATTCCCACTGAGGTCGGTTGGTTAGCCGTACGTCCGTGACAATTCCCCGACGTCAAAGCAGCCACCGAGCGGCCACGATCGCCGCGAACCCAACCGCCGCTGCCCCCGCCGCAACAGTTCGGGCGGGCAGCATCAGCTACACGTGCTGCCGGCACCGCTGCCTCGAACGCCGCTGCTCGCGCCTGAACACGTCACCATGCGCCGGCCGGACGGCATACCTTCACATTCCGATCCAAATCTCCTGATCAAGTTCAACCGGAGGTCCTGTCCTCACCGACGGAGATTCCGTCGCTCTCGTCCCGCCAGCCGCCGGGTTCGGGATGGTAGCCGTAGGCGGCGGCCCGTACCTTTTCCTCGTTCTCCAGCCCGGAGCCGATCGCGCCGCCGACGGTGGCTAGCGAGCTGGTGATCCAGGCGAGCGTCAGGTAGTCGGTGATACCGACTGGGCGCTGCAGGGTCTGTTCCAGCACGGATGTGTCAATCAGCAGCGCCGCGGCGAGAACCGTTCCGGCGAACAGAACCAGGTAGGACACCGCGGTAGCCAGGGTGAGGGTGAGGATCGTACCCAGGTTGAACATCCGGGCCAGCTCAGGCGGTGTCTCGCGGCCTGGTTCCTCCCACAGGTCGTGGGCGATGATCAGCCAAGCCACCAACGCAGCCAGCCCGAGTATCATGATCACGGCGAGCCGGAGTCCGCCGAGCGCTTCGCCCATCTGCCAGACGGTGCTCGTGGTGAGCGCGAACGCGGCCGTGCCGAACGCGCCGACCAGCAGCTTGGACAGGCCCAGCAGAGCACGCCCCGGGCGGTTGGCCTTGACCATTCCGGTCAACAGCCGCACCCGGCCGGTCAGCCGCGAGTCGACGTAGCGCAGTTCCCCGGCATCGGCCTCGCCAACCACACGGTGGATGGCGGTAATCCGGCTCGCCATCTCGCCCGGTGCCCAGCCGGCCGGCGCCACCCGCTGGTCGGAAGCGTCGGTGAGCAGTCGGCTCACCAGATCCGGGACGGCCACGCGGGCCGCTCGCAACTGCCCAAGTCCCAGCGCGGGCAGAGACACCACCGCGACTCGGCGACGGGCTGAGCTCTGCGCGACCAGCGGCGCCCGCTCGGTGTGCAGCGGCAGGTCGGTAAGGCAGATTGCGACGTCCCACCGGTCGCCGGCGCGCCGTTGGGCAAGATCATCGAGCAGCGCCTCAACGCCGCCGTCGCGGCGCGGCGCCACCTCACCCCAGCCTTCCCGGACGGTCCACCGCACGTCGGCGTCCACCCGATCGGCAAGCCGGCCGGCCAGCTCGGCGGTGAGCCGCGCGGCCACCCGGGCCGGGTAATCCGGCGGGGTCGCCACCAGTCCGACGACGATCTCCGGCCGGTGCCGCTCGCTGCGGGTCATCGGTGCTCCTCACGTGTAGCAGGGCAAGTCGCCGTCCACTCAGCGACCTACGGTCGTCGTGACCTCTCCGACCACTGTCATCGCGCTCGCCTCTCAGTGTCAGCACCCAGGCCTGCCCGCCACCCCGATCCGGGGCAAGTGGCCGGAATCAGCGATGTGGCAGCTGCGCCGCAAGTCGGAGGAGCCGTTGCGGAACAGCCCGTACAGAACGCAAGCGGGAGCAGGATGACCAGCACCGCCGGCACGTTGACCAGCCAATCAGCCACACCGGTCCCGGCGTGGGCCCTGACCCGGGCAGCGTCCGAAGCCGTTCGACGGCGAAAGAACCGGGACGTGACGTGCCGTTTCGCCGCGCCGCCCGGTCAGGGGTGCGTCGCTTACTCGCGGTCACCCTCGCGGTGCCGGGATCGGCGAAGGGGCCGGCGAAGGCCGCTCGAGAGCGGACAATCCGCCAGGTGCTCGCTACACGGTGAGGGCCGTCGCGGAGAAGAGGTCGCGCTCAGAGGGGGTGTACTGCCTGTCGTGGTGGGTAACGCAGGCAACCTATAGACACCACAGGCTCCGGAAAGGTCGCCACATGGCCCTCGCTGCCGCCGCGATCGAACTGCCGTCCGGCCAGACCATGCCCGTGCTCGGCCAGGGAACCTGGTACCTGGGCGAGAACCCCGCGAGGCGACAAGACGAGAACACCGCCGTACGCACCGGGCTCGACCTGGGCATGACCATGATCGACACTGCGGAGATGTACGGTGACGGCGCTTCCGAGGAATTCGTCGGCGAGGCGATCGCCGGACGACGCACCGACGTCTTTCTGGTCGACAAGGTGGTGCCGTCCAACGCCAGCCGACGGGGAACCGTGCAGGCCTGTCGCCGCAGCTTGCAACGACTCGGCGTCGACCACATCGACCTCTATCTCCTGCACTGGCGAGGCACTCATCCGCTCGCGGAGACGATCGAGGCGTTCGCCGAACTCGTCGACGCCGGTGACATCGGGCAGTGGGGCGTGAGCAACTTCGATCTTTCCGACATGACGGAGCTGCTCGAGGCGGGCGGGAACTCCTGCGCGACCAATCAGATCCTGTACAACCTCACCCGCCGCGGTCCCGAGTACGAACTGCTGCCGTGGCTACGCGAGCACCGAATCCCGGTGATGGCCTACTCGCCCATCGAGCAGGGCCGACTGCTCGGCCACCCCCAGGTCGCGGAGGTCGCCGCCCGGCACGGGGCCACGCCCGCTCAAGTGGCGCTGGCCTGGCTGCTGCGGCAGGAGAGGGTTGCCGCCATCCCTCGATCGTCCAAGTCCGACCACACCCGGGAGAACGCCGAAGCGCGCGACCTGCACCTGAGCGAGGAGGACGTAGCGGCACTCGACACGGCGTTCCCGCCGCCGGCCGGCCCGCAACCGCTGGAAATGTTGTAGCGCCACCGACCCCCTCGGCGGATGGCGCCGGTCTAGGTCGGCGCCATCCGCTCGGCGATCCTGCGGAGGACAGCGCGGAGGCTGGGGCTGACGGTGGTGGTCAGTGGGGTGTGGTCGGCCAGCCTGCGGGCCGCTCAGCGGGAGCCAGAATCGGCGTCGATCCGGTGGCGCTCGCGTACCTGGCCTTCGCGCGTCATGCGTGTCGACAAGGAACACCTCGTTGGTAGGGGCCGTCGGTGGCGAAGACACCAGAGCGTTCAGCGATGACCGGCTTCTTCTCCACCCAGCCAATAGCGCGAATCAGGAGGTGGGGGGAAGAGCGGAGTTGCGAGAATAAGACTGCCGGCGGCCCCGGAGCCGCAGTAGGGGGGCGGGAATCTTCACGCGGGGGGTACTGAATGAAAGCGGTCGTGTACGACGGGCCACGGACGGTCAGCGTCAAGGAGGTGCCGGACGCCAGGATCGAGCGACCGACGGACGCCTTGGTACGGATCACGACGACGAACATTTGCGGGTCTGACCTGCACATGTACGACGGGCGCACGGATCTGCAGCCGGGCTCGGTGCTCGGGCACGAGAACATGGGTGAGGTCATCGAGGTCGGCGAAGGGGTCCACCTGGTCAAGGTCGGCGACATGGTGTGCATGCCGTTCAACGTCTCGTGCGGGTCCTGCGCGAACTGCAATCAGGGTCTGACGGCGTTCTGTCTGGTGGCCAACCCGGCGCCCGGTATGGCCGGCGCGGCCTACGGGTATGCCGACATGGGTCCTTACGCGGGCGGTCAGGCTAAGCTGCTGCGGGTGCCGTGGGCCGACTTCAACTGCCTGGTCCTGCCGCCCGACGTCCGGGACATGAGCCGGCAGAAGGACTACGTCATGCTCTCGGACATCTTCCCCACCGGCTGGCACGCGACCGAGCTCGCCTGCGTCCGACCCGGCGACAGCGTGGCAGTTTATGGTGCCGGACCGGTCGGGTTGCTGGCCGCGTACTCCGCGATCATCAAGGGCGCCAACATGGTGATGGTGGTCGACCGGCACCCGGACCGGCTGCGCCTGGCGGAGCGGATCGGCGCCATCCCAATCGACGATTCCAAGGGGTCGCCGGTTGACCAGATCCTGGAGCAGACCGGCGGGAGGGGCGCGGACCGCGGCTGCGAGGCCGTCGGTTACCAGGCGCATGACCCGCAGGGCCAGGAGAAGTCGGCGCTGACGTTGAACAACCTCGTGCACTCGGTGCGGTTCGGCGGCACGATCGGCGTGGTCGGCGTGTACATGCCGACGGACCCCGGGTCGCCGGACCCGCTGCAGAAACAGGGCAAGGCGCCGTTCGACTTCGGCATGTTCTGGTTCAAGGGACAGAGCATGGGCACCGGTCAGTGCAACGTGAAAAACTACAACCGGCAGCTGATGAACCTCATCGCGAACCACAAGGCCGAGCCTTCTTTCCTGGTGTCGCACGAACTCACGCTGGATCAGGCACCGGAGGGGTACCGCAACTTCGATGCCCGCAACGACGGCTGGACCAAGGTGCTGCTGCACCCCGACGGCGGGCGCTGACCAGGGTTGTCCGCATGACGCGCGGAGGCGGCACCTGTCTGGGACCGCCTCCGTAGCGTGGGTTACCTGAGGGAGACAGGCGTTGCTCGAGCGGCCCGCGGTCCTGCTCACCGCGTTGGAGGCCGCCGCTACCGCCGGTCGACGGCCCCGGGCGACGGCGGCGGTCGCGGGCGAGGTGGCCGCAGAAGCCACGGAGGTCATCCGGACCCGCGCCATCTCGGGTACGGGACGCCGGGCCGCCCCGCCGATGGTCCCGCGCCCAGGGCAGGGGCCATCCACGGCGGCGACTACGAGGAGCCCCGCGGTCGGTGGATTGGCTTGTTCGTGGCTCGGCTGATCATCGAGCGGTGAGTCCTTCACCCACGTGGTGTCGCGCCCGCACCACCGCCCCTCGCCGGGTGCGGGAATCGTCAGCGTGACACTGAACGGATATGAGACGGTTTGTCCATGACGGAGTCGCCGGTCAGGCAGATGCGGCGATGGGCGCGGTCGACCCGGAGGCACATATGAGGGCGTTGGTCAAGACGGGGGTCGTCGTGGTCGGGGGGTGGGCCGTGCGCAGGTTCCTGCTTCCGTCGGGCCGTCAACGGGGCTGGCAGCGGACCCCGCTGATGCGGCGCGAACCGCGGTGGCACGTGGTGACGGTGAACCCTCTCCACGACGAGCTGGCCCCGGACTCGCCACTTCCCGAGCCACTGGCCGGTCTCGGTGACGCCGTGGAGGTGCAGATCCGCCGCGCCGCGGCTGACCGCGGCATCGAGCTGGCGGTACGGCTGCGCGACGGTGCCCAGTCGCCGGTGACAGCGGGAGCCAGGCGACTCGCGGGTCGCGATCCCCACCAGGCGATCCGCGCCGCGCTGCGCGAGACGAAGCAGCTCCTGGAAACCGGCGAGGTGTTGCACCCTGACTCTCCATCCACCACCCGGACGACGGCGGTCAACAAACCGCTGCAGATGGCGACGCGGCAAGGTCGGCGGGAGGGGCGACTGTGAAGGCACTGGTGTGGCAAGGCGTCAACGAACTGTCGGTGAACGAGGTTCCGGACCCGACGATGCGCAACGAGCAGGACGCCATCATCCGGGTGCGCAAGACGACGACGTGCGGCTCCGACCTGCACCTGCTGGGTGGGTACATCCCATTCATGCAGCGGGGCGACGTGCTGGGGCACGAGTTCCTGGGCGAGGTGGTCGAGGTCGGCCCGCAGGTGCGGAAGCACAAGGTGGGCGACCGGGTGGTGGTCTGCTCGTTCATCTCCTGCGGCCGCTGCTGGTACTGCCAGCAAAAGCACTACTCCCTGTGCGACAACGGCAACACCAACCCCGCGATCACCGAGAACCTCTGGGGTTTCGCACCCGGCGGCTGCTACGGCTACTCCCACGCACTCGGCGGCTTCGCGGGCAGCCACGCCGAGTACATCCGCGTTCCCTACGCCGACCAGGGGGCCTTCACCGTCCCCGACGAGGTGAGCGACGAGCGTGCTCTCTTCGCCTCCGATGCCGCCCCTACCGGCTGGATGGGCGCGGACCTCGGTGGGGTCAAGGCCGGCGACGTTGTCGCGGTGTGGGGCGCGGGCGGGGTGGGCCAGATGGCCGCACGCGGCGGTCCTGCTCGGCGCGGCGCGGGTGATCATCATTGACAGCTACGCCAATCGGCTGCAGATGGCGGAGAAGTACCTGGGCGTGGAGACGCTCAGCTACCAGACCCAGGACGTCGGCGGTGAACTGATCGAACGCAGCGGCGGGCGCGGGCCCGACGTGTGCATCGAGGCGGTGGGGATGGAATCCCACAGCACCGGGCTGCAGTATCTGTACGACCAGGTCAAGCAGCAGCTGCGCCTGGAATCGGACCGCCCGATCGCCGCCCGGGAGGCCATCTACCACTGCCGCAAGGGCGGCAGCGTGTTCCTGCTCGGCGTCTTCGCCGGCCTTATCGACAAGTTCCCGCTCGGGGCGGTCATGAACAAGGGCCTCACCCTGCGCGGCGCCCAACAGCACGGACACCGCTACATTCCGATGCTGCTCGAACGGATGGCACGCGGCGAACTGGTCACCGAACACCTCGCGACACACACCATGGCACTGAACGAGGCGCCACAGGGATACAACATGTTCAAGAACAAGCTCGACGGCTGCGTACGCGCCGTCTTCGAACCCAACCGATGATCGGCGCGCGGGGTCGTGACGCTGGTTGCTGGCGCTGTCACGGTCCGGTGCCCCGATCACGGTGATTTCGTAGAGCACGCTCCGGGCTGGCAGCACCTCAGCGTTTGCCGCTCAGGGCTTCGGGAAAAAGGCGGCGCGCCGACAGTCAGGAGCAGCGGATGAACGGCCCCCGAGCCCATGAACCCGTCGGCGACCTCGAACTCGTGCACACCTTCGCCGGACCTGTGCCCACCGGGGTAACCGTCTCGCACACCGGCCGGATCTTCGTGAACTTCCCCACGTGGGGCGACGACGTGCCCGCCACGGTGGTCGAGCTGCGCGACGGCCGCGAGGTGCCCTTCCCGGACCATGCCTGGAACCAGCCCGCCAGGGACGACGACGCCAACACGTTCGTCTCGGTGCAGAGCATCGTAGTGGACCCGGCCGACCGGCTCTGGGTCGTCAACACCGGCAGCCCGATCGCCGCTTCATCCACAACGTGAATTCAGTACCCTGCCCGGGGGCCCCGGTGCGATGACCGCAGACATCGGTTGTCGGCGGCGGGGCCACACGTGTCGGCCCGTTCACGGCCGGAGGCGTTCCGGCAGGTCACGCCACGGTGCGTTTTGAACAGCGCCGGTGGTCGGGCTCGGCCGCCCGCTTCGACGCGGCGAAGGCACCTCGCTCCGCAACCGAAGATGTTGACCAGAGTCTTGTTGGTTGCTGCTTCGGGTAGTCACCCGTATGAGTGCTGCCCAGGAGCGCCCGCTCGGTCCGCCCTCCGACGTTGACGCCGTCGCCAGCCGCGTCCGGCAGGTGGCAGAGCGGGTTCGCCAGCGTGGTCGTCGGGAGTGGCGGGTGCGGCTGCGCCTGACGAACGTCATCCTGGTGATCGCGGTGCAGGCGGCGCTGGCTGCGGCGTTGTCGTGGTTCATCGGGCACGACGTGTTGGGCATCCCTGCGCCGGTGTTCGCTCCGTCCGCGGCGGTCGGAACGATCGTTGCCGCGATCGGTCAGCGGGTCCGACGAACCGCCCAGACGCTGATCGGCGTGGTAATTGGAATCCTCATCGGGGACGCTCTGCTCTATACCGTCGGTCCGGGACCGGTGCAGATCGGTTTGGCGGTGGGGATCGCGATCGCGATCGCGCTGATCCTTTCCGGTGGCAGCGGCGCGATCGTGGCCCACGCGGGTGCTTCGGCTGTCGTGATCGCGACCCTGTCGCCGGTGAGTCCCAATCTTGAGTGGCCCAGGATCCTGGATGCCTTCATCGGTGGGGCGGTGGGGCTGGTGGTGGTCACGCTTCTTTTCCCGGTCAACCCGATGCGCATTCTCAACCGGGCGGCCATACCGATCGTTCAGCTGACCAGCGCGGAACTACGCACCATCGCGACTGCGTTGAACGAGCGTGACGCTGAGCAGGCGACCGCGTCGCTGCAGCGCCTGCAGAACTCGGGACCCGACCTCGCGCGATTGTCGCAGGCGCTCGACGGAGCGAAGGAGGTGGTGAGTCTGGCTCCGGCGAGATGGCTCCGGCGAGATGACGTGGAACAGTTCGCCCACTTCGCTGAGCATGGCCAACGGCTGATCGACGACGCACAGGATCTGGCGCGTACCTCGGCGACCGCCTTGCAGTACGACGAGACCGTTCCGCGTGAGCTGACCGAGACACTCAGGCAACTCGCCGACGCCAACGAGCAGCTTCGAGCCGAACGCGTCTCGGGACGTGATCCACGGCGGGCGCGAGCAACAGCCCAGGCGGCCATGCGCAGCGCCCGGAAGGCTGGCGACGTCGCTACCGGCCGGTTCAGCCAGACCCTGGTCACCCAGACACGCGTCGCGGCGAGTGACCTGCTGCGCGCCAGTGGTCTCGAACCAGAGACGGCCAACCGGCTGACACGAGAACGTTACGACGAGAACACCTGAATTGCGGGGGTGACGCCGCTGGCGGCACAGTTGGTTGAGGGTCCAGGACTGACCTTCGCACCTGGTGCAGGTGCACCGCAGGTACGTGATCGACGAACCGGTCGCCCCGCTGGCCGTGCCGGGGCTGTGATCGCGGCCGTGACGACGCGCTGAGCAGCGCTGACCGGGGGACGCCGCGCTTGTCCTGGTCCTGCTCTCATTCTGAGACGCGTGCCCCGCAGCTCGAGAGGCGGTAACCGTTGCGCGGACTGGTGCCGCGCGGCCCTTCGTCGTCTCCCGTGGCCTGTCCCGGAGACCGCTTACGGGAAGGACCAGCGCTCCCTGCACGACACCCACGGGCTGCCACGCGATCTGAGGAACCGACTGCTGGTTGGTCCAGGATCGAGCGCCCGGTGACCGGACCTCCTCACCTCCTCTCGTCGTCCTCGTCGCCCGGATGCCGCCATTGCGGCGGGGCCTGCTCGCTCCGTTGGGAGTCCAGCGGGTTCTCGTCGGCTTCCCTGGTCCGCTCGAAGCTCGGGCGGCGGGTCTCGCCCGGATCGGGTACCTCGACGGGACGGGCGCCGGACTGCGGATCTGGTTGGTATGTGGTCGCGCCGTCGGTGCCGGGGGCGCCCTCGGCGCCGGGTGACTCTGGCATATGCCGTTCGCGATGCAGTTGGTCGCGGAGTGTCTGCGGCGGCTTGGCGGCGCGTTGTGGCAGGTCACGGCCGAGGTCGGCGACCAGTGTGCCGTACTTGGCGTCGAAGGCCGGGCGTTCGGAGCGGATCCGGGGTATGCGGTCGAAGTTGCGCAGCGGCGGCGGGCAGGTTGTTGCCCATTCCAGGGAGTTGCCGTACCCCCAGGGGTCGTCGACGGTGACGGCGGCGCCGAAACGCCAGGATTTCCAGATGTTGTAGATGAAGAACAGGGTGGACGCCCCGAGCACGAACGATCCGATGGTGGAGATGGTATGCAGGGTGGTGAACCCATCTTGCGGTAGGTAGTCGGCGTAGCGGCGGGGCATCCCGCGATTACCCAGCCAGTGGTGGACCAGGAACGTGGTGTGGAAACCGACGAACATGGTCCAGAAATGGACCTTGCCGATTCGTTCGTCGAGCACACTGCCCGGCTGGGGAGGCAGCGGCGCGATCAACGCCCAAGCCTTTTCGATCAGTTCACCACGGCGCACCACCGACACATCGTCAACGATCAGCCATTGCAAGACGCTTCTATGTAAGTGGTGATCGGTTCGGCTGGTTGCCGCTAGGTTCGTCGTCGATGATCGCTTGGGTGGCTCATTGCCGATCCGGCCGCTCGGAGTGCGGGTGTGCCTTGTGCAAGACCTGTCCCCAGTTGGTCGTCGGCGCCGGCCCGGCCCACCTTACTGGCCTGATCAGAAGCCTGCCCGTGCGAGTGCACGTGGCCCATCACAGATGTGCCGCTGAGGTGACTGCATCCCGAGCCGACGCCGACTGTCCTGGTCGTCACTGGCAAAGGAGCAGGTGTGTGGTTCGCCAAGTCCCACCCGGAGGCCCCAGTTCTGGACGCCACCAGGCGACCTCCTCCTCTAGTTTGTCCTGGTCCCGAATGAGCACCGCTTCTGTGTAAGAGCGGCCGGAGGCCTTACAGCTCGGGGGCGCGGTGGAAGTTGCCGGTCAGGGCGGGGTGCTGGCAGATTTGGCGGGTTGGGTGAAGGTGGTGCCGTCGCGGACGAGCGCGAAGAGAACGTCAACTCGTCGTCGGGCGAGGGCGATCATGGCTTGGCGGTGCTGTTTGCCTTCGGCGCGTTTTTTGTCGTAGTAGGCGCGGGATGTAGGGCACAGTCTGATGGCCGTGAACGAGGCCATCCAAAGGATGTGGCGCAGTTTCCGGTGATATTGGCGGGGCCCGCGGTGGTTCCCGGATATCTTGCCCGAGTCGCGGCTGGCGGGTGCCAGGCCGGCATGGGCGGCGAGTGTCGCCGCGCTGCGGTATTCGGTCATGCCAGCTGTGTGGACGAGGAGTTCGGCGGTGAGCAGAGTGCCCATGCCGGGCAGGCTGCTCACGATCGGGGCGAGAGGGTGTTGGTCGAGGTGTTCGGCGATGAGGTCGTCGACGCCTGAGATGCGTTGCTCGAGGGCGAGGATCTCGGTGGCCATCTGCCCGACGACGACCGCCGCCGCGCGGTGCCCGGGTGTAGTGACGGTCTGCTGCCGGGCGGCGGCGACCATGGCGTCGGCGACGTCGGTGGCGTTGCGGACGTGGCCTCGGCGCAGTAGCGCGCTGATCCGCTCGACGCCCGCGCGCCGGATCGCCTCGGGAGCTCGCCAGCGGGCCAGGACCATCAGAGGGCCTTTGCGGTTGAGATTCACCGCTCGCTCAAGGGCGGGACTGATGCCGGTGAGCAACTCTTGGATCCGGGAGAGGGTCGCGACGCGCTGGGCGACGAGGTCGGCGCGGTAGCCGGTCAGGACGGTCAGTTCAGCGATGAGCTGGTCGGTGGGTTTCAGGATGGGAATGTCGGGGTGCATGCGGATGATCTGGGCGATGACCAGGGCATCACCGGCGTCGGTCTTGTTCTCCCCGGCGAAAGCTGCCGCCATGCGGAACGCCACGGCACCGGAGACGTAGCGGACCTGAACTTGGCGCCGCCACAACAGGGTCAACAGCAAAGCGGACAGCCCCGTGGTGATATCCACCGCCCAGCAGACCGGCTGACCGATGGCCGAGACCTCGGCTATGACGGTGAGCAGGGCGGCTTCGTCGTTGGGCACGCGCCGGGAGTAAACCAGCCGGCCGTCATCGTCGACGGCGGCCACGTGGTGGTGGGTTTTGCCGATGTCCACGCCGATCCACAGCTTCGCCACCGGTATTCCTCTCAGAAAGTTGACGAGTGCGTCATTGAAGCTGACGGATGTGGATGTTGCCCTTGTCCGGAGTTCCGGCTTGCCGCACATACTTGGCTGCGATCTACGTCGCGAGGACACGTCAGCGGTCTACCGGATCTACAGACGGACGAGGCAGCGGGTGGCATCTGCTCTGACGCCAACGTGTCCTCGATGTAGCCGTGGTCACGACGTGCTGGGTTTGATCCTTTCACCGTCCGCCGGATCATCGCGGTGTGTCGTTACGGGTGCGCGAGGCGGGGAGCGGGTGGCACATCACACGTCAGCCTCACTGTCGGCGGACCACATCGAGCCATGCCCCGCACCCCGCCGGCTTTGCGCGCACCTGCTTGTCAGGTACGCGGCTGAGCTTCTTGGAGGTACTTCTTGGTGAATTGCAGAGCGGCGATCACCTGGTCGATGGTGCTGGCGTCGAGTTCGGCGCCGCCGTCTCCGCCGAGGAGTTGCAGGTAGGCGAAGGGCTGCGCGCGGTCGGTGAGGCTGTTGATGCTGATGTCGATGCTGCCGGGACTGCCGGAGGTGGTGAAGGGAGCGCTGGTGATGGGGCCGCTGTGCAGAAGGTGGTTGCCCAGTTGGCGGTACTCAGTAATCTCAGTCTTATTGTGTCCGCGGCACCACGGGAGACGGTGAGGGCAGGGGAAAGCCGATTCGCCACCAACGGTCACGCCTTCGATGGGCGTCCACGGCCACAGGGTTTCGGCGGAGAGCCCTGCGGTCTGGACGAGCTGTCGCAGGTGCGCGGCGAGGGTACGGGCCTCAGCCGGGGTGAGCCGCAACTCGGCCTGCTCGGACTTGATCACGTGCACACGCGCTGTGGTGGAGCGGTAGTGTTGGGCGACAGTGACCTCAAATTGCTCCGGGCGCCCCTCGGCGGCCGTCTCGAGCAGCAGATCGATCAGGACTGCACGGGCGGCGGACGGCAGGTCGCCGAAATGCGTGCGGTCCTCGTAGGCGTCCTCGGGTAAATGACCACCCGAACACCAGGCCGGACAGGCGATGTCCTGCCAAAACGGACCATCCAAGGCGCGCTCGCTTGGCAACGGGGCTTCTACGAGCTCAGCGGCGCGCACGAGCAGGTCAGCGAGCCGTTCTGCCTCCGCCGGCGCGCATCTCACCCAATCGTCGGTGGCAGTGGGATCGCGGTACAGGGTCAGCGCGGGTTGAATCTCGTCAAGGCGTTGCGTCAATCGGATGACCAGAGCCGCGGATGCCCACCGGTGCGGGCGCGGCCAGTGATCGCCACGGTCAACAACGTCAGGCAGCGCCAGACGCATCACGACGGGATCACTGTGGTGGCGTCGGTCAGCGCGCCGGTCGTTATCGAAATGACCATGCACACACCAGACCGGGTCGGCGACGCCTGGATGAGCAGTCGTTGCCGCAGCGTTCGCCGTGCCGGCGTCCTCCGGGTACGACGGGCACTGCTCGGCCTCGTCGCTCGCGAAGGGCCGGGGTCGAGATGGACTCGACCCCGCGGAGGCAGCTGGGATGGTCGTCTGGGAGACATTCGGGTGCGGGGCCATTGGGGCAGTGGGCTCCTTCCACGGGCACGAGTTCTCGCATCACGCGCGGGGATCAAGTGTCCCGACAG
The DNA here is from genome assembly GCF_046549295.1 of Micromonospora sp. 067-2. NCBI lineage: Bacteria > Bacillati > Actinomycetota > Actinomycetes > Micromonosporales > Micromonosporaceae > Micromonospora > Micromonospora sp. 067-2. Next base: position 131,565 of record NZ_JAJPWB010000014.1, on the reverse strand, counting down.
TCACAGCACAGAGAACGGACAGTGTGTGTGGCCTACTCACATTCGCCCGGGACGGGCCCTCAGCGCTGAGCCCGACCACGGCTGGCCTTGCGGGGTGCCCGCAGGGGTGGCGTAGCGGCTTCCCCGCCCTGAGACTGGCCAATCCGGGCCGGCCGGGTGGAAGCAGGAACATTCTGTGGCCTCACAACCTCAACGCTCGACGGTCGCGGTGACAGAGCCGAGGCAGGTGAGGCCCAGGGCCTCGGCCGAACGACTTAAGCGCGTTCACCACGCCGACCTTCATCAGCCTGGCAGGCATGTCGGTGGGACCACGCTCGTGCCGTACGCGCACGAACCTCGCGCATCGGCTCACGCCGCGCGCACGCCCGAGCGGGCTTACCACCAACGCGCGAACGGCCCGCGGCGTCCCGCTGGTCGAGTGGATCGGTGGCGGTGTCGTCATCGGTCAACGCCGAGCGGCCGACCGCGGCCGGTACGGGAGCACGGCCGGTTGCTGAGGCGGATCCACGAGGCCGTCACCGGGCCAGAACGACCCCTGCGCCGTAAACCCGCGGACGTGGTCGGCTAGCTGGTTCAGCTCCCGTTGCTGCTCCGCGGGGCCAACCAGGCGCGGCGGCGCGCCGGCCGAAGAGATGGTGAGCTGCGTCTGCGGTCCGTGCAGCCGGGGTGCCGGACGGGAAACTCGACCAGGCATCGGTACATCAGACCGCCAGTGGGCTGCGAGACGGCGGGGTGCAGCAGCGTCCGGGCGTGCACGACCGTGGCGTTATCGGCACCGGGTGCCTCGGTGACGGGTACGGCTCGTGCAGGGCAAGGAAGTACACGTCCAGGGTGGCCATGTCGCCGGCTTCTTCGTCGATAGATGCGGGCCGCCGCACGGCCCGATCGCGGCATCGTCAGGTCGACAGCCGTGCGGGCGCGATCGGTGGGAGGTCGCGGATCCGCTCGTGCAGTTGGTCGACGCGACGGTAATGCTGTCCTCGGTTTCATCTGAGGTTCTTCCATGCTGTTCCCGCCGGGGCACCTGAACACAGCTATTCGGCCCTCTGGTAATAAGACCGTCGCTGGCCGTCCTATTCGGGGCGGATGATGCGGTGCCACCGTAACTTCGCGAGCGCGCCGCTATGTCTGAGCAGGTTGGCACGGAACGACTCCTGGCCCGAGAGACCCGGGGAACATCCAGGTCGCTACAAGTTGCGCCAGGCTTGGACCGTCATGTTGACGGGCTCCAAGAAGGCGTCGTTGACGATTTCGACGAGAACCGTCTTGCCGGGCGCGCTCGCCGCCTTGGGGGTCTCGATGCAAAAGGTGAGACCCGCGGCCACCTTGCGGCTTAGGTCTCTAAAGGTTGAGGAGCGCACTGCATCCTTGCAGGTGTCGCGGGTGCGGGGCAACGCGGCGTCGACGTAGCCACCGATCACGCCGGGGGACAGAGCGAACCGCCTGTCGATGCACTGGTAGGTGATGTCGGCGCCGTTGGTAGGTAACACTCGTGGTTCGTCAAGATCGATCGGGACGGTGCCGCAGCTGCCGAGGGTCAGTCGTTGCTGTGCGTAGGCCACTGCCGCGTCTGGTGGAACCGAGCTTGCCGACGGGGCCTTCGCTGCGTCGTTCGGCTGGCCTGCGCCCGGAGCTGTGGGGGCCGAGACGGTCGCGTCGGACGGCGCGGGGATCGCATTCGGCGTGCTTGGTGCGCGTGGAAACAGCCAGGCAACGAGCGCGACTATCAGCGCCGCCACAGTTAACACGACATTGACCGCTCGAGCCGGGCCCCCTCGGGCTTCGGCAGTTGCAGTAGGGATATCCGGCTTCGACGTGGGTGAAGCGTTCCTAGCCAAGGGTCCTCAGCACTAGATCGGGATGAGGTTGCCTACAGTAGCGGGAAGTCGCACGAGCGAACGTTCCAGCATGGATCGCCGCCGGTGCGTCGTACTGTCCTGCAGTCACGCGCCTCTTGTGCCGGAGGGGCCGACTTCGAGCCTTGCCAGGGAGACGAGTTGTTGTCCTGGCGGGCGGCGGCGTGCACGGTCAAACTCGGACTCGTGTCAAGCTCGGAGTTGTGGTGTCGTCGCGGCTAGTGTCGACCTCGAGGTGGGCGTCACACCGCGGCAGCAGCAGCCCGCGCCACCACCTGACGCTGGCCTGCGGGATCGCGCCCAGGCCCAAGCTCCCGCCCAACATGACACTCAGCACGGTGTCAACCGGACATCTGAGTCCAAAAGATCGACGGCCGCTGGATCCTGACCCAGCTGTACCTCATCGACGCACGCCTGGAGGACATGCAGGCCAGCCCGGACGTAATACTGCAACGCACGCGGATTGCGGCAGATGAGTAACCAGCTGTTTCGTTCGCGAGAAGGAGCTCGGTCAATGGAATTGTGGTCGCTCGGCGCCTTTTGCCTTGGCGCGAAGCCGCTAGCCTCGGCGACGCCGCGACGCCGCGACGCCAGGTGTGCGGCTGTGGTCTGGCATCTTGAAAAGCCGATCGTGAATCCCCCGTCGGAGAGCCGTCCCGGGGTGCACCGCCGGCCGGCTCTTCAGCAGCAGTTCGCTGTCTGAACGCATCGCGAACGCGCCGACCTCAGACATCGATCTGGTGGCCCGCAGGCCAATCGGCATCCGCCAGGGGTCAGGGTGATCGAGACAGCGCGGTCACCGTCCCACCCCTTCGCCGTCACCGGCGGTGCGGTGGCCTGGTCGCGCGTCGCCTCCAGTGCCTTGAGTGCTTCCTAGGTAAGCGTCAACGGATCGCGTGGACTACCGAACGCCTGGGCCTGCGCAGACCACGCTCGGATCGTCTGAGCAGCCACCTCCCGGAAGAGACGCAGCACCAAGGAGCCGAACTCCTCGGCGGCAACATGCCGCTGCCAACCCGTCCACACCTCGATTCGTGCAGGAAGACCATCCGGGTCAACCACAGCGGATCGGATCCACGTCCCTCGCTGGGCCGAGGCTGGGACTGCATCGCGGCCTGAATCTTCAGTGCGTGCCCCTGGATCTGCTGCAGACGGGCAAGGATCTCCTCGCTCACCACAACCACCCTAACCGCGACGGCTGAACATGATTTGACCAGCGCACGAGCAGCCAGCCGATCACCGCCGCCGCAACAGCGCAGTGCGCGAGAAGCACCGCCAAGACAAATCCCTAACCGACGCGCGGTGCGCGCTGCCGCATTAGCCACGCCTGGGGCGGGTGGGTCTCTTCGCTCTATTGAGCACGGCATCGCGACGCCTCGCCGACGATCAGGCCTTCATCGAGTCCAGCGGCGAGAGCTGTACGACGATCCTGGAGCCTGGCAGGCACTGGTAGCGGGCCTTGACGGGTGCTTTGGTTCGGGCTGCGACGCGCATCTCATCAATGTTGATCAGGACCACGTGTGGTGCCTGAATGGCGACCGGGCCGAGTTCCATCCGGTGCGTGCCGCATGTGACGGAGTATCCGGCGCCCAGCATGCGTAGCTCGCCGGGCTGGTCTTTGTGCTGGCCTAGCAGGAAGGCGTCAATCGCTTCGGGCTTTATGGTGATGGTGAGCACGTCATCGGTGAGCGTGATCGCCTGGCCCTCGAGCAGCCGTGCGGCCAGCAGCAGGTCGGCGCGCTCCGCTGCGGTGATTTCGTCGGGGACAGGGAACCGTTGTCCGGTGTGGGCCTGGATCCGGTCAAGCGCGGCGATTAGCTCGCCGTCGTAGCGAAACGCCAGCAGGATCTGACCCGTCTGCTCGGCGTCGTTGTCGACGGGCGTGCCTAGAGAACGGTCGTTGAGGCGGACCTCAAGCCGGTCGGTGGGCTCGGCGTCGCGGAACAGGCGCAGGGCGGCAAGGAGCCGGTAGGGGTAGCGCCCCGCCATGCCTTCGCTGGTGAGGTCAGTAGTAATAGATCCGCCGTGGTCCGGGTGTTCTGCCTGCAAGCGGGCGGTGAACAGGCCGGAGTCGTCGCACAGGACCATCCGGGCGCCGCGTTGGCCGGAGGTGACCGGGTTCGCATGCAGTGGGAGACGATCGCGGACCGCGCCGTCGGCGGTGACTAGAGTCAGCTGGAAGGTGGTGGCCGGGTCGAGCTGTGTGCCCACGGCAGCGATTAGGACGTGATCGTCTGGCCCCGTTAGCCCCAGCACCTCCGCAATCGAGGGAGTGTCGTTGTCGGTGGGCGGGATAAGATAGCGGGCGTCGATGACGACCGCTCCGCCGTAGTCGCGGACCTCGGTGAGGCCGCGTTCTACGGCGGCGGTCGCGGCGTCCCCAGCGGACAGGTCGAAAAGCGGCGGTAGTCCAGGCGCGGCCTGGACGGCGATCTTGGGGGTGTAGAGCAGGGCGACCCCGTCCGTGGTGGTAGCGATGTCCTGTCGCCAGGTTTCGGAGAAGGCTTGGACCCGTTCGGTGAGCATCCGGACCCGAGCGAGGACCTCGGCCGGCGAGCGCAGGGCCTGATCCGCCGCCACCGCTTGCGCCGAGCGCTGGTTGGCGGCAGCAAAGGCCAGCACCCGATGAATCACTCGGTCCCGCTTTTTAGCGGCCCGTGCGAGCTTGCCAGTCACCAGGGTGCCGGCGAACCTGTTGTTGCTCTTCTCGCGGTTGCACGGACCACAGATCGGCGCCAGATTGGCCGGTGCGTGCACGTCGAAGTCGGCGGCCAGGTCATGCTGGCCGATCAACTCCATCAGATGGGCGGCGGTAACCGTGTGTGGCAGGATGTGGTCGATCTCGACGGTGGCGAACAACATCGGCGTCTCGCACCAATAGCACCGTGACTGCCATTCCTCGAACAGGACGTGCCGCAAAAGTCCGTTGTCGCCGCCCGGCCGGTACCGGACGTCATCCACAATGCTGTAGATGGCCACTACTGCCTCCCCAGGTTTGTCCGACGGCTACCGGCTCTCTTCGGCGGGCTGAACGTCCCATGCGATAATGGCCTGATGGCGCGCGTAGAGTGGTCGGCGCTCAGTGGCGACGAGGTCGAGACCGTCCTGTCGAATCTGATGTACAACAGGGACGAACGTACGTTACGCATCCGACCGTCCCAGGGTGACTTCGGCATCGACCTCATCGTGCCTGCCAACACTGACGCCACGCGATGGGACGTCTATCAGGTCAAGAAGTTCGCTCAGAACCTCGACTCGAGCCAGAAGCGCCAGATTGAGAAGTCGTTCGAACGGATCTTGGTGGCGCTGATACGCCGCGGGGTACCCGTCAATGACTGGTATTTGGTAACTCCGCTGGACCCCACGCTAGACAACCTCCTCGACTGGTTCAACGACGTTCCTGAGAAGGCACTTGAGGCCCTGGCCAGAGACACCACACTCGAGCTCACAGAGGTAGAACTCCAGCAGGTGAGGGCGTGGCTTGAGACACCGGGACGCGAGATCGCGTGGAAGGGCCTGAACTTTTGCGAGAACCTTGTCGCCGACTACGGCCATGTCATCGACTACTACCTCCACGGCGGGGAAGCGCGTCTACGCGCCGCCGTTGCTGACCTCAGCAAGCTGCTCGGTACCGACATGACGCTACGGGGCCCGGAGAGGGCCATCGTTGCGGCAGTTGGAGAGGGATCGGCCGCCTTGTTGGAGCCCGGCGAGGTCCGTGAGCATCTAGTACGGCTCGACAGAGTGCTCGATACCGACCCGCACTTCCGCTACGGCTACAGCCTTGATCTACACCGTCCCGAGGTGGGGCCCGAGCCCTGGCTCGTAGCGGCAACGCAAGAAAGCATCGCGAATGGCCGCTGGCTGACCTTCAAAATTTACGCACGCTCGGCGCAATCAGTCGATGAGCGACCCATCCCGCTCGAACTCACGTTCAGCTTCGAGAACATTTCGCCTTCGCCTGATCGGGAAGCCTTCGAGCTTTGGCGGAAGTATGGCAAGCCGGTCGAGGTCAAGGCCTCCTTCAAGGCAGACTTTCCAGGTGGCCTACTCAGCGAAGGCGCAATCGGGCGCGTGCGGCTGTCGCCGGCTGAGGGCGAGGAAGCTAAGTTCCGCAACAGGCTTCGCATCGTCGACCCCGGCGGTGTTGCCCTAGCAGAACTCGGCTTTGCGATGTCATCGACAAGCGGCCTTGACCGGACGGGCTCCTGGGCTCATGGCACGGACGACTCTGGCATCCTCGACACGGAATCCTTGATCGATGCCGCTGCCATGAACGGGACTATGTCCTGGACGATTCGATCGCTCGTTGGGCACCAAGCAAGTAGGGCCCTAGCTGCGGTGACTTTCGCTAGTCACCTCGCCAGCCCCAATGTCCTGCAGGTCGCCGGCGAGTATGGTCCTTTTGCCGACCTCACGCCTATCGGGTCGGGCGATCCGCTCGTGGACCCTGCGCTCGCGCGCTTCGTACATGCGCTAGCCCTCATTCAAACCGCCACCTCCACACCTATCGTGATCCCCGATGTCACGTCGCTGACTACCGAAGAAATCAACGCGATCGGCCGGGCCGCTACTCTCATCGGCGGTCATACCCTGGTCGGCGCTTGGAAGCCCTTCACGATAGAGAACACCTTAGGTGCCGAGATTGCGCCGGGTGGCCACTACCAATTCGCCGTCCTCGAGCCCCTCATCGTTCCGGTCAACGGCGAGCAACTTACACTGGGTTGCATCGCGAAGCAGACACTTTCGGGCACCGTCGACTCGGTAACTGACGACGTGATTCGAGTCAAGCCGCATCTCAACGACACCGTCCACTTCAACTTCGTTACCGACCAGCCCAGCATGCCGGCTGGAAGCCAGCTCGTCCGTTTTCGACCAGCAGGCGAAGTCGACAGATTTGCGTGATGTCAGTCCGGACCGAGACCTTGCCCCTGCTTAAGGCCGCACCTGGCTTGCTCTCGGGATCAGCCGCCGTGTCAGGGCCGGGGCGTCGGACAGCTCTGACTGCCGATGGCCACCCAGCGGATGGCCGTCCTCGCTAATCCAGCGCCTCCACCTGCTCCAGCAAGAGACGCCGTCGCGTGGAGGTGACCGCCGCATCATCCCACTACGGGTTCGGGCAGGCAGACCACATCCACGTGTCCCTAGACGAGGCCATCGACTACGGCAGTCTCGTCGCCCGCCCCGCCCGGCGTGGCCGCCGAACTCGTCGCACGTCTCATCGCCGACCACCGAGCCGCCACCGGCCTACGCTGACCACCTACCGACCTCGGTTCCCTACCGTCAGGCCTGGACCGTCAGGCCTAAGAGCCTCAATGCGACTTCTTGATGATCTTGATGGGCGGGGTGCAGCGGCCGACACGGTTGACGCCCTACTGCGCACACAGGGCGACCCGGCGGCAGTACCTGACTGGCCCAGATGCTGGTGAGCAGGGCCGGGTGGACGAATTCGTCACGACGGAACTGTCTTTCGTGGCTGGCCGAAGCGGATGCGGGGCAGCGCTCAGAATAGAACCGCACCCTCGCTCAGCACTTCAGATACGTCGAACTCGTCCCGGCGTAGATGCTCGTTTTCTTTGTCGTCTTACTCGGAAGCCCGGAAGCGGTCCCGCACGGCACCAAGTGTCTCGCCTGTGTCCTCCACCCGCCAGAACGTCCAGCCGTTCTCCGAGTTCGACTCCGCCGCTTCCATCGCCGCCTTAGACGGCGCGATGTACTCACCCGTGGCGATCCGGATTTTGCCGCTTGCGAGCAGCGTGGCGCGATGCTGCCTTCCCCGGCGCCGGCCGACAAGGGCTGAGTCAGGCAGTAGAAGGCCGGCCCGCACGAGGTCGGACAGGCTGACATCGATGCGTTTCCGGCTCTTCCGGGCCGGTTCCGGTGTACTGGATACCGTTTCCGGCGCCGAAATCAGCAGGCCGAGTGCCTTTGGAGCCCAGACCCGCTCGGCGATCGCCTGGTAGAGCAGGCCACGTTCCTCAATGAGCGCCTCGATTGGCTCGCCGTCTTGGTAGTGGCGGAACACACGCGGTGACCCGCCCGGCCAGCGGCCGCAGCACGGCCAATCTCTGCCGCCCGTGTTGTCCGGAACGTGACAGCCGCTCACTCTTCCCTCTCGGACGTAGCGCGAGATAACGGATACCCAAAGCAGCTGTTATCGCCTCCGCTGCTACTGGAGGAGCCTCCGCCTTGAGTGACGCCCAGCGTTTCGATCAGTGCCAGGGCCGCCGATTCGGGCGGACACCCGACATAGCCGCGATGATCCTCTCGCGGCCAAGCTCACCGCGTTGACAACGGAGGCGACCAGCATGCTCGCCGCCAACATCAGGAGGGTTTCTCAGCCGGCGACATAGCTCGCCGTGATGGAACTGAGTCCACCAGGTCTCGTTGCCGCCCAGCGACCGTGCGCCTCGAACGATGAAGAATTTCTCCGCGGAGGCCGTGCGGTGATCTTGCACGCACGCCGAGAGCCCGCCCGTCACTCTGCAGGAGCGGCGGGTCGCCGGCGCGCCGTGACCGAGACAGCAAAGGATTGCGACCCCTGGCAAAACTTCTGCGGGTCTTCGGTAATTCGCGCCCCGAACGAGGCACGTTCCGCAAATCTCAAGCACGCGAGCACAGCAGCATGCTTTTGCGACCAGCATCTGAGCGATCTAGACAGGAAAGTCGCAGGTCATTGGCCTGCGGCCATGCGGTTAGTCGCTGTTTAGGAAACCGATGCTCTATCCCCTGAGCTACGAGGGCGCGAGGGACCAGTCTAGCCACCTGGGGGTTCACCTAGGGTGGCACGGAGTGGCCCACGTTCACCCACGTTCCCCGTACCGTCGTTCTCCCAGCCCAGGAGCACAGCTCGAGCACACGAACCCCGGGTTGCGACCGGCGGTCGGCCGCCGTGACCCGCGTTGGCACGGGTCGACCCGGGTTGGCATCCGCTGGAGAGCACACACCGCGCACATCATCGAAGATCAACGACGTTTTCGCCCGCATACTTGCCGTCGGCGTCGCCATCGGGGAACTACGAAGCGCTCACCCCCGGGGGCCCCGCGGTCGCTCGGACCCGCCGCGATTCCGACCATGACGGCGCCCCAAACGTCCGCTCAAGTAGCCGATGAGCGTGCGCCTTGCTCTAATCGTGCGGGATGTGCACAGGGCCGGGTCGCCAAGCTGACCGGCAACGAGGCGGTGTGTGCATCGTCGTCGCCCGGACTGGCGCCAGCTTGGCGTTTGCCCCGTCGCGGCACCGGCGACGATTATCTCGGTCCGCCTAGAGTCGAGGAAGCCCGAGACCCCTCGACCGGCGTTGAACGCTCGTAAGGATCTTCATAGACGCTGAGACCGCAGATGACCAGTTCGCCCCTCGGCTCCGCTACTACGGCGCTGGCGACTTGGCGACGTACTGGCAGGTTCACCGAGCGGTCGAGGTAGTTAAGGGGTTTGATCCAGCCGCTCCGCCTGACGGAGTCAACGGCATCTTGGAACTGCACAACGCTCGCCTGTTCGTCGAGTCAGGTTTCATCCCAACGGACGTCGTTGAGGAAGACCGGAAGGCCCTCGTTGTATCCGCCAAACCTATTGAGCGGACCATCGCACAGTGGTTCGGCGCCCTAGAGGACGACAACCTCGCCGACATGTTGACGGCGGTCGACTGGCAATACCACGAGCACCTGCTCGACCTCCTGGCTGGCCTCGGAGTCTTCGGACGCTGCTCCGGCACAGCGATGCTGACGGCGCTCGACGGGGCGAAGGTTCACATCTGCGACATGCTCACGAGCAAGCGGCTCGTAGAGAACTACGGCGTGACCCTCCGGGAGCGACTTCTGGCCGAGCCGGACAGAGCCGAACTCGTGGTCAGGCATCATCTTGGGGGCGGGATGAAGAAGGAGAGCTTCCTCCCCGCCAACTTCACTGCCGCCGACTCCCGGACACTGATGGAGGCCTACATTGACAGCGCCGAGCCGAACCCGAACTACTTGAGATTGATCGCGGACGCCCCAATCGACAGCAAGAGCGGGGTAGATGCCAAGTTGGTCGTTAAGGCGAAGCGGCGTTACGGCGCCATGAACGAGAATTTCTTCAAGACAACTCCCGGTGTGAAAACCGGTTGCACCGTTGCCGTATCATCGGCCCAGTTCGAGCCGGTGAAGGCAACGTTGAATAACATGGTCATCGAGTATACTTTCAGCCAAGCCTGGCTGGAGGGCACGTTGGACTTCCCGTCCGTGCTGAACAACTTCCAGTTCCTGTTCGAGTTCGCGCCACAGCACGGACTCCTGACGCTCCCCGCCTTCAACGGCGAACGCCGTGGGCTTGAGCTCGCGTTCGGCATAAACGGCGTAAAGGATTATCCTACCGGTCACGTCTTCACTGCCAAGGATCGCGCAACGCTACTTCAAACGACGATGTACCAGCGTTACCTCGGAACGAAGGACATCGACCTTGAGGAAGTGCTCCGCTGGTACTTCGAGGAGCATCTCCTCACGGAATACGGCATCGCGGGTTTCGTATTCAGCCCGTCCAGCCAGAAGGCGAACTATCTGGAACGCTGCCGGAACCTGTTCGCTGAAATGGAGTCCATCGCGACGCAATTTGGGCTGCTTGTCGAGGACGGCGAAATCGACCATGATGTAGCCACCGCAGGGGCCGAGATAATGCGATACCGGACTATCCCTAGCGCCCTGGAAGGCAAGTATGCCTACGCGACCAACCACAGTGAAATCCACACGATCCTGCACGCCCTGTTCTCGGATCAGTCACACCTGACTTACATTAACGAGGATATCCGCGGTGAAGACTTCGTCGACCTGCTGCGGCGGAACAACGTCTCGTACGAATCGCTGCACGAGTACCAACAGCCCCTAGTCGATAAGCTCATCGAGCACGGGGTCGTCGAGAGTACCGGCGACCGCATCCGACTTAAGGACTCCGACTTGTTCCAAGTGCTGCAGTCGCTCAATGACAGCGAGGCCGTCGCCTACCACCATCTGAACACGAGGTGTCGTGCTCACGTCGACAGGATGGTGGACGCTGAGTGGCTCGCTAGGCGCTCGTCGTTGCTCACCAAGGCCGAGGCCGCCTACTTCAACTACAACCTAAACTCAATCGACTTTGCTAATGGCCCGAAACTCCGCAATAAGTACCAGCACGGCATCCAGTCCAAGGGCAACGGCGATGCCCAGCACCAGCAGACCTACTACATTGCACTGCGGCTGATGGTCGCTCTAACCATCAAGATCAATGACGAGTTCTGGCTCCTTGACGTGGCAATTAGGCGGCAGGCCTGACGGCTTGTTGGGTACGGTCATTTACGATGGAATAATATGTAGGTCTACCCAAGGGACTTTGGTTCCCACCAAGGGTCGCTTGTTACCCACGTGCTTACGCCACTGGAGCCGCAGAGCCGGAAAGGCGTCGGCCGCAAACGCACTCTCCTGCTGAGTTGAGGATGCGCGGGCTGCAGTCGAGTGGCGGATCGCCTACCTGGCGGACGCAGTCAGTGCGGCTCTGCAGGTGGCGTGTCGGGGGTGTTTCCGGCGCGGACCGGGGTAAGATATCCGGTGGTGTTGAGCTGCCGGGCTATGTCGGCGATCGTGTGCTGAAATCGGTTGCGGGTGTTCTGAGCGAAGCCGATGAAGAATCGGTTAGCGAGCGGCACACCCCAGCGCATCGCCTGGGCGACGTTGTAGACCCGGTGGGTGACCAGCGTGAGGTTCTTGTCCGGCTGCGCGGACCATTCGCCGCGGTACCACCATCCGCCTTGGTACGCCGCGGTTGTGCCGTTCTCCTGCGCGAAAGGGACCACCCGCCGGAGTAGGGGCCAGACCTTGTCGATCGGGGCCTCAATGACGCCCGCGAGGTCGACCAGCAGTTTCGGTGGCCGGCTCTTGCTCATCGGTCGGCCCGGGGGTCGCTGACGAGGGTGTTCTGGAACGACGCGAACCGCCACCCAGCGCGGGTGTCCACCGCTGTCAGGGTGATGATCGAGTCGTGGGCCGGGTCGGTCTCGCCTCTCGCAGCGGAGCCGCCTGCGACCGAGGTGACGCCGGCGGCGAGCGGCTTGACCTCCGGTTGCCTGGCACCGCCGGAGTCGATCTTCAGCACCATTCACATCCTCCCTACAGGGCAGATTGCACTATAGGGCGGTGCGCAAGGAATGGATGCCTCTCAGCGTGTGCGCGGATCTGCCGCTGATCGCGGTCATGCCGAGTTGAAGGCGCCGCACCGTGACAACCGCGTAGACCGCGGCTGGGCGTGGCCGGTCGGTTGCGCGCATGTCGTCGCATCTGAGTCAGGGTGCATCAGGAGCGATCCGCCGCTTCGCGGGATGGGTCGCACAGGGCTCGGTCGGCTATGCGATGTTGGAGGGAATCAACTACTGGGACGAGTTGAAGGACTCGCCTTCCCAGGACCCAGGGCCCCGGGGTAGTCCGCGGATGTGGCTTTGATCCGCCGCATACGGCGCCCCCTGAGCACGAAGACGTTCAGCACCGAGATCGTCTACGCGATCACCGACCTACCCACCCACCAAGCCCGCCCCGAAGAGGTCGCCGCCTGGGCCCTGCAGCACTGGACCATCGAGAACAGCGTGCACTGGATCAGAGACGTCACCTTCGGCGAGGACGCCAGCCAGACCCGTACCCATAACACCCCCGCTGTCAAGGCCGCCCTCCGCGACATCGTCCGCGGCGCCATCCGCCTCGCCGGCTGGGCAAACACCGCCAGCGCTCGCCGCGCCTACACTGCCACCGCCACAGCCCTCACCCTTCATGGCATCCCCTGACCAACCGGACATTCAAGGACTACCCCGGGGCCCTGACCCTAGCGGTGACGAGGCGGTTCGACCTGACTGACGTGCAGTGGGCGGCGCTGGAGCCGTTGCTGCTGCACCCGTTCCGCAAACCAACAGCAGGGGCGATAGCAGCTCATCGCCATTGCCCCTGCTGTTGAAGCTACCCATCGAAGGGTGGGACGGGTCAGCTCTTAAAGCGTCCTTGATCTTCTCGCCTGCCTGCTTGAGCCTGGAGACGGCCTGGTCGCTGCGGCCTTCGGCCTCCAGTTGCTCGTCGTCGGTGGCTCGGCCGATGCCTTCCACGACGGCGGCCGGCGCGTCCTTCGTGACCCCGACGCGCCTGATGAGGAGTGAAGGCTTCGGTGGCCACACCGCTCCCGGGTACCGGGGCTGCTGGGCAATCAGCTCCGGGTCCTGCTTGTGGCCGGTTGGCGGAGTGCTCCCTGACCCACCCGCTGGATTCGATGTCTGGTGAACTGGGCAGGGTGTCGCGATCGTCGACGCGTTGTCGGTTGTGATTGCGCTTGACCTTGCCCCTGGGGCAAGGGTTGAACATCGGCGGCATGACACGAGATGCGCTTTCTGTGCGCGGGTTGCGGAAGCTGTACGAAGAGCAGGTGGTACTCGACGGCGTCGACCTCAGCGTCGGCGCAGGCGAGGTCTGCGCGTTGCTCGGGCCGAACGGCGCCGGCAAGACCACTACGGTGAGAATCCTGTCCACCCTGATCCGGGCAGACGGGGGCACGGCCCGGGTGCTCGGGCACGACGTGCACAGCGAGGCTGATCGGGTGCGCCGTCTCATCGGGCTGACCGGCCAGTTCTCCGCGGTGGATCACCTGCTCAGCGGCGAGGAGAACCTGCTTCTCATCGGGCGGCTGCTTCACCTGTCAGCGGCCGAGCGCCGGGCCCGGGCCGCCAAGCTGCTGGAACGCTTCGACCTCATCGACGCGGCCAAGCAGTCCCCGGCCACCTATTCCGGCGGCATGGCGCGCCGCCTCGACATCGCGATGACACTGATGGGACGGCCCCGGCTGATTTTCCTCGACGAGCCCACCGCCGGCCTCGACCCGCGCAGCCGCCGTGTCATGTGGCAGCTCATCCGGGAGCTGGTAACCGATGGGGTCACGATCCTGCTGACGACGCAATATCTCGAGGAGGCCGACCAACTCGCCGACCGGATCGCCGTGCTGGACCACGGCCGCGTCGTTGCCGAGGGGACGCCCGACGAACTCAAGCGACGCCTCCCCGGCTCCCACATCCGGCTGCAGCTGGCCAACTACGACGCGTTGGACGCCGCCGCCCGGCTCCGCCCCAACGGCCGGCGCGAATGACCTGGTATTGCGGGTACCGAACGAGGGCGGCCTCACCTCCCTGCGCGACATCCTGACCCGCCTCGGTGACGATGTCGCGGTGGTAGACCTGTCCATCCATACGCCGGATCTCGACGACGTGTTACTCGCCATGACCGGCCACGCCTCGAAGGAGCTGACCCTGTGAACTCGCTGACCGTCGCCGCCCAGGACGCCACCACGATGATCGGGCGAGAGCTCAAGCACACCCTGCGGTTCCCCTGATGCTCATCGCGCTGGTTCTGGTGCCGGTTGTATTCTTGCTGCTGTTCGTCTATATCCTCGGCGGGCCGATCGGCGCCGGGCTCGGAGCGGCCGGACGGGGCGCGCCGTATGTGGACTTCCTCGTCCCCGGGATTCTGATGATGACGGTGGCGGCCGGCTACCCCAGCACCGCGATCAATGTGCATACCGACCGCAGTGGCGGCATCTTCGACCGGTTCCGCGCGATGGCGGTCGGCCGCGGCGCGCTGTTGACCGGGCACGTCGGCGCCGGCGTGCTACGGACCTTTGTCATCGGCGTTGTCGTGGTGGGCGTGGCGTTGATAGTCGGTTTCCGCCCGCATGCCTCTGTAGCTGGCTGGTTCGCTGTCGCCGGCGTCGTGACGGCGTTCGCGTTCGCACTGGCCTGGCTGTCGACTGCGCTCGGCTTGGTGGCGAAGACCGTCGCCGGTGCGAACAGCGCGACCCTACCGATCCAGTTCCTGTTGCCGTTTCTGTCGAGCGCGTTCGTGCCAGCCGAGTCGGTGCCAGCGGGGTGCGCTGGTTAACCGCGCACCAACCGTTCACCTACGTCGTGGAGTCGCTGCGCGCGCTGCTCGGCGGCGCGCCAGTCGGAAACACTGCCTACCTGGCACTGCTCTGGTCGGCGGCGATCGCGTTGGCCGGCTACCTGTGGGCGCGGGCGGCGTTCCAGCAGGGGGCGAAATGATCACCATTGGGCAGGTGGCCGATTACGCCGGCGTGACGATCAAGGCTGTCCGCCATCACCACCAGCGTGGCCTGCTCGACGAGCCGCCTCGCGACGCATCGGGCTATCGCCGTTACACGGCCGAACACGCAGTCCGGCTTATCAAGATCAAGACTCTGGCCGAGGCCGGTGAACCACTCGCCCGCATCAAGGAACTGCTGGCCGCCGACGCCGACCAATTCGCGGCCGCCGCATTCGAGATTGACCGAAGGTTGCGGGAACGGATCGAGGAACTGCACCGCACCCGGGAGCGGGTCGCCCAACTGCGCACCGGCGACCGGCTGTTCGTCCCCGCCCACGTCGCCGACTTTCTCGACTTGCTCCGGGAGATCGGCGTCAGCCACCGCGGCGTGCAGATCGAGCGGGACGCTTGGGTCTTGGTGCACGCTGCATCGCCGGACCAGGCCGCCGCCCTGGTCGCGCAGAAGCGCGCCGTGCTTGCCGACCCCGAATTCCGGGCCATCTTCCTCGAATTCGACGCTGCACTCGAGTGGTCTCCCCACGACCCACGCCTGGATCCCCTGGCCGACCGACTACGCCAGTGGACGGCTAGCCTGTCGGCGACACACGGGTCTGAACCGGTCGAGGCCGCGCGGCACCCGGTCCTGGACCCGGTCGTCGCTCGGCTCATCGCAGCATCCCCGCCCCCGTCCCCGGCCTGGCAGCGGCTGATGGTACTCACCGGCCAGTGACCGGATCCCTGGTCGTGGAAACCCAATCCAGCACCACGATTCTTGCGTCGGCGACCAGCGTTTGCTGTCTCAGAGGGCCTGGCGCCGCGCCACTGCCGGTGCTACGTCGTGAGCCGCCGCCCCCGGCTCGCTACCGGCCGCGACCCATCGCCCGGCTGCGCCGTCACCGTGTGCCGCGGCTACTGCTGCGGCACCGCCAAGGCTGCTCCCGGCGATCACGCCGCCCAGCTACAACGTTCGCTGGGGGCGGCGCAGGTTCGCGTCACTGATTGCACGCCGCGCCAACACCATTCCCACCGCAGCCCTTACCCTCCACGGCATCCCATAACCAAACGGACATTCAAGGACTACTCCGGGCCCTGAGGGACCCCGGACCCCCGGACCTCCAGGTCCCCGGCTCGGCAACCCGACTAAAAGCCGCATTCGCGGACTACCCCGAGGCCCTGGATGGAGACTGCTTCGCCATCTCGCCGACGTCCTCGAATTCGACGAGCACGGCATCCCAACGAACGAAAAGTACGCCGAGCGTCGCGCCGCGACGTGGCTCTGCGAGTACTGCACCGGCAAGGTTCCCCCTGGAGAAGCAGACCTTGCCTCCTGGGAAGTCCAGCTCTACTGACCGCCGGGCTCCGAACCGGTAGCCCGTGCCCGTGGTCGCCCGGGGACTGATCCACTGTACGTGATGTGCGCGGCTCAGCGGTCATCCGGATCTGCCGCCGAGTGTGCGCCGATCCCATCGGAGCGGCGACGCGGAGTGACACCGGGATCGTCCCGATGCCGGCACATTCCTGCCGAGAAGCGGAGGTGCATGCTAGCGACGGTCTATCCTCGGGCCCGCACCGCTGGCGGGATCAGCAAGTAGCCGCTGATCGGGCGAGCGCCTGATGGAACGGCGTTAGTACCAGGCGGGTTCAATCCTGTAGGGGCGGTAGGTCAGAATCAGGGCCGTTGGCGCTTCTGACGTTGTAGCCGTCGATCTCACCGCGGACGAGCGGTTCCTGTTGAGCCGTGGGCTGGGTGAGTGGGGCGGACCCGGGGGGCCAACGGATGACTTGGCTCGGGCCATGGGGTTCGAGACATCTACCCGGGGTCTGGCAGGTGCGGGTCGGGCAGGCCGAAGATGGCTTCCTGGGCCGCCCGGGCGAGGGTGGCCTGAGTGGTGGCGGGTAGGCCGAGCCTGTTCCAGTGAAAGATCACGTGCAAGGCGATTACCGCCCGAAGGCCGCGGGTGAGAGCACCCCTTTCCCGATGGCGATGTAGGGCTGCGCCGGCGTTCGCGAATGCGGTGTGCCAGTCGCCGGTGGTGCGAGGTGCACCGAGCAGCAGGCGCCGAACGTCTCCCGTGAACCTCTCCCACCTGCCGGCATCGGTTGGGGATGCCCGGTTGAGGTGTCCTGCGCGGAGCTGAACGACTTGTGCCCATACGTCGCCTTGCTCGTTGAGGTCCATTCCTGCTGCGCGCATCAGGGCGGTGCACAAGATCAGGGAGTGTTCGCGCCGGGTGGTGGGGTGCTGGTGGAGGTAAACGAGGAGATGGCGGCTGTCGTGGTGGAACAGCGCGTGGGCAGCGGTCATGGCGTCGTGCCCGCCGAACGCGTGTGTTTCGGCTTCGTAGATGTCGCTGGTCCAAGTGGTCCGTTCGGTAAGTAGCAGGCGGCCCTGGTCTCCGCTGCCTGGGCTGTTCGTCGGGAGGTAGCGGATGCGCCAGGCACCTTTGCGGATGAACCACCAGCAGGTGATCAGGCCGGCGGTCTCGGCGGCGGGAAGCACTTGGCTGAGGTGGGCGACGGCCTGTTGCTCGCGCTCCCGGGCGGTCGGGCCGGGGAAGGTGATGTTGACCTGGTGCCAGGGGGTGTGGTCCACAGTGGCTCCTTCGTCAGGTGAGGAGGAGACAGGCGTCCCAGCCGGCAGTGGCGGCGGTGACGAGGTCCGCCCCTGTTCTCCCGTCGAGAAGCCCGTCGGGCTCGTTGGTGGTGGGGGTGGCCTGCTGGTGGAGATCGTTGACGAGATCGAGGGGTATGGGGGTGAGGGCGTCGGAAGCGATGCGGCGGGCGGTGGCCAGCAGTCCGGCGGTGCCGTGGCACAGGCCTCGGTCGGTGAGCCGCCGGAGTTGTTCGGGGTCGGTGACGCAGGTGGTGAATGCGGTCTCGGCGAGGCGCTGGCGGGTGGTGTCGTGCAGCGCTTGTGCGGTGAGTTGCTGGGCGCGGGCGATGCCGGGGGTGCCGTAGCACCAGGACGGCCGCTGTGGGTTTCGCTGGGCCGGTGTTGCGCGGCGTAGGTCGGTGAGGGTGATGGTTTGCGGCCACCAAGTCGTGCCGTGGGTGTGCTGCTGCCAGGTGTCCAGCCATTGCCTGATGCGGTTGATCGCTGTGGTGTGTCCGGCGACGGTGATGCCGTCGCAGAGGGTGAGGGCGAGCAGTGTCAGTGGGCCGGTAATGCCGTGGGCCATGCCGAAGTTCGCGTGACCGCCGGGGGGCGGCGGCTGGCGGCGTTCGGGCCCGTTGCAGCACCACCAGCCGGGCAGTTCGCCTCGCGGTTCGGTGAGGCGGACGAGGTAATCCAAGACCTGGCGGAGCAGGTCACGGTCGCCGAGCCGCCGCAGGACGACGCCGAGCCCGGTCAGCCCGCGGATGAGGTCGTACTCGGCGTAGTGCGGCTGTTCGTGTCGGTCGATACGGCGGTGAGCGGCTTCGAGCCGTCGGCGGGTCACCGCGGCGGTGCCGTCGGCGGTGGCCGCTCGTGCCTGGGCGAGCCCCGGGTGGTCGGTGGTGGCGAGGACGAACGCGAGCGCGGGAGCGCCGTAGAAGAGGCTGGCCCCCTCGGCGATGCTCACACCACCGGCGGTGGCGTCACGCAGCGCCTCGTATGCCGCCGGCCAGTTGCCGGTTTCCAGGTGCAGCAAGGCGAGGCCCGCCGCACCGTCGGCGAGTGACTGTCCCGCGGTCACGACTTACGCCCGGCGAGGACGGTGCGGGCGACGGTTCGGGCCAGCCGCAGGCAGTGCCGTTCGGAGGCGAGGTCGACGCCGATCATGCGGGCGTGATGCAGGTGCAGCAGATCGCCCAGCACCTCGTCAGGGTCGAGCCCGTCACCGACGACCAACGGCCGGTAGGCGGCCAGCGCTGCCGCGAGTCGCTCGTCATGCACTGGGCGTCGGGCATGTTCGAGCTGGGCGGGGTCGAGGCGCAGACCGGTCCGGTGGGCGACGTGGGTGGCGAGCCAGCGCGGCCCGTCGCCGGTGAAGCCGTCGGCGATGGCGATCATCCCGGCGGCGGTGGTGGCTTGTCGGTCGCCGATGAGCCTGTGCAGGGCGGCGCGGGAGTCGGCGGCGAACACCTGCTCGGCGGCGGCGAGGGTCGCTGCGGCGCCGTGGCGGGTTTCTGGGCGGTACGGGTGCAGGCTGTAGTCGTGTATGACGGCGTCATCGTGCAGGTGCTGCACCCAGCCGGCGAGGTGACGGGCGATGTCGGCGAACTCGTCGCTGTCCGGTAGTGGGATGCGTAGCCGCAGGTGCGGCTCGGGATCGGGATAGCGCAGGAACCACCAGCCGGCTGGAAGGTGGTCGGCGGGGCGCCGGGCGAGGTCGGTGAGGATGTCGTCTGGGCGGCCGTGCAGGTGTGCCTCCAGCCACCGTGACAGCGCGGGCCAGTGCTGCATAGTGGTGGCGATTCGGGCTGGTCGGGCAGGTCTGGCGGCCGGCGCGGGGTGGGTAAGGGTGAGCAGGAGTTCGGCGGGGCGCTCGTTGATCCAGCCCGCTGACCCGGGAGCCTCCGTGATCACCGTGCGGGGGTACCGGTCGAGGTGGTCGCGAAGAACCGCCAGGTGGGCGGGGTTGTCCAGGTCAAGGCGTAGGCGTATGTCGTCGTCGCCGAACAAGACCTGTTGCGGGACGTGCCGCCGCTGGCGGTGTCGCTGCCAGGCGGCTAGCCACTGCGGCCAAGAGGTGCCCGGGGCGGGAAGCGCGGTGGCGTCGATGATCCAACAGGCCGAGTGCACGATCGTGCGTCCCCGGCGTAGACGGGGTAGGAACGGCAGACCGCTGGCATGTCCCCAGTCGAACCGGCTGCACGGTGCCGTCCACGCGGCCCAGATCTCGGTCAGGAACCGCATCAGCGGCTGCTGCAGCGTGGGCAGCAGCACGCTGTTGAGCAGCAGCGGTTCGACGGGCTGACCGGTGGCCAGCGATACCAGCCACAACCGGCGTCCGTCGCCGGTCACCGCCAGATCCTCGAGCGTGTACGGCGGTACCGGGTGGAAGTCACCGAGAGGAAGGACGGGCAGCAGCTCGGGCGTCCGGGCTACTGCGGTGAGGCGGGCGTCGAGGGGTGGTCCAGACAGCTGCAGCGGGGCCGCGCTGGGCAGGGCGGTCGGCATTTGCCGGTAGACCTGTTGGAATCCGACGAGTTCAGCGGGGGTGAGTAGATGCAGGAACCGGGCCGCCGCGACCCCGGCGTGGCGGGACCCGCTGAGCACCGTCAGGGTGAACGCGCCGCGGTCCAGATCGTGCTGAGTGTCGGCGGTGAGGGCAAACCTCAGTTCGGTGTGCGGAATCGGCGGCCGGTCGTCACTCCCGCGCAGCCGGTCGATCAGCGCGTCGTCGAGCACCACCTCGGTGCAGCCGTCGAGTGCGGCCTGCTGCGAGAGCTGTCCGAGCAGCCGGTCACGGGCGGTGAAGAGCGCTGGGGCGCGACGAGCCGATCCCCGATAGCCAGCCGGGAAACCCAGCACGTTCAGCACATCACGGACAGAAACAGCCGCTCCGGGACCCCATCGCTCGATGAACGCGTTGTGGTACTCGGCCCATCCGGCGGCGTGAGGCGGCGCTACCGCCACGAGCGTCGACGCGGCCCGCTCCGCCTCGCGCAGTACCGGCGGGGGCAGGGTCACCGCGATGTCGGCGCGTAGATCGACGGCGACTCGATTGCCCGGTTTTGGGATGGCGTAGTGGCGGGCGACGTGCGCGGCCGGGTCGGTGGCGGTCATGGGTGGGCGCAGGGCCGACAGCAGCACCCCGCTGTGGACCAGTTCGGCCAGCAGCCGCTCGGCGTCGGCGATGCTGAAGGGTCCGGCGACCGTCGCGGCGAGGTCAGCGAACATGACCGGGGACCGAGCACCTTGGATCGCCATCCGGATCGGGCCGGTCAGGCGGACCTCGACGTCCCACCGCCGATCGTCGCTGGCATGGGCACAGGGCAGCACCCACCTGTCGCCGCGCCGGTATCCCAACGAGTTCGTTACGACGGGGACGGTGCGCAGGGTGGCCAGGTCTTGTTCGGCCCGCGCGGTGTGCTCGGCGATGAACTGGCCGTCGGGGCGGCAGACCGCGCGATGGGCGTCGCCCAAGACGACCGTCGCCCGAGTGCCGAACTGGACCGGGGCGACGCCGGCGAACGTGCCGAACGGGGTCGCACGGGTGGTCCAGCGCAGCAGGTATCGGACCGCCGACTGCACCAGGCGCCGCAGTCGCTGCTGAGACAGCGGCTCCCCGCTCAGAGCGCGTTGGATCTGGTCGGCCAGCTGCGGCGCCGCGCCGGAGACGGCAGCCGCGAAGCCGGGCAGCATCCACGTCTTGTCCAGCCACTCGCGCCACTGATCCGGATGACCGTGGACCGTGTCGGGCCAGGCAGGCAGAACGAGGCCCTTGGGGTAGGCGGCGATTCTGATCAGCGCCGCACCAGCTGCGGGAACCATGAGCACCGCCGAATCGACGGGCCCGGCGCGCTCGACGCCGGGCCCGATCGTGAGAGGAACGGATGGGTTAGTTGCCGCCGTCGCACTTCGTGGTGCAGGCGTTGGAGCCGGTGTTACCCGAGCCGCACCCGTCGTTGGTGGAGGTGGCGTAGCCGGTCGCGGTAGGACCCGCGTCGACCAGGCTGACGTCCAGGGCGAACTCCGGGTCGTCGGTGTCGTTCATGTGCGTGCCCTTTCTAGGGGGTGGTGAAGGTGAGGACGAGGCGACTGTGCCGCTTGTCCAGCACCGTCCCGGCCGGCAGGTCGCCGTCGGGAGTACCAGCGGGCAGGACGTGCAGCACCGGCGAGGGGCTGCCCGCATACAGCCACGCGCGCATCTGTCCGACCATCCGACCGGCCGCCACCGCGGCGCCGGCCCCATGCGCGCAGGCGCCGAGGTCGAACATGTCGTTGTCGTTCCAGCGCAGCGCCGAGCGGTAGCAGAACGCGCCGTCGTCAATAGCGGCCGGCGTGCCGAAACGCCACGCCGGGGCGACGACACCCGCGTCGACGGCCTCCTGCTGGGCCGTGAGCACAACGAACTGCTGTCCCGCATCGGTGATGCGGGTCGCCAGCCACAGGTCGAGGTCAGCCAGAACGGTGCGAGGGGGCAGGCTCACCCCGGCCCACGCCTGCGTCTGCGGCTGCGCCAACAGCACACCGACGGCGTGGCGATTGACCTGCTGGTCCTCGTCCAGCCGCAGGTGAACCCCGTCAGCGATGTCGGCGTACCGCACCTGATGTGCCCCGGCACCCTGCATCGAGACGAACCCGCACAACCGCTGGCTGCGGCTGGCCAGCTGATTGCCCGTTCGACGCAGCGCCCACGAGCGGGTCATCCCGAACGTCCGCAGCGGTACGACCAACGTTCCGTTTTCGGCGAGCTGAGCGGTCCAGGCCGGTGAGATGTCCCAGGCGCCGACAGTGACGATGATCAAGTCATATCTGCGGCCCGGGTTGACCGGTTGCTCGGCGTCAGCGCACACCACGACCACATCGTCGTAGCCCGCCGCGGTGAGGCAGGCTGTGGCACGGTCGGTCACCTCGCGATCGATGTCAACGGTTGTGACCAAGCCCGACGGGCCGACCAGCTCGCGCAGCAGTGCGGCGTTGTACCCACCGGACCCGATCTCCAGGACGTGCCGGCCGGCCAACCCGCCGTCGATGGCGTCTGCGGCCTGACCGAGCATCTCCGCGATGAGCCACGGCGCCGACACCGAACTGACCGCCTCGTCGCCGATCCGCTTGGTCACGACGGCCTGGTCGGCCCGGTACGCCTCCGTCAACACGGCATCTGGTGTGAAGAGATGGCGCGGCACGGAACGTAGTGCCGCCTCCACCTCAGGCCGCATGACCAGCCCTTTCTCCGCGTGATCAGCTACGAGCTGATCGACCATCGCGGCATGGAGGTCCTCGCCGCTCGCCGTGTCGACACTCATTCGGGTGTTCTCCCTTTCCGTCACGGCCTCCCGATCGGATGGCCCGTCGTTCCGCTCTTCTCGGCTCAACAGAGCGTCAAGCCGCTGGACTCGCCAAGTCACATAGAAGTCTGAAGTCGATGTGGCGCCGGTCGAAGGTTGCGTCCTGCCGGCGCACGTGAAGGTTCAGCCGCATGCGTCGATGCCTATACGCTCGCTCGGTGGTAGGCCGAGGACGCAGCCGATGTGTACCAAGATCATGGTGGCGGAACGATTTCCTCCTCCATTGCAACCTCCCGCGCTCGTTCGAAGTCAGGAGCGGATCTGACGAGCAGCCCGGCCCATCTCCACCCTCGCCCGTCGAGCCGGTGCAGTGAATGCCAACCATGCGGACGAAGCGGTTGTCCGCATCTGCGCCACCGATGAGCTTCTCCCGCATCTACGCATCTCGGTGTTCTTGCTTGCGCCGCGCTGAACACTGAGTGACCCTAAGTGCGCGACATTCATGCTGCTCACCGCCTCAGTGGTGTGAACAGCCAGAGGAGGCGGTGCTATGGGCCAGACTCCGCGGATGCTCCAGCCGTCCCTGTCTGAGCGCCACTTCTTCGGTGCCGAGCTGCGCCGGCTGCGGGAGCGGGCCAACCTCTCGCAAGCGCGACTCGGCGCGATGATCCGGTTCAGCCCTGACCTGGTGCGCCGGGTCGAGACAGCGGACCGTTTCCCGTCCCCGGAATTCGTTGAAGCATGCGACAGGGCGTTGGCGGCCGGAGGGGCCTTGATCCGCCTGCTACCGCTTCTTGAGGGAGGCCGCGCCCAGGAGCGTATGCGGACAACACTCCCGAGCGGTCCTAGCAACGCCAGCACCCTGCTGGCCGCTCAAGCGGAGGAGACGCCCGGGGTGGCGGACATGGTCGTCCGTGTTCCCTTCCAGCCTGGCGTTCTTGACCGCGCCGCGCTGGACTGGCTGAACGCCTCAGCGGGACCTCGTTTGTCCGTGGCCGGCCGAACCGGTTCGCCTGATCAGGTATGCGAAGAGGATCTCGACTCCGCAGAGACCGTCCTGGCGATGTTCCGCCAGTTGGATCACACCCACGGGGCCGGACGAGTCCACGCTCAGGTGCAGCGGTACGTCGAACGCGAACTGAACCGGCTACTGGCCAGCCCGCCCGCCTCGGAGGCGGTCGGTCGGCACCTCTACACCTTGGCGGCGGGATTTTTTGAGCTCTGCGGGTATCAGGCGGTCGACACGGGTGCCCATGGCCTCGCCCAGCGCCGGTACCTTCGCGCTCTACGTCTGACGGAAGCTGCCGACGACCGCCTGTACGGCAGCTACCTGCTCGCCGTGAACATCGGTCATCTCGCGCTGCACTGCGGACACCCCGAGCCGGCACGCAGAATGGCGCTCACGGCGGTGAGAGGGAGCGAGACCCGGGCGACGCCCGCTGTGGCAGCCGCACTGAACGCGGTGGTGGCGCGCACGCACGCCCGCCTCGGACGCGAAGGCGACTGCCTGACGCACCTTGACATCGTGGAGACGCAACTAGCCCGCAGCAAGCCCGAGGACGAGCCGGCGTGGATCCGGTACTTCGACGCTGCGTACCTCGCCGACGAGATCGCCCACTGCTTCCACGATCTGGGTCAACCGCAGCACACTCAACGGCACGTGGGCGACGCCCTCGCCGCCCTGAGTCCCACGCATGTCCGGCGACTCGCCATCGACACCGCGCTCCTGGCCTCGTCGCTGGTCGCCGGCGGCCGTATCGACGAAGCCTGCGCCACCGCACGCGAGGCAGTCGACTTCGCGGCACGAACTACTTCACACCGCTGCCTGCAGCGCATCGTCGAGGTACAGGCTGACCTCGAGTCCTATCGGGGTGAGCCCGAGGTCCGCGAGTTCGGCGAGTACGTGCGTCACCGACTACCGCTGGCGGCTGTGCAACCCGGTTGATCGTTGGCCGCACCCGCCATCACCGAGCGATAGTGAGCCAGCTCCGCCTCCAGCACCGCGCCTGCTCGACGGGACAACGCCACATAGTGGCCGACGTCAGGAAGAAGCAACACCTCGGGCGCCATGCCGAGAGACGTCAACTCGTCGGCGAGGTCGCGGACATCCTCGACCACGGCCACCTCGTCGCCGGTGCCGTGAATGAGCAGCACCGGCCATTGAACCGTGGCGGCACGGACTGGGCCGGCGCCCCCGCGCAGCCGCATCGCGTGCGCCCGCTGGAACCGGGGCACCGTCAGCGCCCACCGCTCAGGATCGACGATCGCCGACACCGCGGTGGCGGCGGTGAACGGGCCTTCCTGTGACACCGCGTGCAACGCGCTGTAGCCGCCGGCGCTGGCACCGCGGATGAATACCTGCCCCGGCACCGCCCGCCCGGTGGACAGTAGGTGCACCGCCACCGCCGCGCAGTCATCGACGTCGTCCAGGCCCCACCGGCCGTACAGCGATTCCCGGAACACGCGGCCGTACCCGGTGCTACCCAGATAGTCGACATCAACGACGGCGAACCCGCGACTGGTGAAGAACTGCGCCTGCCAATCCAGGCGAAGCAGGCAGGAGGCGGTAGGCCCGGGATGCGCCCGAACGATCACCGGCGCCCGCCAGTCCGCCGCCGAGCCCGTCGGCGGGTACACCAGGGCAAGCACCTCCCGACCGGTGGCCACTCGGACGCGCAGCTCCGTCGGCGTCGAAACGCACGCCCCGTCGAGCGCGGCGTGCTCCGACCTGGCAAGCACCTCCACCTGGGGGGCAGCGTCAGCCAGGTTTACGAGCGAGACCTGCGGGGCTGCGGTCGGTGACGATCCGATCAACGCCACGGTCGTCCCTTGCACGGCGAGGTACGGCTTGATCGACGTGTACGGGAGGTCGACCGGGCGGACAGTACCGTCAGGCTCGACGACGACGAGGCGGTGCCGCGGCCCCTCCTGCACCGCCACGACCATCCGACCGTCGTCGAGGAAGCCATACGACGTGTAACCCAATTCCCACGGCTCCGCGGCGCACTCACCCGCGATCGGCGCCACCTCCTCCGCCTGGAGGCCGTTCCACCGGTAGAGGTTCCACCAGCCATTGCGGTCCGAAACGAAGTACAACGCCCCGCCGGGTCCCCACTGCGGCTCCAGCGCAGACTCCTCCGGACCGCCGGCGAGCCTTACTGGGTCCTCGACCCCACCGTTCGGTGAGTAGGAGGCGGCCCACACCTCACACGCGTCCCAGGGCATGTCGTGCTTGCTCCAGGCGGTCCAGGCCAACGAGCCCGGACCCGGCCGAGGCGCGCCGAGGAACGCCCGGGACGAGACGAGAGTTCGCATCTGCGGAGCACCGGTGAACGACACCGCGACGAGTTGGTCACCCTGCTCCGACTCCCGCACAGCCAGCAACTCGCCGTCGCTGATCGTCAGGTCACCGAAGCATCCATGGCTGACCAATTCGAGTTCATCGCCGTGACGACGGCTCCGATAGAGGCCATCTCCGCCGACGCACCACAACGTCCCCTCGACGACAGCGAACGATCCGCCGCCATACGCGTGCGCACCGCTGGCGACATCGAAGCCCTTCGGACTCACATCATGCTTGCCCTCGCCGGACCGCCACCGTGTCACCGTCGTACCCCCGCCGGCGTCGGGGCGAGTCTCCAGCCAGTACAGGCCGTCATCACCGGTACGCAGCTGGTCATAACTCACGGAGGCGCGGACGGCGTCGTCCACCGACACTTCAGCGATCCTGTCGCCCAGCCTCACAGGTCCTCCTCGAACAACTTCCACGCGGGCCGGACGACGGCGGGCTCGTCAACCGGTCGCCGGGACACCGGCAGGGCTCGGATTTCCGGGCCAGTGTGTGTGCCCAGACGTCGCCGACTCTACGTCCGAGCTTCTTGTCCCTGCTCCCGGCTCACCCTGCAAACTGCGTCCGCTCGATCGCTCTCCCGGGGGGGCAACGTCGATGCGAACAGAAGCTTTCGTCCAGCATCATTCCTGATCATGCCTAGGGTCTCGGCAGGAGGCCGTAGTGGTCGGCGAAGGAGCGAACAAGGTCTTCGAGTACGGCTTTGCCCTTGGCCGCGGTGCCGTTTGACGGCAGACCAATGACGCCGCTGGTGGTGTAACCACTCATGCCCCTCGTGAGGAGGTGACGTCGATCGTCCGCTAGGTGGTCTGCATGCTGGAAGCCATCACGCACCACTTCCGGCGCAACGTGCAGAAGCAGCGAAACCTCGAGCTCGCCAGCGTGCATGTCCTGGTGGGCTGTGCTGTGCAGGCCGGCGGCAACTCGCGCGTCGTCCCAGTCGGCCCGAGCGGGGAACAGGGTCATCCTCGGTCCGGCGACGTTGGCTTCCTGAACGATGTTGCTTTTACCGACCCTCGGCGAACAAAGACGACCATGGCCTGTGCCTCTGCGTAGGCTACATGTCCGCGATGAGTTGGCTGGGCTGGCTTGCCGTCTGGACCTGAGGTGACCCGATTCTGTTGGCTGAGGTGTGTGTCACTCGCGCCGTAGGTCTTCACTGCTGGTCCTTAGCAGGGTGCCGACGTAGACGACTGCGGTGAGCAGGACCACGGCGGTCATGGTGAGGCCGACCTGTGTGAGCAGGATCTGACCGAATCGGCGGATGGTGATGCCGGTGATCTCGGTGGCGGCGTAGACGGCAACCGCGGTCGTTGCCATCGCCAGTGCCGCGGAGGTCACCAGCGGGAGGGCCACTTCTGCCATGTCGGCTGTGGCTTCTGTCCGTCGGGGTACCCCGACGATTCGTAGAGCTGCGGTGAGTCTGCGGCGTTCGATGAGTCGGTCGACGGCGACGACGACGAGTGCGGCGAGACATAGGAGCAGGGTGATGGCCATCAGCGCGCCGATGATCACCGTGACTGTGGCTCCTCCCACTCCTTCGTTGGGCCGAGGAAGCCTTGGACGTTGGATGCGGGAGCCTGTGCGGCGAGGATCTGGCGGGCCCGGTCCAGGACCGGGCGTTCGTTGGGTAGCAGAACGATGGCGGTCTGGGCGGCTGGGCAGGTCGCAGCGGTAGTGATGAGCAGCTGGTACGGGCGGTCGGCGTACAGCTTCGGGTCAGCTCAAGCTTGTCGGTGGGTGCGACGACGTTCCGCGCCGCGGGACAGGTCGCTCCTGGGGCGGGCTTGATGTGCAGGGTCGCCCCGGCCGGAAGCGGCGGCTCGCCGGCGAAGTCGGGCGAGTCGATGATCAGCCGGTAGACGTGATCGGGGCTGCATGTTTCTGCGCCGTCGAACAGTCCGCGTACGTCGGCGCAGGTGGCGATCAGGATGTCGGTCCGCTGTTCGGCGTCGCCCAGCTCGGCCGAGGCGTATTCGTATTGAGAGGCGCCGCGTATGCCCGGGGTGGCGCGCAGGGTGTCGAGCGCGGTGGGATTCACGGCGCCATCGAGGGTGAGTTTGAGTTGAGTCGGCGCGGAGGGTGTGGCCAGGGATTCGGCGAGGCGGACATGCTCCGCGGCTCCGAGGCCGATGCCCGCGGCGAAGAGGGTGACGCCGACGGTGGCGACGAGGCGCGCCGCCGCGCCGTCTGCGGCGAGGGCCCGCCGTCCGGCGATGCGCAGGGCGGGTGGGAGACCGGGTCGATGGTTGAGGCGCTGCCACATGTTCTGCACGAGCAGTGGCGTGAGCAGCGGCAGTCCCGCAGCGCTCAGGACGATGCCCGCGGTGAACGCCAGCAGCGCCCAGAAGGTTCTCGTTGCAGGCAGCGCTGCCGCGCCTGTAAGTAGAGCGACTCCGCAGGTGATGGGTGCGATGCGGAGCAGCGCTGGTCGGCGGCTGGCGGCGTTGCGGAAGGCGTACAGGGGGTTGGCGGGCAGGCGGGCGAACGCGCCGGTGGCCACGGCGACGGCGTACAGCGGCAGCCCCACGGCGGTCATCGCGATGGTAAACGGCGACAGCGCGAGGTCACCGGCGAACCAGTGCAGGTGGCCGAGGTTGAGTTGTTCGGACCCGCCACGCGCGGACAGCCAGCCGCCGATTCCGATCGCGGCGCCGACGGCCGCTACCGCCCCGGTCTCGACGGCGTTGACGACCTGGGTCTGGCGGGCGTCGGCGCCGAGCAGGCGAAGAGCGGCCAGTCGTCGTTCGCGGGTGGCCGCCGACAACCTCGCCGATGCGGCCAGGAAGATGCCGAGAGGAATGAGGACGAACACGGCCATGCCGACCGGCACAAGCACGGCCGGCCGTAGCACCTGCTCGGCGGAACCGGTCCAGGAAACACCGCGATGCAGGATCTGCGTACCGAATCGTGCGACGCACTGCGCGCTTCCCGCCCGGTCCGCGTCGCCTGCCGGCACGCCGATGTAGGCCAGGAGTTCGTCCGGGGCCACCAGACCCGCGGCGGCGACGACGCCGACGACACGCTGCGGGAACCTCGCGGAAGCGGCCGGGTCATTGCCGATGAGATCCGACAGGGCGGGCGACAACACGATCTCGCCAGCTGCGGGCCACGCCGGCACGCCGGGCGGCCGAGGTGACTGCGCGGTGGCGTTCCACACGGCGATGCGCCGAAGCGGGCGGGAGCCGATGTTGTCCTCGACGGTGCGCAGCTTCAGGCACGCGGCCGAGTCGGCTGACGACGTCAGCACTGGCTCTCGATTACCGAGGCGACCGTCCTGTCGATCGGCGACGCCGGGAGCGGCGAGCGTGGCCAGGAGCACGAAGGCGCCGAAGGCGACCGCGGCTGCCTGCAGCACCAGGCGGACCAGTCCAGCGGTGCCGCCGCCGCGGCACAGCCGCAACCCCAGTCGCACGAACGGGAGGTAGCTCATGCTTGCAGCGCGCCGTCTCGCATCGTCAGAACCCGGTCGGCTGTGGCGGCGACGTCGGCGGCGTGGGTGACCAGGATCAGCGCGCTGCCACCGGCGCGAGCCAGGTCGAGCAGCGCTGACAGCGACTGTGCCGCCGAGCGGGAGTCCAGCGCGCCGGTCGGCTCGTCGGCGAACACCACACTCGGCTCGTGCACGAGCGCCCGCGCGATGGCGGCCCGTTGGGCCTGCCCACCGGACACCCGAGAGGGCGTGCGATTCCGCTCGCCGTCGAGGCCCAGGCGAGCCAGAAGACCGTCCGCGGTCGCGCGCGCCTTGCGAGCGGAGACACCGGTCAGGCGCAACGGCAGCTCCACATTCTCGGCTAGCGTCAGCTCCGGTATCAGGTCGCCGAACTGCATCACGAAGCCGCACTGACGCAGCCGCAGACCCGCTCGGGCGCGGTCGCTGACCGCACCGAGGTCGACGCCGTTGAGATGCACCGATCCCCTGTCCGGGCTCAACACTCCAGCGAGCAGGAACAGCAGAGTGGATTTGCCCGAGCCGGACGGACCCGTGATCGCGACGACCTCGCCCCTGGCCACACGCACGCTGGCCTCGCGCACGGCAACCGTCTGGCCGACCGTGTAGGTCAGGCCGTCGCTCGAGACGACGTCAGCGCCCACACCGATACCCATCCTGAAGACCACCCCCGAAGTTGCTCACGACGCTGAGGATGCCAGCCATATGAATCTATGGCCAGCACCCTCGCCGTACGCCGTTGTGATCGATCAGAGACAGTTGTTGGCGAGCTTGTAGCTCTCCGCCTCATTGTCGAAGCTGCGCTCCGGCCCCAACTCGGCGACGTACTCGCCGGCGGCCAGGCAGACCCGCGAGCCCGTGTAGTTGTCGTTGTCGAAAATCGTCAGCTTCTTGCTGGTGCGGTTGTAGGCGGAACTGATCTCGTTGTCTCCGTCCCACCAGGGGATGTCGAAGGTCTCCTGCGTCGAGTGCACGTACCGGTTACCAGCCTTGAACGGGTCCTCCCACATGCACACACGACCATTGTCGCAGGCAGTGGTCTCGGTGAACGGCTTCACCGGAGCCGCCGCCGCAGCCGGAGCCGCCGCGGCCGGAGCGGCCAGCGTCAGTGACATCAGGACGCCAGCACCAACAGATTAGAGTGATCGTCTCACTCGACTCTCCCTCGTTTTGGTTATTCACATCGATGATTGTCAGCCGACTTCGACGACGCTACTCAAGCGGCAACGCAGCGTCAATGACTATTCACGTCACGTGAAGGCGCGGCTAATGGCGAGACAAAGTGATCAATTATCTGTCAGGAAATTTATGCACGTATTGGTGGACACTCCAGCAGGTTTCAGGCGGGCGAAGCTATAGACAAGCTCAGATGCTGCAACTTTCACCAGCGTCGCGGGTCGACGTCTGGGCTGCCCGGGCCGGTCGGCCGTGTCATTCGTGCAGCCGTCGGCGGCCGGCTCTGCCCAGGGAACGCGCCCGTGGCACGCTGTTCGGGTGGCATCTCTGCTTCCGGGGGCAACCTCTGCGGATGAACGTGTCCGCGCTGCACGCACCGCTGTCTTGCCCGTGGGCAGCTTCGAGCAGCACGGCGAGTATCTTCCGCTGATCACTGACACGGTGGTGGCCTGTCTGGTGGCGGGACGCATCGCGGCCGACTACCGCGCGCTGCTGTTGCCGCCGATCACCATCTCTTGCTCGCACGAGCATGCCGGGTTCGCCGGGACGGTGAGCATCAGCGCTCGGACGCTGATGTCGGTGATCGAGGACATCGACGCCTCGCTACGGGCGTCGGGGGTCGAGAATCTGGTGATCGTCAACGGGCATGGTGGCAACTACTCGTTGCGGAACGTGGTACAGCAGGCGACGACGGTCCGGCCGCGCATGGCCCTGTTTCCCGCCAGTGAGGATTGGGTGGCGGCGCGCACCGACGCGCGCTGCGAGACCGGGCCTCACGAGGACATGCACGGCGGTGAGCTTGAGGTTTCCCTGTTGCTGCACGGGGCGCCGGAGTTGCTGCGCGACGGTTATCAGAACGCCGACCACGAAGTCGACGAGCGTCGGGACCTGCTGACGCTGGGGATGAGCGCCTACACGTCCTCGGGGATTATCGGTCGGCCGTCGTTGGGCAGCGCGGACAAGGGCGCGGCGGTGTTGGACAGCTTGTCCCGGTCGTTCGCCCGGGTGCACAAGCTGCTCGAGCCCTGATCGGCGAGCTCGCCGGGCTGTACGGCGGCAGGCAGGCTGGTGGGCTCGGCGATGCGGGTTTCCAGGTCAGCGATGCGCCTGTCCTGGAAGCGCAGGGTGGACCGGGCTGCGGCGAGTCGCTCCTGCAGCATGCGGTTCTCGGCGGTCAGGAGCTGGACCCGCTGCTTGAGTGTGGTGTTCTCGGTGGTGATCCGGGCGATGGTCTCGTCGTCCCATTCGGCTTGCAGGCCCCGGATTTGCCCGAGGAGTTCACCGATACTGCCGCGCTGGCGGGCGATCTCCGCGTGAGCGTTCTTGAGCGCGTCTTCGGCGTTGAGCGCCCGTTCGCGCCACACCGCCTGCTGCGCGTCGTCCTGCGCGAGACCCAGCTGAGTGTGCCGCTGACCGGCGTCGGCCAGCGCGGCGGCCACCGCTACGCGAGCCTTTGGGTTGTCGTAGACGAAGGTGCGGGAGACGTTGGCGCGTCGAGCGACCGCGGCGACACTGACTCGGACCTTCTGCCGCCGTAATGCGGCGAGCGCGTCATGGACACGTTGCACCGCCGCCTGACTGCGTTGTCTCCTGGCCGCGACGGCGGCGGCCGTGCGGGCACTGGGTGAGGTTGAGGCGGTCACCGGCCCTCCTGCAGCGAGTCGTCGGGGTAGTCGCCTCCCGCGCCGGCCTCCGTCAGGTCCCTCGCGCGGAACGCCGTTGACCAGATGCGGTGGAAGTAGTCCTGCGGTTTGCGCAAGTCGAGCGCGAGGGCGTCGTCGAGCAGTCCAAGCCCGGCCAGGGCCTTCTCCAGCCCGTCGATGGCGCGGGCGGTCGGCTCGAAGTGGCGGTGCAGGTAGTCGGCGGTCGCGTCGTCGGGAGCGCCTTCGGCCAGCGTCCGCCACTGCTCGCGTTTGCGGCGCCAGTAGAGCAGGTCGGCGCCGGACAGCACGAACTTGTCGCAGTTGTGGCAGTCCAGTTTCCAGGGACAGGTGCCGCCGTTGACGACGGGTTGGAAGGTGCAGAATCCGCCCTCGGCGGGTGTGCTGCGTCGTGACAGGTCGATCGCCAGCGCTTGTGCCTGCTCTCGGGTCAGCGCGACTGTGCCGGCGGCGAGTGGTTCTCCTGGATTGGCGGTGCCTGGTCCGGCGACCCAGACGTGCTGCAGGACCTGTTCGAGGTCGCTGTGGGCCAGGTGGACGTAGTGCTCGGCCATCCGGTCGGAGACGTGGCCGAGGTAGCGGCGGATGTGGGTCAGGGTGGCGCCGTGGCGCAGCACGCTCGTTGCGAGGGTGTGCCGGGCCTGATGCGGCACGCAGTGACCGAGGTCGAGTTCGCTGATCCAGGCCCGGAACGGGCCGTAGAACCACTCCTTGGACAGCGACACGGTCCCGGCGGGGTTGCGGTGGGTGCTGGGGAACAGGGCCAATCGGGCGCGCTGGTCTCCGGTCGGTCGATAGCCGTGGCGGGCGGTGAACCGCTCCACGGTCTTGGCCTGCCGCGCCTGGAGCTGGCTATGGACGCGTTCAGGAATGCGGATCGCGGCGTCGACGGTGCCGACCTTGGTCTGGTCGTGCCAGAACATCGCCAGGCCGCCGTAGCGGCCGAGGCAGTCCCAGCGCACGTTCAGTACCTCACCGATGCGCCGTCCGGTGGCGATCAAAGTTTCCCAGATGTCGCGCAGGCCGTGGTCGAACGGGTCGTGGTGCTCGGCGAGGCGGCGCAGGTTCGCCTCGTCGGCGAGGGCGCGGGCGACTTCGTCCGGGAACGGCCGGCGGGCTCGCAGCGGTAGCCCTTCGCCGGCGGGCAGGGCGGTGACGAACCGCCGGTCGAGGCCGAGCCGGTCGACGGCGCCGCTGGCCAGGGCATCGCGCATGATTGCGCGGACGCCGTTGAAGACGATGCCTGGGGTGGTGGCGGTGACCGTGGACGGCGTACCGCCCGCCTTGGTGATTCCCAGCGACGGTAGCGCGTCGCGGTCGCGGCGGCGTTGGTCGGCGGCGAAGTGCTGCATGTGCGCAGGGCGCAGCATGGTGGGGTCGTGGCCACCGCCGGGGGCGTCCACTGCGAGGAAGGCGCCCAACTCGACGCAGGCGCGCCGCAGGTTGTCGAAGCTGCCGGCGGTACGTGGACAGCGCGGTGACTGCAGCAGCCCGGCGAGGTAGTCCCACGCCAGATCCCGGAGCCACCGCTGCGGGATGGTGGTGAGATCGAAGCGGCTGGTGCGGCGCGCAAACCGCACCCCGAAGTGCTCGGTATCCAGCATCCCGGCCTCCCGCGCGTCGGCCGGGGTGCGGTAAATCCGCCACAACTCCCGGGCGATCTCCCCGCCGATACGGCGCACGCACCGGTCGGCGCCGTTGGGCTCAAGATCAGCCAATGAGGTCATGCCGGCTGCACGGCAGGTGTTGACCACCTTCTGGATCGAGCCGAGGTCCCAGCGGGTCGGCCGTGGCTGCTGGGTAGGCGCGAACAGGCCCCACTGGACCTCAGCCAGCAGCAACGGGCGCAGCCCGCGCAAGTTGAGCTGCGCCGGCCAGGGCATCGGCTCAGTGCTGGCGCACCAGCGCTGAAACGCGTGTCTGTCTCGATACGACACGGGCACGGGCCGGCCGTGCTGCTCGTAGCGCTGCGACCAGGCCGACGGCAACTCGGCCGTCCCGGGACAGCCGGACTTGCGGTAGCGCGTCTCGTGACCGGAGCACAACCCCAGCGGCGAGTCGGCCAGGCTCGGACACACCGTGACCAGGCAGCCACCGAAGCCGGGGTAGGGCTGCTGTGCCGCGAGCCACCTGCTGAAGTCCGCCGTATCGCCCTCGCCTCGGTGTTTCCACTGGCTCAGGTGGCGGTGGCACAGCCGCCATCGGGTGTGCGCGGCCGGCCGGTCCGGGCAGATTCGGCACGCCGCCTGCTCCAGCCACTCAGACGCCGCCATCGGCGGCGCCGAGGTCAAGAACGCGGCCTTGCCGATGCCCCGCCGGCTGGCCTCGCCCCAAGCCCGCATATGCACCGAGCACAGGTCGGTGCCACTGGAGCGGACCCGCTCGCATGCATCGACCACACACCAACACTGATAGACGGGATGACCGCGGGGGATCTGTACCAGGTCGGTGCGGAACAGCGGGTCGAAGGACGGAGCACCGATCAGTGCGGTGAGGATCTCCAGTCGGTCCCTGCCCACCCGGTCGGGCCGGCGAGGTTGCGGCAGCAGCACGAGGCCCGTGGTCACTACTGCACACCCCAGACCGCTCGCAGCGCAGCATCGAACGCCGGGTCGTGCGCATCGACGTGCGCGTAGATCTCGTCCACCACCGAGGTCGAGGCCCATCCTCCGGCGTCGCGGGCAATGACGAGATTGCCGTTTGCGGCGTCGAGCACGGCGCTGGCGAAGCTGTGCCGAAACGCGTGCGGCTTCACCGGTCCCAGACCGGCCCGGCGGCCGGCCCGCGCCAGCATCCGCCGTGCCGCCACCGGCGCCCACGGCTGCCCGCGGCCGCGCCCATGATGCTGAATTAGCAGCATGCCGTGGCCGGACGCGCCGCGGGGGTATTCGCAGGTGACGTAGTCGAAGTAGGTGTGCACCATCGCCGGGCTGACCCGCTTGATCAGCCCACCTGTCATCGTCCCGTCCTCCTCGCGCCACGGGTGCTTGGTCTTCGCCTGCGCTCGGTTCGGGTTGCCCGGCCGATGGCACACATGGACGTGCGGTGACAGGCACTGCCCGCACCCAGCGTCTTCGCGAAGGTGCAGATCCACCAGGTGCAGGCCGCACAGCTCGCCGATACGCAGGCCACCGTCGGCCAGCCACGTCACGACCAACCTGTCCCGAGCCGTCCTTACCTCGCCCAGCAGCCGATCACGCGCCCCCTCCGGCAGCATCTTCGGATGCCGGCGGTGCGGCCCACGCGGTGCCAGCGGGTTCACCGGCACGACCGTCTTCGCATGGCCGCGAAACGAGCGGCGCCGGTCGGCTCGCGTCGGCAGTCGGGTCCGGCCCAGCTGCCCGCCGAACTCGCCGTTGACGCCCAGCGACGCCTGACGCAGGTAGAACCCCTTCAGACACGCCGCAGTCGTCGATAACGCTGATCGCCCGTACGGCCGCTTGCCCTCCCGCCACGGCTGCCCCAGCGGAATGCGCACCTCGGCCCCGACCAGGCCCATGTACCGCTCAAGATCCCGCAGGCTCACGGCGGCCAGCGTCAGGCACTCCCGCTCCAGCCACCGCAGATGATCCACCAGCAGGTAGGCGTACGTCCGCTGCGTTCCGGAACCGTCATACTGCCGAAGGAACCGGTCCGCCTCCCCATGAACAGCACCCTCCGGGCAGAAGATCGTCCAAGCCCGGCTGCCGTCGCCCAGCCTGACCTCCTGAACCCGGAAGTCTCCAACCACCAAATTGCGAGCCACGTGCCCTTCACCCCGACGCCGACAGATCGGACGTGCCGGACCCGGTCGGTAAACGAGCACGGGACGTCCCGAGTCACACGCCAGGGTGAACGTCGCGGACAGTCCTACCCGCGGTCGGTAAAGTTGGCAAGCGCGTAGTTCCCGCCGTGTCCGTTGATCACAGCGAGCCGGTCGACGCCCGATTCACGCAGGGAGTCAGCGATGTCAACGACCACGGCGGCGAGGGTGCTGGCGCTGATACTGACCGTTCCACGCCACGCGGCGTGCTCGTGGGAGCAGGAGATCGTCACGGGCGGCAGCAGAAAGAGGCCGTAGCGCTCGGCGACTGCCTTCGCAATCGCGCATGCCACGATGGTGTCCGTCAGCAGCGGGAGGTGGGCGCCGTGCTGTTCGAAACTCCCGACGGGGAGGACCGCGACGGACGCTGCTCGTTCGGACTCGTCGGTGCTCGTCGCCGTGGTGATGAGATCCACGGGCTAATGGTTGCACGCTTCGAGGGTTGCCCGCCGATAGGCGAGCACGAAGGCCGCCGCCTCGGGAATGGCTGTCTGCTGGCGCAGGGCCACCGCCGTCGGGTTCAACCAGCGCAGAGCCCGCGCGGAGGAGGTGCCAGTGGCCAAGGCCAGGGCGTTGGCGGCCTCGGTCGCCGCGCGCTCGACGTCGCCACTGTTGAGATAGGCGGTGGACAGGGCCGATCGCCAAAGAGCCTCGTCGACGCGCCACTGAGCTGGCCAATGGCGCAGGAGTTGCTCGTAGAGATCGGCAGCAGCCGCCGGTTGGCCGAGGAGCAGACGGCATTGCGCTTCGTGGGCAGCCACGTACACCGCGTCGCAGTGGACGCCGACATCGATCGGCAGTTCCGAGCCCCAGTCGGCGCTGCCGGCGACCCTGTGCGCCTTGTCGATGCTGGCTGCACAGGCATTCTGGTCACCTCCCATCGCGTAGGCCTGGGCCTGGCGGATCAGCAGTAGAGCGCGGATACGGCCTGGCAGCCGGACCTCCTCCAGCGCCCGCTGCGCCAAGGCGATGGCATTACGCGGATCGAAGCGTTCGAGGGCGCGTTGGCTCTGCCTCATCAGGACGTAGCTGGCGAGCGCCGGCGCGTTGGCTTCGACGGCCTGCTGCTGGGCGCGTCGCAGCCAGGCGTCAGCCTCGGCGGCGTCGCCCTGCTCGTCGATCCAGCTGAGAAACTCCGCCCACAGTGCCTGCGCGATGAGTACGTCTCGGCGATCGCCTGAACGGCTCCGCCGCCCGACCGCGGCCGCGATGCTGATCTGTGCATGGGCGGTGGACGCCATCCCGGCGTATCCGGTGCGGTTTCCGGCAATGGCCAGACCGGCGAGCTGCTCGTGCCACGAGCGGAGCAGGTAGGGCCTGTCGGGATGATCGATGGAGGCCCGGAGTTGGCCCTCCGCACCGTCGACCAAGCGGTAGCCGACGCTGGTGAGGCGACGCCCACTCTCGAGGTCTGACAGAAAGCGGACCAGCTCACCACCCGTCTGCAGTGCTCCCTCACACGACTCGACGAAGCGGGCGGACGGCCAACGTTCGGCCTTCTCCACCTTGCCGACGAGGTCCCCACTGACGTGCACCAGCCTACCTAGAGCGCGCTGGGACAGACCGCGGCACTCGCGCCACTGCCGAAGCGCGGCCCCGAATCCATGCAGCGCCGATCGGTGCGGGGTCAGCCGTCGTGGAGTTTGCGCCACCGGTACTCCTGAGTGCTGTCTGTCCGTCACTGCCGCATCCGGAAGGTCTGACCGTACGTGGTCGAACGCTACGCGGACAGTTGCATGCGGACAACACCGTGTGTCCGCATCAAGGCTATCGACTCATCTGCCTCGGTGAGCAAATCTCGTTGCTGAGATACCCGTCGGCTTGCTGGTCGAAATCATTAGCGGCGGTTCAGGTTCGACGAAGCAGCTGCCTTCGCTGACGAGTCAGCTGCGAGTTGCGCGATTGGCCAGAACGCAAACATTTTGAGGAGTGTGATGAGTTTTCAGAATGACCTCTCCCGATATGGATATCGACAGGAACTGAGCCGCCAACTCCGGTTTCGGGACTTGGTTGCGTATGGATTGGTGTACATGGTGCCGATCGCGCCGATGGCGATCTTCGGCAGCGTGTACGCCGGCTCCGGCGGGATGGTGGCCCTGGCGTACGCGGTCGGTGTGGTGGCGTTAGTGTTCACCGCGTTCTCCTACGCGCAGATGGTCAGGGCGTTCCCGATGTCGGGAAGCGTCTACAACTACGCCGGCCGGGGCATCAGCGCGCCGGTCGGGTTCCTGGCCGGCTGGGTGATCCTGCTCGACTACGTCCTCGTGCCGGGTCTGCTGTACCTGGTGGCGTCGGTAGCGATGCACGCAACCGTCCCGGCGGTGCCGGTCTGGTTGTGGCTGCTCGGGTTCGTCGCGGTCAACACGGTCGTCAACTCTGTCGGGATGCGGATGACCGCGATGGTGACCCGGGCGATGCTGGTCGGTGAGTTGGTCGTCCTGGCGGTCTTCCTCGCTGTCGCCGGTTGGGCTCTTGCCTCGGGTAAGGGCAGGTTCAGTTGGGACGCGTTCTACAACTCCGACACGTTCACCTGGTCGCTTGTCGCCGGTGCGGTGTCGATCGCGGTGCTGTCCTTCCTCGGCTTCGACGGCATCTCCATGCTGGCCGAGGAGACAAAGGGCGGTTCCCGGCAGATCGGCCGGGCCATGGCCGCCGTTCTCATCCTGGCCGGGGTGCTGTTCATCGCCCAGACCTGGCTGGCCGCGATGCTCGTCCCCGAGCCGGCCTCGCTGCTCAGCGACGGGGATCCGAACGGCACCGCCTTCTACGACGCCGCGCAGGTGGCTGGCGGAGGGTGGCTGGCGACCCTGTGCGCGGTAGCAACCGCGATCGCGTGGGGCCTGCCGAACTCGATGGTCGCCCAGGTCGCCACGTCCCGGCTGTTGTACGCGATGGCCCGTGACCGGCAACTGCCCGCGTTCCTGGCGAAGGTGTCGATCCGCCGCAACGTGCCGATCAACGCCACTCTGCTCACCGGTGCTGTGTCTCTCGCCCTCGGCCTGTACATGGCGACCCGCGCCGACGGGATCACCCTTCTGTCCTCGCTGATCAACTTCGGAGCGATGGTCGCCTTCCTCGTGCTGCACGTCTCCGTGGTCGTGCACCATCTCATCCGCCAGCGCAGCGGCAACTGGTGGGCGCACCTGGTCATGCCCGGGATCGGGTTCGCGATCCTCGCCTACGTGGTGGTCAACGCCAATATCGCCGCGCAGCGCCTCGGCCTGGCCTGGCTCGCCCTGGGCATGGTCGTTCTCGCCGGCCTGTACCTGGTCGGCCGCCGGCCCGCGCTGTCGGGTTTGGCGCCCGCGCAGCCGCAGGCCCGTCACGTGGAACGGGTGTGACCGGCATGGACACGATCACTTACCGTCCGGCTCGCGATGAGTTGGCCTACACCTTTGGTGGCCGGATGCCGGTGGCCCACGTCCGCTCCGGCGACGTGCTGCGGGTGTTCACGGAGGACTGCTTCGGCGGTCTCGTGCGCGGGCCGGCGGATTTGCCGTCGCGGGTGTGCCGGATGCCGTACCTGAACCCGGTGTCGGGGCCGTTCTTCGTCGAGGACGCTGAGCCCGGCGACACCCTCGCGATCCATCTTGCTGCCATCGAGCCCGCCCGGGATTGGGGAGTCTCGTCGACGTTCCCGCACTTTGGAGCACTCACTTCGACCTCGCACACGGCTACGCTGCAGCCGCCGCTGGAGGAGCGGGTGTGGGTGTACGACATCGACCGGCAGGCCGAGACGATCCGCTTCCACGCCACGGGCAGCGACCACAGCGTCGACCTGCCGCTGGATCCGATGATCGGCACGATCGGGGTCGCGCCCGGCGGGTTCGAGGCCCGCTCCACGATCGTCCCCGACTCCCACGGCGGGAACCTGGACAGCCCGGAGCTGCGCGCCGGGGCCACCCTGTACCTGGGGGTGAACGTGCACGGGGCGATGCTCGCCCTCGGCGACGGCCACGCCCGCCAGGGCGAGGGTGAGGCCTGCGGGGTCGGAGTGGAGATCGCCACGACCACCACCCTGATCATCGAGGTCATCAAGGGCGTCCCGACGGTGTGGCCCCGCCTGGAGACAGACACGTCGATCATGTCCGTTGGCTGCGCCCGTCCCCTGGAAGACGCGTACCGGGTCGCGCACCGCGACCTGGTCGGCTGGGTGGGTGACCTCACCGGCCTGGAGCAGCTCGACGCCTACCAGCTGGTGTCGCAGGCGGGGCGGGCGCCGATCGGCAACGTCTGCGACCCGAACTACACGGTCCTCGC
The DNA here is from genome assembly GCF_046549295.1 of Micromonospora sp. 067-2. Taxonomy (NCBI): domain Bacteria; kingdom Bacillati; phylum Actinomycetota; class Actinomycetes; order Micromonosporales; family Micromonosporaceae; genus Micromonospora; species Micromonospora sp. 067-2. The sequence goes on along the minus strand of NZ_JAJPWB010000014.1, from coordinate 91,062 downwards.
CGCCGTCGACAAGTTGCTGCTTCCGCAGCCGCAGGCCGCCTACGGCGGGATGCACGCCCGCCTCCGACAGCACGCCGGCGGGCCGCGGTAGAGGGGACTAGACCAAATGACCTCCTCGATCCCCCAGTTGCCGTTGCGCGACGAGTTGTTCCTGCTCGGTCACGACGACGACACCGGTCAGCCGCACATTCACCGCCGGGCCCTCGCCCTTGGCCTGGCTGGTGCGGTTCTCATCGACCTGTTCCTCGCCGGGCGGATCGCTCTCGACACCACGGACGACACCCCATCGGGCGAGGAGCAGCGTCTCTGGCTGCACCTGGACCGCCCGGTCGGGGACCTGATCGCCGACACCGCCCTGGCCACCATCCGCTACGCCCACCCGACCCCGCCCCTGCGGGGGTGGCTGCGCGGGTTCGCCGACGATCTGTACGACCGCACCCGCGCCGGCCTGCACGCCGGCGGGATCCTGCGCCACGACGTGCGCCGCCGCCTCGGCGGGCTCGCCCGCACCGACCGCTACCTGCCCGCCGACCTGAAGTGGCCGGTCGTCGCCCGCGCCCGGCTGCACTACATCGCCGCCGGCCGTGACCAGCCCGACAACCACACCGCCGCCCTCGGCGGCCTCGTCGCGACCCTCGGACTGACCAACCACCTGTACCTCGCCGACGACATCGCCGCCCTCACCGTGCAGCTACGCACCATCGCCGCGCAGCACCACCGGCAGGTACGCGACATCACCGCCGCGGTGGACGCCGCCGTCGGTGACCTCGCCACCGCCGCCTACCGGTGAGCCCCGCGCCATCCCACCCGATCGGCTGCCCTTGGAGGCATCTCATGGACGTCATTCCGCGTATCCGTGCCGCCCGGTGGGCGGACAAGGAACCCGTCGCCGCGATCGTCGCCGACGCCCTACATCCCGGCCCGCTCGCCCAGTGGCTAGTGCCCGACCCGACCTGCCGGCGGCGGATCCTGGCCGATGTGGCGGTCATCTGGGTGGAACATGCCATGTTCTTCGGCGACATTCAGATCACCGACGACCTGAGCGCCGCCGCGATGGGGTTTCACCGCTACCGCAGCATCCCGCCACCGTCGAACTACCGCAGCCGACTGGCCGACGCCGCCGGCCCGCACGCGCGGCAGTTCGAACTCCTCGACCAGCTACTCACTCAGGTCCGACCCACCGAACCTCACTACCACCTGGCAGTGCTCGCCGTCCCTCCCGCCGCCCAGCGGCGCGGCATCGGCGCGGCGATGCTCACCCACCACGAGAGCCGCCTCGACCGCATCGACATGCCCTCCTGGACCGAAACCATCCACGGCAGCCAGGACGTGTACCGCCGGCACGGCTACCTCCCGAGACCCACGCTCACCCTGCCCGACGGGCCGGTCATCGCCCCGCTGCGCCGCAACCCTCACCCAGCTCGCGGAGCCTGGCCCGACAACACCGCCAAGCCGGCGACCGTCACCGCGCCGACGCTCGCCCAGCCCGACGCGCGGCGCTAGGCCGGGTGCAGACGCCCGGGTCACAGCCCTGACTGAGTTTCTCTATCATCGTCCCCGCGTCACCGCCCGCCAGCTGCGCTGGGCCCACGCCGGGACGTACAAGCCGGTCGCCCGCCCGGAGAGGGACGGCAGCGGCGACCGACGTGGCCGGCGACGACAGTCCCCTCTGTCGCCGCCGGCCACACCCTCCGCCCAGATAAGCAGCAGCCCTCGGCCGCGACCGCCTGCGCCACTCCAGCGGCGCTACCCGCACCCGCCACCCGAACACGAACAACAGGAAGGACCGCCGATGCCGACGCGGACGCCAGTCCTCGCCGCGTGGACACCCGCCTTCGTCGCCAATGTCGTCGCCGCGAGCATCGAGCACGCCGCCGTCCACGGCCCACACCAAGCGTTCCCGGGACGTGGCCCGCCGTCGCGGCCTGTCACCGGCGACGGTCGAGGAATGAGTCTCGCGGGCCCGCGCCGTGCAGGCCGCGCCCGTGCCACCCGACCTCCTGGCCTGCCATACCTGCGTACGATCCATGATCCTCATCCAGCTGCCCGGCTGCGGCAGGGTCTACCTGTGCGCGCCGTCCTGCGGGCGCACACCGGTTCCGGCCGACGAGATCCGCAGCGCCGTCGCCGCCGTGGTCCTGCACCGCACCCCACACCTCGTTCCACCCGGCAAGACGACCCAGGCCGCCTCCTACGCGCTCGGCCCGATCCGACGCGTCGCCGTCGGCGCGACCGGCACAGACCTGCACATCACCTGGAGGGCCGTCTCCCGGCAGATCACCGGCCCGATGATGGGTATGGCTCAGCGTCTGCAAGTGGCGCAGCGCCACGCCGCCGACAACACGCTCGAGCGTGCCATCGACGTCCTGAACAGCGGGCTCCTGCCCATCGACCCCACCAGCGGCAGGATCGCCCTGGACACCGCGACCGCCCGTGCCGCCGTGCTCTGGCCAGCCTCACCCTCACCAGCGGCGAGCCAGCCGCCGCGCTGCCCTGGGCCCGGTGGGGACACCGCAGCCTGCGCCACCTCCTCCGAGACCCCACCAACCCGCAGGTCCGCGCCGCCCTGCGTCCTGGCCGCCACCCATCGCGCTGCCGGGAACCTCACCGCCGCCGCCGACTGCTACAGCGACCTCATCCGCCACCACACCCAAGCTGACGGGCCCTACGCACTAGCGACCCTCGCCGCCCAAGCCACCCTCGCCGTCGTCCTGTACGAACACGGCCGCCAGGATCCGGCGCGGCAGCTCCTCGCCCGGACCATCGCCGATCACCGCAGTGGCCATCCCCACCAAAACGCCGTCGCGCGGATGGCAGCCGCCCTGTATCGCATGCACACCCAACCACCGGCCCGCCGGGTCATCCCACGCGCATCGCAACGTCCGCCACGCCCGGCGCCGGGACTGTAAGCCGAACGGTGTAACTCCTGATCGAGGAGCAGCTATTAGGGTTGTCCTGCGTCCAGAACGACAATTATGTCTACAGCAAGGTGCACCGATGCGGGTCCACTATGGTGTCTTCTAAGGACTCAGCGATGCGTGGTTCCGAGAACTCTAGGGGCGAGCAGCGTGCACCAGGTGGATCCCGGACCGCGCCCCGGTTGATCGAGTTGGCATCCGCTGGAGAGAACACACGGCGCATATCCTAGAGGTCATGGTGCGGGAGGCGCTCGAGGCGCGGGCCGGCAGGAGCGCACATCGACGCGGTCACCCGGGCTTCGGAAGCTGACTCAGGTCACGACGCGCAGGCAGTTCAGTGATCGGCATGAGTTCCGCACTACGTCCAGCGCACGAATCAGCCACGGGCCAGGCTGGGCCCACTCCCGCAGATCCACCCTGGAAAGCCCCAAATAGGAGGCCGAGACCAGGTCAAAGCCCCGCTCGCGTTGCTGGTCCCATGGGTGATTGGCGGCGGGCACAGCGCCGAACAGGAAGGACGGTGGCTTACCCAGCTCCCGCAGGGACCGCGACCGACCGTCAGGTCCTAGACAACTTCGCGCCAAGCAATGCAACGAAGTGGGCCGCCAAGTCCCGGCGAGTACCGGGACCTGGGCACACGACCTCGCAATTGGACCAGCGAGTGGGCGGACCACCGATACCACAGCCATTAACCACGGTCCGGGAGCACCCTCTCGTCACGCTGGCACCGGTAGCGGTAGGTCCAGCTCCTCAACTAGCCAGCAGGCCCCGGCCGGGGCGGCAATCAGGTCACTCAGCCTGGAGGGCCATGGCGGTCCGAATCCACAGCTAACCGCGCTGCTCCCAATCTGCTCCCAATGTAAGCCGCGAATACGGCGAAGCCCGTTACCGGTTGATCCGGTAACGGGCTTCTAACCTGCACAAACTGAGAGTGGGCGATGCTGGTATCTAACCAGCGACCTCTTCGGTGTGAATCAGGACGCCGCACCGACTCTGACCTGAGGCAACGTGGAGCCGCAGCCAGGGGTGGGTGCAGTTGAGGGACGTTCGATGCCGTTGGGCGCAGTTCAAGGCTGTTCAGGGCACCCCGTTGCTCCCAACCTGCTCCCCAAACCGGGCTCGCGGTAGCCGGCGTACCCGGATCCGGTGGCCGACGCCCGACGTCTTGAGCACCGTCAGCGCCGGCATCGGCGGTCGGACTGGTATCGCGCTGGATCGAGGACGGATCTACGCCGGCTCGCGCACGTCGCCGGCGTTGCCACCGTCGTCTGGCATCGGTTCGGCCGGGGCTTCGGGCAATTCGTCCGGCGCGCCAGGCAGAACCTCTGCTGGTGCTGAGTACTGGGGAACGCTTGGTCAGACGACGCGCAGCTAGCGCTAGCAGGACTAGACGTTGACTTGTTGATCGACTGCAGGCACCGGCAGCTAGCAGCTACCTCCCTGACTGACGATGACAGCACCTCGGCGAGAGTGACCAAGTTGAGGCCTGCGGATACGCGATGAAGAAGTAGGCCGGCACACGGCGTTGCGTACTTTATAGCCGTACCGGCCTGTCGTACCGTCGTGCTCGTGTCAACTCTAGTTGGGCGTTCACCCAACTAGAGTTGACGAAGAAGAGGGGCGGGAAGCAAGCTTCCCACCCCTCGACGGACATCAGCGACGTCTACGGCCTTCAAACCAGATCATCGCGGACTGTCCTAGCACTGCGAGGGCCTTTGCCGTCACGGCGAGGTCCTCGCGCTGTTGTTGGGCTGCCACCAGGGCGACCAACTCCAGCGCGAGGCTCACGTACCGCCAACTCCGCATGGATTGCGGGGCTGGCCGTGTCGGCTCGAGCTCCTGCTCCTTGACCACCGTTCCTCCACATCCGTGCTCGCGTCCGGAGCACCTGGGTGGCGCCGGCTATGGAGCGAGCCAGCACAGTGGAGGTTGTGTAGTTGCAGCAGCACCGGGCAACGACGGTACGGATCAGCTACGCCACATCCGAACGACACACCGAGAGGGCGCAGTAGCTTCTGCGAGTCCGTTACCGAAAACTCGCCGAGTGTGCCGCTGCCTCCGTCCCGGGGGCCGCGAGGGCCAGTCGACGATGCGCTAGACAACGGTGGCCTGGACGGCGTTGCGGCGTCGACGTAGCGGCTGTTTCGAGAGGTGCCCAGGCTGAGAAGTCGGACCCTGCCGGTGCGAGCGAACTCGTAGGGGCACTTCCGGCCGCGCACAAGCCGCTGGGTGCGGACGCCGCCCTACCACCTTCGCGGGGGCGCCAACACCCACGCCTTCGGGCTCGCCGAAGGGGTCACCACAGAGAACGCGCTGTTCACGGCGTCGCGAGTGGGATCGGTGTCTCAGATGATGGAACTACGGCGGACTCCAGCAAGCTCACCCGCAATGCTCCACATCGATCTGCAACGCGCCTGCAGACGTGGCCTTAGGCGAACCGAGACGCCGGCCGGTACCAGCCATCCCGGGAGTAGCAACGCCTGACCACTTCGGCCTCTGTTGGGAGGTCACGCGGCACCGCTCGATCGCATCGCCCTAGGTCAAAGCCCTCGTCTCTGTTCGGCGTCGGTGAGCACCTTGGGCGCGGAGACCATTTCGCCAACCTGCACCAATCTGCTCCCAGTTGCTATCCAGGCCGACCAACGACTCCTTACCGCCTTGACCTGCGCACATTGCCCTGCCAGGCGACATGAAAGCTTGTCGACCGCTGTGCAGAACCGCGGAGTACTCCGCGGGGACCAGGACGCCGCACCGACTCTGACCTGCGGCAACGCGGGCCGCAGGTGGGAACAGGTGCAGTTGAGCGCCGTTGTACGCCAGTGGATGCAGTTCAACGCCGTTCAGGACACCCGGCTGCTCCCACCCTGCTCCCCCACTCCCGGCCCGTGGCCCCGGCGTCGCCTAGACGCGCGGCCGCAGCCGCAAGCTCACCCTAGCCGGTTATGAGGTATACCGGTTCGGAGCCCATGAGTCGCGAACGAACGACGGGCGCGCACCATGCTCGCCGCGTTCTTCTCAGAACTCCTCTCCGCCACCGCGTCACGGGCGGACAGAAGTAGCAGGGGCGCCAATGCGCTGACCGGGGCTGGTCACCCGTTCATCTTGGCGTTGGGCGGAAGCGGGACGGGTCTGCGGCGTTCGGCGAGGCCCACGGCTGATCGTTGCCTGGATGAGTTCGGCTCGGGTGAAGGTCCACATGACGATTGGTAGCGCTGGAGGAGTATCGGGGTCCTTCGGCAAGGATCTGATTATGCGGCTGACCAACAGCCGTGCGAAGTCGGCGAGACCTCGCCGGTCACCGCTGCTCGCGCAGGCCTCGCAGTCGATCAAGCCCCGGGTGATGGGGCTGGCCCCGAAGCAGTCGGTGCAACGCTGCAGCGTGCCGGCCGCGTGTGAGGCGAGCGCGTCGGCCAGCGTGTGGGGGCCGGTACCGGAATAACCCCAGGTGAACAGGCCTCGGGCACCTGCTTCCTGGTCCCGTAGCAAGATCCTCTCCTCGTCGGGGTACTGGATGACGATTAAGCTGCTGCCTTCGGTGTCGGCTACGCCGTGGTAAGTCCAGTTCCGAAAATGGGGAGTTCGAGCAGACTCGGCGAGCACGCTGAGCAGGTGGCGGCCGCCCTCGTTGGCGGGCGGTATAACCGGCGCCGGGATGGTTTCGGTCTGCGCCCAGACGGTGATCGTGTCGACGATGCGCCGTAGATGGGCGCTGATGGACCTTGGCCGTGGGACGTCGTCAAGGCGGTCCCACTCGGCGTCGGACGAGAGGTCGTCAAACTCGGGCAATTCGCCTTCATCGTGGTCATCGAGTTCCGCCAGTTGGTCAGTCAGGTAAGCAGCGAGCTTGCTGGCTGGTGTGTTGTCCCCGTCCGATCGTGCTACTACCGCGTCGGCCCAGAGCGTCAGCAGGAGCGCGGTTGGATAGGTCGGATCGGACACTGCGAGATGGGAGCCGAGTTCCTCGATGGCCTTTTCGTGGAGGGAAGGAAGGAGGCGACCGGGCTTGATTCGGGCCGGTTGACGTGTGCGCGCGTCGGGGAGCCAGTCCGCAGCGCGCAGCTCGGATTGCCATTCTGCGGTGGCCAAGACGAACTCGAACCCGAACGCCTGCCACGGAAGCATGCGCAGCAGGCTTGCGGCGCCGTCCGTGTCCGCTTCCTGTGCCGGTAGCGCACGGCGCAGGTCATCCGACTCGCGGATGAGTCCCGAGATGATGAGCGCACCTCGTTCCACGACGGCCGCCGAGCTGCTGTGGCGGGTTGTTCGGTTGGCGAACGTGTAGATCGCTTCGGTGTATGAGCGGGTTGCTACGTCATCGCCAGCGATTGCCGCGGCTGCGGCAAGACCGAGTAGGCGGCGACCGGTCAGCAGCGCCCGCCGGTCATAGCCGGCCTCGAACGCCTCGGTCGCCAGGTCGCACAAGGTGGCGGCGGTCATCGATGCCGGATTGGGGCGGCGCGCCAGGTGGGCGATACGCCAGCCGGTACGGTCCGTCGGTACCTGGAGGGTGGTTTCAGCGCGGACGAGTTTCCCAGCGACAGTCTCCAGGTGGGTTTCGATGGCGTCGCATCGTGAGTACCGGTGGCCGGTGAAGAGGCGGCGACCTAGCCGGCCGAGACGCTCGATGTCTGCGGTGAAGCCGCTCGCCTCATGATGTCCGCCGGACCAGCCGGTTGACGACGGCGTGGGTGAGGTGAGTACGGCGATCAGTCGGTCGACGGTGGCTTCCAGCAGCTCGTATCCCTGGTTGCCATGAGACGGAGCCTCTCGGCTGAGGGGTTGCTCGCGGGCCCAGTCGGGGCTGAGGTCATTGAGCAGTTCGTTGAGGTCCGCGACGTTCACTGGCTGACGCGCGAGCTCTCTGACGCGCTCGAACGCGGGCCGGTCAAGGTCTGGCTGCGCGGGTGGGATGACCGTTGGCCGAGGAATGGCAAACCGGGAGCGCGAGGTCGGTGCCGTGGTGTGCGTGGGCTGCGGGTCGACGGATGAGGGTGGTAGGTCCACCACCGTGAGCACCCGCTGTAACGGAGTCACCTCGGCGAGGCGGGCGCTGACGGCGTCCACGACGGCATCGAGGGCTTCTGCGGCTATTTGGTGCCGGCCTGAAGCGCGGTTTTGCACCGCGAGGTCGAACAAAACATCGACGACCGCGTCGTTGATTGAGCGAGACCTGCTCATATGCACACCGAAGGCGGCGATGGCCGCGATTGCTGCCCGATGGTCCGGTGTTACTTCGCGGCTGAGGTCTGCGCCGACCTCGCGTAACGCCTGTGCGACGTCGTCGACGTCCGCGCCAGTCTGAGCCTGTGCGGTCAGGGCGACGATCCAGGTCACGGCGGCAAGCCGGTGCTCGCGAACCGGCAGGCGAGGGCTTCCGACCAGGTCGCCGAGTACGGCGACGCGCCGCACGATTCTCTGATGTCCTCCCGTCCAGCGACCGCGCGGCCGTAGAACACTCGTGGACACGTGGTGGACGAGCCATTCCGGTGTGGCGTGACGAGCGCCGTTCCAGGTCACCCAGGCGACGATGACGATCGACGCGATGAAGCAGGTAAAGGCAATCCGTGTCGTGAGAGGGCTCGGGTTGACGGCCAAGCCCAGCGGCACGCAGACCCCGACTATTGCTGCGATGACGACCCATACCGCCATCTGCCGGTTCGCGAGGACTCGGACGGTGCGCCACGAGAACTGGGACAGGGCCTGAATCGCGACCACGAGCACGGCGGGTACTACGACCAGCAGCGCCGCCGTGATCGCCGCGACCGCAGCGATCGCGGTCGCCTCATAGGAGCCCGCGTCGGTTCCAGCAAACACCGGCATGAACCACACGACGACCAGCACTGCGCACAGTGCTGCTGTCACAGCAGCTGCGAACCGTGCTCGCCTCCACCGCCGGCGACGATCCTGAGGTGATGACGTCACGCCATGATTATCGACTGCCGCTGCCCTGTCCGCTCATCGCAAGGAAGCCCACCGTGACCAACCAATCCCCCTGCGACCGCCGACCGGCAAGCCCCACCCGGTGGGCCGGGGACCCATGAAGGTTATGGCCGCCGTCTGTGTGCTCGGTTTACTCGCTGCCGCCACCGCTATCCCGACCTGGACGGGCACCGCCGGGCCGGCGCAATCCCCACCCACGCTGCCAAGCAGCGTCATGTCGCGGCCGACCGTGGCACCGTGTCCGTCGCCCGCCACCCTTACTGCGGCACAGCTCAAGACTCGTGCCCAACAGAAACTCGACCAGGTGCCGACGCGTCTGTCGGCGTCGTCTCCGACTCGGCAGGGCCTCAAGACGGTAGAGGCGGGGCCGTCCGGCTGTGATGCCATCCCGGGCGGGTTCGCCTAAGGCGTGTTTCATAAGTCAGGTAGGCGGCGTCGAGGTCACGGCGTGTCGGTGATCGACAACTGAAGAGGTCTCCGGTATCTGGTTCTGCGACCAAGCAAGAACTTCATACCGGAGACCTCGTGGCCACCTTAGCGGTGACGAGGCGGCACGACCTCACCGACGCTCAGTGGCAGCGGCTCGCCGCACTGTTGCCTGCCGCGTCGGCCAAGGGGCGTCCGCCGAAGTGGGGGAAACGGCAGCTTATCGACGGGATCAGGTGGCGGATCCGGATTGGGTCGCCCTGCGTGACGTCCCGGCCGAGTGCGGACCATGGCAGACGCTCTACGGCCTGTTCCGTCGCTGGCAGCGCGACGGCACCTGGGACAAGATCCTGGCCGTGTCACAGGCCGTCGGCGACGCGGAAGGTCGGATCGGCTGGACGATCAGCGTGGACTCGATGACCAGCCGCGCCCACCAACACGCCGCTGGCGCCCGTAGAGACGGCCATCTACAGAAAGAGCCACCCGGCGGCGTGCATGACGAACCCGCCGATCACGCCCTCGGACGATCTCGCGGTGATCTGACCACTAAGACGCATCTGGCCTGTGAGCAGGGGCAGAAGGTCCTGTCGATGGTGGTGACCGCCGGGCATCGTGGTGACAGTCCGCAGTTCATCCCGGTCCTGCGCCGTATCAGGGTGACCCGTCTCGGAGTAGGCCGGCCCCGCACCTGCCCCGACCTGGTCCTGGCCGACAAGGCCTACACCAGCCGCGGTAACCTCGCCGATCTGCGCAAGCGTGGAATCAAGACCTGCATTCCGAGCAAGACCGACCAGGACGCCCACCGCAAAGCCAAGGGCAGCCGCGGCGGACGCCCGCCGAAGTTCGACCGAGACCTCTACCGGATGCGACATGCCGTCGAAAACGGCATCAACAGGCTCAAGCGCCACCGCGGCGTGGCCACCCGCTACGACAAGTTAGCCGTCCGGTTCCGAGCCGTCCTGACCATCACCATCATCTGCGAATGGCTCTGACCGGGCTTATGAAACACCCCTTAGTAGAGCAGACTGAGAGAGGGCAATAAATCAGCGGCTACGTGGGCGGACCGTCGGGTGGTGCCGAGCGGGCCGGACAGGATGGATCACACGTATTCATCACCCCACTGTCCGGAGGTGACCGAGGATGCATTGCGCCCCGCGCTGACCACCGTCCGGCAGCAAATCGATAACCTGCGTTTCGCAGGGTCCATACTGGCTGTCGAGCATGCGCTTGCCTACCTCGAGAAATGCCCGAGGCGCGGCGGATGCTCCGCTACCAGGTTCACCCCGACGCGCTCGACTAACTGGTTCCCAACTGAGAGCTACTAGCTATTTCTCTCCGCCGTGGCGGGCTTCGCGGACCGATCCGACGGTGACCCGTCATTCACGGCCTGGTCTCCCCTGAACTCGATGAGCAGGGTGACGTGTCCGACATGTTTGATGCGTCAGACCGATGTGGTCGACGAGGACTGATCAGGCCACAGCGGACAGCGTGCCGCCGAACTCCGTCAACCCAGAGCCGGCGGATCTTGCGGCCCTTCAAGCCCCGAAACCGTTTCGCTGGCGTCGAATGCGACAGCAGGATGCGGCGCGAACCGGTTACGAGGAATCTCGAGCTCCCAACCCGACCTTGTAGCTGATCTTGTGGCTTACCGACCGCGCAATGATCATCCTAGTGGGTACAATGTCTGCCTGGTGAACCAGCTCGCCCATCGGGGCAGCAGGCGAACACGGCACCGAATCCGGATTAGCCAAACAGCCCCGCGATCCACCAAAACCGTGCTCGCCCCCTGCAACGTTTTTATTCCATAAAGCGTCGCTTCGAAGCCGCGCCCGAGGGTTTACCTTGAGCCGGACGCAATTAGGAAACTCTCAACAAAATGATTCGGCGCTTATTGCCGTCAACCTTCAGATCGCCGATTTCAACCTCCACTTTGGCGCCGAGGACGAAGCGATCATTGCTCCCGCCGCCTTCGCTGACGAAGGCGCCGCACTCTTCTTTCCCATCGCTCAACTTCACGCACCCCTGCGACTTGTCCCAGTTCGACAAGGTAATAGTGCCTGCGAAGGATGAAGTCCCATTTCCAGTGACGCGCCCGACTGCGAAGCCGGTAATTGCTGCCGTCGCTAGAAGCGCAAGGCAGGCAGCCACAATCAACAGAAGGCGGTTCCTAGCCATTACTATCCTTTCCGTCACGGAGGAAACTGCATTTGCCGGAGGGTAGAGCCGCGAGACCCGCGTGCGTTTCCACCGAATAGCGTAAAGGCTTGACACCTAACCGCTCTGCCCATTGTAGTCCCCACAACGTGGAAGATACCGGGTCCAAATCATTGACATAGACACACGCCTCGAGCCTTGTACGCTTCACGGGGGCCGTAAACCCGGCGACCCCGGAGATTGCAGCCTTGGTGCAAACCTGGCCAACCTGCCACAAGAGCCACCCCGGGTCGCTTGGCGAAACCGCAGCCGGCTCCGACCATCCCGAATATCCGAGGCACATCCCGGCGAAGTAGGACCCGAGACTATTCGATACTTCTCCGGCACCGAATCGCCTGATTACCTGATCAGCGAAACGGCCAATATTGAGCAAGTCTTGAGTTGAGGCGGCACGGATGTTCAGCAAGTTTCTCCAGAGCCAAGGACCATTCTGCTCCAGGTTGTAAGAGGCGGACAAAACTGCCAGGCCCATATCATGGGAGGAGATAGTCTGGGATCGACCCGGCACAGTAACCGGATTCGTTAGGCTAGCCGCCGACTCGCGAGCTAATGCGCTTCCACGGCGGCCACAATCCGCCTTGAGGTTCTTGCACTCGCGCTGGTAGCTCCTGTCAAGAGCGCCGTCCATGGCATCAATTCGCTGCTGTGTGAGCCGCTGGCCACTAGTGATATGTCCGGGGGCCGCTGGGGCGTTAATGACCAGCCAGGATCCAGGTGTAGACGACGATGCGGCGTGCGCCAGCAATGCACCGTAGGATTCGCCAATGGCGCCGGCTAGGTGGCGATTTTCGGCTGCCAAGACTTGTTTCACCGCTTCGGCATACCGTTTGCCGGTCCAGCCGACGCGGGGGCATTCGCCATGGTCGCCGAATAGCGCTGCGGCATCTCGGTCGGAATTGGTTGGGTTAAGTAGTTCACCGATCACCTGAGTGCATTTCTGGCTGATAGCCCGACCCCCCCACGGGTCCCTAATCAACAGCACATCGTGCGAACGCATCTCGGCGGGCAGCGATAAGAAGTCTGGACTTGCACGCCCGAAAACGTCAGAGCCAGGCCCTCCGGGCTCATATAGCACTAGGTCACTCGGCTGATTGCTCGGGCTTACGATCGCGTAGGTTACGGACCCGAGGGTGTCAACATTCACCGCTCCGCACTTCACTCGGTCGGCTTCGCATAAGGTCGCTGAAGACTTCGAGTGCTTGGGGGTGTTCAAAGATGGCAGGGGGCGTTGAGTCGGCTGCTCTACCGGTCGGCAGGAAGGCAGGCTGAGAACGAGAACTGCGAGTATTATCGACAGGAGGGCGGTACCCCCGGAACGCATGCTCCGAGGATACCGCCAGATCGCCTTATTAGTCATTTCTTCCGATGCTCAATAGCGGCAGGTGGCGCCGGCAGCCGTGGCGTCGCAGAAGTCGGTGAAGAGCGGTCCAGCCGCGTCAATCCAGCTCGTGCCGATCTTTTGGTAATCGTTCCACACAGGCGTCGCACTGCCTTGGGTGGCACCGACAAAGAAGTCAAATCCGAGTTCGGTCTTCTTAGTGGTGCTACTGATGTTGGCACTCATATCGCCGGGAGTACCCGTGGCGATAGAAATTGAGTACTTGCTGCACACCGTGAAGGGCACCTCGATACCCACTCCGGCATAGGAAGCTCCCGCCGTGATCGGCGTGTTGCAGTTATAGTTGTAAGACCCCGTGTTCGGCGCCCAATCCACCCAGTTCGTCAGTGAGCCCGACTTTTTGTAAGAGCGGATACCGCCAGACCAGACGTTGTAACCCTTACCATCAAGGATCGCCTTACGCTTGTAGCCGTAGTAGTCCTTTTTGGAGTCCGAGTCGCCCGTCACCTTCAACTTCTGCCACGTCGAAAAGTTCTCGCCGACCAGAGCCGGATACGGGTAGGCTTTGTTGTCGTAAATCTTGACGCTGTAACTGCCGCTTCCAAGGATTGACAGGCCCTCGAAACCAGGTCCGTCCGGGAACGCGAGAGCCTCGGTGCTGGCGTGGCTTCCGCCCACGATTGCGACCATGCCACCGTCGTTTGCGCGGGTGTCGACAGATTCGATGGCAAAGTCACGAGGCGCCACGATGTCGACACTCTTAAGGTCATCGGCGCGCACGAGCTGAAGGAAGTCCAGCGCGGCTGAGTCGTAGTAGGCGCCGACCTCCTTGCCGGACCGCTCGGAGAAGGCACGCTTCTCGTCCTTTCCGCGCTCCGCGTCCGCTCGAGACTTCTGATACTCAGTGCCGATTGTGGTCAACGCGCCAGCGGTGGCGGTCCGCTTGAACTGAACAGACGCGACTTCGCCCGACGGTGCGCTCGCTGCTTGGGCGGGCGCGGCCATGAGACCAACAGCCGCAGAGCCAACCAGAGCTGCGGCCAAAACGCCGCGCCAGGTTGCACCTCGCCTGTTACCAACTGTAGACCTGCCGAGACCATCGGTCATATGGGCAAAATTCGCCCCGAGCTGCTGCAACAGACCCTCCGAAGGGTGATGTGATCGACTGCGGACTTGTGACACATTCCCCCGCTCCGCAGGATCGGGTGCAACAGTATGAGTTCGTTGATCATGCAAAGTCAATGATCTTCTTCATGCCTCATTGGCAGGCGGCGGATCCCTAAGGACAGCTTCGCGCCGGTGCGGCGGTCGCCGGTTAGCGCTGCTGAAGTTGCTGGTCACGCCGCTGAGACCGCATCCGGGACGGCACCCCCGCGATCCTGCACACCCCTTCCAGCACTGCCGCTGCGGTTTTGCAAAGCCGTCGGTCCTGGCCGAAGGGGCAGCCACCGGCAGGCTTGATCCCTCGACCGAAGTCAGCGTGGATGTCCGGGTGCCCGACGGGGCACCCTGCCCGCGTACCGTCAGGGGGAACCAACCATGAACGACCAGCCACCCGCGCCCCGCACCGTTGAGGTCGAGGCCGACGTGTACGACGTGTACGACGTGCTGGAGCGCACCGCCGCCAGCCAAGACACCGACATCAACGGCGCGCTGCGCTACCTGATCGAGGTCCCGGCGCCCTGCCCCGGCTCGGACGACGAAGACTGATCGAGCCCGAACAGGCGGGTGTCGCCGGGGTTCCGCCATCGCGGACGGCGGCACCTGTCGTTTCAGACGTCTATCTAGGAGGGATGCCGCTCAGGTCGGAGGCAGCGGCGAGGAGCCTTTGCGCGGTACGCGACGTGATGCCGAGCTGCCGCGCGAGGGTCGGGCCGAGTCCGCGCCGGTCCCGCCCGGCGGCGTCGGCCTTAGTCAGTAGCTCGATCGCGGCGTGCAGGCGCGCATCGTCGGCGTACGGGTGGGGTTTGCGGGCACCAGTCGTGCCAAGGGTGCGGCCGCTGGAGTGCCGACCCGTGCGGGCGTCAGCCACAACCCACACGGTGCGCCGGTGCCACAGGCGGCGGACCCGCCCGTTCGACAGTTCCTTGACGCGGTCAGGATGGTCGAGCAGGGTGTCGGGCAGGTTGCGGTACGAGCCGTAACCGAGGACTTTCGCCGCCGCGCCCGAGCCGATGAGGTCCTCCGGGTTGCCGCGGCGATCGACCTTCGTTAGCTCGGCGCGTTTAGCGGCCTGGTGCGCGGCGTGGAACGCCTCGATGTCGTCGAGCCAGAATTAGTCGCGGCCGTCATGGCGGAAGCCTTCGGGGAAGCCGGCGCGGGCGCGGTGGCGGTGCCAGTGGTTGACCGTCGAGTACGCCCCGCCGACGTGCGCGGCGACGCCAGCCCGGTCGAGGGCAATTCGTCCGCCGATCAATTGTTGCGCCACGTGTCCATCCTCCCCCGGGTATCTCGCTGCCGCGCCGCCGGTCGCGGCGGGTGTGATCCCTCCACCGTTAGGATCGGCGGCACGCTCGGCCCGGGTGGAGGCGGTCGTTGGTCCGCAGGCGCCCGGGTAGGGCGAGGTGGCCGGCGGGGTTGCGCACACCCTCGGGTGTGCCCGCCGGCCACCGTCCCGCCCCGGTCGAGGTCCATCTACTCCAGTGGGTCACGGACACCACGATCGCAGGCAACAGCACGACCATGCGGATCGTGCTGTTCGAAGAGCAATGCTGGCAGGCCGACGACGCCTCCGGACGCGTCATCCGCAGCCGCTACCCCGGCGGCAACCAGCCCACTGACGACAGCACCTACTACCCCGGCCAGCTGGACGGACCCATCGGACCGATCGCCGCCGACCCGACGGCACTCACCGCGCACATCGACACCACGCAACCTCGATTCCTCGAACCCACCGCCGTCATCCGCGGCCTCGCGAGCCTGCTCGGCTGGCGCACCCCCAACCAAGCCGCCCGCACCGCAATCCTCACCGTCCTGCGCGACGCCCCCGGAATCACCTACCACCCATCGGTGACCGATCGGGCAGGCCGAACCGGCATCGGCGTCAGCGCCACCGCGGACGACATCCGCTTCCTGCTGATCCTCAACCCCAGCACTGGCGAACTACTCGCCTACGAAAGGGCCGCACTCACACCGCCAGCCGACAGCGACCGAAACGGCGCCTCCGTCGACGACTACCACCTGTTCCTCGTCCACACCCACACCCGAGCAGCGACAACTCCTGACCCCGCCCACAACTTCAAGGGAAATGCCACGGACACTGTCCCGCGCATCCGCGCCGCCCGCTGGGCAGACAAAGAGCACATCGCCGCACTCATCGCCGACGCCCTCCGTATCAGCCCTCTCGCCACATGGCTAATCGCCGACCCAAGCCCGCCCACGGCGCCGGATCCTCACCGACGTCCTCGCCATCTGGATCAAACACGCCATGTTCTACGGCGACATCTACCTCACCGACGACGCCAGAAAGGACGACGACTCCCCCACCTCCCATCGTGAGCTGCCAGCCCAGTGCTTTGGCGGGGGCCAGCACTGGCTCCCGCAGCCGCATCGGCCGATCGGAGAGAACGTTCACGATCGCCGCGCCTTATCAGCGGCAGCCCGCCTGGTGGAGACAGTCGGCGGCGTGGTCACCATCGCTGCTGTGTGCGGCTGTCTGGCATCCCGCCCTGCAGATCAGCGAGCCCTACACCGTCGCCTGCAAACAGGTCACGGGCCACTACGTGCACCACCGGCCGATCCCAACCGGTGCTATGCAGGACGGCACCGCCATCACCTACATACTCGCGCACACTCGCGGCGCTGCACGAGACCGGCTACCGGGTCGACATGGAATTCTGGGGTGGCGAGGCCGAGTTCTGCTGTCCGCCGAATCCGCCTCAGCCGAGCAGGTAGCAGAGGCGAGATCCGATGCGTAGCGACTGGACCGCTCTGCCGGAGAGTGTCACGGCAGGGATCGCCGAACGGGTCGGCGGAACCTTTGACGTCACCTCGGCTTCCAGTGGCAACCACGCCGAGATCGTCTCGGCGGTGACCGGACCCGCCGGGCGGATCTTCGTCAAGGCTGCCTCCGGCGAGCTGAGCGTTCGGTCGCTGCGCTACGAACTCGCGGCAACCCGGCCATCGACCGGCACCCACCCGCAGTCCTGTGGCAGTTCGAATCCGATGGCAGGCTAGTGGTGGGGACCGAACATCTTGCCGGGCCTCACCCCGACCTGTCACCCGGCAGTAGGGACCTCGATCTGCTCCTCGCCGCGCTGAAAGCCCTTCAAGAGACGCCGGCGCCTGGCGAGATGTGGTTCACCCCAGCAGCCCGACTTCGGGTTCGCGCACCCGGCGATGGATGGCGAGACACGTATCCACTCCGAACTTAACCCGGCCAACTTGATCGTGACGCCACTCGGCCTACGGATCGTCGATTGGGCGTGGGCAACCAAGGCCGCCGCATGGGTCGAACTCGCGCTGCTCGTCCAGTGGCTGATCGGCAGCGGCCACAGCGCGGAACAGGCAGAAGAGTCAATAACCCAGCTTCCCGCATGGACGGCGACTGACCGTCAAGTCCTGGACCACTTCGCGTCGAAGAACGCAACAAAGTGGGCCGTCAAGTCCCGGCAGAGCGCCGAGCTCTGGGTACACGACCTCGCCTTGCGGACCGGCGAATAGGCCAACCATCGGACCTACGGCCGCCAGTCAACCCATGAGCCATAACCGGGCCACCCGCTCGCCACACGGCACCGGCAGCGGTCGGCCCAACTCGTCAACTAGCCAGCGGGCCCGCTCGGGACCGCACATCAGGTCACTCAACCGGACAGGTCCACGGCGGCCCAAACAGAGAACCAGCCGCGCTGCTCCCAATCTGCTCCCAATGTAAGCAGCACATACGGCGAAGCCCGTTACCGACTGATCTGGCAACGGGCTTTTGACCTGCACAAACTGAGAGTGGGCGATGCTGGTATCTAACCAGCGACCTCTTCGGTGTGAAAGAAGCGCTCGGGGCATGCGGAAGGGTCAGCAACTTGCCTCCCACCGGTACTTCCAGCAGAAGTTTGTGGATGCGGTCGAGCACGCGCATGATCGGCTGTAGCTGCTACAGGACGCGACCCAGGTTGGTCCTGACAATCCCTGTGCCAGCGCGCCGCGAGTACCTCGCCGCACTCGGCTATCCCACGGTCGCCGGTCAGTGCCTGTGAACTCATCGGCAGCTTCTGGGTCGCGACGGTCTCCTGGCTGACGGAACCGATCGGCGTAAGCGCCTCTGGGCCTCAAGGGCCGCAGTTCCTCATTCCATGGCATTACCGGTCGCGCGTGACGCTTTCCGCCGAGGACGAGTCGCTACCAGGCTGACCTGCAAGTGTGAGGTCGTGTAAGGCCGTGTGAGGTTCTGTCAGGCAGCTCGCCACTCCATCGCCGGCACACCGGTCGTAGCGTCGCAACACCGGCTAACGCCACGCGTCGGCGCCATTCTCATCGCCGGGTTGGACCACCGAACGGAGGCCAGGTACCCATGCGAATTGCCCGCATCCTCGCGATCGTCACGAGTGTCCTCTGTGCTGCCACCGTTGCGGTCATCCTCGACGCGACCGGCTCCTGGGAGCCGGCGCCACCCACATCGGATGATATCCGGCAGTGGATCGCCCAGCCTATGAGCACCCGCTTCGTCATTGTCCTCATCTGCGGCACCGGGGCGGCGCTGTGGCTGCTGCTGGCCACCACCGTACTCACCCACGCCTACGCCACACTGGCACGCCAGGCGCGATTGAGGGCCACGATTCGCCTTCCCGGCCCGATCGGCAGCCTCACGGCGGCGCTGCTGGGCGCGAGCGCCGTCACCACCGCCGCTGGCGCCACGGCCCACGCCACACCCGTCACCAGCAGCAGCGATCTGTCCGCCGCCGAACCGGTCACCGCCACGACCACGCCGCTGAACATCCACCACGCCCCCACGAGCCGGCAACCCGCTCACCGAACGTCATCCAGCCACACTGTTCAGCGCGGTGACACCTTATCCGGGATCGCTGAACAGCGGCTCGGCGACGACGATCGCTGGCCAGAAATCTTCGCCCTCAACCGCGGCACCCACTACGCCGGCGTCGGCGGCACTCTGCGCAACCCGAACCTGATCCGTCCTGGCTGGGTGTTGACCATGCCGGCCACCGTTGCACCACCCGAGAACACAGCGCCTAGCAACCCCACCACCCAGGTACCGCCAGAACGGCCGACCACGCCGCCGCCGACAAGCCCGGCGACAGCCGCGCCTACCGCCCCCGCGTCGTCGCCTTCCGCGTCGGCCATCGCCGGCGCCTCGACGAGCTCGCCGGCTCGCGGCGACGACGGGGTGTTCGTGCCGCCCTCCGCATCGGTCACAGCGTCGCCGACGCCGGCAGTCGACCCGGCAACGCCGACGACCGTACCGAGCCTCTCCGGCGGTCCGGCCAGCGCGACCACATCACCGTCCGGTATCGGCGACTGCACCGCTATGACCTCCCCACGGGGATGGGTGGCGATCGTCGGTGGCGCCATGGGCACCGGCCTGGCCGCCGCGCTGGTCTTCGCCGTGACGATGGTGTGGAGGCGCCGCCGTCACCGCTATCGACCCGCGCCCATCACGAGCCCGGTCGTGCGCGATCAGGACCTGGTGCCGCCCCTGGCTGCGCTGACCCGGCTACGCCAAGCCGTGCGCCGCGCCGCGCCGCACCTGCTCGCCCGCAACCCGGACCGTGGCCCGACCGTCCGCGAGCACGGCGCCGCAGAGGTGACGGCGTCGCCCCCGCCCCGCAACCCCCGTGGCGCCGACTTGGCCGGCGTCGGCGCACTGCCAGTCACCGCCGGGCTCGGCCTGCACGGACCCGCCGCCCTACACGCCGCCCGCGCCCTGCTCGTGGCCACCCTCACCTCCGGCGACGCCGACGACTCGGACGCGCAAGGCCGCGTCATCATCCCGGCTCCGACCCTGGCCACACTCCTCGGCGTGTCCGCGGTGGACCTCGCACCGATGCACCGTCTCACCATCGCCCCGACCTTCGCAGCGTCGCTCGCCCTGCTGGAGGAGGAGATCATCCGCCGCAGCCGGATCGTCGCTGACCAGGAAGCCACCACCGTTTATTCCTTGCGCGAGCAGCGCACCGCCGGTGACCCACTGCCGCACCTGCTGCTCATCGCTGATGTCCCCGACCAGACGTGGCACCCACGCCTGGACACCACCATCCGCCTCGGCAAGAACGTCGACATCGGCGCCGCCCTGATCGGTGCCTGGCCCGAAGGCACCACCCTGACCGTCGCCCCAGACGGCACCACCGGCGGCGACGGCGAGCGGGTCGCCGTGCTCGACATCGCCGCGACCACCGCCATCCTGACCATGCTCGCCGAAGCGCACGGTGACACCGAGCCCTCCGCCTCCCGGCCCGTGCCGGCCCAGACCCACCCGACGATCGCCCCACCAGTCTCGAGCGACCTGTCAGACAAGAGCGCGAGCACCGACCCCGCCGCACGTGGAGCCGACCCGCGATCCGCGTCCAGTACCCCGTCCGGCACTGCAGAGCCGACCCAGGGCACTGCCAGCCGACTGGTCCTCGGGCGGGTCCTCGGTGAGCCGGCGATCCTGGGCACTGACGGCAAGCCGGTACGCGGCCTGCGCGCCAAGAGCCCGGAGCTATTCGTCTACCTGGCCGTGCACCGCAGCGGCGCCGCCCTGGACGACATCATGGAAGCCATCTGGCCCGACGTGACCGTGTCCCGCGCAGCCGACCGCCTCTCCACCTGTGTGGCCAACCTCCGTACCGTCATCCGCTCCGTCGCCCAGACCACCACCGAGCCCACCACCACCGCACCAAGAATCGAACCGGTGATCAACACCGGCGGCCACTACCACCTCGACCCGATTTTGCTGCAGATCGACTGGTGGACCGTGCAGGACGCTTACGCCCGGGTCGCCGTCGCAGCCGACGACCCCGCTCGCCTCGCCCACCTGCGCACCGCGATCGCCGCCGCCAGCGGCGGTCTGGCCGACGGCAGCGATTACGAGTGGATCGATGCCGACCGCGAGCACGCCCGGCGCTGCCTCGTCAAGGTGTACGCCCAGGCCGCAGGCCTGCAGGCCGACGACGATCCCGCCGCCGCACTCACCCTCTACGACACCGCTCGCGCCCTCGACCCGCTCTCCGACGAGCTTATTCGCCGGGCGATGCGCACCGCGGCGCGGCTGCGCGACGCCGACGGTGTACGGCAACGGCTCACCGCCCTACGCCGCGAACTCGACGACGCCGGCATCGACGTCGACCCAGACACCGAGGAACTCGCCACCAGCCTGCTCCGCGACCTGGCGAACCCATGAGGATCCACCCCGACGGGACAGCCGCTTGGCCCGCACGCTCGCCATCGTCCACAAGGGCCAGCATGACTCTCAGATAGGTCGTCGCCGCCGCAAAGCCGCACCCATCACGCCCGACCGGCCCAGGCGTCAATGCTGGCCTTCAGCGTTCCCTACGCCGCGCACCGGCGACAGGCATCGCGCACGGACCCGCCATGATGGCCGGCGCGATAATCGCTCTCACCGGCGACGGCTCCCAACTGTCCCTCGCGCGCAGCGCCAGGCATCGCGACCCGTATTCGTTGTGTAGCTCAGGGTAATCGGCCTAAGTACAAAGAAGGTCCTGTCGCGCCTCGCAGGCGCGTCGCCAAACGAATGGCGGAGTTGTCCTCGACCAGTTCACCAACTGCGTCAGCGGGCAATGCGCCCGTCACCATGCCGCACAGGCGAGTTCAAGGTCAACGCACCTCGAACCATGCGAATCGAAGCGCGCTCCGGGCCGCCGGTCCGTGCCGTTTGAGATACTCGCCTATGCGCATTCTCAACCCTGTCCAGCAGGGCGCCCATCGCTGCCTTTGGGCATGCGGCGGCAAACCCCGTCGCCAGTGGACCGCCGGTGGCCGGCTTGTCAACAAGATCGCCGTTGACGAACTGAGCTGACACCTCCGACAGCAACCGATCCTCGGCTTCGGCGTCGATGCTTGTGGGCAGACCTTCACCGGTAATGATCTTGCGGTCGGCAGCACCATCGGCTCGCAGATGGAGAGCGGCAAGTCGGAGGTTCGGCGGCCGCGGCGTGGCGCCGATGCCCCGATTGACACGACCAATCCTTTTACGGGGCAGTCAGATCGATGCTGCGCACGGCGAAGAAGCCCACGGGATCCACCGCATTGGATTCGCTCGCGGGCTGACCGGAATGGGTTTCCAGATGTAGATGGGCCCCGGACGAGTGACCGCTGCTGCCGACCTGGCCGATAACCTGACCGACGGCGACCTGCTGGCCCACGTGGACTGACGGACGGCGGACCATATGGCAGTAGCGGGTGACGGTCGAGTCGGGATGCCGCAGTTCCACGTACCACCCGCAGCCCAGGACGTTGACCGGATGCCCGTCCACGTCGCAGGGGTAGGGACCGCCGTCACGCAGGTGGGCGTTGCAGAGAACCCGTATGACCAGACCGGAGGCGGCAGCGTGGATGGGGGTGCCCTTGGTCGCGGCGATGTCGACTCCGTCGTGGCCGGGCCGGCTGTCGGTTCGGAACCCGGACACGACCGTACCGTGCACCGGTTTCATCCAGCCGCCGACGCTGAGGCACTGCTCGCCGGGACCGCCCGAGGCGGCCGGTTGGCCGGAGACGAGGCCGACGAGGGTGATCGCATCGTCCTCCCACTGGGCGTAGGCGTCGGGGTAGGCCGAGCGTTGCACGGCCTGCGCGGCGACGGTCAGCGGCATCGACTGCCAGCCGGCGACGGTGACCAGGGTGCGGTAGAACGCCCCTGCGGCGTATTCGGCATCCACAATCTGCGCGGGTGTGCCCCAGCCGTGGCTCGGCCTCTGCTGGAACAGTCCGAGGGAGTCGTGGTCATTGTCCTCACCGAGGTGTCCAAGGTTGCGCAGACCGGATTCCTGCAGTGCGGTGGCCACGGCGATGACCTGACCGCGGACAGGAATGCCGTGCTGCACGCCGACGGTCACGGTGACCCGGGCGTAGTGCAGTTGTTCGGTGTCGTAGCGACCGGTGGTGCCGGTCGGAGTTGTCACGACCGAGCAGGCCGACGCTGCCCCGGTGAGGGCGAACAGTCCGGCAACGCACACAAACGCGACGGCGACGACGACGCCGACGATCAGGGCGAGGACGCGGCTGGTCACGGCAGCCACCGCAGGGTGTATGTGGCCATGGCAGTTTCCCTTCGGAGGTGTTTGCGGCGGCGTGCCGCGCCGGCGCCGGACGGTCCCGCATCGGCCTCGGGGGGGCGGGCCGGTGGCGGGCACGGGTGTGTCCGCCACCGGCGGCAACGGGCTTACGAGGCGGATGACGGTTGATGCGGGCCGTGGCCGTTACTGCCGGCCAGTTCGGCGACCCGGTCGATCAAGGTGAGCGGTGAGTCGAGCAGCCCGCTGGCTCCGGTACGGCGGATCCATTGGACCTGCCGCAGGGATATGCCGTGTCGCTGCGCGAATGCGGCGAGTGCGATGTCCGGGTCGGCTTTGAGTTCGGCCCAGAGCAGTCGCCACCGGTCGTAGGACGCCTGGTCTTGTGGCACTCGGCGCAGCACGTCGGCCGGCGGCATCGGTCCGGCAACCGCCGCGGTTTCTCGCTTGACGTCTGGGTGGGCCTCGCGGTCCGGCGGGGTCGGGGGCAGCAGGTCGGCCCCGATGACGTGGGCCCAGCCGGGTACGTCAGCCTGGGCGGTGAGTGCGGCGGCGACCGCGTCGAGGTCGAGGGTGGTCGCGGCGATGTCGGCCCGGACGGGGTCGTCGTGCCGGGACCGGATCAGCGTCTCCACGTGGGTGGCGAGCGCGGAGCGGCGCTTGTCGTCGCGCAGTTGCTGCCGGGCGGTGTCGAGGGATTGATGCAGTGGCAGCTGCTGGGCGAGGGCGAGCGAGCGGGCGCGGCGGGTCACTGCCGGCTCACGCCACCACTGGGCGAGGCCGTAGACCGGTGCGGTGTCGGCGATTTTCCCGCTGGCGCGCAGCGCGTCACGGCGTCGAGCCGCGCTGTGCATCAGCCAGATCGCGTAGGCGAAGACGCCGAGGCCGCCGAAGACGACAGCCAGGTAGGCCACGTCGGCGTGGCCGACGATGTTGGTGGTGACGCCGACGGTGACCGTCGCGGCGGACAGGATCCGCCATCCGTAGGCGGCCTCGCCGAGACGCTGCCGCCAGTCGGCGAAGGCAGCCGTGACAGCGCCGCCCAGGTCGATGACGATCGCGAACGGCGCGACGAACGCGGCGCGCCACCACCAGGGCAGGGTGTCGGGCCAGGGCGGGTTCTGCACGCCAACCCAGATCTGGCCGATGGTGGAGCCCAGTGCGGCGATGGCGTAGAAGATCCAGGCCGCGTGTTCGACCGCAGGGCGGCGTGAAGGCCGTGCCGGGTTGCCGTTCATCGGTGGCCCACCCGCCGGTGCCGGTGCAGGGTCATGGGTTTCTCCTTCTGCGCGCGAAGGGGCCCAGCGCCCCGGGGGGCGCTGGGCCACGTGGACGTCGGCTTTCCGCAGCGACGCGCACCACACGCGGTGTCGTCGTCGAGCGGGGTCGTGGGTCAAGCGGTGATGCGGAACCGGGCGGGTCGCTGCCGGGTGCGGGTCACCGTGCCGGCCGCAGTGAGAGCGATCAGGCTCCGGCGGATGGCGCCCTGGGAACGGTTGACCATCGTCGCCAGCTGAAATGGGCTGACGTCGACGTGCGACCAGGTGCACACGTGCACCCGCACCTGGGGCGGTACGGTGCCCATTGGTCAACGGTGACCTGTCGGTGCGTCTGCGGGCGCGGCGCTCAATCGGCCTGCCGCGGGTTGTTCACCATGTCCTTCCTCAATTCGTGGGGCGCGGTTACGGCGTGACGGCCGCACCGGCGAATGGCGATGTGCGGCCGTGAGTGCCTGCGCGAACAACGCGGGCCGGCGGATCACGGCGGCGACGGCCGAGGCGCTGTGACGTCGGGTCGAGCCGCAAGCCGCGGTGGCGCCGCACCGTCCAGGCGGTGGTCGCGAGCGGTCTCATCGCTGAGGTGTTGATGCTGGCGGTCAGTGCTCGGTGCGCCAGATCCAGTGCTCGCCGGTGCCGTTGTAGCCGCGGCGGAACCCTCGGCGAACCACTGCACCGGCCTCGTCGACGATTTGGACCTGCCAGTACACGCCGATTCCGCGCAGTTCTCGCGGGACGAACCGCTCGATCTCCGCGATGGTGCCGAAGCGGGTTCCCACGCCGGTCGGGACGGCAGCGTCGGTGTCGAGCGTCGGCCCGCCCAGCAGACACGTGTTGCCTCGGGTCGAGACGCACAGCAGACGCAGCATCACGCCTCCCCCCGTGTCGAGCCCGCTCGGTACCACTGGCGCGGTCGTGACCCGCAGTCGTCTTTGCCGGCGTGGATGGTGTGCACGTCGCCGGGGTCGACGGCGTCCCACCTCCAGCCGAAGCTGACCCGGTACTGGCCTTCGGAATCGGGAGCGATGACCTCGACGTGGGTGGGGTCGCTCTGCAGGACGCGGGTGTCGACGACGACCAGGTCACCCAGCCACGAGATCGAGGCGAGGTGCTGAAGGGCGTCGAGCCACGCGGCGTGGAGGTGGGCGCCACCGGTCACCGAGGCGGTGACCATCTGGAGCGTTGCGGTGTGCTGGCTGTCGATGATCGCGCCCATCACCTTCGGTGACACGGTGAACACCTGCCAGCCGTTCCACCGTGCGGCGGGGATACCGGCAAACCCTTCGCGGTAGCGGTGCTGGCATGACGGGTCCGGGTTGTCCAACCATTCGCCGCTGAACACGTGGGGCTGGCTCGTGCTCATCGGACCGCTGCCTCCGCCGACATCGGAAGCCGTGTCGCGGTCATCACCGCGCGGCCGGACCGTCACCTGCCGGTGCTGAGGTCGACGTGTTCGCCGTAGAGGCGGCCGCACGCGGTCCGGTCGCCGTCTGGGGCGCAGCGCAGCAGATCGAGGGTGGCGCAGCGGCTCTGATGGTGCTGCCGCATCGGGCGGCGTAAGTCGGTCATGACGAAATTCCATTTCTCGCGATCGATAATGGGTCCGGGCACGGCCTGCTGGCCGTGCCCGGACGGTGGTGCCGGTGGCCGGGCGACGGCCATGTGACAACAGGGTTGAGACGGCTGAGGCGAGCCCATCCGCCGTGGTGCCAGGCGCGGCGCTGACCGGCCATGCCGGTCAGGCGCGGGCCAGATTCACTGGTCGCGGTGGCCAACCTTCATTCGCCGCCGGCCCCAATCGGGGCGTCGGACGGGTGCGTCGAGGCCGGTCGGCGACCGGCCCTGCGACGCGGCGGCTCGGTCACCCTCGTGCTGGCGTCGTGCCGGGCAGTCAGCGATGCCACCGACTTAGTCCCGCGTTACCGAGGGGAGCGTTGCCGCCAACGCGGCGGTCTGGGATGCGGTTCGGAACATCGAGACGGCGTTCGCGGCGATGTCCGCTATACCGTCTGTGCGTTCCTGGGCCGTGAAGGGCAGCCGCGCGTGCGGGCCGACACGGAGTGCGGGCAGCTCGTAGTGTTTGCGGGCGACCACGGTCCCGTCAGCGGTCGTGTAGTCGTCGAAATCTCCCGGGCCGAGCCGGTCGATGGCGGTCTCCCGGTTGCCGGTGCAGACGACGACGAGGTCGTACGTGCGGCCGTTGATCAGTCCGGCGCCGGGCAGCGCGACGGGTTGTGCCCGGCGGGGCAGCACGGTGAGTCGTCGCAGCCCGAACCGGTCCTGCCGCAGGTAGCGGCCGATGGCCTGGTACCTGCCCCGAATGTCGGCTTGCCACTGGTCGCACGTCGTCGGTAGGTCCTCGGCGTACCAGTCGATGCGGTCCACCTGGTCCAGTGCGACCGCGGCCATGAATGGTTGCGGCGAGATGCCCAGGCACGATTCGACGGCGCACTTGGCGGAGTCGCCGCCGCCGATCACCGCGACACGTCGCGCACCGCGCAGCGGCCACATCCCGGCCATGCGCTGCATGAACTGCGCGAAGGTGAGAATCGTGGTGCCGTTGGCAATGTCCTGGTCGTTCGGGTCGCCCAGACCCCGGGCGTCGATGATCCGCCCGGCGAGCAGTGCCGCGTTGCCCTCGATCTGCATTTCGACCCCGGGGTAGCCCTGGCTGACGGACAGGACGGTGGCGTTGGGCACCACGTCGGCGAACTGCGCCAACGCGAGGCGGATCACGAATGCCATATCGATGTTCGTCTGGTACTCGGCCATGGACACGTTCGCTGCCTGGATCGGTGCGCCCGGCAGGTAATTCGGACTTGTTCCCTGATCCCCGGCCAGTCCGGCGCTGCCGGCACGGTTGCGGGAGTTGAGGTAGAACACGGGCCGCGTGGTCATCGCGAAGGTGCCGCCGACGCGGTCGGTCCGCTCCAGCACCAGCGGCTTCGGGTAGCCGCTGAGGACGCGGACCGCCGCGTAGGTCGCAGCGTGGAAGCCGCTGCCGATGATGACCTCACGATCGGTGCTGCCGGAGTTCAGCAGGTCTTGCTGGCGCTGCTCGTCCGACCAGTAGGCGTCCAGGACCTCATCGGCGTACGCGCGGCCGTCCGGGTCCAGGGCGACACCGGTGAGGCTCGCCTGCGTCGGGCTGCCGAACTCCTGCTCGCGTTGCATCATCGCCCGCATTCCCGCGGCGGTCGACTCCTTGAGGGCGACGGCGGTGAGCAGGGACGTGAGCTGCGTGGATGGCTCGAACATGGACATCCTTCCTCGGTCACCCGGGCAGCGCACCGGGCCGCGTACCCAGCCCGGCGACCCCGGGGTTACGGCACGCGACAGGCACGATCCCCGGAAGGGTTCACTGGGTGGACTGCTGGGATGGCGGTCGCCAGTCCAGATGGGGCAGATCGCCGACACGATCGGCGTGGCACTTCCGCACGCCGCCGCCCGGCCTGCGCGCGGCACCGGGAGGTGGCGCCCGTGGCGGGTCGACGCCCTGGTGCGGCGGCGTGGCGATCGGCGACGTGGCGGGCGCCGGCAGGTTCGGTCAGGCAGCCGGGTACCGACCCAACGCCCGTACTGCCGGTAGGCGCCGCCGGGAGGTGATGGCTGTCAGGCGGTGGCGAGGGCCCGGATGCGCAGCGGCGGAATCCGCTGCCACGACGCGGCGAGCGTGCCCGGCTGTGACGGATGATCGATGACGTCGTAGTCGCCGATCCAGACCACGTACCAGGGCTCCGCGGGCGCGGCCTGGCGGAGCAGCTGATCGGCGGCGAGTGGGATGCCCGCCAGGGCCGGGCGCTCGCCGGCCCGGTAGTGCTGGCGCCGGCCCACGAGCATCGGGCAGGCCCGGCATCTGTACGCCGCGCACGGCGGGCAGAGCGCCGGCTCCGCCGTGCACCCGTGGACGAGATCCGATTCCCGGGCGAACAGCACGGCCCGCTCGCCGAGGCGTCGACCGCAGACCTGGCATAGGCTGCGGGTCAGGCACCGGTACTGGGACAGGTCGCCGATCTTGCCGAACAGGTACGCCCCACTTGCCGTGGCTGGGGTGAACCACGGGACGACGAGACCGCCGGCGCGGGGCCGGTCGAGCAGCTGCGCCGGTATGTCAGGTGTCGCCGTCACCGGCGTCACCTCCTCGCGGCGCGGCCCCGGTTGGCCGGGCGAGGTCGGCCTCGATGTGGCCGGCACCGGCGACCGGTCGGACCCGGGCGTCGGTGCGGAGCAGGTGGTGGCAGCCGACCGAGAGCGCGGACGTGACCGGACCGGGCACGACCATGCCGACGCGGCCCAGGTCCAGGGCCTGCCGGACAACCTGCAGCGCCCGGCTGCGCCGCGACGCCTCCACCACGACCGTGCCCGCGCTCAGCGCCGCCAACAGCCTCTGCTGGGCCGCCGTCCGGTGCAGGTTCGGGTAGGCCCCCGGCGGTTGGACGCTCAGGAGCAGGCCGTCGCCGGCGAGGCGGTCGAACAGCGCTCCCTGCTGGTGAGGGTGAAGTTGGTCGAGGCCGCCGGGCAGGACCGCGACCGCGTTGCCGTCGAAAGCCACCGCGGCCCGAAGCACGGCGCCGTCGATGCCGAACCCGCCGGAGGACACCACCGTCCAGCCGTTGCCGGCGAGCCCGACGGCAATGTCGGCGGCCACGTGGTTGCCGTAGCTGCTGCTGGCCCGCGACCCGACGATGGTGACCGAGGCCGCCCGCTGGGGGATCGTTGCCGGCCCGCGCGCCCACAGGCACACTGGCTGTCCGCCGCCCGGGCCCCCTAGCCCTGTGGGCCAGTCGGGATCGGCGGGGATCACCACTCGACTGCCGCCTCGCTGGGCTTCCTCCACGGCGGTGGCCGCCTCGCCCCACAACCGGGACGCCGGCAGGTGCCGGATCTCCGACCGGCGAACGAGCGGCACGCCTCGTCGGGACAGCATGTCGACCGCGTCGATCGGGGTGTGCTGCGCCAGCAGCTGCCGCAGCTGGGCATCACCGGGCTCACACAGCCAGCCGAGCGTGGCCCGCGCGAACCGTTCATCGGCGTAGGTGTCCATCACGCGGCCTCCCGCCCGACCGGCGAGGAGCCAGCCCGCTCGACCGCGCCCGGATGCGGTTCGTCGGGTCTGGCCTGTGTCGGGTCGGTCCCGTCGATGCGGTCGGCTGGAGTGAGGTCGGCCAGGATCTGCTTGGCCACCCGCAGCACCGCTTCGGCGCACTCCTTGACCAGGTCCATGTCACCGCCCGCCCAGCCGAACACGTAGGCGTCGGAGTAGGGCGCGGTGTCCATGCCCAGCGCCCGCAACACGATGTGCGCGACGCTCTCGGCCTCGGTCTCGTTCCGGCCCTGGTGTGCGGTGGCGCCACCAGCGGCGGTGTCGAGGTGCCCGCAGCGGATGTGCGCGAACTCGTGCAGGATGGTTTTGGTCCGCTGCGCCGGGTCGACGTCGTCGCGGACCTGCACGATCTGGACTCCTGGGCCGCGGACCGTGACACCGTTCGCGCCGCCCAGGTATCCGGTGTGCGGTGCGACAAGCTCATAGCCGTAGCCCTCGTCGGTCACGAGCGTGACCAGGTCGTCGAAGACACCGGTCGGGTCGTCGCCGACGAGCAGCCGCGGGTGGTGCTCGCGGTGGTGGATTCGTCTGCGGACCAGCACGGTCGGCGGATCGAACGGCTTACCCTCGGTCTGCGACATCTCGAAGGTGTTGGCTAGGCCGAAGCCGACCACCTGGACAGCCGGGCGCCCGGACGGTTCCCGCTTGACCGTGTGTCCGGCGGCCTCGGACTCGGCGGCCTGTTTCTCGGTCGGCCGTCGCTTGATCGGTGCCCAGATCTTGAACGCGGTCTCGTCGACGCGCACGTACCGCTGGTGTGCCTTCCAGCCGGTCGAACCGTCCTTTTTTCCGTATGGCAGGAAGTAGCGTGGCGTGATGCCGCGCTCTTCTGCCTGGACCAGAAGCAGGATCTGGTTGCCGAGGCTGTAGCGGGCGCCGAACGTAGCGACGTGGTCGATGAACTCGATCCACTGCGCCGGATCGGCCGCCATCCGGGCCAGCCGGGCGTCGAAGTCGGCTTTGATCTTCGCCAGCAACTCCGCCCGGTCGCCGTCACCGCGGCCGGACTGCTCAGCCTTCCTACTGTTGGTGGCCCGGCGCTTGCTGGCGCCGGAGGTGTTCATGGCCCTGGCCTTCGTGGCCATGGGATTGTGCGTGGCCATCAGTGTGGCCCTCCTGTCCCCGCCTCGTGGCGGCGGGCAGGTTGGGACCCACCTGCGGCCCCAACCTGCCCGTAGGCATGAGGTGAGGCCGCCGCCCCATCGCTAGGGCGAGCGAACCGATGCAACGAGGTATCGAGATCAGTGGGTAATTTCGGTGTGGCGGTCCGAGCCCACCTGGACGATGTCCGGACCCTGCGGCGCTTTGTGCCGCCGTGAGTCGCTCGGCGTGCCGCCGGTAGTACGCCTCACGGCGGTCGCGTCGTAGACGTCGCCGACCTGCCGTGTCCGTAGAAGACGAGGGCGGCGACCGCCGGCACCTGCTCGTGGCCGTCGGTGACGCCGCCGGAGGGTGGCGCGCGGGCGGGTGGCTGGTGTTTCACGAGCCTGCCGTGTCCTGATAGACCAGGTGAGCGATCACGCCCGTGGCGGCGACCCGGTCGGCGGCGCTCCACTCGGCGGGCAGGGTGACCGTGAGGGTGTCGCCCCGCAGGATGGCGTCGCCGCAGCCGCGGCCGGCCGCGTCGACCAGCATGATCCTGGTCAGCCCGCGCGCCGGCCGGTCCGCCCACACCCTGACCCGCTGCGCACCGACGGGCAGGTCGGCCAGCGGGACAGGCTGATCGGTAAAAGGCGGTAGCGTCGGCCCGGTAAGAGCGGCGAGGTGAGGTTCGGTCATCGGGCGATCACCACCTCGTCGTCGAGGATGGCGAACCACGGGATGGCCGTCGCCCGGCGCAGCAGGGTAAGCCAGCCGTCGATGACAGCGATCGGGCCGTCGGGGTCCGGCAGCGGATGCCTTCGGACGAAGTCCGTGTCGTCCTCGGCCAGGCCACCTGCCTCGGCGAGGGTGGTCGCGAAGATCCGGATGGCTTCGCGTGTGACCGCGTCGGCACTGCGGCCGACGATGAGGATCGGCGCGTCGTCCCAGTCGATCAGCCCGTACACATCCCCACCGGACGGCCCGGTCGTGGGCCGCTTCCCCACCCGGCAGATGATCAACCTGCGGGTCTTCATCACGCCTCCAGGCTGTCGGCGCGTGAGGCAGGTGGGCCGTCGTGGGCCCGCATCGTGACCGGGTCGAATACGGCGGTGTGTCCGCGGCCAGTCCTCTTCGCCGCGCGCATCGCGCGGTCGGCGCGAATGAGTGCCAGCCGCTGGTCGGCGTCCGCGTGGGTTGCGAAAGAGGCGACCCCGGCGCAGGCGGTGACCGTGACGGTGATCGGGTGCCGGGTGATATGAATGTCGGTCGGCTCGGCGATCGCAGCGACCAGACGTGTGGCGTGGCCGGCGGCGTCGGCGGGGTTGTCGAGGACGACGGCGAACTCGTCGCGGCGCATCCGGAATACCGATCCGCCGGCGGCGGACGCGACGTGCTGCAGGCGACCGGCGGCGAGGGCGAGCAGTTGGTCGAGCGCGCGGTTGCCGAGGCGCCCGACGAACGTCAGCGTACCGTCGAAGTTGATCAGGATCACGGCGACGGGGCGGCTCCGCGCGACGGCGGCGGCCAGCGCCGCATGGAAGCCGGTGCGGTTGCCCAGGCCGGTCAGGTCGTCGCGGAGGGCGGCGTGCGCGGCGGCGGTTGCCGCCGCGCGGTAGCGGCCGGCGGTGCGGCGCCGCGCCAGGTAGTAGGTGATGGCGGCGGTGATCGCCATCGCCGCGAGGACTGCGGTGATCTGCGTGGGGGTGGACACTGGTGCCCACACCTCCAATCCCAGGGGTTGGGGAGGTGTGGAGGGCAGCCGGGTGCCACCGGCTGCCCTCACCTCAAGCGGTGCGCGAACCCCGTGCGCGGGGTCGCTGGGGATGCCGGCGGCGCCCTGCGCAGGCACCGGACGGGGGTGCTAGTCGGTGGTGGTGCCGGTGGCGGCGGCCCGCCAGACGTGCGGCGGCACGCCGGCCTGCAGGGCGTGGCCGAGCAGGTGCGCCAGCCGGTAGTCCGGGTCGGCGTTCAGGGCCCTCTCGACGGCGATGTTGGCCAGCGCGCCGTCGCCGCCGAGGTAGGCGGTGACGGCGAGCAGGCAGGCCGGGGCGGCGCTCAGTTCCGGGACCGCGCGCCGGGTCACGTCAATCCACAGCCGTCGCTGCTCGTCGCTGCCATCGCCAGTCGTCCAGGCGTGGTCGCGGACCTCGGGGACCATCAGCACGGCAGTCAGCCACGCCACGTCGTCGTCGGACAGGACGTCGCCGCGGACGGCGCACGCGTAGGCCCGCCGCACCGCCGTGACACCGTGGTGCACGACCTTCTCGGGTGGGGACGACTGCTGATGCCCGCCAGAGGCGGTGCCGGCTCGCCCATCGGCCAGCATGCCGACGAGCCGGCGCAGCGCAGTCTCGGTCACGGCGCGCATTCGCACGCGATCAGGCCCGGTCACCGGGGTGATCAGCTGCCGCAGCGCGGGCCGATCCGGCAGCGGTGCGATACCGAGGTAGACCGCCTCCGCCGGGACGATGCTGGCGGACGGGTGGTACGCCACGGCGTCGGCGCAGTCCGGGGCACCGCACAGGCACCAGTAGCGGTCGCCGTCAACGCGCAGCACCTCGCGCACGTCGATGTCGATGGCGTGCAGCGCGGTGGTGAGCACGGCAGTGGCTTGTGAGACGTGATCGGCCGGGCCGTAGCCGACGAGGATCACCGCCGATGCGTACCGCGACATCAGGACGGCGGTCTGCGCAGCCGGTTCGGCGAAGTCGTCGAGCGCGGACGACTGCGGCAGCTCAAGGCGGGCAACGAACCGGATCAGCTTGTCGTCCAGAGCGATGCAGACCAGGCTGTTGGCCGGGTGGAAGCCGAGGAGGTAGGGCACCGCGACGACGATGTCGTGGCGGCTGGTGAGCCGAAGCGTGCGGGGTGCGACCACGGGTGGGTCCTCCTTCAGAGGCAATGGGAATGGGCGGCGACCCGAGGCCGCCGGCTCGGGCAATCAGCGGCAGTGGGCGAGAGCGGCCAGCACCGCGTCGACCTGGTCGGCGGTGAGGCTGCGGACGGTGCCGTCCCCACGGCCGGTGACGGCGATCGGTCCGACCAGCGGCAGCCGCGCGCCGCCGAGACGGGCGACGAGCAGACCCGCGACGGAATTGGGACGGCGGCCTTGCGCAGGGCCGTCCTCGTCGCACCAGGCAGCCAGGTTCGCAGCGCCGACCCGAATCGGCTCGAGCCACCCGCCGACCGCGCGACGCAGCAGGTCGTCGACGGAGCCGGCGCGCTGCCGGGTGTGGTGTTGATGGCCGGTGCCATCCTCGGCGACCACGATGAACGTGAAAGCGGTATGGACCATGCGGGGACTCCCCTCGAAGGTGGAGTCGCCGGGCATAACCGTCTGGCCATGCCCGGCAACACGTGATGGCCGGGCATCGGCCAGGAAAGGTGCGCCCCCGTTGAGCCCGCACGCGGCGAGGCTCCACGCGGCGCAGGTGCAGCGGTGGTGGTTACGCTTCGAACACGGACTCGCCTTGCACGGTGACCCGCATCGGTACGGTGCTGTCGGGCCGGCGCAGCCACCCGGCCGCGTCGTCCAGGTGCGCCGACAGCTGCAGCACGCCACCGCCGTCGACGTAGGCGAAGACCCATACCCCCGCGACGTGGATCGCCGGGTGCGGCGCGTCGAAGCTCGCCGCGACGAGGCGGGCGTCGAGGTTCGCGGCGATCGCGACCACCGGCGTCGACTGGTGGATCTCGTGGAATCGTGCGGCTCGGCGCCGCCAACCGTCCGGGTGGTTGCCCGGCGGCGCGGTGCCGCCGTGCCGGTCGGCCCACCGCTGGGCGCGGTCGGCCATCAGCTCGCACAACCGAGCCGCCTCCCCGTAAAGGGTGGCGTGGGTCAGCTCGGCCACCAGCCGCGGCTGCGGCTGGCCCGTCGGCCCGCGCAGCTGGTGCACGCGCAGCCATACCGCGTGCGAGTCCTCGTGCAGCACCAGCTGGTAGCGGTAGTCGAGGTCACCGATGTAAGTGTCGTCGGCGGGAGCGGTGCCGGTGACCTCCAACCGCGGCAGCGTGCCGGGGAAGGTGTCGGCGTGGGCGAGCCAGTTGTCCACGGTCAGCGGTCGCTGGTGCCGGTCGGCCCAGGCGACGAAGTCGGCCAAGTGCGGGATCTGGTACTCGGGGCTGCCCCAGCCGGCCCAGAACGAGCGGCTGTCCCCGTGCTGGTCGGTGATGGTGACCACCGCGCGGTTACCCATCGGGCGTTCCTCCTTCACGACGTGGTGCCAGGTACGGACAGCGGGATGCCGTGGACGCTGACCGTCGGGGTCGGGTCGGTCAGGCGCAGGACCGCTGTCGGCGATACGACGGCGTGGGCGCCGTCGGCGTGGGAGATGACCCACCAGCGGTCACGCCTGGGCCATACGGCGGCGACGGTGCGGGTGGTCCCGTCGAAGGCGAGCACGTCGTCGCCGGCGCGCAGCTCACGCACGGGGCGCAGGCACACGCCGTCGGCGGGCCGCACCGCCCAGGGCGCGACTAGCTCGGCGCGCCGGCTCCCGGGCGGCGGGGAGATGCGGTAGTCGACGCCGACACGCGCGAGCGTGAGGGAGGTGACGGTGGCCGGTAGCCAGGCGGCGCGCGCGTTGACGTGCACGGCCTGCCCCACATGCAGCATTGCGGTGGGGAGGAAGGAAGAGGTGAACAGATCGGTCATGCCAGGCTCCTGTATCGAGGGATGAGGAACCCCGGGTACAGCGGCGTCGCCGTGCCCGGGGCGTGGGGTAACACGCGGTCAGGCCGGACAGCGGCCGGTGAATCGGACAGGGGGCGTCGCGCCGGTGGCGCCGGGCCGCGCGTGACGCGGCACCAGAAGGCGGCGGCCCACTCGGCGGAAGGCAGCTCCGCGGCATCGGTGAGTGCCGCGCCGACGATGGCTGCCGAAGCCGGGTCAGCTGGCCTGCCCCCGGACGGCGAATCGCTCGTCGAGGGCGGCCGGGGTGTAGCAGAAGCAGTCCTGCGGCAGGTCGCCGCAGTCGAGACAGCAGCCGCAATACCGGCAGGCCGGCTCGTCCAGGTCCGCGACCGCGCCGCAAGCCACGCACCGGTCGCACGCGTCGATCGCCCTACACGAGCGCGACCAGCCGTCGTCGCCGCCGAGCCAGGCGGGTTCGAACGGCAGATAGCTGTCGTTGGAGTACCAGATGCCGCCGTCCCAGATGCCCGACTCCTCGTTAAGCAGGTAGGCGCGCTGCTTGAAACGGCGATCGACGCTCAGCACGACCATCTTGTTGTCCACGGTCATCCACCGCTCGCACCGCAGACGGTTACGGCGCAGATGCAGCGACCCGAACCGGGGCAGGAAGTCCTCCACCGCGATCCGGGTGTCCGAGCGGGTGTCGCCCCGGCCCGGTTGGACGTGACGTGGCAGCACCCCGTTGTGCGCCAGCACGGTGCGCCGATCTCCCCCGACCGGGAACGGATGACAGTTGTCCAGGCTGGTGGCGCCGTGGGTGGTGAGCCGGGAATGGAACAGGGCGGGCCCGTGCGGGTGCTCACGGCGCGCCGCCGCGAAGGCGTCGATCATCGCCGGCCCGTCCATGCCGCGCCGGACGAGGATTGCGGTGCCAGCGACGACAGCGAAGCCATGGCCGTTGGCGTTGGCGTCGGCGCCATGCAGCAGGGCGGTCAGGTCCGGCATGACCGTGGCGGGCAAGAAAGTCAGCAGGCACATGTCAGGACCTCCAACTGCCCGGTCAGCGGCGCGTACGCGGGCCGCTCGGCGATCCACCGCACGAACGCCGGCCAGCTCCAGCCGCCGTCGCGGGTGATCTGCCGGACAGTCAGCTGCGCGGTGTACTCCACCGACGCGGCGGCGAACCCGAGCGCGGCCTTGACCTGCCGCGGGTCGAGGGAACTGGCGAAGATCCGCAGCTCGAACGTGTCGGTGTTACCGGTGTTGATCGCCCGGTACCGGTGACTGCGCGCGCCTTTGGCGTAGTCCTTCACCGCGCGGCGGTCGTCGCTGGTGAACGCCGCCCACTGCGGGGACGACCGGCGCGCCAGCACAGTGACCTGCCGTTCGTTGCGGTAGATGAACTTCATCCACCGGTAGACGTGACTCGGCGAGGCAAACGCAGCCCGAGAGACGTGCACGTGCATGCCGGTCCGCCCGGTGGCCTCGCAACCCCGCTCGCGAAGGTCGTCGAGCATCCGCCACGGAAAATGCTCCAGCGCCCACAAATACGACATCGGGTGGGCCACGATCTCGAAACCGCCGCCGATGGAGGTGTCGTTCTTCAGGTAACCCAGATCGCCGAGATGCGCGGCGGCGACCTCGGCGCACTCCCAGTCCCGGTCCGGCGGCGTGTCGATCTCGATCTCGGGACCGAGGTACAGCGGCCCGACGCCGTGGAAGATCGGGGACGGCTTGTAGTCGTAGTCCCAGACCAGCCCGCCACGGTCATCGTCGTCATCGCTGTCGTCCCGACAGGACGAGCAGTTGCAGTCGTCGCTGCAGCAGCCGTTTCCGCAGTCGGCGCCGTCGCGGTTCCAGCCGTCGCATCGGTCGCACTGCCAATAGCACTCGTCCAGACATCGGTCACAGATGACGGATCCGCGGACGGTGTCGGTTGTCTCGTCCTCGGCAACCACGGCGTCGCAGCGGCGGCAGGTGACGCAGTCGTCACACGGTGACCCGTCGACGGTTTCGCTGCCGCAGCCGCGGCAGCGGGCGATCACCGGCGCGGCAACGATGCCGCCGGTGTCGAGAACGTCGTTGCTGCGCCCTGCCGCGTAAGTCGCGGATGGCATGTGATGCACCTCCTTGATGCACGGCGGCAGGAGGCGCGAACCGACCCTGGCCCGCACCTCCTGTCAGCCGAATCGGCGATGAAGGGAAGGGCCCAGGTGCGGGCGATACGGCCGTGCCCGCAACAGGCACGGGGTTATGTGTGAGGTCAGGCGACGGCCCACGCAACGACCGTGGTGACCGGCCAACGTTCGTCAGCCGGTGCGGTGGCTCCGCAGGCGCAGCGACGCTGAACCCCGGCGGCGATAATGCGTTCGTCGAGCCCCGTCAGGCGGTTGCCGTCGACGACCCCGAAGGCGACGACCACACCGTTAGGGTGAGCAGGCCACTTATCGGCGACCCAGTAGCGGCTGCCCGGCTCCGTCAACCAAGTCGCAGTCGCGAACGTGGTCAACGATCAGGTCGGCCTGGCTGGCATCGATGCGGACGCGGCATCCGAGACACGACCACAGGCCCTGTCTGGCGTGCAGCAGCACCGCGATCTGGGCTCGGTGGGCCAGGTGGCGAAGCAGCCGTCCTCGGTGAGGTCGTCGCCGGCGTCGGTGCGGTGGACCTCGAAGCTGCGGCCGTGATCGGCCACACCAGTTCAGTGATCTGGACCTGGACTCCGTCGATGGTGCGGGCACCGCAGTCGATTCCGCGGACAATCCTGCTCACGAGTGCACCCATGATCGTTTTCCTGGCCAGGCCCAGGCGCGGAAGGTGACGGTGGTGACGGCCGGACCGTCGCCCTACGGGTACAGCAGCCCGCGGCGGCCCCGATCTGGCCGGGTCAGGAACTGCCGGTGCGGCGCCAGTTGGCGCGGCGGTCGCGGCGCCGGTCCGCCGGGCGCACGCCGGGTGAGAGCGGCTCGCCGTCGCGGACGGGGTCGTAGTACGCGATTCCGCCGCCGCGGCGCTTCGCGGCGTACATGGCCCGGTCGGCCCGGCCGAGGGCAAGGTGCGGGTCTCCGCCGGGCGTGCGGCAGATGCCGATGCTGACGCGCATCGGCCGAGTGACGCCGTCGATCGTGACGGGCGGCGCCAGGGCGGCGGTGAGCGACCGGGCCAATGCCTGCGGGTCGCGCGCTGTGACGAGGACGAATTCGTGGCCGCCGAGGCGGGCGATGAGGTCCCCGGCGTGGCCGGCGTGCACGAGTCGTTCGGCGAGGTCGGCGAGGTACAGGTCGCCGCCGTCATGGGTGCAGGTGGTGTTGATGGCGTGCATACCGTCGACGTCGATCAGCGCGACGGTCAGCTCGGTGCCCACGGCGTCGACGAGGTGCTGTTCGGCAACTCGGCGCACCGCGAGTCCAGTGACCGGATCCAGGTACGCGACCGCGAGGTCCGCCTCCAAGTCGGCGATGCGGTCCTTGGCGCGCACGATGCGCTCGTTGTACAGGGCTAACAAGATCGACTGGACAACGATGCCGACGGTGGCGATGACGCCCGCCAACGCGGTGTGGCCGGTGAGCAGCAGACAGAGCAGGACGGACAGAGCCAAGATCGTGGTGGCGACCGAGATCCAGCGCAGAGCTGTCACCCAGGGGGCGAGGCGCATGAACGGTTCTCCTTCCCAAGCGGAGTGAGTGGCGCACATGCCGGCAGGCGAACGGGTTCGACAGGTTCACCTGGGCGAATGGGGTGTGCTGTGGGTCAGCGGGTGCAGAGCGCGACGAGAACATCGCGATGGTGCAGCAGGCTGAGGCGGTGATTGGCCGCAGCGAGATAGGCCATCTGGGTGACGTACTGGTCGCTGGTGGCTACCAGATGATTGCCGTCGACGCAGACGAAGTTGGTGCCCGGAACGGCGCAGAGCCAGCCGTAGTGGGCGAAGCTGTGCGAGCCGGTCTGAAAAGCCTCCAGGTGGCTGGTGGGCAGATCCGTGAGCCGGGTCGGCAGGGCGTTGTAGGTGAGCATGGTCGCGATGCGGGGCTGGGCGAGGTAGTGCTGCTGGGCCTTGGCGACCGGGTACTTACCCGGGTCGACACGGTGCCGGTCGAGGAAGCTCCAATAGGGCTGGGCGGGCCGGGTGCCGGCGACGACCTGGTTCCAGACGTGCCAGCGATACCAATAGGCCCGCTGGGCGGCAGTGCGCATCGCGTCGAGGTCCAGAAGTCGGACCGGTCCGCCAGCGGCGGTGTTCTTCCAAGGCTGCAGAAGGCTGCCGCGGTGCAAGCGGGTGCTGGTGATGAAGTGCACGGCGCTGCCGAGGGTGGTCAGCGGCGTGGCCGCGAGGCGGGTTGCGGCCGCAGTGGCCAGTTGGTCGGCGGGGGTGCCCTGGGGCAGGCACACGATGGTCAGGGACGTGTCAAGCACGTTTCCTCCTCGGAAGGCGCAGCGAGATACGGGCATGCGGGAAGCGGCTAACCCAAAAGGGAAGAGCCAGGGAAAGACCGCGCCGCGGTCAGCGGCACGCGGAGAAAAACCGCGGCGGGCGCCTTGCACAGGGGTGGGCGAGACGCCTACGAGCGTCGCAGGCCGACCGGCCAGATGGCGGGTGGGCGGTTGCGATCGCAGTCGTGGGCGGCGGGACCCGGGTGGTGGTGCACGAAGGGGTTCAATAAATTGAGCCCTCACCGTAGCCCGATCACCCAACACCCCAACCGGGCGGCGCGTATCCGCCGACGGCCCCTGCCGACCTGTGCTGTTGGGTACGCCGCGGGTGTGCCGGTGCCGGCGAACAAGACGCTGTGGGATTAGCGCAAGGCACCGTTGGCCAACCACCAACCGCCGTCACGTGGTCGTCTGGAAACCCGCTGTGCGTCTCTGGCCTACGCAGCAGGTTGACGGTGGTGACACGGACGTGCCGAGTAGGGGGCGTTGCGGCAGCGATTCGGATGCGTAGAGCTCGCCTCATGAGCGACGATTTTCGCTCGTGTGCCGACGAAGGCAGGACCGGTGCCTGCGCTCGGCACCCGAGCAACGACCACACCGGGGGACCTCGGAACGCCCCTGATTCGTCAACCTGGCTGGACCCGATCGTCGCCGAAACTCGGAGGGCGGACTGTCGCGCGCTGGGCAGTAGACACGACAACCGCAGCCGAAATCATGATCAATAGTGACCGAACGCCACGAATTCTTAAGTAATATCCGCCGCCGGAGGGTCGGGTTAGAAATCAGCGTTCAGCCGACCTGCCTCTTCGGACGCGCGTTCAGGAGACGCAAGTACGGCGGCGAACCTCGTCAGCACTTTCAGTTACGATGTCCTGTGATCAAACCGAAGGACCCCGGGCGCCTCGCGCGCGGGCGACGGCATCCGGGGTCAACTCCTTGATGTGGTGTCAGGACGATACCCCGAACTCGCGCCTTGGCGTCTGATTCTTCGCCCAGGTGTGATCTTTGCCTGCCCAGCTCCCGAGCCTACGGGTCCTTCCGAGACGATGGAGGGCAATTGAAGCTCATCAGCGCGCGGGTGACGTACTATCGCTCGGTCGCGGACTCCGAGGAGTTCCGGATCGAGCAGGATGTCACCTGTCTGGTCGGCAAGAACGAGTCTGGCAAGACCAACGTCCTGCAGGCCCTGTTTCGGCTGAAGCCGATTGAAGGCAAGGCGTTCGACAAGGTCGTCGACTTCCCGGCAAACATGGGACGCAAGCGTCGAGAGCTGGGCGACTCAAAGATTCCAGTCGTAGAGGCGACGTTTCGCTACGACGACGACGAGGTCAAGCAGATCGAGGATGACCTCGGCCGAGATGCTCTCGCCAGCCCCGAGCTCGTCCTCACCACCGGCTACGGGGGACATCACCATGTCAAGCACAGCATCAACGAGATGGCAATCGTCAGCCACCTGCGCTCCAGCTTCGAACTCCCCATGTCCGCGCTCAAGCCCGTCGCGGCGGCCCGGACGCTCCCCCAGCTGCTCACCGCGATCGAGGCACTCGAGGAGCCAACCGCCGGTGCGTCCGCCGCGGCGGAACGCATCCGTGGCTGGCGGCAGCAGAGTGTCACCTGCTACTTGATCGACGAGTATGCGCTGCCGCTCATGCCGCACTTCGTCTACTACGGCGACTACGACACCATGCCGGGCAAGGTCTCGATCCCAAATCTCATCCAGAAGAGGGGAATCGGTACCCTCGACCGAGGCGAAAGGGCCTTGATCAGCCTGCTCGACATGGCCGGCGTCACCTTGGAGGAGTTCCGCACTGCGGACAACCACGAGCGGCTGATCCGGGAGCTTGAGAACACCAGCAACGCCATCACGGAGGAGGTCTTCGAGTACTGGTCGCAGAACACCGATCTCGAGGT
The DNA here is from genome assembly GCF_046549295.1 of Micromonospora sp. 067-2. NCBI lineage: Bacteria > Bacillati > Actinomycetota > Actinomycetes > Micromonosporales > Micromonosporaceae > Micromonospora > Micromonospora sp. 067-2. The sequence goes on along the minus strand of NZ_JAJPWB010000014.1, from coordinate 49,608 downwards.
CGACCTGAAGGTTCTGCAGCCGGAGGAGGGGGCTGAACCGCCGCTCAATGCCGGACCGATCCTGCAGGTCCGCGTCCGCAACCGTCGGCACGGCGTCACGGTTCCATTCGATGACCGTTCTCGCGGCTTCGTATGGTTCTTCAGCTTCCTTGCCTACTTCACAAAGCTGGAGGAGAGCACGCAGGGAGACCTCGTCCTGCTGCTGGACGAGCCGGGCCTGTCCCTGCACGGCCGCGCCCAGGACGATCTGCTCACGCTCATCGACGAACGCCTCGCGCCGAAGCACCAGGTCATCTACACCACGCACTCGCCGTTCATGGTCTCGGCGAAGCATTTCGAACGGGTCCGGACCGTCATCGATTACATCGAAGGCGGCACCAAGGTCTCCGCAGAGATCTTCAAGGCCGACTCCGACACCGCCTTCCCGCTGCTCGCCGCCATGGGCATCGAGATGACACAGACCCTGTTCGTCGCCGACGACACCCTGCTCGTCGAGGGTCCCAGCGACCACATCTACCTGGACATCTTTAACGACGCCACGGAGAGCGACGGCCGGGCCAGCCTCGATAGCCGCTGGGTGGTCACCCCGATAGGCGGCTCCGGCAAGTTGTCCACGTTCGCCACACTGCTCGGCGCAAACAAGATCAACGTTGCGGTCTTGGTCGACTCCAGCACCAAGGACACCCAAGCCGTCCAACGGCTACGCGACAACGATCAACTCGCCAAGAACGGTCTGATCGAGATCAAGGAGTTCACCGGCACTTCCGACGCCGACATCGAGGACCTCTTTCAGCGCGACTTCTACCTCGAGCTCGTCAACCGCGCCTACACCAACGAACTACCCGCTCCGATCACCGCAGCGGATCTGAACGCCCGTGACCCGCGCATCGTCCGCCAGATCGAGGCTTACTTCCGCAAGCACAAGATCGCCAACGGGACCTTCAACCACTACAAGCCTGCTCGCACGTACCTGCGTGAACAAGCATCGTTGCCCAGCTTGGACGCCGCCACACTCGACCGAGTCGAGAAGCTTTTTCGACGGCTGAACAGCCTGGTCCGCGAGAACAAGCGAAGGTAGACGAGGCCGCGAAACCGGCCGCGCCGGGCGTACGCAGCGCTCGGCGCTCGATATCGACTGCACAGCATCCCTGACTCTCAGTAATCAGTCCGAGCTGGTGCGAAAAAGACTGTCGGCTCGGAGAGGCCCGGCGGCCCGAGGAGAGCGTCGACGCGCACATTCCCGGCAACCTTGGGTCGTCCTCATGTCGACGAGCACCCGCTTGGTCAGCCAGCGGCGTCGACGATGAGCCGGAGTGGGTGGTCGCCCGGTCGGGGCGGCCCGGGGGTGAGGGGACCCGGTTGGCCGTGGCTGCTGGGCAGGTCGGTCAGGGCGAGCCGGTGGCGCCCGTCACCGGCTAGCCGCCACACCGGCCCGGACGGATCGGATCCGGATTCCGGTGAGGTGGTGGCGACGATCAGGGTGGGCTCGGGACGGTCGGCGAGCTTGCGATGCAGGTTCTGCTCGCGCAGTCGGCTAGGCAGGACGAACAGGATGGGATAGTGCGGGCCGCCCTCGGCGCGCAGCCTGCGGTGGGAGGCCAGTTTGTCGACGAGGCGGTCGATGGGCTCGGTACCGCGGTCGAGTTCGAGGAAGAAGCCGGTTTCCTGGTCGCCGTCGGTCCAGACGCCGTGGCCGTCGGGTTTGATGCGGTGGCCCAAGGCCGCGGCGGTGCTGCGTTCGGACCACCAGCGGGTCAGCGCGGCGCCCGGCTGGTGGCGGGCGTGTACGAGCAGGGCGACGAAGAAGTCGTTCACCTCGAGCAGGTGTTCCAGGGTGGGGCTGGAGTAGATGCGGTCTTGGCGATCTCTCAGGGCTCTGGCGGTCGGTGGGCTGTCGTCGTGGGCGAGGGCGACGTACCGGGAGGAGAGCAGGCCGGGCAGCCAGCACACCGGGTTGGGTGCGCCAGGCCGGCTGCGGATAAACCGGTCGATGAAGCCGAGGCGGCGCAGGAGGTGTAGGCGATGGCGGCAGGTGGTGGGGTTGGAGAACAGGAGGGAGGTGAGGTGTTCGGTGGTGAGGGTGAAGTGCTCGGCGAGGAGGAAGGCGATGGTGTAGTCGCGAGGTCGGAGACGGTGTGAGACGTCGATGAGGGTGTGAGCGGCAGTAGGGCGAGGGTTGATGGCGCGGAGTACGAGCGGGGAGGTGTCCCCTGCGGAGAGTTCCCCCTCGGGGAAGTGTCGGGATTCGATGTGAGCGGACATGACGGCTCCTAGCTGGGCTGTTGGGTGGGCAGGGGCGGCCTGGCCCCGGCAGTACGGCGCCGGGTGCCGGCCGCGTCGGTGGCTGGTGCGACGACCGGGTCTTGGCCGACCCGGCGAGGCAACAACCGGGGTGCTCGGCGAAGAGAATCCTCGATCTGGCGACCGGTCAGTGGCAGGCGTACGCTCGATTTGTCCCTCAGCGGCTCCCCCCGTGGTCGCTGAGGGACATTGCGTCCAGCCCTCTGGATACTCGATGGTCTCGCCCCCCGGCGGCGAAGACCGCGAACCTAGGCTGGCGAAGTCGTTGCGTGGCGTACTCGTTGGGTCACGCGGTATTCTGCGGGGTGATTGCTGGGTTGCCCGGATCAGAGTTCACGTCGTCCGGCAGGTTGGCGACGCCGGCGAGCCGGGCGATCGCCGTCCGGTTTCCGGACTGCCCGGCTGAGGCCGGCGCGGCGGCCTGTCGGACCGCCGTCGCTTCGCCGACCAGTGCCCGCGGCGGGTTGGTGTGCAGAGTGAACGCCGAGGTCTCGCGGCTGTTGACGACCAGCCGGCACGCCGCCCGGTAGGCGTCGAGGTGGGACAGGTCGTGCTCGTCGAGTTCGGGCATTGTGTGGCGGGCCAGTTGGTGGGCGTCCTCGGGAGCGCAGGAGAAAAACACCTTGTTGCGGGCGTTCGCGGAGATGGCCAGTTGCGTGTCCCGCGGCATCTGCGCCAGGTTCTGGTGGGCCAGCACGAGGCCGAAGTGATAGCCGCGCGCCTCGGCGAGCATGTCACCGACCGAACCCGGCAGGTTGAGGAAGTTGTGGGCTTCGTCGATGTAGGCGAAGGAGTCGCGGCGGTCGGCTTCGGGAAGCCGGGCCCGGCCGGTCGCGGTCTGCCAGGCGGAGGCGAGGACGAAGCTGCCCATCAGCCGGGCTGTCTCCTCACCGATCTGCCCCTTGGGTAGGCGGGCCAGCAGGATGCCGCCGTCGAGGACGCGGCGCATGTCGAAGCTCGACTGCGGTGCGCCGAGGGTGCGGCGGACGAAGTCGCGGAGCAGGAACGCGCGTAGGCGGGATAGCACGGGGCCGATGACCTGGGCCCGTAGCGGCGGCGGGGTCGACTCGAACCATTCCCAGTAGCCGCGCAGACCTTCCGGGTCGTCGAGGTCCTGGGTGAACATGTACCGGAACTTCTTGTCGTTGAGCAGCGGCGGGATCAGCGTCAGCGTGGCGTTGGACTTACGCATCAGCGTCAGACAGGCCACGCGCAAGGTGTCGTCGATCCGTGGTCCCCAGTGCTTGGCGAAGATCCGTCCGAAGATCGACACGATGTTGTCCACGACCAGGTCGTGGTCGTCGCCCTGCAGCGGGTTGAGGGTGGTGCCGGCAGCTTGGTTCGGGTCGATGATCGTGAGCCGCTTCGCGTGGCTGTGGGGGATCCGGTCGAGCAGGTCGAGGACGAGGTCGCCCTTGGGGTCAATGACGACGACGCCGCGGCGGGCGTGGATGTCGTCGAGGATCATGTTGAGCAGCAGGGTGCTCTTGCCGGAGCCGGTGGAGCCCAGCACGTGCAGGTGCTGGCGGGCGTCGGCGACGTTCACGGCGACGGAGTGGCCGCCGACGTCGGCGCGGCCGAGGACCTTCGTGCCGCGTCCGCCGGCGGCGACGGCGACGGGTGCGGGCATTGGCTTGGCGCGGGCCCGGTCCAGACCGGGCACGGCGATGTCCTGCGGCAGTGCGGCGATCGTGGCCACCTCGGCGGCGCTGAGCAGAAAGCCGCGGCGCAACATCCGGGCGGCCAGGACGCGGGCCGGATGGGTGGTGGACAGTCGGCGTAGCCGGTTGCGGCCGGTCCAGGCTCCGAACGCCGAGGCGATGCCGTGGGCGAGCGTGGTGAGTCGGGCGGTGAGGTCGTGAGGGTCGCTGCCGCGAGGGTTGGTGTGAGCGACGCCGAAGCGCAGCGCGACCTCCCACTGGGTGCCGGTGAGCTTGTCGATGCCGGCGCGGCCGTCACGCTCGCGTTGCGGGTCGCTGCCCGGTATGGGCGTGTGCCGTGACGATGCCGAGGTGTGCCGGCTCGTGGTGAACAGCTCCAGGCTGAGGTCGAGCACGACCCGCAGCCAGGTGGCGGGGTCAAGCAGGTCGCGTGGTGGCCGCCCGGTGCGTAGGCCTTGCACGCCGCGGCGCAGGCGGCGGATCTGCCGAACGGTGGCGGGCCGGGCGAGGACCTGCACGCAGGCCGACTCGGCGGCGTGCAGGCCGGACGCGGCGGCGATCAAGGTACGCAGCGGGTCGTTGTCGTGGTCGGTCTGCAGGGGGTACCAGGGTGCCAAGGTGGGGGCGAGTGCGCCGCCGATGTCGAGGGCTTCCAGGGGCAGCGGCGGGTCGGCGTCGGTGACGGTGCACGCCGCGCCGGGCCAGGCGCCGCGGATCGCGGCCTGGATCGGACCGTGTTGGATGGTGCGTGGCACCCAGAGCGCGATGGTCAGTTCCCGGCCGCTCCACCGGTACTCGACGGCGATGTGCGGGCGGCCGTCGCGCAGCCGGCGTCGCCAGCCGGTGTGCAGGATCTCGGCGAGGGTGGCCCAGAGCGTGGCGGCGCCGTCCGGATCGACCTCCGGCGGCGGGCTGATGGTGATCAGCTGTGCGTGCCGGGCCATCCGGGCGTGCCGGCGGCCGGCCACTACTGCGCGCCCGGCGTAGCCGGAAGCGATGAGCAGCACGGCGACCAGCGCGAGCCAGGGCCGGTCCTGGCACCAGTCGACCGCCGTGGCGGCGGTGTCAAGCAGCCACTGCGACGGACCGGGCAGCGGCGGGGCCGGCGGTGAGGTAGGAGCGGGCGTGGGCGTGGGAACGAACGCGAAGACGGAGCCAGTGTTCACTGGTCGGGCCCTTTCAGTGAGCAAAAAAGGGGGGGTCGCGGGCCGCCGTTGCTTTCGGCCCACGGCCTCTCGGATGGCATAGTCGAGTCGCGGCCAGGTTCAGGCCCGTCCGATACGGTCACTCGTCGTCGGGCAACTCCAGGTCTCCGATGCACAGCCGGTGCTCCTGCTTTGAGGCCACAGCTTGGAAACCCACTCGGTGGGTGCCTGAGATCAACAGGCCCTCGCCGCGGCGGGCGCCGAGCAGTACCCGGGCTTCGCCGGCGGTCAGGCCGAACACGTCGGCGACGATGTCGATCGCCTGCGGTGCCTGCCGTAGCAGCACCTGGGTCGCGGCGTTGGCGATGACGACCTGCCCGAGGTCGGAGCCGAGCAGGTCCCCGACGTCCTGGGTGATGACCGCCAACCCGGCCCGGCGTTTACGGGCGGACTTCGCGAGCCGGGACAGGAACTTGGCGCCCTCGCCGTCTTGTAACAGGGTCCAGGCTTCGTCGACGACGACGAGCCGCCGGGGCGTGTGCGCCGACCGGATGGCCGGGGTGTCGACGTCGCGCCAGATCGCGTCGAGGGCGAGCAGCATGCCAGGGGCGCGCAGTTCATCGGCGAGCTGCCTGGTCGACCAGCACACCAGCTGTCCGCTCGGCACGGTGGTGGTGGGACCGTCGAACAGGTCCCGAAATGATCCGGTGGTCCACGGTGTCAGTCGGGCGGCGAGGGTATGGGCGGCGTCGGTCTGCTGGTCGGTGAGGGCGGCGGCGACGTCGCGCAGCAGCGGGGCTTGCCGGCGCCACGTGTCAGGGTCGTTGGAGATCCCCGCGGCGTCGTAGGCGTCGTTGATCGCCTTATCGAGGGCGGCCCGCTCCGACGGCGGTGGCTGCTGGCCCAGCAGCACCGCGATCAGGGTGTGCAGGAACAGCGCCCGGTAGGTGCGCGCCTGCGGGCGGCGGTCCCCGGGCGGAATGTCGAGAGGGTTGAGCCGGACCCCGCCAGCGCCGAGGGTGATCGTGACGCCGTCGACGGCGTCGGCGAGGCGGATGTACTCGTTGTCGGGGTCGATGACCGCCACGTGTACACCGTCGGCCAGCGAGCGGAGCACCTCGAGTTTGACGAAGTAGCTCTTGCCGGCCCCGGATCTGGCGAGGACGATGCTGTTGGCGTTGTGTTGCGACCATCGGTCCCACCAGACGATGCCGTTGCTGTCGGGGTTGAGGCCGTAGAGCATGCCGCCGGTGGCGCCGGGCTCACCGGGCAGCGGCGCTGGAAGGTCCGCGGAGGCGAGGGGGAACGCCGAGGCGATCGCGTCGGTGTCCATGACCCGGCGTATGCCGAGCGCGTCGGTGGCCAGGGGCAGGGTGGTGGTCCAGCCCTGCAGTTGCCGCCAGGTCGCCGGTTGGGTGTCGAGCAGGACGGACGCGGCGGTGGCCCGCACGTGCGCGACCGCCTCGTCGAGGTCGTCGAGGCCGGTGGCATGTACGCACAGGTACAGGCCGACGCGGAAGAGTTTGCTGTGGCCGCGGGCGAGCCGGTCGGCCAGCTCCGCGGCGTCGTCGGCGGCGGCCTCGGCGATCGGGTCGGCCAGGCGGCCCTTCTCGGCGTCGGTGCGCTGGTTGGATTCCAGCCGGGCGCGCTGCTTGCGGAGTCGGGCAGCGGCGGTCTGCGGTGTGAGCGGGTCGATGTAGACGACGACGTCGAGGCGGCCCGGCCACGCCAGGAGCGGGTCCAACCAGGCCGGTCCGACCTCGGCGGGGTAGCCGGTCACGATCAGCGTGGCCGTGTACCCGTCACCGACGCTCAGGTAGCGGGGGGTGTTCTCGATGGCGGCGGGGCCCAGAACGGCCGCGAGCCCGGCCGAGTCGGCCGGGCTCGCGGCAGCGGTGGTGGGCTTTCGCAATTTCCGTGGGGTCATGTCAGTCTCCTGCTCCGGTTATGGCCGCGTCTGGTAGGGCGCGGGCCCAGGTGACGTCGGCCGGGGTGTAGGGGTCGGTGGCGCAGGTCAGCACCGCGGCGGCCCGGCCGCCGTCCAGGACGGCGGTCTGCGCGCCGAGCGCGGACAGCGCCGACGCGGCGTGCTCGGCGCGGCGCAGGACCTCGGTGTCGCGGCCCTTGTCGCCGCCTGCTGTGACCGCGACGGTGACGGTGCGCCACAGCGGGTCCCGCCGTGCCGCGAGGTCGTCGAGGAAGCCGGCGTAGTCCCGAGCCGCGCCGGCCAGCGCCGGATTGGCGATCGTCTCAGCGCCCTCGGCGATGCGGTGGGCGTGGCTGGACAGATCGACCCGCTGCGCGGAGATCACGATCTGCACCGGCCCGGACAGCGAGTTGAGCCACCGTCCGTAGCTGCCGATCAGGGCGGCCTGCTCGTCGCCGGTACGCAGTCCGATGTTCACGGTGGTGCAGGCGACCAGCGCCACCGCGTGCGAGCCGGCATCGACGACACCGGTGGCGCTGATCGCCGTCGCCGGCAGCCGCAGCACCGGCACCATCGCGATGGGTGTCTCGGCGGCCGGCGCCCAGGCCGGTGCTGCGGCCGGTTGGCCGGCCGCCGCCGGGGCCAGCCGCTTCGGAGCGCGCGCGTGCCGGACCGCCGACAGCAGCCAGGCGTCCATGGACAGGCCGTCGCGGCGGCCCATCGCGAGGACGATCGCCGCACCGGCCAGCGGGGTGAGGACCGCGATCAGGACCGGCTGTGGTAGCAGCGTCCCCACCGACCGGACGAGGCCGTAGCCGAGCACCGCGGCCACGGCCAGGATGGCCAACTGCCGCGCGGTCAGCCCATAGACGATTTTGTCCGGGGTGTCGACGTCGGCAGGAATTCGGGCGTGCGGGGCGGCGTCGTCACTCGGGCGCATCGTGGTCTCCCCGATGCGTGGTGCCAGCGGCACGGGCATTCATCGCCCGGGTGTAGAGGTCCACTCCGTCGGCGATCTCCGCAGTGGTGTAGCGGTAGATCGGCCGACCAGTGGGCCAGGCGATGGCGACGATGGTGGACGTGTCCCGGGCAGTGGTGGACGGGCTGGTGGTTTTTGCGTGCGAGCGCGAGGCGCGGTGGGTGGCGGTCATCAGGGTGCCTTTCGAGTGGACGAGGCGGCGCGGGCCTTCATGGCGCGGGTGTAGAGGTCGACGCCGCTGGCGATGTCGTTTCGGCTGTAAGGGCGCACGGAGCGGCCCGTCGGGTAGGCGATTCCGGTGCGGTCGGGACTGGCGCCCGATGGCCGCAGCAGCGGTCGGGGTGCGGACCCGCCGAGGCGGGGTGACGGGGACGACACAGCGGGGCGAGGTCGGCCACCGCCTCCCCCGCCGGAGCTCACCGGCCACGGCCGGGCGGCCGCACCCGCGCCTGCCGCGCCCGCGCCACCGCCTCTGCCGCCGACGGCGCGCGCGGCCCCGCTTCCGGAACCGACCGCGCGGGACAGTCCGCGGGTCAGTTGCTGCACGAGCACGACCCGCAGGATCGTGCCCATCGGGCTCGGCCGACTCTGCGTGACGTACCGGCGCATCAGCGCGGGAATCTTGACCACGCCCCAGAGCATGCAAACGACGATGAGCAGATTCATCACCGCGCCGGGATCACCAGGCAGGCCGAGGACCGGCAGGTTCGCGTCCGGGGCCAGGAAGATCCTCAGCGTGGTGTGCAGGGCGACGGCCTGCAGGGTGACCGTCCCCAGACAGCCGAGCAGGATCCGCCACCATAGCTTCGCCGCGCCCTCGGTCTGGGGGGTGCCGTGCAGCGCCAAGGCGATCGGGGCGATGCCGACGGTGACGATCAGCAACCCCAACCGGATGATCCACTGCACGACGAGCGTGCCGAGCAGAATGGCGATGAGCAGTCCGATCAGGATGAGCAGAAACCCGACCGGGCTGGCGCCCGTCTGCCCGGTCAGCGCGGCGGCCGTAACAGCTCGCAGCTGCTGCAGCGAGCCGGGCGCGGTGATGCCCTGCCCGGTCAGGGCCGCGGTGAGCGCGTTGGCCACCTGGATCACGGTGGAGCAGATCGGGATGGCGAAGTTGGCCGCGATCAGGCCAATGATGAGTCGGGGGATGAGGTCCCCCGGCCCCACTCGGGACTGGATGGTGTCGCGACCCATTACCAGGATCGCCACCCACAGGAACGCCAGCACGTAGCAGGTGTTCACGATGGACAGCGACGTGTCGGCGAACGCGGTGACTTGCGGCAACTGGGTGACGTCGGGGGTGACGAACACCGTGGCCGTCAGCAGGTCCCACAGGACGTTGAGCGCGCCGAGGATGGTCTCGGCGATCCAGTCGATGACGGAGTTGATGATTTGGCCGGCGAGCCAGTCGTCCACGTCAGCCTCCGACCCAGCCCCGCACGATGGCGAGCAGGACGGGCGCGAGCACGGCCAGGGAGTAGCCGATCAGCGCGCTCTTGAGGGCGGACTTGGCCTTCTCCACCTCGGTCGGGTCGCCGCCTGCGGCGAGGTAGCGCAGACCGCCGATGGTGAGGAACAGGGTGGCGACGCCCATGAGGATCCCGACGATCCAGGTGGTGATGTTGCTGATGACTACCGGCAGTGAGTTGGCGGGCGGGATGTGCGGCTCGGCCGCGTACGCCGGGGCCGGACCGGTCACGGTCGCGAGGAACGCGACTGTGACCGCGATGGTGCGGTAGAGGGTGTGGCGGACCATGGTGAGCACCTCCCGCCCCGCCTATGCGGGGCTCGAGTTGGGGTTGAGGTGCGCTGCCGGGGATCGGGGCGGGCCGTGGGAGCGTCGCTCCTTCCAGCCGTGAGGTGATCGGGCGCGAACACGGCCACTCAGGCCGGCCGCGCCCCGATCCCCGGGGCGCCGACATCGGCCGCTGCTCGGTCCGATGTCTTGCCCACGAAGGCCCGCTGTTGGGTGGCCAACACGACGTCCGCCGCGGCGCTGCGGCCCAACAGCGACCCAACAGGCTGTTGCTGTTGGGTCGCACCCGCCGTAGCGACTCGTTGTGGGGAGGCGACCGTGTGCTGTTGGGTCGCAGCACCCGTCGTTGGGTCGCGGGACGTAGCTGGAGCGACGCGCTGTTGAGCGGCGGCCGTGCGCTCCTGAGCGGCGGCGACTCGCTGCTAAGTCGCGGTGGCCCCCTGGTGGGTCGTGGCGGCCCCGAGGTGGGTCATGTCACCGCTGGGACGCCGGCGACGTCGCAGTTGCACGAACGCGAGGTCGCCCGCGCGAATGGCTTCCAGAAGCCGCCGCTCGGCCTTCAACCGCCATGACGAGGCCAGGCTGGCAGTGATACCGAGGTGTGTCGCTGCCTGCGCGAGCGTGGCGTTCTCTAGGCGGGTCGCGGCGATCAGGTTCGCCTCGTCGGCGTCGATGACCCCGGCCGCGACGGCCCTGGCCAGGACCAGGTCGGGATGATCCCACGGTTGGATCGGCGCGATCGGCCCGGTCGCGTCGGTGTGGATGAGCTGGGCGTCGGAGTCCGCGTCACGGGCCTTGCGGGCGGCGCGCAGGCCAGCGTCGATGAGCCGGCCGACCACCCGGGGTGGCTCCAGGTCGATGGTGGTGAGCCGTTCGATGAACCCGACCAGCAGCTCGGCGTCCAGATCACGGGTGTCCCCGCGCCATCCCGCGGTGAGGAGACCGGCGATGTGCCGTAGGCCGGGCAAGGCGATACCGACTGCGGCCACGACCCAGGCTGGGCCGTCGCGGCGAGCGCGGATTACCAGCTCACGCCATACCGCATCGCGGACCTCCAGGCTGGTCTGCGGCTGCAGCAGCAGCGCGCGGAGCCGTTCCAACGGCAGGATCTCGTCCGGCAGGCCGTCGAACCCCCGACCGTCGAATCCGATGTGGGTAGGGGGCTGAACGAGCAGGGTGAAGGCATGGCTCGCCGCAGTCAGCGGTGATGACGGCCAAGATCGAGTAGACATGAGATCCCTTGCGAGGCGCCCGGGCACCGCACCTCGTCGGCGGTGTGAGAGGCCTCCATCCGCGCACGACTACCGAACAGTCCGCGATCAGGCGAGCGGGCCTGGGAAGCTGTTCGGCCTGCTCAGCGCACCTATCCACCCAACAGTCAAGGGAGGACGGAGCCCGGCATCGGCATCCCAACAGCCCAGCTCAGGGCCCTTGTTGGGCGCCGTTGGCCATGAGGAACCCGCTAGTCGATGAACGACGGGACCTCGGCCGCCGCGGGCGCTCTGCAGTGAGGGTGCTGTTGGCTAGCGATCAGCCGGCACGGATACCGCTGCTTGGCCGACACCCGAAGCTGTTGGCCAACACCCGTGGCTCTGTAGTCGAGCGCCCGACCAGTTGTTGAGCAGACTCGCAGGCTCTGTTGAGTAGCTACGGCCACCAAAACCCCTGCGCTGTTGGGTGCCTGTTGGGTAGCCGACCACATGACCCGGTGCTCCGGGTGGGGTTGGCGGAGCTATTCGTAGATGCGAACACGGCCAGTCAGCGCGGGAGCCACCCGTACATGACTGCTGGACCTGATCCCACGCCCAACGGCGGGAGCCGCCCGGACCCCTTCCACCACGAGGCGCGTCAGCACGACGACGAGGCGGTTCTCGTCGGTGGTGACGACCCGATCGCCGTCTGGCGCCTCGACGACCGCGACGACACCGGACCTGCCGCCCGGGGCGACCGGCTTGCGTCGCGTTTGGCGCAGCGACTCATCCTCGTGTACACCCAACGTGGCGATACGATCGTCGACTTCGACAGTGATGCAGAGCTGGAGCACGCCAGCACCCGCGCGTCCCGCACGTACCTGTCCATCACCGATCCCGCCGCGGTCACCAACCTCGACATGGTCACCGATCCGGTCAGCCTTGTCGTCCTGCGATGGCCCTCACGGCACACCCGGACACCGGCCGCCATCGCCGACCTGTTCACCGCCTGCCGGCTCATCATGACCGCCGATACCTGCGCCATCGCCGCCGTCAGCTCCGCGGCACCCGGCCAGCCCGGCACGACATTCGCCGAGCACCTCCACGAACTCCTGCCCGCTGCTCGCGCCGTGGGTCTGACCCAGGTGCTGCAGATCGTCACCGTCCTCGGTCCCGGCGAGGGTGATCAATTCCTCTACTACGCCAGTCAGGCCGAGGCCGTGGCCTCACGAAAAAAATCGTCGATCGACGAAGGCGGCTACCACCCTATCGAGCTGTTGGTCTTCACCGGAGGGCAGCGGCATGACTAGCCACAGGTCGACCAGCGAACGCAGAGGCGCGTCACAACTCACCACATTGATGAAGACCCAGAGCTGGCTGCGAATCGGGGCGATTCTCGCTGACCGCAGTAGCCCGGCACTCGTGCAGAAGCGAGGCGCAGAAGACCGGCCCAACCTCTGGTCGGACCCCCGCTGCCGGCAGCGGCACTGCCATGGATGCTCCATCGCCCTGCAGTTCCGGGGGGCCTCGTGATGAAAGTGGATCTCGCGAAGCTGGTGGCGGGGCTGTCTCCGGTGTGGGCGGCGTTCCTTACGGATTGGGAACGGTCGTTGCGGTCGGGGAACTACCCATCGACCACGCGATACAACTACCTGCTCGCCGCGGCACAGCTCGGTCGGTACCTGAACGACGACGCCCATCAGGACGAGGCGGGGGACATCGCAGATACGCCAACAGCCGTGACCCGGCGTCACATTGAGGCGTTCCAGGCATGGATGGTGCAGACCCGATCGGCTTCGACCGCTCTGAACAAGCACAAGGCCCTCCAGCAGTTCTTCAAGTGGCTCGCTCTGGACGAGGACGAAATCGACCAGTCACCGATGCTGCGGGTTCGCCAACCAAAGACGCCGGTCAAGTTGATCCCGATCATCCGCGATGAGGACACCAAGAGGCTGCTGGACAACTGCAAGGGCAAAGACTTCGTCCAGGTACGCGACGAGGCGATCATCCGAACGCTCGCCAACACGGGAGCACGGCTGTCGGAGGTGGCCAACCTTCAACTCTCCGATGTCGACCTGACGCTCGATACCCTGCGCTACCACGGCAAGGGTGCCAAAGATCGGCGGGTTCGGCTGGGACCCAAGACGGCGAGGGCGGTGAGCCGCTACCTGCGGGCCCGCAACAGTCATCGCGCCGTCGGGCTGCCCGACCTGTGGTTGGCGGTGCGCGGCGCGCGGCCGTTGTCGGCCAACGGCATCAAGCTCATGCTCAAGCGACGCGGGCAGCGCGCGGGGGTCGTCGACGTGCACGCACACCGGTGGCGCCACACCTACGCCCACGAGTGGAAGTTGGCCGGCGGAGACACCGGCGATCTCATGCTGCTGCTGGGCTGGACGTCCGAGGACATGCCCCGGCACTACGGTGCCAGCGCCGCGGCCGAACGCGCTCAGCACGTCCAGGCCCGGATGGGGATCGGTGAACGTGTCTGACCGCGGCAACACCCACGACATGCCAGACGAAGGACAGAGACCGTCTGGTTTGACACCGGAACAGCGCCGGCGGCGGGCTCGCATCGCGGCACATGTCTCCTGGGCCAACACCACCGACCGCACGGCCCGGACGGCGGCCGGCACGAAAGCCTTCCTCGACCGCTTCGAACGCCAGGTCGATCCCGACGGCACCCTGCCCATTGAGCTTCGCAGCGCTATGGCCCAGCACGCGCGGACGGCGTACATGCTGCAGTTGGCCGAACGATCCGCCGCAGCCAGGAAGCGCCGAACATCGAAAGGCTAGAGGTTTCACCAGCGCCGACGGTGCCCGGATCGAGTTGCCGAGGCCATGGCGTCGACGCGAGCTCGTCGGGGAGGTGCCGGCGGGCGGGGACGACTCAGCGGATCTGGTGTGCTCGTGGGGCGCGTCGGCTAAGCCGCTCGACAGGCTCGGCACGCCGCCCGCGCCCGCAGGGCCGGTTATGCCCCAGGGTGGGCAGTGCGCCTAGCGCATCGCGCCGGGGCCGCCGCACCCGACCTCTGCCCGTTCGGCAGGGTCGGGTGCGGCACTGACGCTCCTACACTCGTTCGCCGATTCCCAGCCGTGCCTGTGTCTCCTGCGCCCGCTCCGCGGCAGCGCTGGCGCCGTAGTGCCGGGGCATGTCCTCGGACGTCCAGCCGAGCAGCAGCATAAGATCGCCGGTGTCTCCCCCGGCGCGCTTCCACTCGTGAGCGAAGGTGTGGCGCCACCGGTGCGCGTGCAGGTCTGGCACCCCGGCCGCCTGACCGAGCCGCTTGAGCCGGATCTTGATGCCGTTCGGGGTTAACGCGGCCGCGCCGCGCTCGGCCAGCCACAGCTGCGGTAGTCCGGCGCCCTTGTGCTTGTCCCGGGCCCGCAGATACCGGCTCAGCGCCCGTGCTGTCTTGGGCCCGAATCGCACCCGACGGTCCTTGGCACCCTTGCCGTGAAAGTGCACCGATTCGGTGTGCAGGTCGACATCGGCAACGAGGAGGTTGCCCACCTCGGACAGACGGCCGCCACTGTTGGACAGCAGCCGGATCAGCGCCTCGTCGCGCAGGTTGGCGAACGCTTTGCCCTTGCACGCGTCGAGCACCTTGCTGGTGTCCTCGGTGCGCAGGACCGGGATCAGCTTGCGCGGTGTCTTGGGCTGGCGTACCCGATCCATCGGGTTGCGGTCGATGGCCTGTTCGTCGATGAGCAGCCACTTGAAGAACTGCTGCAGCCCTTTGTGCTTGTTCAGCGCGGTCGACGCGGACCTGGTGTCGATCATCCAGGCCTGGAACGCCTCTACGTGCCCTCGGGTCACCGCGCACGGGTCGTCGGCCGCGTCATCGGCGTCCGGGTCCGGGGACGACTCCCCCAGATACCGACCCAGCTGCGCCGCGGCGAGGAGGTAGTTGTAGCGGGTGGTCTCGGGGTAGTTCCCGGCCCGCAGCGACCGGTCCCAGTCCCGCAGGAACCCGGCCCAGGTCCGAGACAGTCCAGTGGCGAGCTTTTGAAGATCAAGTAGTGACATGACAACCTGCCCGAGTCAAGGAGTCCAACAGCGGCGTGCTAGACCGGGCATTCGTGTCGAGCAATGAAAAGAGGGCTTCCGCAAGTCTCTGACCTGCGGAAACCCTCTCGCTGTCGGGACGGCCGGATTCGAACCGACGACCCCTTGACCCCCAGTCAAGTGCGCTACCAAGCTGCGCCACGTCCCGCCCCCGCGTGGTTTCCCCCGCGGCAGCCGGTACAGCTTATCGCAGCAGCCGCCGGTCCTCCTCACAGCCCCCACCCGAATTGCCGCACGCCCGAACCACCGCACACCACCCCGCCGCACGCCCGAACCACCGCACACCTCCTGCAGAAAAGAAGAGGCCGGATGGGCAGGTGCCCATCCGGCCTCTTCTCGGAGAACAGGTCAGCCGTGCGCCTTGCCTCGGCCGCCCGGGCCGAGCTTCTTGCGCGGGCGGACCGAGATTTCGATCGGGCTGCCCTCGTACCCGAACTCCTCACGGAGCTTGCGCTCAACGAACCGCTGGTAGCCGGCGTCGAGCGGGCCGGTGGTGAAGAGCACGAACCGCGGCGGCGCCACGCCGGCCTGGGTGGCGAACAGGATCCGCGGCGCGCGCCCACCGCGCACCGGGTGCGGGGTGGCCTGCACCAGCGCGGTCAACCACTGGTTGAGGTGCGCGGTGGGCACTCGCATCTCCCAGCTGGCCAGCGCCTTGTTCAGCGCCGGGGCCAGCTTGTCCACGGCACGGCCGGTCATCGCCGACAGGTTCAGACGGATCGCCCAGGGGATGCGGCGCAGCTCGCGCTCGATTTCCTTGTCCAGGTAGTACCGGCGGTCGGCGTCGACCAGGTCCCACTTGTTGAACGCGATGACCAGCGCGCGGCCGGTCTCGGTGACCATCGACAGGATCCGCTGGTCCTGCTCGCTGATCGGTTCGCTGGAGTCCAGCAGCACCACGGCGACTTCGGCGGCCTCGATCGCCGCCGAGGTGCGCAGGCTGGCGTAGTACTCGGTGCCGCTGGCCTGGCCGACCCGCTTGCGCAGGCCGGCCGTGTCCACCAGTTGCCAGGTCTGACCGCCGATCTCGACCAGGCTGTCCACCGGGTCGACGGTGGTGCCGGCGACCGAGTCGACCACTGCCCGTTCCTCGCCGGAGAACCGGTTGAGCAGGCTGGACTTGCCCACGTTCGGCCGGCCGACCAGCGCCACGCGGCGCGGCCCACGCGGCCGGTTCTCCATGATCGGCGGTGCCTCCGGCAGCGCGGCGAGGATGGCGTCCAGCAGGTCGCCGGAACCCCGTCCGTGCAGCGCGGAGACGGGGAACGGCTCACCGAGGCCGAGCGACCAGAGTGAGGTGGCCTCCACCTCGATGGAGGTGTTGTCGGCCTTGTTCGCCACCAGGATCACCGGCTTGGCGCTGCGCCGCAGCATCCTCACCGCGGCCTCGTCCACGTCGGTGGAGCCCACCATCGCGTCGACGACGAAGAGCACCACGTCGGCGGTGACCACCGCCGTCTCGGCCTGCGCCGCGATGGCCGCGGCCCGGTCCTTCGCGTCCGGTTCCCAACCGCCGGTGTCCACCACGGTGAACGCCCGGCCGTTCCACTGCGCGTCGTACGGCACCCGGTCCCGGGTCACCCCGGGGATGTCCTCGACGACCGCCTGCCGGCGGCCGATGATCCGGTTGACCAGCGTGGACTTGCCCACATTGGGGCGGCCGACAACGGCCACCACCGGCTGTGGGCCGGACGGATCCTCGGAGTCGATGTCGGGCTCGCGCAGCTCGACCCATCCGTCACTGTTGGTCATGCCACTCCCAGATCGGATCAGCAGTTCGCGGAGCGGACGGCACGGAGATGCCCGTTTCCGCTCCGGAGCTGAGAAGCACGACCGCGTCCATCGCCGCCGTGCCGGTACACTTGATCCGCCAATGCTACTGTCCGCATTCGCGAACGCCCGAGGTCCCTGCCGAGCTCACGTCGGCGACGCCACGTACGCTTTTCAACGGGTGACCTCTACTCATTTTCCCACCGCCCGGTGGGAGACCGGACGGATGGCGATGAACGGGATTCTGGCGGTAGTCGGGTTGGCGGGCACCGGGAAGTCGACGGTCGTCGCCATGGTGCAGAAGGCGACCGGTGCCCCTGTCGTCTACTTCGGTGGCGTGATCGTGGGCGAGGTGCGACGCCGTGGTCTTGCCGTCAACGAACAGACCGAGCGGACCGTACGGGAAGAAGTGCGCCGCCTGCACGGTATGAGCGCTGTCGCCCAGCTCGCGGCCGACGACATCGGCAAGCAGCTCACCGAGCAGCCGCTGGTCATCATCGACGGCCTGTACAGCTACGCCGAGTACGAGTACCTCACCGAGCGCTTTCCGGACACTCTGCGCACCCTCGCGGTGCACGCCCCCCGTGGGCTGCGGGAGGAGCGACTGGGCAAGCGTCCCCACCGGCCGCTGACGCCGGACGAGATCACCTCGCGTGACCTCCGCGAGATCAGCACCCTGGACAAGGCCACGCCGATCGTGCTGGCCGACTGGCATGTCGTCAACGACGACAGCGTCGACGTCCTCGCCGAGCGCCTCGACCGGGTGGGGCTCACCGACGAACCCATGTCTCGCTGACCCGACCGGCGCTGGCGTCTGCCACGGAGGGTGACGCCGACGCGCGCGGCGGGTTCCACCGCGTGGTGTGACGGGCTGGTGGAATGACGGCGCGGCCAGGTCCACGCCCACGAGCACCGCCACCGAGCCGCCGGCCAGGAGCGCCGGAAGCTGGTGGGGCGGCTCGTCGCCCGTCCTCGCAAACCCCGTCTGCCCACCGCGGGGCAGGCAACCGCCGGAACTGAGAGCAACAAGGTCGGTCGGGACAGCTCCCGACGACGGTCGGTGGACCGCAGGGGCGCGAGGGTCAGTCGGCCACCACGTTGAACAGGGCGGCGACCTCGGCGTTGGTCAACCGCCGGATCCGCCCGGTGCGCAGGTCACCAAGCCGGATTGGCCCGATCGAGGTACGTACCAGCCGGGTGACCGGATGCCCGACCTCGGCCAGCAACCGCCGGACGATGTGTTTGCGCCCCTCGTGCAGACTCAGCTCCACCTGGGCGGTCTTGCCCAGGGTGTCGACCACCTTGAACGAGTCGACCTTGACCGGCCCGTCCTCCAGCTCGACGCCGGCCAGCAGCCGCTTGCTCAGGTTGCGCGGGATCGGCCCGACCACCTCGGCGAGGTACGTCTTCAGCACCTCGTACGAGGGGTGCATGAGCTTGTGCGCGAGGGTGCCGTCGTTGGTGAGCAGCAGCAGGCCCTCGCTGTCCGCGTCGAGCCGCCCGACATGGTAGACGCGCTGCTCCACCCGGTTGCCGATGAACTCGGCCAGCTCGTTGCGGCCCTTGTCGTCCGCCATGGTGGTAACCACCCCGCGCGGCTTGTTCATCGCCACGTAGACCAGGCGGGTGTCGACCTGGAGGCGCTCGCCGTCCACGTGGATCACGGCGACGGCCGGGTCGACCTTGTCGCCGAGCTTGGCCACCCGGCCGTCCACGGTGACCCGGCGGCGGAAGATCAGGTCCTCGCAGGCGCGGCGGGAACCCACGCCGGCGGCGGCGAGCACCTTCTGCAGGCGCTCGGCCCCCTCATAGACGGGGGCATCGGGCTTGGGGGAACGGTTATCGGGTCGCATCAGCAAGCTCTTCTACGTCGTCGGGCAGGAAGGGTGCGAGTGGCGGCAGCTCGTCGACGGTGTTCAGCCCGAGCTTTTCCAGGAACAGCGTGGTGGTCCGGTAGAGGAACGCCCCGCTGTCCGTTTCGGTGCCGCACTCCTCGACGAGGCCGCGGGTTACCAGCGTACGGATGACCCCATCGCAGTTCACACCCCGGATGGCCGAGATGCGCGAACGGGTCACCGGCTGCTTGTAGGCGACCACTGCGAGCGTCTCCAACGCAGCCTGGGTCAGCCGTACGGACTGCCCGTCCAACACGAACCGTTCGACGTACGTCGCGTATTCCGGGCGGGTGTACAGCCGCCAGCCGCCAGCCGCCCTCCGCAGCTCGAACCCGTGCCCGCCGGCCGTGTAGCCGGCGGCGATCTCGTCGAGCATCGGCCCGACCCGCTCGGCCGGCTGCTCCAGCACCTGGGCCAGGACCAATTCGCTGACCGGTTCGTCGACAACCAGCAGAATCGCCTCCAGAGCGCCGCGCAGCTCAGCGTCGGAAAGCTCCGGCGCGGGCTCCGGCACCACCGGCGCCCGCCGCCGTCCCGACGGCTTTTCCGGGGGTACGCCGGCGTCCTCCGTCACCTCGGAGGCGCCGGGTTCCTGCGAGTCCCTGGCGTCCTCCGGGGGCGTTTCCGTACCAGGATCCGGGGCGCTCTCCGTCGCGTCGGCGGACGCGGGTTGCGCCCGGTTCCAGGGTGGGACCCACGCGGCGGCCTGGTCTGCCAGGGAATGCTGGCGATCCTCGTCACTCATCCCGTTCGCCCTCCGTCGTGTCCGCCCCGTCCGGTGGGGTGCCGGCGTACTCGTCGACGTGCAGGTCGGCGTCGCCGTCGACCGCGCCGGTCCAGCGCACCGTCAGCTCCTCCAGGGCCTGCTCCTGCACGAAGGCCACCAGACCCTCCCGGTAGAGCTCCAGCAGCGCGAGGAACCGGGCGACCACCTCCAGGGTGGCTTCGCAGTCGGCGCAGAGCAGCGAGAAGGTCGCCGTGCCGGCCCGACGCAGCCGGGCGGCGAGGATCGCCGCGTGCTCCCGCACGCTGACCCGGACCATGTGCACGTGGGCGATGGAGACCTCCGGCACCGGCTTCGGGGTCATCGCCTTCACGGCCAGCCTCAGCAGTCGCTGCGGGCCGATGCCGAGCACCAGGTCGGGCAGCGCCTCGGCGTACCGGGGCTCCAGGCTGACGGCGCGCGGGTACCGCCGGCCGCCGACCGCCTCCAGCTCGGCGATGTGCGCCGCCGCCTCCTTGTACGCCTTGTACTGCAACAGCCGGGCGAAGAGCAGGTCCCGTGCCTCCAGCAGGGCGAGGTCCGCCTCGTCCTCCACCTCGGCGGCGGGCAACAGCCGGGCCGCCTTCAGGTCGAGCAGGGTGGCGGCGATCAGGAGGAACTCGCTCGCCTCGTCCAGGTCCCAGTTGTCGCCCATGGCCCGGATGTAGGCGATGAACTCGTCGGTGACCGTGTGCAGGGCCACCTCGGTGACGTCGAGCTTGTGCTTACCGATCAGTTGCAGCAGCAGGTCGAACGGGCCGGTGAAGTTGGCCAGCCGCACGGTGAAGCCGGCGGGCGCCGGGGCGGTGGGCGGCGGGCCGTCGACCGCCACAGCCGGCTCGGTGGGCGGCATGCCCTCGACCACGGCCGGAGCAGCGGCGGCGGACGGGTCGAGGGGTGGCGCGGTCACCGGACGACCGTAGTGCACGAGACGGACACCGGGCGTTCCGGCTACCGCTCCGACTGGGCGGCGATCACCTCGCGGGCCAGCTGACGGTAGTTGCGTGCCCCGGAGGACGCCGGGTCCATGCTGGTGATCGGAGCACCGGCCACCGTGGACTCGGGGAACTTCACCGTCTTGGTGATGACCGTCTGGTAGACCTTGTCGCCGAACGCCTCCACCACCCGTTGGAGCACCTGCCGGCAGTGCGTGGTGCGGCTGTCGTACATGGTGGCGAGGATGCCCTCGAGCTCCAGATCGAAGTTGAGCCGCTCGCGCACCTTGTCGATGGTGTCCAGCAGCAGCGCCACGCCACGCAGACTGAAGAACTCGCATTCGAGCGGGATGAGCACACCGTGCGCGACGGTCAACGCGTTGATCGCCAGCAGGCCGAGTGAGGGCTGGCAGTCGATCAGGATGTAGTCGTACTCCTTGCGCACCGTACGCAGCACCCGGGCCAGGGCCATCTCCCGGGCGACCTCGTTGACGAGCTGGATCTCGGCGGCGGAGAGGTCGATGTTGGCCGGCAGGAGGTGCAACCCCGCCACGTCCGTCTTGATGACGACGTCTTCGGCGATGATGTCGTCCTGCATGAGCAGGTTGTAGATCGACAGGTCGAGGTTGTGCGGGTTGACCCCGAGCCCCACCGAGAGCGCACCCTGCGGGTCGAAGTCGACGAGCAGCACCTTGCGGCCGTACTCGGCGAGCGCCGCACCCAGGTTGATGGTGGTGGTGGTCTTGCCGACGCCACCCTTCTGGTTGGCCATCGCGATGATGCGCGCCGGACCGTGCCGGTCGGTGGGCATCGGCTCGGGAATGGGCTTGCGCATCGTGTAGGCCGCCGGATCCGCCGGACCCAGGTCCGCACCGAGCGTGGCCTGCTGCTCGCGGAGCTCCGACGTCCAGGTCTCGGCACGGTCACCGTTGCCAGCCATGTGCTCGTTGCCCCCTCCCGACGACCCACCCGGCGTCGGAGCCGTCCGACGTCCTTCGCGGCGCCGCTGCGCACCCCGGTCGTGTCGCCCCAGGAGGTCCGCGCCGATGCCGACTGTACGCCACCGATCAGCAGGGGGTTCGGCACCGGCCCGGCGTGTCGGGACCGACCGTGACCGGGCTCAGCCGCGGGCGCGCGGGTGGGCGGTGGCGTACACCTCGCGCAACCGCTCGACGGTGACCAGCGTGTAGACCTGGGTGGTGGTCACCGACGCGTGGCCGAGCAGTTCCTGCACCACCCGCACGTCGGCACCGCCGTCGAGCAGGTGGGTGGCGTAGGAGTGGCGCAGGGTGTGCGGGGACACCGCGGCGGGACCGTCGACCGGCAGCCCCGCCCGGCCCGCGCCGCGCCGCAGGATCGCCCAGGCGCCCTGCCGGGTCAGTGGTCCGCCGCGCGCGTTGAGGAAGACCGCCGGCGTTCCCCGACCGGCGGCGGCCAGTCCGGGCCGGGCCCGGACGAGATAGGCGCGCACCGCCTCGACGGCGTAACCGCCGATCGGCACCAGCCGCATTCGGCCGCCCTTGCCCCGCAGCAGCACGGTGCCCTCGTCGGTGTCGAGGTCGTCCACGGCGGCACCAACCGCCTCGGAGATGCGCGCGCCGGTGCCGTACAGGAATTCCAGCAGCGCCCGGTCGCGCAGCGCGAGCGGGGCGCCCGCACCGGTCGCGGTGACCGGGCCGGCGGTCTCCAGCAGCCGGACCACGTCCTCGACGGGCAGGGCGCGGGGCAGCCGGCGCGGCGGGGTGGGCGGACGGACGTCACGGCTGGGATCGGCGCCGGCCAGCCCCTCGCGCAGCGCGAACCGGTGCAGGCCGCGTACCGCGCTGGCCGCGCGCGCGGCCGACGACACCGCCAGCGGGGGGTGCGTCTCGTCCCCGGCGCGCAGCCGGGCCAGGTGCGACTCGACGACGCCGGCGCCGACCGACGCGAGGTCGGCGACGCCGGCATCGACCAGGGTCGCGAGATAACGGTCCAGATCCCGGCGGTACGAGGTGAGGGTGTTCGCGGACAGTCCACGCTCGACGGTGAGGTGGTCGAGGTAGCCGCGCACGGCACGACGCAGGGCCGGCGCGGGCAGTTCGCCCGCACCGGCCGGGGCCGGGACGCCGGTCAGACCGCCACCCTCAGGCCAGCGCGTCGGCCAGCGGGAGCACACCCATGCCGTGCGCCTCGGCGACCGGGCCGTAGGTGACCTGGCCGTCGTGGGTGTTCAGGCCCAGGGCGAGGGCCGGGTCGCGGCGCAGCGCCTCCCGCCAGCCGTGGTTGGCCAGCTCCAGGGCGTACGGCAGGGTGACGTTGGTCAGCGCGTAGGTGCTGGTGTTCGGGACGGCGCCGGGCATGTTCGCCACGCAGTAGAAGATCGACTCGTGCACCTTGTAGACCGGGTCGGCGTGCGTGGTGGGGCGCGAGTCCTCGAAGCAGCCGCCCTGGTCGATGGCGATGTCGACGAGCACACTGCCCGGCTTCATGCGCGAGACCAGATCGTTCGAGATCAGGGTCGGCGCCTTGGCGCCGGGCACCAGGACGGCACCGATGACCAGGTCGGCGTCGAGCACGGCCCGCTCGACCTCGTACGCGTTGGACGCGACGGTCTGCAGGTGGCCACGGTAGATGGCGTCGGCCGACCGCAGCCGGGCGACGTTCTTGTCCAGCAGCAGCACCTCGGACTGCAGGCCCAGCGCGATGGCGGCGGCGTTCAGGCCGGAGACGCCCGCGCCGATGACCACGGTCTTGGCCGCGTACACCCCGGAGACGCCGCCGGGCAGCACGCCGCGCCCACCGCCGGTGCGCATCATGTAGAAGGCGCCCACCTGCGGGGCGAGTCGGCCGGCCACCTCGGACATCGGGGCGAGCAGCGGCAGCGACCGGTCGGGCAGCTCCACCGTCTCGTACGCGATGGCGGTGACCCGACGGTCGATCAGCGCGTCGGTGCAGACCTTCGAGGCGGCCAGGTGCAGGTAGGTGAAGAGCACCTGCCCCTCGCGCATCCGGTGGTACTCCTCGGCGATCGGCTCCTTGACCTTGAGCACCAGCTCGGCGGTCTGCCACACCTCGTCGGCGGTGGCGAGGATCGTCGCGCCGGCGGCGGCGAACTCCTCGTCGGTGATGCTGGAGCCGACCCCGGCGCCGGACTCGACGAAGACCTGGTGACCACCGCGGGTGAACTCGTTGACGCCCGCCGGCGTGATCGCCACGCGGTACTCGTGGTTCTTGACCTCGCGTGGGATTCCGACCTTCACGATGCAGACACCTCTCTTCGGGGCTGCGCTCCCCCGACTGCTCGGTGCCGCGACGGCTCCGTTGCCACCGCGGTTCACCGGTCCCGCCGGCGGCAGTCTAGGCGTGCCCGGTGCCGACGCGAGCCAGCACAGTGCCATCCGGTGCCCGGGTGTCCTGACGGAGTGTCAGGGTGTCGACCGGACCCGCGCTGGGAGGCGGCCTCAGCCGACAGGACAGTGTTGGCCCATTATCGTCCCATCTGACGGGTGCCGGTGCGGACAGCGAGCGAGTGGATCACTAATGTGTCGGCCCATGACCACTCCTCCCTACCAGCCGGGGTACGCCCCCGGCTACTCCGACAAGAGCAAGATCGTCGCGGGCATCCTCGGCATCCTGCTCGGCACCTTCGGCGCCGGTCGGTTCTACACCGGACACACCAAGATCGCGGTTCTCCAGCTCGTGGTGAGCATCGTGACCTGCGGTGTCGGCGCGCTCTGGGGCGTCATCGACGGCATCCTCATCCTGGTCAACGGCGGCACGGACGCGCAGGGTCGACCGCTGCGCGACTGACAGTTCGACCAGACGGCGAGGGGCCCCGCGGCTGACCGCGGGGCCCCTCCTCGCGTACTCCTGCCGGCGGGACCGGCGGCGACGCTCAGCGTGGCAGCGGCGCGTCCGCGCGGCGCAGCGTCGACCAGTCGCTTCCCCGGGCGCGGGCGGCGGCCAGCAGCCCGGCCACCGCGGACGCGTTGGTGATCTCACCCGCCAGGACCATGGCGACCGCCTCGTCCAGGTCGATGCGGACGACCTGGAGGTCGGCCTCCTCGTCGCTACGCTCGTGGCGCTCCCCGGCCGGCACCTCGCCCAGCTCCCGGGCCAGGTAGACCCGCACCAGCTCGTTGGTGAACCCGGGCGAGCTGTGCAGGTCGACCAGCACGTCGATGCGACCGGCCGTGAGGTCGGCCTCCTCGGCCAGCTCCCGCAGAGCGGCGGCCGGCAACTCCTCACCGGAGACGTCCATCAGCCCGGCCGGCAGCTCCCACAGGTGCCGCCCGACCGGGTGCCGGTACTGCCGGATCAGGACCACCTGGCCGGCGTCGTCCAGCGCCACCACGGCCACCGCCCCGACGTGCCGGACGAGGTCGCGCTGGGCGGTCCCGCCGCCCGGCATGGTCACCTCCTCGGTGACCACGTCGAAGATCCGGCCTCGGTAGCGCTCCTGCACGGAGCGCACCTCGTAGCGGTGCTCGACAAAGCTCACGACGCGGACGCCGCCTTCGTCGCGGCGCCGTTGCGGGCGGCCTTGCGCGTCGTCGGGGCGTCCGTCGCCGCGTCCAGGTCGACCGGCAACTGGTCGGCCTGCGAGTACGCCACGGCGGCCTTGACGAACGAGGCGAACAGCGGGTGCGGGCGGGTGGGCCGGCTCTTCAACTCCGGGTGCGCCTGGGTGGCCACGAAGAACGGGTGCAGGCCCCGGTCCAGTTCGATGAACTCGACCAGCCGGCCGTCCGGCGAGGTGCCGGAGATGTGCAGGCCGGCCTTGGTCAGCGCGTCCCGGTAGGCGTTGTTCACCTCGTAGCGGTGGCGGTGCCGCTCGCTGATGTCGGTGCTGCCGTACGCCTCGGCGACGATCGAGCCCTCGGCCAACGTCGCCGGGTACGCCCCGAGCCGCATGGTGCCGCCCAGGTCGCCCTTGCCGGCGACGATGTCCTCCTGGTCGGCCATCGTGGCGATGACCGGGTGCGCGGCCCGCTCGTCGAACTCCAGCGAGTTGGCGCCGTCCAGGCCGGCCAGGTGACGGGCCACGTCGATGGTCATGCACTGCAGGCCGAGGCAGAGGCCGAGCAGCGGGATGCCGTTCTCCCGGGCGTACCGGGCGGTGCCGATCTTGCCCTCGATGCCACGCACCCCGAACCCGCCGGGGATGAGGACGCCGTCCACACCGGCCAGGGCGGCAGCCGCACCGGCCGGGGTGACGCACTCGTCGCTGGGCACCCAGCGCAGCTGCACCCGGGCCCGGTGGCCGAAGCCGGCGGCCCGGATCGCCTCACTCACCGACAGGTACGCGTCGGGCAGGTCGACGTACTTGCCGACCACCGCGACGGTGACCGTGTGCCGGGGTCGGTGCACCCGCTCCAACAGGTCGTCCCAGCTGGCCCAGTCCACGTCCCGGAAGGAGAGCCCGAGCCGGCGCACCACGTACGCGTCGAGGCCCTCCCGGTGCAGGACCTTCGGAATGTCGTAGATGCTCGGCGCGTCCGGCGCGGCGACGACCGCCTCGGTGTCCACGTCGCAGTAGAGCGACAGCTTCTCCTTGAGCTTCACCGGGATCTCCCGGTCGCAGCGCAGCACGATGGCGTCCGGCTGGATACCGATGTTGCGCAACTGCGCCACCGAGTGCTGGGTGGGCTTGGTCTTCAGCTCACCCGACGGCGCCAGGTAGGGCACCAGCGAGACGTGCAGGTAGAAGCAGTTGTCCCGGCCCAGGTCGTGGCGGACCTGACGGATCGCCTCCAGGAACGGCAGCGACTCGATGTCGCCGACCGTGCCGCCGACCTCGGTGATCACCACGTCGGGCAGGTGGCCGTCGTCGTCCGGGTCGGCCATCGCCAGGATCCGCGACTTGATCTCGTTGGTGATGTGCGGGATGACCTGGACGGTGTCGCCCAGATATTCGCCGCGCCGCTCCTTGGCGATCACGTCGGAGTAGATCTGGCCGGTCGTGACGTTCGCCTTACCGGACAGCGCCCGGTCCAGGAAACGCTCGTAGTGCCCGACGTCGAGGTCGGTCTCGGCGCCGTCCTCGGTGACGAAGACCTCGCCGTGCTGGAACGGGTTCATCGTTCCGGGGTCGACGTTGAGGTAGGGGTCGAGCTTCTGCATCACCACGCGCAACCCGCGCGCGGTGAGCAGGTTGCCGAGGCTGGAGGCGGTGAGGCCCTTACCCAGCGAGGAGGCGACGCCCCCGGTGACGAAAATGTGCCTGGTCGTCCGTGCTGATGGGGCCAAGGCCTGCTCCCGTGTCGTCTGTCGCGGTCATGCAGACCGCCGCTGCTTGATCAGCAAAATTGATCACGCGATCCACGGGATTCCACGGTAACACCTTCCGAACGGGTACCCGCAGGCCGCACCCCGGGTGCGGCACCGACCCGCCAGCACGAGGACGTCCGGCGCTCAGGGAGCGGCAACCTCCGTCGATGACCGGGTGACCTGCCGCGGCGCCGGCGGGGCGTTCGGCGCCGGCCCGTCCTCGGTCGGCACCGCCGCCGCGTCGGCGCTGGAGCCCACGGTTTTCCCGCCAGCTCCAGTCTCGGTGACCGGAAGTGGCTCGACCGACCGTGGTGCGCCGGCGGGTGCTCCGCTGATCGGACGGGGATGCCCCGCGCCGAGAGGCCCACCACCACCGGTCGGGCCGTTCCCACCACCGGCCGGACCGGTGCCGCCGGAACCGTCGTCGGCGCCGTCGTCGCGTGCGCGGCCCCCGGCCGGGCGGGTGCGGTCGGCGGCATGCCCGAGCACCCGCAGCGAGGCCAGCGCGGCCATCGGCACCACCAACGCGGCGGCGGCGCCGGCGACGTCCAGCGCCGCACCGTCGAGCACACCACCGAGCACCGCGGCGACCGCCGTGCCGGCCAGGGCCGCCCGGACGGCCGGGTAGATGCCGAACAGCCGCAGCAGCCCGCCCCACGGCCGCAACAGGACGAACCACACCAGCAGCCCCCCGGCCAGGGCCAGCACGGTCAGCGGACTGTTGACCAACGTCTCGAAGTTCTCCGTGCCGGACCGGTGCACGGTGAACCCGCCGGTGCCGTCGCCGACGGCGGACAGGAACCGACCCAGGCTGCCCCGCTCCGCCGCCGGACGTCGCAGGTCCACCACGGCGAAGCCGATGCCGACCGCCAGGGCAGCCATGGTGGCCCAGGCCAGCCGACTGATCGTCAGCCAGCCGCCGGCGCTGATCGCCGCGGCCACGCTCAGCCCGGCGGTGAGCGCGATCGCGCCGACCGGGTCGGCCCCCAGGTAAGGGCTGCCGACCACCACCACGGCGAGCCCACCCACGGCCACCATCACCGCCGGCCGCCACCCGCGGGGCACCCGCTGGGCGAGCCAGCCGCCGCTCAACAGCGCGGCGGCCAGGAACGCACCCAGCCCGACCGTGCTCAGGCCCGCGTACCGGCCACCCTGCAACGCCGAGTAGCCGACCACGCCATTGAGCTGCAGGCGTGCGCCGCTGAGCACATCCAGCCCGACGACGACAGTGGTGAGCCCGGCCACCGCGCCCAACGGGCCGAGGGTGGTCGGGTAACCGGGGGCGAACCGGACGGCCGCCGTGCCGGCGACCACCAGCGCCGCGGTGACGCCAGCGAAGATCCAGCCAGGGTGTCCGCCCCGCCACCAGGGCACCGCATCGGCGAGCAGCGCAGCCGGCACGATCACCGCCACCGCCACCAGCAGCAGCTCCACCACCGACACGACCCGCCTGGACACCGGCGTCGGCCCCGCCGGGCCGGCATGTGGACGGGCCCGGCGCAGCAGCGGCAGCACCGCGAGGACCAGCAGCACCTGCACACCGGCGAGGAGAGTGAAGAACCCGCCGGAGACCGTCCGCTGGGCGGCCGACTCCCGGTCGGCGTCCGCCGGCGCGCTGATCCCCTCGGCCAGGTCGGCCGGGCGGCCCCCGGTGCTCACCGCCGGTCGGCCGAGGAAGAGTCGCTCCGGCATCGGCCGGCCCAACGCGGCCAGTGCGGTCGGCGCGAGATCGACGAGTTGCAGGTACCCGTCGCGCCCCGTGCTGGCCGAGGTCAACCAGCCGCGTTCCCAACCCGGCCCGTCGGCGACCGCCACGTGCAGCCGGGAGGGCTGGGCGGTGTCGGAGACTCCGGCGACCACCACCAGCGACCTCGGTGGCCGGGCGGCCAGCACCCGGGCCAGCTGGGCGTCGGCCGCACGGGCCGCCTCGGCGCGCGCGGCCGGGTCGGTCCCGTCGACCGTGCCGAGGTCGACGATGCTCAGCACACACGAGCCGAGCAGCGCACGCGGATCTGCCGGCAGCGTCGAGGCGTACCGGTCGACCCGGCCGAACGGACGAGCCGCCGCCACGGCCGCGCCGGGGCCCACCGCGACCGTGCAGCGCACCGACTCCGCGAGCGACCCGGGCACGGTGCCCCAGGGCAGTCGCTGCTGGTTGTACTGGACCACGCTCTCCTGCTCGGGGAGGTTCGCGCCGATGCCGTCGGGCTGCTCCACGGCCACCGCGGCCGCCGGGCAGCCACCGGCCGGCCGGCTGCCGTTCCACGCGGCGAAGCTGCCCGCGCCCAGGGTCAACCAACCATCCACGGGGCAGGTGGGCCGCTGCGCGGAACGCACCGACAGCGAGCCGATCGAACCGTTCTCGGCCATCCGCCACAGCGTCGGGGTGCGCTGCGGATCCACGTCCTCCCAGCGCAGCCCGGCGACGCCGGCGAGCACCACGAAGTCGGCGGTGCGCTGCGGGGTGCCCTGCGGCGGGCGGGCGGCCAGCGCGGTGACGCCCAGCGCCACCACGAGCACGGTCAGCAGGGCGGGGGCGAGTCGGCGCAGCATCACCGGTGTCCCGTTCTCGGGGCGTCGGAGCCCGGGGCCGCCGGACCGGCGGGATCCGCGGCCACCTCGGCATAGAGGGCGGCCAGCGCGGCGACCGTGTCCGCCTCGGTGGGCCACGTCGCCGCCCGCTCGGCGCCCCGTCGAGCCAGCCCGGCGCGGGCGGCCGGGTCGTCCAGCAGCGCCCGCACCGCCGCGTCGACCGCGTCCACGTCGCCGGCGGGAACCAGGGTGGCGGCGTCCCCGACCAGCTCCGGCAGACCACCGACCGCGGTGGCCACCAGTGGCACGCCGGCCCGCAGCGCCTCCTGGGCGAAGAGCTGCCGGGCCTCCCAGTCGCTGGTGACCACCGCGAGATCCGCGCCAGCGAGCAGGTCGGCCACGTCGGTACGGTGCCCCAGAAGGGTCACCGGGGCACGGGCCGCCGACGTCCGGGCGGCCAGCGGCAGGTAGGCCGGGCCACTCCCGGCGATCACCACGACCGGCGGCGGCGTACGCGTACGCCAGCGGGCGGCCGCATCGATCAGCACGTCGTAACGCTTCTGCGGATGCAGCCGGCCCACCGAGACGATCAGCGGCTGGTCCGGGCGGACGCCGAACTCGGCCCGCACGGCGGCCGGACGTCGGCGCGGCGCGGGCAGCGTCGGCGCGGCGACCGGGGCGAGCCGTGCGTCGGCGGCACCCAGCGCGGCCGCCCGCTGCACCAGATCCGCGGAGGCGCCCAGGGCCACCCGGGCACTGCGGGCCACCACCCGCTCGGCGAGCCGGGACACCCCGCCCCGCAGTCCGCCCGCGAGCACCGCGTTGTGCCAGGTCACGATCAGTGGGACGGCCGGACGGGCCAGCACGGCGACCAACCCGGCACGCAGCCCGTGCGCGTGCACCACGTCGACCTGGGCGGCGGTGAGCGTCCGGCGCAGGGCCAGCACCGCGCGCGCATCGGCCGGGGTCGGGCTGACCGGGATCTCCACCGGCTGGAAACGGGCGCCCACGCCGGTGAAGTCGAACTGCTCCTGCGTCGCCGCCGGCCCGCAAACCACCACAACGGCACCAGCCGCGACGAGGCCGCGCGCCACCGAGCGGACGTGCTGGCCGACACCGCCGGTGCTGGACGCGAGCAGCAGCGCGACGCTGCCCGACCATCCGGAGGGCAGAGCTGGCTCACTCCCCGCGCTCACTGGCCCACCGTCTCCTTCCCGTCGCCACGGTCCGGCGTGGCCACCCCCGGCGTCGACTCGCCGCCGGGATCCCGCGGCCGCCGCCGACCCAGGCGGCGCAGCACCCCGGCCAGCAGGGGCCGTACGTCCCGCCGGTCGACGAACCAGACCACAGCGAGGAACACCACCCCGACCAGAACCCCGGACAGCATGCCCTGACCGAGTGCCGCCGCCATCGTCGGGGTGCCGTCACCGGGCGTGTCGAGCCAGCGGGTGAGGCCGAGCCCCGCGAGCGCGGCGAGCACCGCGCCGAGGCCACCGACCGCCCCGGCCCGGGCCGCGCCCGCCAACGCCGGGCGGCCGGCGCTGCGCAGCACCGCCACGACCAGCAGCGCCCCCAGCACCAGCATCCCCACCGAGTTCGCGAGAGTCACCGCGAGCACCCGGTCGTCGGTGTCAAGCAGCACCGTCAACGGCAGCGCCACGGCCGGAACGACCAGCCACCCAAGCGTGATCGCCACGGTCGCCGGCCGGGTGTCGCCCCTCGCGTACAACGCGCGGGACAGGACCGCGAACAGCCCGTAGCCGACCAGGCCCGGCGCGAACCCGGTGATGGCCGCCGAGGCGGACGTCGGATTGTCCGGGTAGAAGAGGGCGGCGATCGGATGCGCGGTGCCGATCAGCGCCGCGACGCCCAGGCAGCTGAAGAGCAGCACACCGCGCACCGCGCCGGAAAGGGTCCGCCGGTAACCGTCCTCGTCACCGGCTGCGCTGGCGGTCACCAGCGTCGGATAGGACGCCACCGCCAGCGGTACGGCGAGGACGGCCCACGGCAGCAGGAAAATGGCCTGGGCCAGGTTGAACACCTGCGGGGAGCCGGTGGGGCCGCCGGAGACACGGTGCAGAATCACCAGGAGCGCGACCTGCTGCGCCGCCACCGTCACCGCACCTGCTGTGGCGAGCCCACCGATGCGCGCCCGCGCGTCAGCGGTGAAGGCGTACCCGAATCGGGGCCTCAGCCGCAGCCGGCGTAGCGGAATCAGCAGCGACAGGGACAGCACGACCACGCCCAAGGTGGTGCCGGCGGAGAGGAGCAACTCACCGCTGCGGCCGACCTGGGCCACGGACACGCCCCGTCCCTGGGCGGCACCGAAGGCCACATAGACGACGACCACGGTGAGGCTGGACAGCAGCGGCGCGATGACCGGCCAGGCGAAGCGCCGGTGCGCCTGCAGGACGCCGGTGAGCACGATGCCGATGCCATAGAGCGGCAGTTGCGGGGCGAACACGCGCAGCATCCGGGCACCGGCGGCCAGTTCCGACGCCGAGCGTCCCTCGCTGATCAGCGAGATGATCGGGTCGGCGAACAGGACGACGAGCACGGCGAGCGGGACCAGGAGGCTCACCGTCCAGGCGAGCAGCGCGCCGGTGGTCGCCGCCACCGCCCGCCGGTCCTGCGCCGCGACCGCCCCGGCCAGCAGCGGTACGACCAGGCTGGCCAGCGCCCCGCCCGCGACGATCTCGAAGACGATGTTCGGCACCGTGTTCGCGATGACGTACATGCCGCCGAGGTCGCTCTGCTGCACCACCCAGGTGAACACGGCGGTACGGCCGAAGCCGGCGAGGCGGCTGACGACGGTGAGGACGGAGATGAGCGCGGCTGCCCCGGCCAACCGGCCGGCGCCGGCAAGGGGTGCCGGTCTGGTCACGTCAGTCGGCGCGCCGGCCCAGTGCGTCGAGCTCCCGCAGCCCCGGGGTCCGCTGGATCACCGACGTGAAGCTGACCTTCTCGCTGGCGGCGGTGAGACCGGCGAGCACGGCGAGCAGTCCCGCCCGGCCGAGCGGGCCGGTCCGGGCGGCGAGCGCGACGCCGAGCAGCGCGCCGAACGCGTTCGCGCCGCTGTCGCCGAGCATCACCTCCTCGCCCAGGTCGTCGCGGAGCAGGCCGGCGGCTGCGCCGACGGCACCGGCGGCGATTCCGCCGTGCTGACCGCTGGCCAGTGGCGCGCCGAGCAGCAGGCCGGACTTGATGGCCCGTCCGGGTCGCAGGTCGAGCAGGTTGAGCAGGTTGGCGGTGCCGGCGATCACCCCGGCGCCGAGCAGCACGTCGACGCCGCGACCGAACGTGCGGTGCTGTTGGCGGCGCGGATGCGCGGCGACCCGGGGGTCGGCGGCGAGCAGTGCGGCGGCGCACAGCCCGGCGGCACCCACCCCGGCGACCTTGACCAGCCCGGAGGTGACCCGCCCCTGGCGCAGCGCGGCGAGGTGGCCGGCGAAGCCCTTTGCCGCCTTCTGCTCCGGTCGACCACCGATCACGTCGTCGTACAGCCCGACGCCACCGGCACCGAGGCCGGCGACCAGGGCGGCTGCACCGGAGGCGGCGTTGGTGGCGCCGAGCGCGCCGGCGACGGCCGCACCGACGGTGAGCGCCGGCCCGGCGGCCAGGGTGACCGTCCGGCCGCGGAAGTTGGTCCGCTCGAGCGTCGGCCCGATCGGGGCGGTGCGGACCTCACGCAGGGCGTAGCGGGCGGCGGCGGCTCCGGCTCCGGCGATCAGCAGCCGGCCCAACGCGCTCACGCCGCTGTCCCGCTTCGCTCGGCACCGGCGTGAGAGGCCGCCCTGCCGTGCCTCGGGTTCGCTCGCTGCGCTCGCTCACGCGCCGCCTCGTCGGTTTCGGACACGCGGGTACGTCGTTCGCTCACTGGGGCAGTCTAGGCAGCAGCGAGGCGGCGTTGTCGCCGACGCCGTACTGGCCGGCCTTCTTCTCGGTGAGCTGCTGCACCAGGGCGAGGCTGGTGACCACCTGGCCCTGCACGGTGTTGGCGTTGTCGACGGTGCTGATGGTCTGGGACAGCACCGGATCACCGCGGACCACGGCCACCAGGTTGCCGCCGGCGGAGCCGTTGCCGCCGACCACGATCGACCCGGTCCGGTCGAACTGCTCGGCGATCTTGACGACCGACTCGTCGCGCTTCGCGGAGTCCTTGTCGACGTACGGCTGGCCGCTGACCACGACGACGGCCTCCGCCGACCCGGTGACCTTGTTGTCGTCGGTGGTCAGGTAGCCGGCGTTGTTGTACGCGGCGAGCACCGCCCGCCGGTCGGCGTCGCTGACCGGCGCGGCGCCCTGTGCCCGGTCCAGCAGAACACTGGCCAACAGAGCGCTGGAGGTCTCCACGCCGTGGCCGTTGCCGGGCAGGCCGGTGGTCTGCGCGGTCGGGCGGGCGGCGGTGACGGCCAGCTCCAACAGATTGGTGTTGTTGTCCGGGTTGATGAACTTGTCCTGCAGGTCCACCCGGCCGGTGAGAGTGGCTCCGGCGAGCTGGAGCTTCTTGAGCACGCCCTCGGTGTGGTCACGGCCGTTGGGCAGGCTGAGCACCAGCACCCGGCGCCCGGCGAGAGTGCCCGGCAGGACGACCTGGGACATCTCCTCGGCGAACTCCTCTTCCAGCCCCAGCTGCTTCTCCATGCTGTTGACCTGCTGGCGCCACTGCTGGTTGTCCTTGCGCAGCCCGGTGACCTGCTCCTTGAGCGAGTCGGCGACCGGGCCGTTGAGCGCGGCCGTGCCGACCACCAGGCCGATGGCCAGCGCCAGGAAGACGGCGGTCAGGGACACCACGTGGTAGCGGAAGTTGATCACGCTTGCAGCCTCTTGATCCGTCGGGAAACTAGAAAAGGCGGTACAGCTGGAACACGAAATTGTCCCACCACTCGGCAACCACGCCCAGGTACGCCTTTCCGACGGTGGACACGGCCACCGCGGAGGCCATCGCGGAGATGGCCGAGAGCACCAGCAACAGCAGTGACGAACCGGAGATGCTCTGCCGGTAGAGCCGGCTCACGCCCTTGGCATCGACGAGTTTGCCGCCGACCTTCAGTCGGGTCAGGAACGTCGAGGCCATCCCACCCCGCCCCTTGTCCAGGAACTCGACAAGCGTGGCGTGGGTGCCGACGGCCACCAGCAGCGAGGCCCCCTTCTCGTCGGCCAGCAGCATCGCCAGGTCCTCGCTGGTGGCCGCCGCCGGAAAGGTCACCGCCGGAACACCGAGCCCCTCGACCCGGGGCAGCCCGGGGGCCCGCCCGTCCGGGTAGGCGTGCACGATGACTTCGGCGCCGCAGCGCAGCACGTCGTCGCTGACCGAATCCATGTCCCCGATGATCATGTCGGGGGTGTACCCGGCCTCGACCAGCGCGTCGGCGCCGCCGTCGACGCCGATCAACACCGGCTTGAACTCCCGGATGTACGGGCGCAGCACGTCAAGGTCGGCCTTGTAGTCGTAACCGCGCACCACGATCAGGCAGTGCCGACCCTGGATCTGGGTCTCGATATCCGGCACGCCCACACCGTCGAGCAGCAGGTCGCGCTCCTGGCGGAGGTAGTCCATCGTGTTGGCGGCGAACGCCTCCAACTGGACCGAGAGACCCTCCCGGGCGTCGGCCATCGCCTTGGCGACCGACTCGGCGTCCTGCAGGCTGCCGAGTGCCACCGGCTCGTCCCCGGCGAAGACCGTGTTGCCCTCGATGCGCACCTGGTCACCCTCGCGGATCTGCTCGAAGACGCCCTCCCCGAGGTCGTCCAGGAGCGGAATGCCGGCGGCGATCAACACTTCCGGGCCGAGGTTGGGATAGCGACCGGAGACCGACGGCTTGGCGTTGAGCACCGCCGCGACCCCGACGGCGACCAACGAATCGGCCGCCACCCGGTCTAGGTCGACGTGGTCGATGATCGCGATGTCACCCGGGCGCAGCCGGCCGACCAGGCGTTTTGTCCGGCGATCGAGGCGCGCGGTGCCGAGGACTCTGCCCGGCTCGGCGGTCCGGTTCCGGCGCAACGTGGGTAGACGCATCGTGACCATCCTGGCATGTGAGGCAGGTTTTTCTGTCGCGACATGCCTGAGCAGGGCCGCCTACCCAGGGAAGCACACCTGGACACGGGCCGGTGTGCCTGCCGTCACAATACGCGGCGTCACGGTCGCCTTTCCTTCGCCGCCACAGCCAGAAGCTCCTCGGCGTGGGCGATACCCAGATCAGAGTCGGGTAAACCGGCGAGCATCCGCGCGAGCTCCCGGGCACGCTCGGTGTCCTCCACCACCCGCACTCCGCTGGTGGTCACCGCGCCACCGGTGTCCTTCGCCACCACCAGGTGCCGGTCGGCGAAGGCAGCCACCTGCGGCAGGTGCGTGACGACCAACACCTGGTGGCTGCGGGCCAGCCGGGCCAGCCGCCGGCCGATCTCGACCGCCGCCTGACCACCGACCCCCGCGTCGACCTCGTCGAAGACCAGCGTGGGCGGCCCACCCGAGCCCGCGAAGACCACCTCGATGGCGAGCATCACCCGGGACAGCTCGCCGCCGGAGGCTCCACGCTGCAACGGCAGCGACGGAGCGCCCGGGTGGGCCAGCAGTCGCAGCTCCACCTCGTCGCCGCCGTCCGGGGTGACACCCACCTCGACACCGTTCACCGGCAGCGACGGCTCCGACCGCCCGACCGGACGGGGCACCACCGCCACCTCGATTCGCGCATGTGGCATGGCCAGCCCGGCCAGCTCGACGGTGACCTGGTCGGCGAAGCGGACGGCCGCCTCCTGTCGGGAGGTCGACACCCGACCGGCCAGATCGGCCACCTCGCCGGCCAGCCGCTGACCATCCCGCTCCAGCTCGTCGAGCAGGTCGTCGGACGTGTCCAGGTCGGACAGACGGCTGCGGGCCCGCTCGGCCCACGCGATCACCCCGTCGACGTCGTCGGCGTACTTGCGGGTCAGCGCGCGCAACGCGGCCCGCCGCTCGTAGAGGTGCTGCAACCGGGCGGGGTCGGCGTCCAACGTCGCCAGGTACGCCGACAGTTCGGCAGAGACGTCGGTGACCAGGGTGGCCGCCTCCTCCAGCCGGGCCGCCAACTCGCCCAACGCCGGGTCGGTGCCGGCCTGCGCCTCCAGGGTGCGGCGGGCGCTGCCGAGCAGCGCCGTGGCGTCCGGCGTCTCGTCGGCTGCCTCCACGCCGCCCGCCACGCACTGCTGGGCCACCTGCGCGGCCGTACGCAGACCCTCGGCGTGCTCCAACCGCTGCGCCTCGGTCTTCAGG
Organism: Micromonospora sp. 067-2; assembly: GCF_046549295.1. Lineage (NCBI taxonomy): Bacteria > Bacillati > Actinomycetota > Actinomycetes > Micromonosporales > Micromonosporaceae > Micromonospora > Micromonospora sp. 067-2. Next base: position 13,181 of record NZ_JAJPWB010000014.1, on the reverse strand, counting down.
TCGTCATCCTCGCCGGGCTGCGGATCGACCCGGGTGATCTCGTCGAGGCCGAGCCGCAACAGGTCGGCCTCCTGGTTGCGCTCGCGGGCGTTGCGCCGCCGGTCGGCCAGGTCGTCGACAACCCGCCGCCACCCGGTGTACGCCTCGCGCAGCGCGTCGAGCAACTTCTCGTGCCCCGGGCCGGCGAAGCGGTCCAGTGCGGCCCTCTGCTCGGCCGGGCGCAGCAGCCGCAACTGGTCGGACTGGCCGTGCACGGCCACCGCCTGCTCGCCGACCTCACCGAGCATCGACACGGGCATGCTCCGGCCACCGACGTGGGCGCGGGACCGGCCCTCCACCGTCACCGTGCGGCTCAGCAGCAACGAGCCGTCCTCGTCGGGCTCACCCCCGGCGTCGGTGATCCGGGCGTGCACCGCGTCCGCGACGCGACCGTGCAGGCGCAGTCGCCCCTCCACCACGGCCCGGCCGGGTTGGGCGCGAACCCGCCCGGCGTCGGCCCGGCCACCGAAGAGCAGGCCGAGGCCGGTGACCACCATCGTCTTGCCCGCACCGGTCTCGCCGGTGATGACGTTCATGCCGCCGGTCAACGGCAGCGTCGTGTCCTCGATGACGCCCAGTCCGGTGATGCGCAGCTCTTCCAGCACAGCACCCGACAGTAGACGCGAGGCCCGACACTTGACCAGCCGACCGGGCCGCAGCACGCCCGACACCTGGTGGACGTACAGTTCTGCCCCGTGTTGGACGTGATCGGCCTGAGCCCGGCCGAGGAGGAGCTCTACCGCTGCCTGCTCCAGCTCACCGCGGCCCGGATCGACGAGCTGGCACGCCGGCTGGACCGGCCGCGCGAGCAGGTGGTCGCGCAGGTCGCGGCCCTGCGGGCCAAGGGCCTGGTGCAGGCCACCGACACCGATCCGGACGCTCCCCTGCGCCCGACCGCCCCGGACGTCGCCCTCGGGGCGACGCTGCTGCGCCGGCAGGAGGATCTGGAGGCGGCCCGGCGGCGGGTCACCCAGCTCGCCGAGGAGTACCGGTCCGGGCTGCGTCGGCACCACGTCGACCACCTGGTCGAGGTGATCACCGGCACCCGGGTGCTCCGGGACCGGTTGCGCGATCTGCAGAATTCGGCGCGTACCGAGGTGCTGTGGTTCTGCCGGGCCAACCCCCTCGCCATGGCCGGCCCGGAGAACGTCGAGGAGTTCGACGCGCTGGCTCGCGGGGTGAGCTACCGGGCCATCTACGAGCGGGACCTGCTCCTGGAGCCGGGCGCGCTGGCCGACCTGGCCAAGGGGGTCGCCGCCGGCGAGCAGGCCCGGGTCCTGGACCGGCTGCCGGTCCGGCTGGCCATCGTGGACGCTCGCACCGCGATCTGCCCGCTCGTGCCCGACCGTGACGGCGGTGAGCCGAGCGCCGCCGTGATCGGTCGCAGCCAACTGCTCGACGCGCTGCTCGCCCTCTTCGAGAGCCACTGGCGGTCGGCCACCCGGCTGCGGTTGGAGGACCCGCTCGCCGTGCCGACCACCGAGGTCCGGCGACCGGACCCTGGAGACCACCCGGGTGGCGGCTACCAGCCCGACGCCGACGAGGCGCGGCTGCTGTCGCTGTTCGTGGCGGGCGTACCGGACAAGTCCATCGCCTCCCAGCTCGGGGTGAGCCGGCGGACCGTGCAGCGGCGACTCGCCGACCTGATGGCCGCCGCCGGCGTGGACACCCGGCCCGGGCTGGCCTACCAGGCCGCCCGCCGGGGCTGGCTCTGACGCGGCGGGCCCGCCGTCGAGAAGACGGCGGGCCCGGCGGGGCGGGACGACTCCCGCCCCGCCCCGCCCGATCAGCGCAACCCGTACGCCTGGAGCACCGTCTGGTCGACGGTGTTCCCGGCCCGGTCGGCGGCGTGCACCCGCAGCGACACCGTTCCGCGCCCCGCCGGCACGGTGGCGGTGTACCGGGTACCCGAACCGGTGGTCCGCGCCGAGCGCCAGGTGGCGCCCCCGTCGAAGGAGACCTCCACCCGGACGCTCGTGCCGCTGGGTGCGCGTACCCCGGCGGGCTGGCGCAGGGTCAGCCCCAGCTGGTGTGACCGGTTCCCCCGGACCGTGCCGCGCAGGTCGGCCGGCACCGCGTAGTCCACCTGCAGCAGCGACAACGGCGTGACTTTGTCGCCCGCGGGTCGTGCCGAGGTGAACTGCCAGGCCGTTTCGGTACGCGTGGCGTAGCGCCACTCCGGCGAGGATCGCTGCGTGGTCAGGTCCAGCCGGTAGCGGGCCGACCCGGCGGTGGTGGGCACCGGTGCCCAGCCGCCGGAGAGGTCGGCGATCTGCCGCCCGTCCCGACTGAGCCGGGCCTCGACGGTGTCCGACTCCTCGCTGCCACCGGCCGGGGCGTAGTGCCCGTCGGCATCGACGAACTCGGCCACCCGCAGGTCCAGCGTGTCCCCGGTACGCGTCGGCACCGGCGCACCCCCGACGGCCGGCACGGCCGGCCGGACCACCGGCGCGTGCCAGGTCTCGGTGTCCCGGTCGTTGGCGGCGTACCGCCGGGGCTGCTCGTTCAACCCGCCGATCAGGCGCCCCCAGCTCGACCACGTCATCTTGTGCAGGACCCGGTGCTGCCACCAGTTGTCACCGGAGCTGACGAACTCCTGCCGGGTGGTGCCGGCCCGCACCAGCCGCTGGTCGTCGTTCCAGGAGGTCTCCTGCCACGGACGCCAACCGAACCGCTGCTCGCTGACCCACTCGGCGCCGACGCTGCCGTAGCGGGCGGTCACCTCGGCGGTGTTCCGCGCGGTGACCCGGTGCACGATCCGCTCCGGGACCCGGCCCGTCGAGACCTGCCACACGTCGTACAGGTAGGGGCTGTCCACGGTCAGCTTCAGGTCGATCGTCGCCCGGCCGCGTCTCGCCGCCGCGATCACCTTCTGCCCGTCGTCGTACGCCACCGCCAGCGCGGGAACGGGAAGGCGGTCGCCCAGCGGGGTCCAGACCGTCCACGCGCTGCGGTCCTCCGGCCGCACGACGAGGACCGACACCGCGCCGGCCGCCGCTGCCGCCGCGATCTGCTCCTCCTCGGAGGCATCCGGGCTGGTGGTGAGCAGCGCGGCGGCGCCACGGACCCGGGTCAGTTCGGCGGCGGTGCCGGTGCCGGCCCAGACCAGCGGCAGCTTCCGCCGGTCGGCCGGCGCGGGCGAGGTGCCCATCAGGTTGATGTCCAGCGGACCGGACACCCCGCTGATCCGGGCGTCCACCATCGGCGCGACCAACTGCCAGCGCGAGGCGAACTCGAACTGACCCCTGGTCACCGGGCGGGTCGGAGTGACGTTGACCTGCTGGATGGTGCTGAAGGTCATCACGCCGTGGTCGACCTGCCGGCCGTTGCCGAAGATCCGGTGCTCGTAGAAGCTGATCGTCGCCCGCTGCTCGGTCGGTTTCGGTGTCTCGACGCGCACCGGAGTGCCCTTGCGCGGGTCCAGCACCAGGGTGACGTCCCGGGTCACCACCAACTCGGGGTCGGTGACCAGGGTGATCTGCTCGTCCAGCGGAGCGCCGTGCTCGATCAGCGCCTCCACCAGGTACGGGCCCTCCTCGACCTGCACCTGGATCTCGCCGGGGACCCAACCGAGGAAGTCGGACTCGGGGTGCTCGCCGAACAGGGTGAACACCGGCACGACGGCCGGTTGGCCCTGCATGTCCAGCGCCCGGACGGTGACGGTGTGCACCGGGCCGCTGAGGGTGAGCGCGACCGCCGTACGCACGGCGACGCCGTCCGCCCCGGTGGCCACCAGCCATCCGCTGTGCACACCCCGGTCCAACTTCGCCGGGTCGGCGCGTAGCGGCACGGTCGCGCTGCCGCCGGCCGGCACGGTCACCTCGCCGCCGCCGACCGAGACCCCGTCGGTCTCGGCCACGCCGGTGTCCAGGTTGCGCAGGTCCAGGGCCAGCCGCAGGGTTCGCGGGGCCGAGGTGCCGTTGGTGTACGTGACGGTCCGCTCGACCAGCGCGGCGCCGGTGCTCAACCGTCCGAAGTCGGCGGTGGCGGTGCCGTACACCCGCTGGCCGAGAGCCCGGGCCACGTCGACCCGACCGCCGCCCTGCTCGAAGACGGTCAGCGCGGGGTTGCCCTTCGCGGTGCTGACCAGCGCGTCCTTGAACTGGGAGGCGGTCCAGTCGGGGTGCTCCTGGGCGAGGATCGCGGCCGCGCCGGCCACGTGCGGGGTGGCCATCGAGGTACCGGACGCCTGCGTGTACGCGTCGTCGACAGGCGTACCCATGGTGGTGCCCGCGGCGCGCGCGGCGATGATGCCGACGCCCGGCGCGGTGATCTCCGGCTTGAGCCCGTTGTCGCCCACCCGCGGTCCGCGGCTGGAGAATTCGGCGAGCTGGTCGTCGCGGTCCACCGCGCCGACCGTGAGCGCCGAGGTGGCCGCACCGGGCGCGCCGACGGTACGGGCGGCGCCCTCGTTGCCGGCGGCCACCACGAACAGTGCGCCGGTCTGCGCGGTGAGGTCGTTGAGCGCCTGGCTCATCGGGTCCGTGCCGTCGGTGGCGCTGCCGCCGAGGCTCATGCTGACGATCTTCGCGCCGGAGTGGGCGGCCCACTCCATGCCGGCGATGATGTTCGAGTCGTAGCCGGAGCCGTTGTCGTCGAGCACCTTGCCGACCAGCAACGTCGCGCCGGGGGCCACGCCCCTGCGCCGGCCGTCCGAGGCGGTGCCGCTGCCCACGATGGTGGATGCCACGTGGGTGCCGTGGCCGTGGCCGTCCACGGAGCTGCCCGAGCCGCTGAAGTCCTGGCTGCCGGCGATCCGGCCGGCCAGGTCCGGGTGGTTGGCGTCCACGCCGGTGTCCAGGACGGCGACCCGTACGCCGGCGCCGTCCCGGCCGGCCGCCCAGGCCTGCGGCGCACCGATCTGCGGCACGCTGTGCTCCAGCGTCGCGGTGACCTTGCCGTCCAGCCAGACGTGCGCGACGCCGCCGCCGAGGGTGGCCGTGCCGGGCGCGGCGGCCCGGCCGGCGGGGGTGGCCCGCAGCGCGGTCCAGAAGCCGCCGAGTTCACCGTTGCCGACACGCAGTGCGGCACCGCCGATGCTGTCCAGCGGCCGGACCTCGTGGGTGCCGGAGAGCGCCTGGACCCGTCCGGCGCTCGGGTTCTGGTAGCGCACGATCAGCGGCAGGGCGTCGGCCCCGCCGTACCCGTCGGCGGCCAACTCCTGCACGTCGAAGAGGTCGGGGTCGAGGACCCCGGCGGCGAGATACGGCACCACGTCGCTGGGCAGCACCCGCAGCCCGCCGTCGACCTGTGTGCTCTGGAAGATGACCCGTTCCCGGCCGGGGCCGGGGCGGACGGTCGCGGACACCCGGCCCGGCGCGGCCTGGACGAGGTCCACCTGGTCGCCGGTGATCAGCGTGACGCGGGTGGGCGCGGGCGCGCCCGGGGCCGGCGCGGCGGGGGTGCCGGCGGCGGATCGGACGGGTGGGTCGGCGGACGCCGGTGCGGCGATGCCGACGACCAGCACGCCGACCGCGCCGGCGGCAAGCCAACGGGGGAACCAGTGCATGCGATGCGCTCCTCTACTCCTCCAGGTCCGTCATCCGTAGACGAGGACCGATCGGAGTCTGCGACGCAGCGCGTTCCCAGGTCACTAGCAGCAGGCCGCCGCAGCAGCGACATGTCGTCAGGTGGACAACCGCCGTGCACCAGCCGTTCGTGACGCGGTCAGCGGCGACTTCCCCGCCAGCCGTGCACCGGCAGCCCGAACTTGGCGACCAGCCGGTCGGTGAACGGGCGGGCCCGCAGCCGCACGATGCGTACCGGCAGGGCGCCTCGGCGCACCGTGACCCGGGCGCCGGGCGGCAGGTCGTAGACCCGCCGACCGTCACAGCAGAGCACCGCGAGGGTGGTGAACGGGTCCACGGTGATCACGAAGGTGGACGTCGGTGCGGTGACCAGCGGGCGGCTGAACAACGCGTGGGCGCTGATCGGCACCAGCAGCAGCGCCTCCACCTCCGGCCAGACCACCGGCCCACCGCCGGAGAACGCGTACGCCGTGGAGCCGGTGGGGGTGGCGCAGACCACGCCGTCGCAGCCGTAGCGGGACAGCGGCCGGCCGTCCACGTCGACGAGGAGCTCGAGCATCTGCGCGCGCTCGCCCTTCTCGACGCTGATCTCGTTGAGCGCCCACGACTCGATGGTGGGCCCACCATCGAACTCGGCCGTGACGTCCAGGGTGAGCCGCTCGTCCACGGTGTAGTTGCGCCCGACCACGTCGCGGACCGCAATGTCCAGGTCGTCGATCTCGGCCTCGGCCAGGAAGCCCACCTTGCCCAGGTTGATGCCGAGCAGCGGCGCCTTTGCCGGCCGCGCCAGCTCGGCCGCGCGCAGGAACGTGCCGTCCCCGCCCAGCGCGAAGACGATCTCGGCGCCCTCGGCGGCCTCCGGGCCGACGACCGGCACCACGCCGGGCAGATCGAGGTCCTCGGCCTCCTCGGCGACCACCCGCACCTCGAAGCCCGCGGCGATCAGGTCCGCGGCGACCGAGCGGGCGTGCTCGGTGCTGCGCCGACGACCTGTGTGGGTCACCAGAAGCGCCGTCCGGCTCATCGGAGCTGCCGCCCGTCCGGAACCCGGCGACGTTCCACCGTCGTCGCTGCCCCGGTACGCCCGCGTGTCCCGCGGGCCGTGCCGGAACGCCCGCTGCACGCGTTCACCCTGCGACCTCCTCCGCCGCCCCGGCCGGCACGTCGCCGGCCGTCGCCGGACCGTCCGGCCCGGCGGCCACCACGGCCCGCACCCGCTCCGGGTCGGCCGGTGGTGCGCCCCGGCGCAACCATACGAAGAACTCCACATTGCCGCTCGGCCCGGGCAGCGGACTGGCAGCCACGTCGGCCAGACCGAGGCCGAGCCGCGCCGCCGCGGCGGCCACGTCGAGCACCGCCTCGGCGCGCAGCAGCGGGTCGCGGACCACACCGCCGGCACCGACGCGTTCCCTGCCCACCTCGAACTGCGGCTTCACCATCAACGCCAGGTCGCCGTCGTCGCGGGTGCAGCCGGCCAGCGCCGGCAGCACCAGCCGCAGCGAGATGAACGACAGGTCGGCCACCGTGAGGTCGACCGGGCCGCCGATCGTCTCAGGATCGAGAGTACGGACATTGGTGCGTTCCAGGACCCGCACCCGCTCGTCGGTACGCAGCGACCAGGCGAGCTGCCCGTAACCGACGTCCACGGCCACCACCTCGGCGGCACCTCCGCGCAACAGCACGTCCGTGAAGCCACCTGTCGACGCGCCGGCGTCCAGGCAACGCCGGCCGGTGACGCCCAGCCCGCCGCTCGCGAACGCGGCCAGCGCGCCGACGAGCTTGTGCCCGCCCCGGGAGACGTACTCCTCGGTGGGGTCGGCGCCGGTGACCAGGAGCGGATCGGCGGGGTCGACCATCGCGGCGGCCTTCCGCGCGGTCACCCCGCGCAGCAGGACCCGGCCGGCCTCCACCAGCGCGGCCGCCTGCTCACGGGAACGGGCCAGACCGCGGCGGACGAGTTCGGCGTCCAGCCGGTTGCGACGTGCCATGGGGGGTTCTCCGGTCTGCTCAGGCCTGGTCGTCCCGTTCAGGTCTGGTCGATGGTGGCGAGGGTTTCCCGCAGCGTCTCGTAGGCCGCCTCGTACTGCGCGATCTGGTCGGCTGGTGCGAGTGTCGCCGCGTTGGCCATCGCCCGCACCGCGGCGTCGACCGCCGGATGCCGGGGCACGTCGCCGTCGTCCACCTCGGGCAGCGGACTCGGGCGGGCACCCATCGGTGGGACGGGTCGGGCGGCGAACGACCCGCCGGCCGGCGGACCTGGTCGGACACCAGGCGGCGGAACCGGGCGGGCACCGGACGGCGGACCCGGACGGGCGTCGCCCGTCAACTGAGGCTCCGCCCGGGCGGCACGGCGCTCACCGGGTGCCGTCCGGTTGCTGCTTGCGGACGGCCTTCTTGGCCGGCATGACCGCAGGGGTCGGTGTCTCGTCGGCGGTCGGGCTGATCGTCGCCGGCGGCTTCCTGGCAACGGCCTTCTTGCCCACCGCCTTCTTCGCCACGGCCTTCTTCGCGACGGCCCTCTTGGCCACCGCGGAGACCGGGGCGCCCGCCGGGCCGTCCGACGGCACCAGAGCGGCGTGTGGCGGCGCGGCACGGGTCGGGTCGGGCTGCGCCGTGGGACCGGCGGACGGCGCGCTGGCGGGCTCGGCGGCCCGTGCCTCGCGCAACTGCCGTTCCAGGTCGTGCACCCGCCGGGTCAGCTCGGCCACCTCGTCGGAGGTGGCCAAACCGACGGCGCCGAGAGCCCGGTCGACCTCGAAGCGGACCAACTTGGTCAGCGCCTCCCGGTTGGCCGCGCCGGTGGTGACCAGTTCCTCGCCGAGAGCCTGGAGTTGCGCAGCGGTCGCGCCGCCGGAGCCGACGAGGCGACGCGCCACGTCCTGGGCCTTCTTCCGGGGCGCCTCCGTCAGGCCCATGGCCAGTTCGAGGTAGGCGCGCCACGCGTCCTGCATGCCTGTGTCCTTCCGCCGGGCGGGGTGTTCAGGTGCCACGCTACCGGGCACCCGGGACCGACCTGTGCGGTACGGTGCCGGGGACGGTGTGGCGATCAGTAAGGGGAAGACGTGGCCAGCGTGGACGAGTGTCGGCAGGCATTACAGGACCTGGCCGCACGGCTGGATCGCAACGCCGAGACGGTGCGCGAACGGGTCGACCTCGACAGGACGCTGGCCTGCCGGATCACCGACCTGAACACCGCCTTCCACGGCCGGATCAGCGGCGGCCGTCTGATCGAGCTGACCGACGGCGACGACACCAAGGCCAAGATCGCGCTGAGCACGTCGAGCGACGACCTACTCGCCCTGGTCCGCGGTGATCTGGACGTCACGGGCGCGGTCGCCTCCCGCCGGGTGTCGATCAAGGCCAATCCGTTCGACCTGTTGAAGCTCCGCAAGCTGCTCTGACCAGCGCTCGGTCAGCCGGGCGGGGTCCGGGTCACCCGCCTGCGGGCAGGCCGAAACTCTCCAGCGCGCGACCCGCGTCCGCGCCCGCCGAGCGGATCCGCGGCGGCGTCGAGGCCGACCAGGCCGCCGCGCAGAGCGCGGCGAGCGCGTCGAGAGGCCGGCCCGAGCCACTCAGCTCCACCGTGCCGTCATGCTGCGCCACCGACCAACCGGCGATGTCCGCCGTGCCCGGAACCCGCACGGTCGACGCCGGGTCGAAGAGTCCCGCGAGGTCCCGCGCGACGTACGTGGGACGGCGCTTCGGCTCCGCGGCGAGCAGGTCCGCCACGCCGCTGACTCCGGTGAGCACGAGCAGGCTGTCCAGCCCGGCGCGACGTGCGCCCTCGATGTCGGTGTCCAGCCGGTCGCCCACGACCAGTGTCCGGCCACCGTCGCTACGCCGCGCGGCCGTCTCGAACAGCGCCGACTCCGGCTTACCGACCACCACGTCGGGGTCCCGTTCCAGCGCCGTACGCAGCACGGCGACCAACGCGCCGTTGCCCGGTAGCGGTCCCCGCCCACTGGGCAGGGTCCGGTCGGTGTTGGTGGCGATCCAGAGGGCACCCGCCCGCACGGCGACCGATGCCTCGGCCAGCTCAGCCCAGCCGACCTGCGGACCGTAGCCCTGCACCACCGCGGCCGGCTCCTCGTCCGCCCGGGAAACCGGGGTGAGCCCGACCGCACGCACCTCGGCGCGCAGCGCCTCAGCGCCGACCACCAGGACCGGCGCGCCCGCAGGAAGCCTGTCGCGCAGCAGTTCCGCCGAGGCGGCCGCGGAGGTCAGCACCTCCTCCGGCCGAGCCGGCACACCCATCCCGGTCAGCAGGTCGGCCACGTCACTGGACCGGCGGGACGCGTTGTTGGTGGCGTACGCCACCGCCCGCCCCTCGGCGTGCAGCCGCGCCACCGCCTCGACGGCGCCGGGGATCGGCCGGTCGATCAGGTAGATCACCCCGTCCAGGTCGAAAACGACCAGGGTGTACCCGTCGATCAGCCGCCCCCCAGCGTCCGCGCTCATCGCTTCGTCGACCCCGGCTCGTCGCCCTGGACAGGAGCAGTTTCGTCGGTGTTCAGCGCGTCACCGGCATCGGCCGGCGCTGCCCGGTCGGCAGCGCGGTCCGCGTCGGCGTGCTCGCGCTTGCCGTCGACGTCCACGTCCTTGTCAGCCTGGTCGCCAGTCTGGTCGTCGGCGGAGTGGCCGGCAGCGCCGACCTCCTCGTCGTCGAAGTCCCCGTCGGCGTCGGCGTCGGCGCGGTCGTCGTCCTCGCGGTCGTCGTCCTCGCGGTCGTCGTCCTCGTCGTCGAAGTCGTCGTCGTCGTCGTCGTCGTCGTCGCGGTCTGACGCGTCGTCATCGGCGGCCAGGTCGGTGTCCGGTCGGGCCGGCACCGCTCCGGGAGCACCCGGGCCAGCGGTGATCTCCTCGGCCGCCTCGTCCTCGTCGTCGCCCTCGATGACCACGCCGTCGAGCTCCAGCAGCCGCTCCGCGGCGTCGGTCTCGCCCTCGGTGTCCACGTCGGCGGCCCGAGAGAACCACTCCCGGGCTTCCTCGCGCCGGCCGACAGCGAGCAGCGCGTCGGCGTACGCGTAACGCAGCCGAGCCGTCCACGGCACGGTGGCCTCGCTGGTGAGGTCCGGGACCTGGAGCATCGCGACCGCGGCGTCCTTCTGCCCCAGGTCGCCCCGGGCACCGGCGGCGACGATCAGCAGCTCGATCGCGACTGCCTGGTCCAGCTTCTCCCGGTCGGCGCCGCGGAACAGGTCGATGGCCCGCTCCGCCCGACCCAGTGCCCGCTCACAGTCGGCGAGAACAGCCAGGTGACTCTGCAGCCCGGTCATCCGGTGGTACGTGCGCAGCTCGGCGATCGCCGTCTGCCACTCCCCCGCGTGGTACGCGGCCAGGCCGACCGCCTCGCGAACGGCGGAGATACGCGACGCGAGCCGCCGAGCGGCCAGCGCGTGCGCCAGTGCCTCGGCCGGGTCCTCGTCGATCAGCTGCCCCGTGGCGACCAGGTGCCGGGCCACCGTCTCGGCAACCGGCTTGTTCAGCGAGAGCAGTTCAGCGCGAACGTCCTTGTCGAGGTCGGTCGCAACGATGTCGTCCGGCAACGCCGGGGCCGAACTGCGCCCACCCTCGAACGACTCCGAACCGGCGCCGCGGTCGTCGCGGCGGAACTCCCCTTCGCGACGCGGCCGGTCGTCGGCCCGGTAACCGCCCTCGCGGTCGCCGCCCCGGAAACCACCCTCACGGGGCGCACCGCCTTCACGACGGTCACCGCCCCGGAAGCCACCTTCGCGGTCACTGCCGCCCCGGAAGCCGCCCTCACGACGGTCACCTCCACGGAACCCACCGTCGCGGTCACCACCGCGGAACCCACCCTCACGGGGAGCACCCGAGCGCGACCCATCACGGTCACCGCCACGGAAACCGCCCTCACGACGGTCGCCGCCACGGAAACCACCCTCACGGGGAGCACCCGAGCGCGACCCGTCACGGTCGCCGCCACGGAAGCCACCCTCACGGGGGGCACTTGAACGCGAGCCGTCACGGTCGCCGCCACGGAACCCACCCTCACGCGGAGCACCCGAGCGCGACCCATCACGGTCACCGCCACGGAAACCGCCCTCACGACGGTCGCCACCGCGGAAGCCACCCTCACGGTCACCGCCACGGAAGCCGCCCTCACGCGGTGCACCCGAACGCGAGCCGTCACGGTCACCACCACGGAACCCACCCTCACGCGGTGCACCCGAACGCGAGCCGTCACGGTCACCACCACGGAACCCACCCTCACGGGGAGCACCCGAACGCGAGCCGTCACGATCACCACCACGGAACCCACCCTCACGGGGAGCACCCGAGCGCGACCCATCACGATCACCGCCACGGAAACCGCCCTCACGCGGAGCACCCGAGCGCGACCCATCACGGTCACCGCCACGGAAACCGCCCTCACGACGGTCACCGCCGCGGAAGCCACCCTCGCGGTCACCACCACGGAAGCCACCCTCACGCGGAGCACCCGAGCGCGACCCATCACGATCACCGCCACGGAAACCGCCCTCACGACGGTCACCACCACGGAAGCCACCCTCACGCGGCGCACCCGAGCGCGACCCGTCACGATCGCCGCCACGGAAATCGCCCTCACGACGGTCACCGCCGCGGAAGCCACCCTCACGGTCACCACCACGGAAGCCACCCTCACGCGGAGCACCCGGCCGGGAGCCGTCGCGGAAGCCACCCTCGCGACGCTCGCCGCCGCGGAAGCCACCCTCGCGGTCACCACCGCGGAAGCCACCTTCTCGGGACGGGCCGGAGCGCGTGCGGTCACCGCCCTGATAGCCGCTTTCGCGACGGTCCCCACCGCGGAAACCACCGTCGCGCGGGGCGCTGGACCGTGAACTGTCACGGAAGCCACCTTCGCGACGGTCGCCGCCGCGGTAGCCACCCTCACGCGGAGCGCTGGAGCGCGAACCGTCACGGTCGCCGCCGCGGTAGCCACCCTCACGCGGAGCGCTGGAACGCGAACCGTCACGGTCGCCGCCGCGGTAGCCACCCTCACGCGGAGCGCTGGAACGCGAACCGTCACGGTCACCGCCGCGGTAGCCACCCTCACGCGGAGCGCTGGAACGCGAACCGTCGCGGTCACCGCCGCGGTAGCCACCCTCACGCGGAGCGCTGGAACGCGAACCATCACGGTCACCGCCGCGGAAACCACCCTCACGACGGTCGCCGCCACGGAATCCACCGCCCTCGCGCGAGGCGCCGGAGCGCGGACCGCCATCGCGGGAGCCACCATCGCGGCCGCCGGCGTATCCGCCTCGGGCGCCGCCCCCGCTGTCGCGGTCTCCCCGGTACGGGGGACGGTCGCGGTCGTCGCGGCGCGGGCCGCTGTCGCGGCCACCCGGGCCGTCAGTACGGTCTTCGTAGCGACGGGGACGATCTCCGCCCTGCGGTCCTGAACTCACAGGTACATCCTTCCTGATTGCGCCACCAATGGCGCTACGCAGTCGAGGGCCGACCCGGATGGGGCGGCCCTCGACTGGAAGATTGTCCGGCGGTGTCCTACTCTCCCACACCCTCACGAGTGCAGTACCATCGGCGCTGGAGGGCTTAGCTTCCGGGTTCGGAATGTGACCGGGCGTTTCCCCTCCGCCATGACCGCCGTAACTC
>NZ_JAJPWB010000013.1:0-220311 GCF_046549295.1 Micromonospora sp. 067-2 | reverse complement strand
CGGAAGCTAAGCCCTCCAGCGCCGATGGTACTGCACTCGTGAGGGTGTGGGAGAGTAGGACACCGCCGGACAATCTTTCGTCAGGGCCACCCCATCCGGGGTGGCCCTGACGCATATCCCCACCCGCCTGGTGGGTGGCTGCTAGTTGATGCGGGACAGGATGTTGTGGTTTCGCGGGCACTGCCAGCAGGCGACGCCGTTGACGACGGCCGCGGTAGGAGGATGGGTGTGCCCGGCGGTACAGCCGGGCCAGGTGGTGTCGCCCTCGTCGAACTCCTCCTCCTGCAGCGCATCCGCCATCTCGACGACAGCCTGCTCGAGGTCACCCGTGGGCGGCAGGCTGAGGGCGCCGTCCCCCGCCTGCTCCCGCAGGTCGTAGGTCACCATGAGGGTGTCGCCGTGCTCCAGGTCCACGCCGAGGGGCCGAATGACGGCACCGCGTAGGGCGAAGTCGTCCGCCACCCGGCGCACCGCGTGTTGATAGAACTCCAACGCACGGAGCACCAGCTCGTCGTAGTCGGGGTCCGGCATGGTGCCAGGCTAATGGTCAGGGTGCCCCGACGGGTCCACCGCGTTGAGCCAGGCTCAGGACGGCTTCGGGCCGCAGACGTAGCGGGGCTCGGCGTCGTACCGCCAGGTGAACTTCTCCCGCTTGACCACTGCGCCGGCCTTCTTGATGACCCGGAAGGCGTCCTGGGTGAAGCCGTTGATCCCGTTGCTCGGAATACACGACGGCCCGGGGTCCAGGTGGATCAGCTTCGGCGTGGTGATGTTGCGGCGCGGCCCGTACTCCGTCTTCACGCTGTCGTAGAGCTTGGTGCTCCAGATCGACACGGTGATCGTGCTCGACGTGTAGGACGTGTCGATGAGCAGGCCGTACTGGGTGTTGTTGCGGAACTTGAAGTCCAGGTCGGGCCAGAAGATGGTCGACTCGATGACCGCCGGGTAGCGGTCGAACCAGTACGAGTGTGGCTTGTGCTCGACGTCCTCGAGCCCGGCGTAGTAGGTGGCGTTGAACAGCGTGGTGGTGAACTGCGAGGTCCCTCCGCCGACGCCCGGCACCAGCTTGCCGTCCAGGATCACCGGCGCGTCGCGGTAGCCCTGCGCGTAGCCCCGTTCGCCGGTGTGGCCGTTCAGCGAGAACGTCTTTCCGGGCAGGACGACCGTGCCGTCCACCTCCTTGGCGACGGTGGCGATGTTCTGGCTACGCGACGAGGCCATGCCCCCGGTGAACCGGGTGGTGAAGGTGGAGACCCGCTCCTTGATGCCCAGGTCGGCCAGCTTCTGCGCGGTCAGCTCGGCCGGCGTCGGGTTGAGCGTGCCGGTCACCTCGCGGCCGTCCGACTTCGGCAACACCGCCAGCACGTCACGGCCGAGCGTGGCCGTGTCCAGTTGCTGGCCGGGCCGCCCGTCGGTGACCGTGGGACGGCCACCGGCAATGGTCACCGTGGCGTCCTTCGGCGGCACCTCGACGGCGAGCAGGGCATTCCCGAGCGCCGTGCGCAGCCGCTTGACGTCCACCGTCGGGGTCAGCAGGCCGGTCTTGTCGGCGGTGAACCGCAGACTCTTCGCGATGGCGGCGGGCGGGATCTGCACCGAGCCCCTGTCGGTGCGCAGCGTGACCGGTGCGGCGACCGCCGGCTTCGCCAGTTCGGCGACCAGCCGGTCCAGGTCCTCGGCGGTGGTCGCCGGGTGGCTCTCCACCAGGGGAACGGTGACCGGCCTCCCGGCCAGCCAGCCGGCGCGGACCGCGTCTGCCGAGCGCTTCGGGTCGAGCGCCAGGCCCGGCTTGGGCTGGACCACCTTAGGGGTGGTGCCCTGGTAGGTGATCGCCGGCATGGTCATCGCACTGGCCTCGTCACCGAGTGCCTTCCGGAGCGCCTCGTCCAGCCGGTCGGAGTCGACCGTGACCACCGGATCGACGGTGCGCGAACCGACCAGACGGCTGACCGGGTGCGCGTCGGCCGCGGCGGCTGCCGCCACGGTGGCCGTGACGTCGACGCCCAGCCCCACCTCCGCTGGGTTGATCTCGGCGGTGCGCTGCCCGATGCTGATGCGCAACGGCGCGGCGAGAGCCGCCGCACGCCGGTCCAGTTCCGCGCGCAGTTCGCGGTCTGCCGCCGTACGGCTCCGGCCGCCCAGCTCGGTGCCGAGCACGCTCGTGCCCCGGGGCACGTCCCCGGCGTACGCCCATGCACCGGCGCCCGCCACGGCGGCGAGTATGCCGCCGGTGACGCCCGCGGCGAGCAGCACCCGCACCCGGCGCCGGCCGCTTCCAGGCCCTCCGCTGGGCGCCGTGGCCGGCTCCGGCCCGTCGTCCGGCCAGGTGACCGCCGTGACCTGCACGGTGGGTCGGTCGTCGGCGGGTGGACGTTTTTCGCCGTACAGCGTCACTGCAACCTCGATCGCCAGGTGCCGCGGGAGGTCCCCCCTCCCGGAAAACACCTACGGTAACGAATGCTCGGCCGTCCTCGCGGGCTGCGCCCACTCGCGCGGGTACCGCGTGTCGCCTCCGGCGTGTCGTGCGGGTCGGGGGCGGTGGCGGTGGCGGGTCGCGGACGTGGCACGGTGGCCAGGTGAACACTGCGGAGCGGGTGTTGGCGTACGGGGGCGGGTGGCTGGATCGGGCGGCGGCGCTGCGCACCGACCCGACCCGGTTGGGCGAGCTGCTCGCCGACCCGGCCAGCGTGGTGCTGCCCCTGTGGCGGGACCGCTGTCTCGTCGACGAGGGTGGTCCGGTCCGGTTGACCGCGGAACGGGCGTCCCTGGTCCGATCCGCCACCGGTACCACGGTCTTCCTGGGGCTCGACGAGAACGAGGTCGCCCTGTTCGCCGTGGACCTCTCCGCGCTCAGCGAGCAGTCCGCCGTCGAGATGGCCGGTGCGGCGCGGGCTGTCGACGTACGGGCCCTCGTCGGGCGGCTCGACCCGGGCAGCGCAGCCGTTCAGGCGTACGCGCGGGGGTTGCTGCACTGGCACCGGCAGCAACGGCACTGCGGCACGTGCGGTGCGCCGGCCGTCGCCGACGGCGGCGGCCACGTGCGGACCTGCACCGACGCGGGATGCGGGCGGCTCCTGTTTCCCCGGATCGAACCGGCGATCATCGTGCTGGTCGAGGCGCCCGGCCCGCCGGGACGCTGCCTGCTCGCCCGGCACGCCGGCGCGCCGGAGGACGCCTGGTCCACGCTCGCCGGCTTCGTCGAGGTGGGCGAGAGCCTGGAGGACGCGGTCCGGCGGGAGATGGCCGAGGAGGCCGGCGTGACCGTCACCGACGTGACCTACCAGGGGTCGCAGGCGTGGCCGTTTCCCGCCGGGCTGATGGTGGGCTTCCGGGCCACCGCCACGTCCGAGGAGGTACGCGTCGACGGCGACGAACTGCTGGCCGCGCGTTGGTTCACCCGCGCGGAACTGCGGGCGCGTGCCGCCTCCGGTCGTAGGCTCGGTCGGGTCGATTCGATCGATCACCGGTTGCTCGGCGCCTGGGTCGCCGCTGGCGACTGATCCCGGCCCCCGCACCTCTGGTGGAGGACGACGTTCAGCCCCGGGTGGGGCGGAAGGCCAACCAGCTCATGGCGGCGGCGGTCGTCGCGGCGGTGACCAGGGCGCAGGTGAGCACGCCCTCGACCGTGCGCGGCGCCACCAGCAGGGCCGCCGCCACCAGGCCGGCGGTGGCCACCCAGAGCGGGGCGGCCGGCCAGCGGGCACCGGTCGCCACCCGGTCGTTCGCCAGCATGAACACCACGGCGTAGAGGGCGCCGGTCGCGGCGAACAGCGGTGCCTCGCCGGCCAGGTGCAGATAGTCCGAGCCGCCCACCAAGCGGAAGGCCAGCTCGCCGGCGACCGCGGAGGCGGCCACCAGCAGCGCGCCGCAGGCCAGGATCAACCCCAGCGCGAGCGCCCGCGCCCGCCGGTCGCCCCAGGCCAGCCGTGGCAGCACCAGAAGGGTGACCACCTGCGGCGCCCAGAGGGCCCCCTTGGTGAGGATCGAACCGACCGCGTAACCGCCGGAGCCGCCGGCCGGCAGGAGCTGACGAGCGAGAAGCAGGTCGGCGTACGAGATGACGAGCATCGCCAGGGTGGCGGCGCACGCGGTCATCACCTGCCGGCCGGTCAGCCCCCGGTCTGGTGCGCCGGGGTCCGGTCCACCGGCGACCGGGCCGCCGGTGGTGGTGGGCGCGGCGAGCCGCGCCAGCAGTGGCAGGGCCAGGAGTCCGGTGAGCGTGCCGAGGAGGAGGGAGCCGACCGGCCCCCACCCGAGGGCGAGCCCGACGACGAGCCCGCCGTAGCGCCCGGCGGCGAGCCCGATCATCGCGGCGGAGAGCCGCAGGAACCGCTGGTCGCCTTGGAGCTCGCCCAGCCAGCAGCCGGCCAGCACGGTGGCGAAGGTGGTCGGAGCGAGCAGCAGGGTCAGCGCGACCGGAAGCCGGAGCGCCACGGTGAGCACGGGTGCCGCGGCGAGGGTCACCGCGGCGGTGACCGCCGCCGTACACAGCGCCAGTCGTAGCGTTCCGCTGGGCCCCCGGCGGGCACGGTGTGCCGCCACCGCGATCTGCAGGCCGAACCCGGGTACGGCTGCGATGGCACCGAGCGCGAGCACTGTGGCCAGCGCGCCCAGGTCGGGGGCGGTCAGTTGCCGGGCACCGAGCATCGGGACCAGGTAGGCCAGTCCGTTGGTCAGCATGGTGGCGGCGGTGACGGCGACGCCCGCCGCCCCGAGTCCCACCACCCCGATGTCCCGCGCGGCGCGTCGTTCCGCAGCGGGCCGTGTCGCCTCCGCCACCACCGGGACTCCGTCGGTGGTCACTCGGGCTTCGGCGTCAGGTTGCCGACGGTGATCTCGTTCGTGCAGAGGGTCAGGTCCGGTCCGGTCACCGTCAGCTCCACCGCGTCGTCGTCGCCGCCTTCGATCTCGAAGAAGCGCTGGTTCAGACCCTTCTTGACCGGGAAGGTGTAGCTACCATTCCCGAACCGCAGCACCGCCGTGCCATCGGTCGAGCTCAGGTAACCGATGCGGGCGATCCAGTGCCACTCGAACAGCGGCTTGTTCAGCGGCATCCGGACGGTCTGGCCGTTCGCCACCAGATAGCCGCAGCCCTCCTGCGGGCCCGGCTGGATGCTGCTGCCCTGGATGGTGGCGACCTGGACCCGCCCGAGGCCGTCCAGCAGTGACGCGTTTTCCGTGTCTCGCACGAACTCGGGACGCGAGCCTGCTGCCGCGAAGAACCGGGACTGGAGATTGTACGGTTTGGACAGGTTTGACAGCACTCCCTCCGGAACCACGTCGTCGAAGAAGACAGTGCCGGGCGGTGCGCTGGCCAGCTCGATGCGGGCGGTGTCGAGGTAGGACCGGCCGTACTTCTTCGCCCACTCGTCGCTGAAGCGGGACGTGGTCCATACGGTGCCGAACACCGCCGCCACCAGCAGCAGCGCCAGACCGGCGGTCACCACCTCGCGGTACCGCTCGGGCACCCGGCCCAGCCAGTCCGGCGCGGCCTCGGGCGTCGGCTCGACCACCCGGGCCGGTCCGGCCGCCGATGCCGGGGCGAGCGTCGGATCCGGGGTGAGCGCTGACGCCGGGGCGAGCGTCGGGTCGGGGGGAAGCGCTGACGCCGGGGGGCGAGCCGGATCCTCTGCCGGCGGCGTCTCCTCCGCTGGCGCTGGCTCGGGGTCCTCGGGCGCCTCGGCGTGGATCACACCGGCCCGGGTGGAGGCGGCCGCGAGCACGGTGCGCGGTGCCGCGAGCGTCCGTTCCGGCTCCGAGAGCGACTCCGGCTCGGCAGCGGGTGCCGGATCCCCGGCGAGAGACTCCGGCTCACCGTCGGTCGGCTCGCCACCGGCCGACGCCGGGCGGGCGATTCCGACCAGGGCGACGCCGACGCAGATGCAGGCGACCACGACGGCGTCGCTGACGTAGCGCGGCACCCCGCCGGCGACGGCACTGAATACCGAGCCGAGCCGGGTGGCGGCCAGCAGCGTCGCCACGAGGATCAGGTAGCTGCCGAGCAGCACCCACGCCCGGGTGGCCCTGCGGTCCCGTTTGACCGTCAGTACGACCAGCGCGACGAAGGCCGACCAGGCGATCCAGCGAGCGAGCTCGGGTGGCGCGACGACCGCTGCCCCGTCCCCCGCGCCCAGCCAGCCCCAGGGGCCACCCAACAGGCCCGGCACGAGCGTGGAACCGAACAGTTGGGTGAGGAACGACAGCACCTCTCCCAGCGAGTCCGGTCGGCGCAGGGACGACTCGGAGCGCGTCAGGTAGACCGCGGCGAACGCGCCCACCAGCGCGGCCTGCACGAGCCACGACGGCCACCAGCGGCGCAGCGCCGTCAGCACCGAACGGACCGGGCCTCCGTCGGTGAGGAAGCAGACGGTGAAGAGGAAGACCAGCGGTACGACCAGCAGGGCCTTCTCGAAGAAGAGCAGCCCGAGCAGAACGGAGAGGACCAGCGACAACAGGTGCCGCTTGCGCCCGGTGCGGACGTACCTGAGCTGGGCGCCGAGGGCGAGCACCATGCTCAGCTGCATCGGCAGCATGTTCGCCCCGACCGCCCACCACGAGGTCGCTTCGAGCGTCAGCGGGCTGAACAGGAACATCCCGAGCGGGACGAACAGCAGACGGCTCGGTCGCAGCAGGGTCCGCAGCAGCTGGTAGAACGCGACGGCGAGCAACGCCTGACCGGCGGCCATCAACAGCACGTACGGCCAGTAGGTGAGCCCGAACGCGTCGGTGACCAGCCAGGTGAGCAGACGTCCGCCCGGCATGAAGTGGTTGTTGTAGAGGGTGAACAGGAAGCCCGGGGTGAGGCGCGACTCGGTGGACTGCGTGATCAGCACGTAGTCGTCGGCTGCCAGGTAGCCCCGGGAGGCGATCTGTGCGCGCCACAGCACGCTCACCACGATCATCGCGAGGGCAACGGATCGGATCGGATCGGCGCGTACGAGTCGGCCGGCTCCGCCGGTCTCACCACGTGCCGCGCCCACCTCGGATCCGATCAATGCCATGGCGGGAAGACTGCCATATCTCCGACGGGCTGCCCCATCAGGTCAACGGCTGGTTCGGTGGCCGACGGCGTCGCGCGTACAGTGGCCGCCACCAGCGCGACGGGTGGTCGTGCCGGACCGGGGTGGGGTCGACAGCATGCGCGAACGGCTGGTGCCGCACGGGGTGGCGGCCGCCGTGACGGCGGTGGTCCTCGCGCCGCTGGTGCTCCCCGGCTACGTGCTCCGCTACGACATGGTCTTCGTGCCCCGTCAGGTGTTGGGCTGGGAGGTGATCGCCCCGGCCTCGGCGCTGCCCAGGGCCGTTCCGCAGGACGCCGTGGTGGCGCTGGCCAACCAGGTGGTGCCGGGCTGGTTGCTGCAACGGCTGGTGCTCGCGGCGATCCTCTACCTGGCGGTGCTCGGCGCGGCCCGACTGGTGCCGACCGACCGGGTCGCGGTGCGGGTGGTGGCCGGCCTCGGGTACGCCTGGACGCCGTACCTGGCCGAGCGGCTGCTCGTCGGCCAGTGGGGGTTGCTGGTCGCGTACGCCGCGCTGCCCTGGCTGGTCCGGGCGGCGATCGGGGTACGGGCGGGCCAGCCGGGCGCGCTGCCACGGCTGCTGCTCGCCGCGGCGGCGTCCGCCATCACCCCGACCGGCGGGGTGATCGCCCTGGTGGCGATCGCGGTGCTGCTGCCCGGACGGTATCCGGGGGCGGTGCGGGCGGCCTCGACCGCGCTGGGCCTGACGGTGCTGCTCAATGCGCCGTGGCTGGTGGCCGGGTTCGCCAGCACGGGCAGCGGAAGGTCGGACCCGGCCGGTGTGCTGGCCTTCGCGGCCCGGGCGGAGAACTGGGCCGGGCCACTGGTGGCGCTCGCCGGCACCGGCGGCATCTGGAACGGGCAGACGACGCCCGGCTCCCGGGGCGTCCCGCTGGTGCCCCTGGTCACCGTGGTGGTGTTGGCCGTCGCCGGGTGCGGCGTACCGCTGCTGCGTCGGCGCTGGCCCGCCCCGGTGGCCGGCCGGTTCGGTCTGCTCGCCGCCGCTTCGTGGCTCGTGGCGGCGCTCGGCGCGCTGCCCGGCGGCGCGGATCTGCTCGGCTGGTTGGTCGCGACGCTGCCCGGCGCGGGCCTGGTCCGGGACGGCCAGAAGCTGCTCGTTCCGTACGCGTTGGCCCTGGCGGTGGCCGGCGCGCTCGGGGCGGAACGTCTCGCCGACCGGGTGGCCGTCCGCTTCGACGCGCCGACCGGTCGGGTGCTGCTGGTCGGCGCCGCACTGTTGCCGGTGGCGCTCCTGCCCGACCTGGCGTTCGGTGCGGCGGGTCGTCTCCGACCGGTGGCCTGGCCCGCGGAATGGAGCACGGTGGCTCGGCTGGTCGAGCAGCGGCCGGGTGAGGTGATCTCCCTGCCGTTCCAGGAGTATCAGCGCTACGCGTGGAATCGTGGCCAGGTGGTGATCGACCCGGCGCCCCGGTATCTCGGCGTGCCCGTGCTGATCGACGACACCCTGCGGGTGGGCGGGCTGGCGGTGGCCGGTGAGGACCCGCGTGCCGCGCGGGTCCGGGAAGTCCTCGCCGGCGGAGATCCGGTGTCGGCGGTCGGCTCCCGGTGGGTGCTGGTCCAGCGCGCGGCGGGTCCGCCGCTGCCACCGGCGTCCCTGGCCGGACTGCGCGTTGTCCACGATGGACCGGAACTGACCCTGTACGAGAATCCGAGCTGGTCACCCACACCCACACCAACCCGGCCCGGCCCGGTCGGGCTGGCGCATCTGCTGGCGGGAGTGGTGGTGCTCGGCATCGGGTTTTCGGGCACTGCGCGGGTGACCTACCGCGTGGTAGCGTCCCGGCACGCGAGTCCCGCGGAAGGAGAAGGTGGATGAGGAACCTGCCCGCGTTCGTCGCCGTCGGTGTGCTCGGGGTCGTGCTCGGCCTGCTCGGTAGCGTCGGTCTGGCGAACGTGCTCAGCCCGTCCGCCAAGGAGGCCGCCACCAGCAATGTCAATGGTGAGCAGGGCGCCAAGCCTCCGCTGTACGGCACGCGTTGATCTAGACGACGAAAGGGCGTCCGCTGGTTGCGGGCGCCCTTTCGTGGTGCTCGGGTCAGCCGGCCCGGCCCGTCTGCTGGGTCACCAGGCGGGCGAAGCGGGCACCGGTCGCGGCCCAGGTGAAGCGGGACGCGTGGTGCAGCGCCGCCTCGCCCATCGCCTTGCGCCGCACGTCGTCGGCGAGCAGCTCACGGACCTGGGCGGTGAACTCCGCCTCGTCGTCGACGAGCAGGCCGGTTTCGGCGTCGATCATCGCCTCCGCGACCCCGCCGGCATAGCGGAAGGCCACCGTCGGGGTGCTGCGCGCCGCGGCCTCGACGATGGTCAGCCCCCAACCCTCCTTGATGGACGGGGTGAGCGCCACCCAGGCCGAGGAGAGCGCGGCGTGCTTCTCCTCCTCGCTGACGAAACCCGTGAAACGGACACGGTCGGCGATGCCGAGCGAGTCGCACAGCTCTCGCAGCGGCTGCTCCCACCAGCCCTGTCCGGCAACCACCAGTTCCAGGTCGGGCAACTCGCCGACCAGTTCGGCAACGGTGCGTAAGGCGATCTCCACCCGCTTGTGCGGAACCAGGCGGCCGAGCACCAGCAACGACGGGTGGGGGGTACGCGGCAACGGTGGGCCGATCACCGGCGGCGTGCCGTTCGGCACCACGTCGATCCGATCGGCGGCCACCCCGAGCTCGGTCAGTTCCGCCCGGCTGGCCTCGGAGACGGTGACGTACCGGCAGCGGCGGTAGAGCCGAACCGCCAACCAGGATTCGATCCACCAGCCCAGCCGGGCCATCCACGGGCCGAAGACGACCGGCCACTGCTCCCGGTGGACGTGGTGCACCAGCGCGACCACCGGCCGGCCGGCGTACAGCGGCGCAAAGAACGGCACGCCGTTGCAGACGTCGACCACCAGATCGGGCCGGCCGGTGCCGCGTCGGCCGAGCGGGCCCAGGCCGAACCGGCCGGCGAGACAGGTCATCGCCGCCCGGGCGTAGACGCTGTGCCGGGACCCGCGTCGCAGCACGCGTACGCCCTCTCCGGTGGTCTCCACCGGGCCGGCGTTGCCGTGCGCGGCGCAGAGCAGGGTCACCCGGTGGCCCATGGCGACCAGTTCGGCGGCAATTCTCTCGAGGTAGACCTCGGAGCCACCGCCCTCCGGGTTGGTGGTGTCGCGCCAGTTGAGGAACAGGACGTGCCGTGCGGGGGCGACGGGGATCTCCACGCTGCTCCTACCGGTGAGTAAGTGAGCACGATCGCGCCACCCTAGGGCTGTCCGGCCCGTCGGCGCAATGGGTCGCACCGGCAGCGAAGATCAGATAACTCCTCGTCGATCGGGGGTTTGCCGGCGGCGGAAAACCTTGGCAGGGTGTGCAGCGCAACCGCGTGTGGTGGCCGGCGTCCAGGTGGCGCCGCCCGGCGGGCGCTACGGATTCCGACCTGCGCGGGGACGCGCCGGTACGCGACGAGGAGGTGGCCGGCGGTGCTGCGCGACGGACTCGCGCCGGTGCGCTCGCTCCCCCGTCGCTCACCGGTGGTGCTGCTCAGCGCGGCACTCGTGCTGCTGTTGACCGGCTGGGCGGCCGTGGCCTACATCCGGGCGGATCGGGGCGTGCCGGAGTGCGCCGAGCGGGTCCGGCTGCGGGTCGCCGCCGCTCCGGTGATCGCTCCAGCCCTGGACCGGATCGCGCGGGCCAGCGTGGGTCGGCAGCCGTGTGTGTCGATCGTCGTGCAGCCCCGGGAGTCCGCCGCCGTCGCCGGGGACCTGGCCAACGCGGTGGACGCCGCCGACGCCTGGCTGCCGGAGTCCACGTTCTGGCTGCGCCGGGCCCGGGCCGGTGGTGCCTTCGAGGTGCCCGCCGAGGGCACCTCGGTGGCGAGCAGCCCGGTGGTGCTCGCGGTGACCGAGCCGACCGCGCGTCGGTTGGGGTGGCCGGCGAAGCCGGTGACCTGGGCGTCACTGATCGGACCGAAGGCCCGGCCGGCCCCGCTGGGAATGCCGGATCCGGCCGTCGATCCGACCGGGGTCGCGGCGCTGCTCGGGGTGCGTGCCCTGTCCGCCGCCGAACGGGAACCCGCCGCCGCGATGGCGGGGGTGCTGCGTCGGCTCGCGGGTGTGACGTTCTCCGCCGGCGATGGCGCGGGCGCGTTGGGTATCGGGGGCGGGCTGGCCGGTGGCACGGACGGGGTCGTTGCCAGCGAGCAGGCCGTACTCGATCACAACGCGTTGACCGGCTCGAACAGGTTGGTCGCCGCGTACCCGGAGGTCGGCGTGCCGTCTCTGGACCTGCCGTACGTGGTGCTGCCGGTCGCTCGCGGTTATGTCCGTGACGCCGCCGCGGGCTTCCTGGCGAACCTGCTCACGGTCGAGTCCCGGGATGCGCTGCTCGGGTTCGGCTTCCGTACGGCGGCGGGCTTCCCGCCGGCCATTCCCGCGGACGGCCGGCTGCGGGCGGAGGAGCGCCGACCGGTGCCGTTGCCCAGCGAGGAGACGGTCACCGAGGTGTTGAACGTCTGGAGTGGCGTGCAGCGCAGCGCCCGGATCCTGACCGTCATCGACATATCCGGGTCGATGGATGCCCGGCTGCCGGGCACCGCCGAGACCCGGCTCGCGGCGACCGTGAAGGCCGCTCGGGAGGGAGCCGGCCTCCTGCTGGACAACAGCGAGCTGGGGATCTGGGTCTTCTCCACCAAGGTGGACGGGGACCGGGACTACCGGGAGATCCTGCCCGTCGCTCCGCTACGCACCCAGCAGCGGACACGATTGGCAGACCGGCTGGCCGACGTCCAGGTCAAGGCGGGCGGCGGGACCGGGCTGTACGACACCACGTTGGCCGCCTACCGGAACGCCCGGCAGCACTGGACACCCGGCCGGATCAACCTGGTGCTGGTCATGACCGACGGACGGAACGAGGACGACGACAGCATCGGCCGGTCCAGGTTCCTCGCCGAACTGGCCCAGCTGCAGGACCCTCGGCGTCCGTTGCCGATCGTCTTCATCGGGCTGGGCCGCGACGTCGACCCCGACGAGCTGAACGCCATCACGAAGGTCACCGGCGGAAAGGTGTTCCGCACCCAGCAGCCCAGCGGTATCCGGCAGATCTTCTTCTCCGCGCTCGCCGACCTGAGCTGCCTGCCCCCGGAGTGCCGCCGATGATCCGGCCGCACCTCCCCCGGACGGTGCGCGCGGCGCCCGGGACCGCGCTGTCACTGCTGCTGCTCACCGTCCTCGCCTTCGTGCAGCGCCCCGGCCAGGTCACGTTCGACACCAAGCTCGACCTGGCCGCGAACCCGATCCACTTCCTGACCCGGGCGTTGCACCTGTGGAACCCGGAGGCGACCTCCGGCGAGCTGCAGAACCAGGCGTACGGCTATCTCTTTCCGATGGGACCGTTCTTCGCCGGCGGGCAGCTGCTGGGCCTACCGCCGTGGATCACGCAGCGGGCCTGGTCGGCGCTCCTGCTGGCGGTCGCCTTCTACGGGCTGCTCAGGCTCGCCCGGGCGTTAAGCATCGGCACCGAACCGACGCGCTACATGGCCGCGCTCGGTTACGCGCTGGCGCCCCGGATGCTCACCGAGATCGGCGCGCTGTCCTCGGAGACGCTCGCCGCGACGCTGCTGCCGTGGGTGCTGCTGCCACTCGTGCTGGTGCGCCGGATCGGCTCGCCACGTCGGGCCGCGGCGCTCTCCGCGCTGGCCGTGCTCGGCATGGGTGGGATCAATGCGGCGGTCGTCCTGCTGGCCCTGCTGCTGCCCGGCGTCTGGCTGCTCACCCGCCGCTGGGACCGTGACCATCTGCGCCTGGTCGGCTGGTGGTGTCTCGGCGTCGTCGCGGTCTGCCTGTGGTGGATCGTGCCGCTGCTGCTGCTCGGCGAATACAGCCTGCCCTTCCTGGACTACATCGAGTCGTCCACCACGACCACCGCCGTGGCCTCGCTCTTCCAGGCCGTCCGGGGCACCAACCAGTGGGTGGCGTACATCGTCCAGGGGGACCCGTGGTGGCCGGCGGGCTGGCTGCTGATCGACCACCCGGTGCTGATGGCGCTGACCGCGCTGGTCGCGCTGATCGGCC
Source organism: Micromonospora sp. 067-2 (assembly GCF_046549295.1). Lineage (NCBI taxonomy): Bacteria > Bacillati > Actinomycetota > Actinomycetes > Micromonosporales > Micromonosporaceae > Micromonospora > Micromonospora sp. 067-2. The sequence continues at coordinate 207,228 of NZ_JAJPWB010000013.1, read as the reverse complement.
TGGCCGGGCTGGCCGGAAACCTGCTGCCGGAGCGGCGCTTCCTGGTGCTCGGCTTCCTGGCCGGGCTGACGCTGCTCACCATGGGCTACGTCGGCAGCCTGGACAGCCCGCTGTCGGGCCCGGTCCGGGAGTTGCTGGACGGTCCGCTGGCCCCGCTGCGCAACGTCCACAAGCTGGACCCGGTGCTACGGCTGCCGCTGATGCTCGGCTTCGCGCACGGGGTGGACGCCGTCGTCACCCGGCTGCACACCGCCGTCGGCCGGCGCCGCCCCGGCATCCGGCTGCGGCCGTTGGCGTTCGTACCGGTGCTGCTGTTGATCCTGGGTGCCGCCGCGCCGGCCTGGCTGGGTCAGCTGCGGCCCGGGCCGGGCTGGTCTGACCTGCCGGCGACCTGGCGGTCCGCGGCCACCTGGCTGGCCGACCGGGACGCGCTGGCCCGGACGCTGATGGTGCCCGGGTCCGGCTTCGGCCAGTACGAGTGGGGGCGAACGGTCGACGAGCCGCTCCAGGCGCTCGCCGGGGCGCCCTGGGCGGTGCGGAACCAGATCCCACTCGGCTCGGCCGGCAACACCCGGGTGATGGACGCCGTGGAGACCGTCCTGGCCGGCGGGCAGGGCTCGGCGGGGCTGGCCGACTTCCTGGCCCGGGCCGGCTTCCGGCACGTTCTGCTGCGCAACGACATCGACCGTGCCCAGGTGGACGCCCCACCGGTCGCGGTGTTGCGCCGGGCGCTGACCGGATCGCCGGGCATCGCGCGGGTGGCGACCTTCGGCAGCACCACCGCGCCGGGCGGTGTCCCGGGCAGCCCGGTCGACGACGACGCGGGCCCCGTGCCGGCCATCGAGGTGTACGAGGTGCAGCGACCGGTCCCGGTCGCCTCGGCGGTGCTCACCGACGACGTCCCGACGGTCAGCGGCGGCCCGGAGTCCCTGCTGCCGCTGCTCGAACAGGGGCTGGTGGAGCGGGACCGGCCGGTGGTGCTTGCCGGGGACCGCACCGAGGTCGGAAACGAGCGGTGGATCGTCACGGACGGGCTGCGCCGCCGGGAACGCGACATCGGCCGGGTGCGGGACAACGTCAGCCAGACGCTGACCGCCACCGAGGCCGGCCGGCAGGGCCGTGTCGCCCTCGATTTGCTGCCGTTCCCGGGCAAGCGACACCAGACGGTCGCCACCTACCAGGGGGTACGGGAGGTCACCGCCAGCACCGCGACGAGTTTCGTGGACAACCTGGGCGCCGCGGACCCGTCACACCTGCCGTTCGCCGCTCTGGACGGCGAGTACGCGACCGCGTGGCACTCGGCGCCGCTGGCCGGGCCCGTCGGTCAGTGGCTCCAGGTTGACCTGGACACCCCGCGCGAGGTGGGGACGGTGTCGCTGGCGTTCGTCGACGACCTCGGGGTCGGCTGGCCGGTCACCCGATTCCGGATCACCACCGACCGGGGGTCGGTGGACCACGAGGTGGCCGACACGCTGGGTGCGTTCTCGTACTACACGTTGCCCGGATCCACCAGCAGGGTGCGGGTCACGGTGCTGGCCGTCGCCGGGGAACGGCGCGACGGCGGGGTCGGGATCCGGGAACTCGCGATTCCCGGCACCACCGCCCGCCGCGCGCTCAGGACGCCGAACGATCTGCCCAACGGCTTCGACGGTCCCGTGACCTGGTCGTTCAGCCGAGGCTCATCCGACCGTCCCGCCTGCTTCCCGACCGCCGCCCCGGGCACCGGTTCGGACGTGGCGGCGGGGGTCGGTACGGGGAGCGGACCGGCGGGTGGCACCGGGACCCGGCCGGCCGGCTCGGTCGTCCGGTGCGACCGATTCCTGGCCCGCGCCGGTGAGGAACCGCTCGGCGTCGACCGTGTGTTCCGGAGTACCGCGCCGGGCAGCTACCGGCTGGGGCTCACCGCCGCGCCCCGGGTGGGCGGGCAGCTCACGCTCACCGGGGTTCCGGTGGCGGCCACCGTCTCCTCGTACCTGACCGGCGATCCGGCCGTCGCCGGGTACGCGGCCGTCGACGGCGACCCCGCAACGGCGTGGCTCGCCGACACCGGCGACCTCCGCCCCACGCTGCGGTTGAGCTGGTCCGGGCAGCGACGCCTCGCCGAGGTGCGGCTGCGGCCCGCGGAACTGCCGGTCGGCTCGCTGCCCACGCAGGTCGAGGTGCGGGCCCCCGGCCGCAGCCAGGTGCTGCCCGTCGGTGCGGACGGGACCGTCCGCTTCCCGGCCGTCAGGACGGACCGGATCGAGATCGTGGTCCGGGACACCGCCGCGCGGGTCGCCGACCGGCGCGGCAACGGCTGGACCGCCACCGCCGGGATCGCCGAGGTGGAGATTCCCGCGCTGGACGACCTGCTCCGCCCGCTGTCGGCTGGCACCGCCGTCGCCGAAAGATGCGGTACCGGACCCGCCGTCGAACTCGACGGCTACCGCTACCAGACCTCGGTGGCCACCACCCTCGCCGACGTCCTGGCGGGGCGGCCGGCACCGGTCACGATCTGCGGCGCCACGGGTGCCGTGGTGGACCTTCCGGCCGGTGGGCACCAGCTGGCGAGCACACCGTCGGCCGGGTTCGTGGTGCAGGACGCCACGCTGCGCCCGGAGGCCGCTGTCCCCGCACCCCGGCACCGCGCGGTGACCGTGCTCGACTGGGACTCGACCGACCGCCGGGTCCGGGTGGCCGCCGGCGCTGCCGCGCTGCTGGCGGTGCCGGAGAACGCCAACGCCGGCTGGACGGCCACCGTGGACGGCCGGACGCTCGCCACCACCCGGGTGGACGGCTGGCAGCAGGCGTGGGTGCTGCCAGCCGGCGACACCGTCGAGGTCCGGCTCGTCTTCGCGCCGGACCGGACGTACCGGGGTGCCCTGGCGGCCGGCGCGATCTGCGCGTTCGCGGTGCTGCTGCTGGCCGCGTGGCCGCTCCGACGTCGCCTGGGCGTGGACCGGACGATCCCGGCCGAGGGGCCGGCGTGGGCGATCGGCATCCTGCTGGTGGTGCTGCTCGCCGCACTGGGTGGTGTGCTGCCGGTGGCCATCGTGCTGGCCGCCATGCTGCTGCGGCAGCTTGCTGTCCGGGCGCTGCCGGTGGTGGTGCTCGGTGGGTTGACGGTCGCCACGGTGACCGCGGTCGCGGGCCGGTTGCAGGGCCACGGGCAGGAGTGGGCGTACGGCCCCTGGGTGCAGGCGGCGATGTTGGTCGCGGTCGGCGCGGTCACCGCGGCGGTGATCCCGGTGCCCGGCACGCCGGCCGCCCAACCTCGATCGGCGAGCGGTGCCGATGCGCCGGCCGCGGCCGACACCACGGATCAGGACGACGACGGGACGGTAACGCGATGACCACAGCAGACGACGCGACGGCTGGTCGGGCGGCCCGCCGACGGTTCGCCACACTGGGCCGCTCGGTGGCGCTGTTCCGGGCGTTCCTGGTCGAGCAGACCGACCCGGACCGCTTCTACGGTCTGCTGGCGGGGGACTCGGTGCGTCAGGTGTCCGGCTACGCCACGCTCGCCGGGCGGACCGTGCTCGACGTCGGCGGTGGTCCCGGATACTTCGCGGCCGCCTTCCGCGCCGCCGGTGCCCGGTACGTGGGGATCGACCCGGACGTCGGCGACTTCTCCGCCGCCGGGGAGTCCGTCGCCGGCATGCTGCGTGGCAGCGGCACCGCCCTGCCGGTCCGCTCCGGCAGTGTGGACGTCACGTTCTCCTCGAACGTCCTGGAACACGTCTCGGAGCCACCCCGGATGCTGGACGAGATGGTCCGGGTGACCCGACCCGGTGGTGTCCTGTTCGTGTCGTTCACCCCGTGGCTGTCGCCGTGGGGTGGGCACGAGACGGCACCCTGGCACTACCTGGGCGGTGACCGGGCCCGCCAGCGTTACCAGCGCAGGACGGGCAGGCCCCCGAAGAACCGCTTCCGCGAGACGCTCTTCCCGGTCTCCATCTCGGACGCGCTGCGCTGGGCACACGGCAACGCCGAGGTCGAGGTGCTGGACGCGCTGCCGCGCTACCACCCGTGGTGGGGTCGCTGGGTGGTCCGGGTGCCCGGAGTACGGGAGGTCGTGGCCTGGAATTTCGTGCTCGTCCTGCGGCGAGGCGGTCAGGAACCAGACGGCGCGGCGGAAAAAACAGAGCTGACCGGGGGTCGCGTTGCTATGTGACCAGGTAGTAACCTCGCGGCCACATCACTGATCGATAGCGGCGAAATTAGCTCCTCCAGGGAGGAAACATGAAGCACCGCGCCATAGGTGCCGTGCTGTTCGGTGGCGGCGTACTGCTCCTGGCGCTGGCCGCCGGACTGGTGTTCGTCGTGAAGCCCGCGGTGACCAAGCTGCCCTACGATCTGGCGGCTTCGACGTCGGTGGCGGAGGCGAAGGGCGCGACCTTCCTCCACATCACCAACGGTGCCATCGCGATCCGCCAGGGCGATCTCAAGTCCACCGTCCTGGTCACGCCCGACCGCGAGGAGACCGCGAAGCTCGGCGGTGACCTCGCGGGCGACACGGTGGTCTGGACGGTTGGTCAGACCGTCGACCGGACGCAGACCAAGGAACTGGTCAACGCGTACGGTGCCACGCTGGCACTGGACCGGGTCTCCGGTGCCGCCGTGAAGTGGGACGGCCAGTACCTCGATGACACCGGGACCCGGGAGAAGGTGTCGTTCGCCGGTCAGGTCTACAAGTTCCCCTTCAACACCGAGAAGCGGAGCTACGGCGTCTTCGACCGCGATCTGCGCAAGGAGCTGCCGGCCACGTACAAGGGCACGGAGGACGTCGACGGGCTTGAGGCGTACCGGTTCGAGCAGGTCATCACCGACCAGCAGCTCAACCTGGCCGCCGACCGGGTGGGCCTGCTGCTCGGAGCCCTCGCCCCCGGCGCGACCCAGGGCAAGGTGACCTACAGCAACAGCCGGACGCTCTGGGTCGACCCGGTCACCGGTGCGTACGTCAAGGTGCGGGAGGTGCAGAGCAAGACCCTGGTGCCGGACGTGGGCACCCCGGTCTCGCTGCTCAACGCCGACTTCACCTACAACGAGGCGACGGTGAAGGCGTCCGTGAAGCGGGCCAACGAGAGCCGCAGTCAGCTCACCCTCCTCGGTGTCTACGCCCCGATCGGGGTGGCCGTGCTGGCCCTGCTGCTGATCGTCGCCGGCCTGCTCGTGGTGCGCCGGGGCGGTGCCGTGGCGGTGGCCGAGGCACGTCACCGGGCCGACCCGCTGCCCGTCGCTGATCCCACGCCGACCCGGGTGGACCAGCCAGCTGTGCGGGACGACGAGCCCGAGCGGCAGAGCGGTCCGCTGACCGACGAGATTCCCCCGGCGTCGACGAACTGGAAGTCCGAGGATCCGTCGGTGCCGACCCAGCGCCCGGCACCCGGCGAGGTGGAGCAGCGCTGACGGGCGTACGACCGCGAGCATGACCGAAGGGGTGGACCGCGCGATGCGGTCCACCCCTCGCTCGTACGCCCCTCGTACCGCCGGGAGCCGTCGCCGGCTCAGAGACGGGCCAGCGCCCGACGCAGCGGGTCGAGGCCCAGCGCGCCCAGGTCCAACGCCTGCCGGTGGAACTCCCGCAGGTCGAAGTCGGCGCCCTTACGGGCCTTGGCGTCCTCGCGGGCCTGGAGCCAGATCCGCTCGCCGACCTTGTAGGACGGCGCCTGCCCGGGCCAACCCAGGTAGCGGTTCAGCTCGAAGCGCAGGTTCTCGTCCGGCACCCGGCAGTGCGCCCGCATGAACTCCCAGCCCAGCTCGGGCGTCCACCGCTCACCGGGGTGGAAGCCGAACGGGTTGTCCTTCGGGATCTCCAGCTCCAGGTGCATGCCGATGTCGACGATCACCCGGGCCGCGCGCATCGCCTGGCCGTCGAGCATGCCCAGCTTGTCGCCCGGGTCCTCCAGGTAGCCCAGCTCGTCCATCAGCCGCTCCGAGTAGAGCGCCCAGCCCTCGCCGTGCCCGGAGACCCAGCAGAGCAGCCGCTGCCAGCGGTTGAGCAGGTCGGCCCGCACGGCGGTCTGCGCCACCTGGAGATGGTGACCCGGCACCCCCTCGTGGTAGACCGTGGTGACCTCGCGCCAGGTGGAGAAGTCGGTGATGCCCTGCGGCACGGCCCACCACATCCGGCCGGGGCGCGAGAAGTCCTCGCTCGGCCCGGTGTAGTAGATGGCCCCGTCGCTGGTCGGCGCGAGGCGGCACTCGATGCGACGGACCTGCTCGGGGATGTCGAAGTGGGTGCCGTGCAGCTCGGCGATCGCCTTGTCGGCGAGCGCCTGCATCCAGTCCCGGAACGCCTCCTTGCCCCGAATCGTCCGCGCCGGGTCGGCGTCGAGTGTGGCCACGGCCTCGTCGACGCTGGCACCGGAACCGGCGATGCGCCCGGCCACGAGGCGCATCTCCGCCTCCAGGCGGGCCAACTCGGCGAAGCCCCAGGCGTACGTCTCGTCCAGGTCGACCTTGGCGCCGAGGAAGTACTGCGAGGCGAGTTCGTAGCGTTCCCGGCCGGCGGCCTGCTTGTCCCGCCCGTGCGGTGCCAGCTCGGTGCGCAGGAACTGGCCGAACTCGGCGGTCGCCGCGGTGGCCGCCGCCGCGCCCCTGCGCAGCTCGGCCCCGAGGGTGCCGTCCGCGCCCAGCTGCTCGACCAGACCGTGGAAGAAGTTGTCCCCGGTGGGGTCGACCCAGATGTCGCACTGCTTGGCCACCTCGACCAGCTGCACCTTCGAGCTGACCTGCCCCTTGGCGAGCGCCTCGCGCAGCGTGGTCTTGTAGCCCTCCAGCGCGCTGGGAAAGCCGTTCAGGCGGGCCGCGATGTTGGCCTGCGCGTCGGCCGTCGCGGTCGGCATCAGGTCGAACACCATACGGATCTCGTGCAGCCCGCTCTCGATCACGCTGATCTCGCTGGTGGTCTCGCCGACCTCGTAGCGGGCCAGGTCCAGGCCGAGCCGTTCCTGCATGGCCTCCTTGGCGATCCGTTCCGATTCGGTGTCCGGCTCGGTCACCTCAAGCTCGGCGAGCGTGCGGCGGGTCAGGTCCGCGCGTGCCTGGTAGCCCTCGGGCGACAGGTCGTCGAGTTGGTCGTCGTGGCCGGCGATGCCGACGTAGGTCGCGCCGTTCGGGCTCAACGGCGCCCATTCGGCCACGTAGCGGTTGGCGACTTCATCAATGTGTCCCACGCTGCGACCCTACGTGACCGCTCCGGGCGGTTGTCGAAGTTGTTTGCCGTGTCCGGGAAAGCAGTTGCGCGGGATCTGTGGCGGTCGACACCACGTCCGAAAGTCGCGGGACTTCGTCGTACGACTACGGCAGAGTGTCAGGGGTGACGGCCGATACCACTCCTGACAAGGCGCCACTGCGCTCCTGGCTGCCGGGCTTCGTCGCGCTCGCCGCGATCTGGGGTTCCAGCTTTCTGTTCATCAAGGTCGGGGTGGCCGAGCTGCATCCGGTGCAGCTCGCCCTCTACCGGGTCGTCGCCGGCGCGCTCACCCTGCTGGTGGTCCTCGCGGTGCTGCGCGACCGGCTGCCCCGCCAGCCCCGGGTCTGGGCGCATCTCTTCGTCGTCGCCGCGTTCGGCGTCGCCGTGCCGTTCACCCTCTTCGGCTACGGGGAGCAGCGCGTCGAATCGATGCTGGCCGGCATCTGGAACGCCACCACACCGCTGATCGTCCTGCCGCTGGCGGTGCTGGTCTTCCGCACCGAGCGGCTGACCGCGCGCCGCGCGGTCGGTCTCGGGCTGGGCTTCCTCGGCGTGCTCGTGGTGCTCGGCGTCTGGGAGGGCATCGGTGGGGCGCATTTCACCGGGCAGCTGATGTGCTTCGGCGCGGCCGCCTGCTACGGCTTCGCCATCCCGTACCAGAAGCGGTTCGTCGCGGGCAGCGCCCACTCCGGCCTGTCACTCTCGACGGCGCAGTTGCTGCTCGCCGCCGGGCAACTGGCCATCGTCACCCCGCTCGTCGCGGGCGTGCCGCCGCTGCCCACCGAGCTGTCGGGAAAGGCGGCGGCCAGCGTACTGACCCTCGGTGCGCTCGGCACCGGGCTCGCCTTCGTCATCAACATGCGCAACATCCGGGTGGCCGGCGCGAGCACCGCCTCCACCGTCACCTACCTGATCCCGATCTTCGCGGTGCTGATCGGTGCCGTGGCGCTCGACGAGCGACTCAACTGGCACCAGCCGGTCGGCGCGCTCATCGTGCTGCTCGGGGTCGCGGTCGCGCAGGGCGTGTTCGGGCGGCGCCGCTCCCAGACGGCCGTCGGCGTTCCCGCCGTGCCAGCCGCCGAGCCGGTCATCCAACGCTGACCCTCTGGCCGCCGAGCGGTCAGCGCCCCCGCGTCCACGCCGTGAGCTGCTCCGCCGACCAGGTGTTGACCACCCGGTCGGCGGGGACGCCGCAGAGGGCCGCCCGCTCGCAGCCGAACCGCTGCCAGTCGAGCTGGCCCGGCGCGTGCGCGTCCGTGTTGATCGCGAACCGGCAGCCGGCCTCCAGGGCGCGGCGGATCAGCCTCTTCGGCGGGTCCTGCCGTTCCGGCCGAGAGTTGATCTCGACGACGGTGTCGTGCTCCGCGCAGGCGGCGAAGACCGCGTCCGCGTCGAAGTCGCTCTCCGCCCTGGTCCGAGCCCGGTGCCCCCGGTCGCCAGGACCGGTCACCCCGGCGGGGCGGGACGACACCATCCGACCGGTGCAGTGGCCGAGGATGTCCAGGTGCGGATTGGCGACCGCGGTCAGCATCCGCCGCGTCATCTTCGCCCGCTCGTCGTTCAGACCGCTGTGCACCGAGCCGACCACCACGTCCAGCCGGGCCAGCAGCTCCTCGTCCTGGTCCAGCGAGCCGTCGGCGAGGATGTCCACCTCGATCCCGGTCAGGATCCGGAAACCCTCCGGCAGCGCCGCGTTGACCTGCGCCACGTGGTCGAGCTGGCGACGCAGCCGGTCGGCCGTCAGCCCGCGGGCCACCTTCAGCCGTGGCGAGTGGTCGGTCAGCACCAGATACTCGTGGCCCAACTCCACGGCGGCGAGCGCCATCTCCTCGATGGGTGAGCCGCCGTCGGACCAGTCGGAGTGGGTGTGACAGTCACCGCGCAGCGCGTCACGCAGCGCCGTCGCCTCCGCGTCCAGGTCAGCGCCCTCGGTCGCCACCAGCCGGCGCAGGTAGACCGGCTCCTCGCCGGCCAGTGACTCCGCCACGCAGCGGGCCGTGACGTCACCGACCCCGGCCAGTTCGGTGAGCGTGCCGTTGCCGGCCCGTTCGACCACCTCGGCCGCCGGCAGGCCGGCCAGCGCCGTCGCCGCCGACCGGAACGCCCGCACCCGATAGGTGGCCTCGTTCGCCCGCTCCAGCAGGAAAGCGATCCGGCGCAGGTCGGCGATGGGATCCCGGGCCTTCATCCCACCGAACCTAGTCGGTACCCGGTCCGTCAGGGAGCCTTCGGACAGCCGTGTCTACGCTGCCACGCGGTCACCTCGGCGGCCGGCTCCCGGTTGCCGCCGCGCCGCCACGAGTCCAGGTAGCGCGCCGGCCAGATCACCCCGCGCCGGATCCACCAGCCGTCCTCGCCCGTACACGGCGGCGAGATGCCGAAGTGCACGTGGCAGACGTTGTTGGCGTTGCCGGTGCGGCCGACCCTGCCGAGCTGCTGCCCGGCGCGGACCCGGACCCCGGCGTCGACGCCGGTGGCCACGGCGCTCAGGTGCGAGCCGTAGTAGCGCACCCCGTCGTCGCCGAGCAGGGAGACGGACAGACCCCCGTTGTCCGGACCCTGCGGCCCGCGCTTGGAGTACCGGTCGGTGCGGCTCACCTCCAGCACCGTCCCCTCGGTCACCGCCACGAACGGCTCCCCGCAGTCGGCGAAGAGGTCCGTCGCCGGGTAGACACCGTGCGTCGGGTGATAGGAGACGTCGTCGGCGCGTACCGGAAAGACGTGCCGTAGCCCCGCGCGGGGGGCGGCGCCCGGCGGTCCGACCGTCGGTGCCGGCCGGGCGGGTGCGGTCCCCGACGGCGTGGCCGAGGACGGCGGCGGGCCGGGCGACGCCGGCTGGTCGCCGGTCGCCCAGACCGTCGGCGGCGTCGGCGCGCCGCCCGGAGGCACCCCCGGCCGCGTGGTCGCGCAGCCGCCGACGAGCAGCGGGGCGAGCAACACCAGCAGGATCGGGTACGCCGGACGCGCGCGGCGGATCAACGGCGAGGGCATCCGGTCATCCTGACAGACCGGTACGGTGGGCACGGAGCGACGCGCGTGGAGGGAGGGCAGCGACGATGACCATCGCCCGGCCCGACCCCGGCCCGGATCCCGGCTTCGCCCGCCCGGTGTTCCGTACCCCCTCGGGGCTCTTCCCGGCCGGGCCGTCGACGCGTCCCACCTACCGCGAACCGCACCCGGTCACCGGCGGCGGTGTCGCCGCCGGCGGCGGCGCGGCGGCCGGCTGGTTGCTGCTGTTCGGCCTGCTCGGCACCGACGTGGTCAGCTACGCGTGGTGGACGGTGGTGGCCGGCCTGCTGGCCTGGTCGACCGCCCTGGTCCTGGTCCGCTACGGCGACCGCGGCGTGGCCACCGGCGTTGCCATCGTCACCGCCGGTGGCTGGAGCATCGCCGCCGCCGTGGTGGCGGTCCGCTGGGCGACCGCGGGCGACTGGCCACTCTGGTGAAGGGGCCGCACATCGGGTGGCGATGACTGCGCCGAGTGCCCGGTTGGCTGCGTAGCGAACGCCGTCTTGACGTGGCCGCCGAGACTCGGCACGCTCGGCACTATGGCCTGGAACACGTCGCGGCAGGACCCCGATCGAAGCCGCCGCCGCCTGCAGCTGCTCGCCGAGTTGGCGGGGGCCCGGGCGGTACGCCAGCGCAACCGCCCCCAGCGGCTGCGCAGCGAGCGTCTGCGCCAGCTCATCGCCACCCGCCGTCGGGTAGCCGGCTGATCCGACTTTGTCAGGAATGACCGGCGCTTCGGGGCGTTGACCGGTCGCCTGCCGACCCGACCGGCTAACGTGCACGCGTAACGAGTCGGCGCTGTGTCGAGGGGCTATTGGGGGGACCGTGTCGTACTTCGCTGCGGCCGTGGTGCGCGACGACAGTGGCTGGTCGGCCGCGGAGGTCAGCCTGCGCGGCACCACCGACATCGACGACGTCGCCGACCGCCTGCGCGACGTCGACCAGGACGCCGACGTGTCGCTGCTCTTCGTCGAGGCGGACGACGCCTACCTGGTGATCATGCGCCTCGACGAGGGTGAGGACCTGCGGGTTTTCGGGTCGGACTCCGCGTACGCCGAGGAGTCCCCGCTGGGGTCGCTGCTGGTCGCCGATCTGAAGACCTCGGTCACCGGGCTCGACGACGTCGACGAGCCTCGCCCGGCGTCCACCGGCGACGAGGAGAGCGAGCAGCCCGTCGTCGACCCCGAGGCCGACCCGGTGGGCGACGCTGACCTGCTGGCCAATCTGGGCATCTCCGCGCAGAGGCTGCTGACCCTGTGCTCGCACGAGGGCATGATGCCGGCCGACGTCACCGCCGAGATCTGCCAGGTGCTCGGCTGCGCCGACCAGGTCGAAGAGTTGCGTGAGGTCTGATCCTCCCGGATCGGGCTCGGGCGCGACGGTACCGGCGGGCGGCGCGGAGCCGGCCGACGCCACCGACCCTCTGCTCGAGACGATCCGGCCCGGGCAGCCGACCCCCGGGGCGGTGGGCCGCGCAGGCCCCGGCGCCCACGAGGGTCTGGCCGACCCGGGCGAGTTCGGCCGGCGCCAACGGCACGAGTTGTGGATGCGCCGCGCCCTGGAGGTAGCCGTCACCGGCCCGGCCGTCGACGACGCCGGCTCCGCCGACGTGGACGACGTGCCGGTGGGTGCGGTGCTCTACGGCCCGGACGGGACCGAGTTGGCGACCGGGCGCAACGAGCGGGAGTTGACCGGCGATCCCACCGGGCACGCCGAGGTGCTGGCGCTGCGCCGGGGCGCCTCGCGGCTCGGCCGCTGGCGGCTGGACGGCTGCACCCTGGTGGTCACCCTGGAACCGTGCACCATGTGCGCGGGTGCGCTGGTGCTGGCCCGGGTCTCCACTGTCGTCTTCGGCGCGTGGGAGCCGAAGACCGGCGCCGCCGGCTCACTCTGGGACGTCCTACGCGACCGTCGGCTCAACCACCGCCCAGAGGTCTACGGCGGCGTGCTCGAAGCCGAGACCGCAGCCGTACTGCGCGCCTTCTTCCGCTGAGGATCGCCCGTCGTGCTGGTCCGACGTGTCGCGGCGGGGGATGCATCACACGAAGAAGCGTGATGACTCCAGGGCATCAAAATGCCACAGAGTCATCACGCTCTCAGCAGTGATATCGCCCCGACGAGGCCGGCGGGTCAGGCGATGATGGTGTCGAGGGCGATCTCGACCATCTGGCTGAAGGTCTGCTCCCGCTCCTCGGAGGTGGTCTTCTCGCCGGTCTTGATGTGGTCGCTCACGGTCAGCACGGTCAGCGCGCGGGCCTTGAACCGGGCGGCGATCGTGTAGAGCGCCGCGGACTCCATCTCGACGGCCAGCACGCCGTAGTCGGCGAGCGTGTCGTAGAGGTCCGGCCGGTCGGTGTAGAAGGCGTCCGCGGCCAGGATCGGCCCGACGTGCATGCTGATGCCGCGCCGCTCGGCCACCTCGACCGAGGTACGCAGCAGACCGAAGTCGGCCACCGGGGCATAGTCGATCAACCCGTCGAAGCGCATCCGGTTCATGTTCGAGTCGGTGGACGACCCGATGGCGGCCACCACGTCGCGCAGTTGGAGGTCGGTGCTGAGGGCGCCGCAGGAGCCGACCCGGATCAGCGTCTTCACGCCGTACTCGTTGATCAGCTCGTGGGCGTAGATGGAGGCCGACGGCATGCCCATGCCGGAGCCCTGGACGGAGACCTCGACGCCGTTCCAACGACCGGTGAAGCCCAGCATGCCCCGAACCGTCGAGTAGCAGGTCGCGCCCTCGAGGTAGGTCTCCGCGATCCACTTGGCCCGCAGGGGGTCGCCCGGCATCAGGACCCGCTCGGCGATCTCGCCCGGCTTCGCGCCGATGTGCGTACTCATGGCAAAGATCCTGCCAGGCCGGCTCCGCCGATACCGGTTCGGCGTCCGAACCAGCGGTCCTGTACCCTCGTCGGCGGTGGCGTGTCCGAGCGGCCTAAGGAGCACGCCTCGAAAGCGTGTGAGGGTTAACGCCCTCCGAGGGTTCAAATCCCTCCGCCACCGCTCATGAAGTGCAGAAACGCCCGGTCGATCCGCGAGGATCGGCCGGGCGTTTCGCTGTGTGCCCACGGTCAGAGCTGCTGCTGACCGCCGTCGACGAAGATCTCGCTGCCGGTCATGAAGCTGCTCTGGTCGGTGGCGAGGAAGAGCGCGGCGTTGGCGATCTCGTCCGGGTGGGCCATGCGGCCCATGGGCACGCCCGAGGCGATGGCCTGCAACAGGCCCTCGGCCTCCTCCGGGCTGGGGGCCAGTCCGGCGAGCCCCGGGGTCTCGGTCGGGCCGGGGATCAGGGTGTTGACCCGGATCTTCCGGCCGACCAGCTCTGCGGCCCAGGTGCGGCCGAACGAGCGGATCGCGGCCTTGGAGGCGGCGTACACGCTGAACGCCGGGGTGCCGTTGACCGCGGCCGTCGAGCCGGTCAGCACGACCGAGGCGCCCTCGTTGAGCAGGTGCAGGGCCTTCTGCACGGTGAAGAGGGTGCCGCGGACGTTGGCGTCGAAGGTGCTCGCGAAGTGCTCGACCGTGATCGAGCCCAGCGGGAGGAACTCCCCGCCTCCGGCGTTGGCGAACAGCACGTCCAGGCCGGCGCCCCGGGCTTCGATCGCCTGCATGACCCGGTCCAGGTCGTCGAGGTTGCTCACGTCGCTGGTGATGCCGGTGGCGTTGGCGCCGATGCTCGCGACGGCCTCGTCCAGCGGGCCCTTGCGCCGGCCGGTGACGAAGACGTGCGCGCCCTCGTCGGCGAAGCGGCGGGCGGCCGCCAGGCCGATGCCGGTGGTGCCCCCGGTGACGAGAGCGGTCTTGCCGTCAAGCTGTCCCACGATGGATCTCCTCAGGATTGCGGTGCGGTTGGTCCGGCCGGTTGGCTTTTGGCCGGTGGTCAGTGGGTGGTGGAGAAATTCGGCAGAAGGGTGGCCAGCTCGCGCCACTGGGGCAGGGGCAGGGGCAGGGCCGGCCGACCCGGGTCGTCGGGTCGCAGCACGTGGAGGGCGACGTGGTCCGCGCCCGCGTCCAGGTGCTCCTGGATGCGCGTGGCCACCGCGTCCAGGTCACCCCAGGCGACCAGGGCGTCGATCAGGCGGTCGCTGCCCCCGGGGATCAGGTCGTCGTCGGTGAACCCGAGGCGCACCAGGTTGGCCCGGTACGTGGGGAAACCGAGAAACATCCCGATTCCGGCGCGAGCGGCGGCGCGGGCCCGGTCTGGATCCTCGTCGAGGACGACAGCGAGGTGCGGAGCGACCAGCGGCTGCGCACCGACGCGTTCCCGCTGCGTGGCGGTGTAACCCGGAGTCACCAGAAACGGGTGCCAGCCGGCCGTCCGGTCGGCCGCCAGGTCCGCCATCTTCGGGCCGAGCGCGCCGAGGATGCGCCGCTCGACGGGAACCGGCCGAGGCGCGGCGTCGAGGGCATCCAGCCAGCGGCTCATCGACTCCACCGGTCGGCCGTACTCCTGACCTGCCTGGGCGGCGGAGTGGGCGTTGCTCACCCCGAACCCGAAGACCGCCCGAGGGCCGTGCGCGGCGTCCAGCGCGGCCAGCCGGTCACCCAGCGCTACCGGGTCCTGGCCCCAGATCGCCAGCACGCCCAGCGCGATGGTGGAGTGCGGTGCCGCGTCCAACAGGTGCCCGATGTCGTCCACGGCCCCGCCGCCGTCCAGGCCGGGCACCCACAGTGCCCGGAAGCCCCGCTCGTCGAGTTCGGTTGCCGCGTCCCGGACGTCCGGGTTGGCGGCGCCACGCAGCTCCATGCTCCAGAGCCCGACCGCAGGCAGCGAGGTCTTCAGTCGTTTCCCCACACCATCCTCCAATTTCTGTACCGAGCGGTACTCAAGTAACCGTAGCAACTCCCGGCAGGTCCGACAAATTTCTGTACCGATCGGTTGTCCTGCGGGTAACATGGGTGGCGGGAGGTGGCGAGCCGTGCCGCAGCGAGGACGACCAAGGGGTTTCGACGCCGATGCGGCGCTGGAGCGCGCGGTCGAGGTGTTCTGGCGTCAGGGATATGAGGGCGCGTCGGTGAGCGACCTCACCGCCGCCATGGGTATCAACAAACCCAGTCTCTACGCCGCCTACGGGGGCAAGGAGGAGTTGTTCCGCAAGGCCGTGGCCCGCTACGCCGAACAGGACATGGGGTACGCGCGGGACGCGTTCGCCCAACCGACCGCGTACGAGGTCGTCGCCAGCCTGCTGCGCGACAACGTGGTCGCCGTGACCCGCCTCGACCGGCCGGCCGGCTGCCTGTCGATCCAGGGCGGCACCGCCTGCTCCACCGAGAACGCCTCGGTCGCCGGGTTCCTCGCCGCCAGCCGTCTGGTCGGCGAACGGGCCCTCGCCGACCGGTTCGCCAGCGCGGTCGCCGACGGCGACCTACCCGCCCACGCCGACCCGGCCGCGCTCGCCCGTTTCGTCTCGATCGTCACCGAAGGGCAGTCGGTGCACGCTGCCGCCGGGGTCAGCCGGGCCGACCTGCAGCAGGCGGCCGAGATAGCGCTTGCCGGCTTCGCCGCCGCGTCAGGAGCGCGGCTGCCCGAGCACGCCACCGGGACGGCGTGAGCCCGGCCAGCGGGCGTTCACCGTTCGAGCAGCTCAGCGATTCCGTCGAGCAGCCGTTGCAGGCCGAACTCGAACAGACTCTCCACGTTGAGGTCCACCGTCGACCGGGTGAGCCGGGCCAGGTGCGGAAACTCGCCGGCCGCGAGTAGCGCGCCCAACGTGTCGGCCTGGGCCACCATCCACTCGTCGTCGGTCAGACCGGTGTCCTGTTCCGCCTCGGCTTCCCGCTCCAGGTTCACCGCGGTGCCGCGTACGTGGTTGGCCAGTGCGGCCGCCAGGTGGAGCTGGGTGTGTTGATCCAGGCCATGTCCGGCCAGCGCGCGCAGCGCCCATTCGGTGTGCGCGACGGCGTGCGGTGCCATCACCGGGCGGGTCAGCGAGATGACCTGGGCCAGCCAGGGATGCCGCCGGTAGATCGACCACTGGAGCCGGCAGAGCAGGTCCAGTTGGGCTCGCCACCCGGGTGGAAACGTGCGGGGCAGGCGGTGGGCGGCGAAGGCCGCGTCCGCCATCAGCAGTAGGAGCTGCTCCTTGCCGCGGACGTACCGGTACAGCGACATGGTGGGCACGTCCAGCTCGGTCGCGATGCGCCGCATGCTGAGCGCCGGCAGGCCCTCGGCGTCGGCGATGCCGGTGGCGGTGCGTACCACCTGGTCACGGGTCATCCCTCGGGCGGGCACTCGCCGCACGTCGACCGGCTCGGCCCGTCCGGCTGGCTCTGTGCCGGTCACCACCATGCCCACACCGGGGACCGCCCGCACCAGGTCTTCCTGACGGAGAGCGGTGAGGGCCCGGCTGGCAGTCGCCATCGCGACCCCCCACTGCCGGACGATCTGCCGGGTCGACGGCACCCGGTCGCCGGGGCCCAGCTCGCCCGTCGTGATGCGGCTCCGCAGCTCCGCGACTATGCGCAGGTAGGGCGGCGTGGACTCGTCGATCTCGGTCACGGTCGCCTCCGCATCGATCGGAGTGTGACCGTAGCGCACTAGAGCGCTGACCGTCGGCCCGTCGATGCTGGTCGGTCACCGTGGTGGGCGTACTAGAGCTCCCTGGCCGCGTGGTGGCCGGCTCGGCATGCTCGCCGAAACACGGTGCGTACGGCGTACTGGTTTCGACGAGTGGGAGACATCATGACCGACATCCCGTACCCCGGATCGGCTTCCGTGGCGCAGCCGACCGCCCGCAGGGTCCGCTCCCGATGGCTTGCCGTGGTGGTTTCCGTCGCCCTGCTCGCGCCGGCGGTGCTCGGTGGCGAGGCCGCGGCTGACGGCCGGAGCGCCGCGGTCGTGCGGACCGACCAGGGCGCGGTGCGGGGCGCCGTCGCGATGGATCACCGGTCGTTTCGGGGAATTCCGTACGCGCGCCCGCCGCTGGGCGCGCTGCGCTGGGCACCGCCGCAGCCCGGTCCGGTGTGGACCGGGGTCCGGGACGCGACCCGCCCGGGTGACGCCTGCGCCCAACTCGAAGGGCTGCCGATGGATCGGCCCTCGGAGTCCGAGGACTGCCTCTACCTCAACGTCACCACGCCTCGCACCGCTACGAGGACACCCCGACCGGTGCTGGTGTGGCTGCACGGTGGTGACTTCCGGTTCGGTAGCGGGGACGTGTACGGCGGTCGGCGGCTGGCGGTCGGCGGTGACGTCATCGTCGTCACGGTGAACTACCGGCTCGGCGCGCTGGGCTTCCTGGCGCATCCGGCGCTGGCTGACGCCGGCCGGTCCGTCGGCAACTACGGCCTCCAGGATCAGCAGGCGGCGCTGCGGTGGGTACGGCGCAATGCGGCGGCCTTCGGCGGTGACCCCGGCAACGTCACCCTGTTCGGCCAGTCCGCCGGGGCCGCCAGCGTCTGCGCGCAGCTCGCGTCGCCCGCCGCCGGTGGCCTGTTCCATCGAGCGATCGTGCAGAGCAACTCGTGCGCCAACCCGGTGCAGACCCGGGCTGACGCGACCGACGCGGCCGAGGATGTCGCCCGAGTGGTCGGCTGCACGGACCCGGGTGCGGTCGCGGCCTGCCTGCGCGGGCGTGACCCCGCCGCGCTGATCCAGGCGGCCGGCTACCCGGGTGCGGGTGTCGATCTCGGCCCGTTCGTCGACGGCCGCACGCTGCCGCTCAGTCCGGCGGACGCGCTGGCCGCCGGGCGACTGCACCGGGTGCCGGTGTTGACGGGGATGAACCGGAACGAGAACACGCTGCTGGTGTGGGGGATGGAACGCAGTGGGATGAACTGCCCGACGCCGCCGGAGCCGGGGCAGCGGCCCGAGCCGTGCCCCCTCACCGACGAGCAGTACCGCGAGCAGGTGCGGACGGCCTTCGGTGACGGGGCGGACGAGGTGTTGGCCCGATACCCACGAGACGACGCGCACCACGCGAGCGAGACGCTGGCGGCCGTGCTGACCGACCGCGACTACGCCGAACCGGTGTATTCCGCCGCGCTGGCATTCGCCCGCCGGGTGCCGACGTACGCCTACGAGTTCGCCGACACGGACGCACCGTTCTTCTCCGACGGCCCCGAGCCGACCTTTCCCACCGGCGCGTACCACTGCGCGGAGCTGCCGTACCTGTTCACGGTGGACTACGCCGAGGCACTCACACCGGGTCAGCGGCGGCTCTCCGACGAGATGGTCCGTGCGTGGAGCGACTTCGCCCGGTCGGGTCGGGTGGACTGGCCGCGGCTGCGCAGCGATTCGCCGTACGTGCGGGTGTTCTCCGGAGACGGTGGATCCGGCTCGACGGATTTCGCGGCGGCCCACTCGTACGACTTCTGGCGGTCGCTGCGCGGGTGATGCCGTCGGCGGGCGCGTCGGGCGGACCGGTCTCTCGTGGGCCGGTCCGCCCCGCGTTCGGCTCAGCAGGGGTCGGCGCCCTCCTCGAAGAGGCGGCGGGCCCAGTCCGCGTACCCGGCGATGGTCTTGCGGACCGTGCGCCCGTCGTGCAGGAACAGGTACGCGCGGTCGCCGCTGCGGGCGAGCAGCCCGTCGAACCGGTGTGTCCCCTGTGGAGCGCGCAGCCGCGTGACCGACGGATATCGATCCCAGACCTGGTCGACCGGTGAGCCCGTGGTGATGCCCTCCGGCGTCCGCATCGGGTCACCGAGCCAGAGCAGCACCAGTCTGTCGTCGGCGAAGACCGGGCTGACCATGTCGTGGCCGGCGAGCGTCGGCCCGCAGGCCGCCAGGTCGGTACGCAGGATGCCCCGGGCCGTCAGCTCGTCCTCGGTGACGCCGAACTCGATGTTGCGCAGGCCGTTCAGGCCGATGACGTCGACGCTTCCGGCCGGGAGCGTCCCGGACGGCGGTACGCCGCTGCCCGCGATCGAGGCAGCCGTCAGCAGCGTGGCGATAAAAGAAAATTGTCGCAATTTCATGGAATCCCCCAGTCCCCAACGGGGCCGGAGGCTCCAGGTTGCTGCCGATCGACGGATTACCTGTTTTCCCACTCCTCGACCAACTCGTCCCAGTAGTCCGCGCTGAGCTGTCGCCGTCCGTGCGCCAGCCACCCGTCGGTGTTGCGCTCCAGGTGCAACCCGAGTTCCGCGAACGGGTCGATCCACGTACCCCGCTCGACACCGAGCCGGATCAGCGCCGCGTTGATCGGCCACTGGTCGCGGGGCGCGTCGAGCACATTGTCGAACCGCGGACCCCAGGACGACGCGCCACCGAGCCACACCGCCGCCGACTGGTAGCCGGTGCCGCCGACGAACTCCGCCTCCAGGTACGCCACCGGCCCCTGCTGCGACCAACCGGCCAGCACCTCGACCAGCGTCGGTGACAGCACCAGGCCGAACGGGTGCTCATCGGTCCGGTCGTCCAGCGCGAAGTCCGGCAGAGACCCGGTCAACTCCACCACCAACTGCGGGGTGACCGGCAGCAGCGCGAAGTCCTGGCGCAGCTCGCCGAGGACCGCGTGATCCAGCTCGGCGGCCTGCTCGCGAAGCAGATCCGCATCCGCGACCACCGCACTGAGCTGGTAACCCATCGGTCCCTCCGCCGTCCACAGCCTGTGGATAGAACATGTGTACGACGCGTTCCGGCCGCGCCGGTGTCGATCCCCGGACCGTACCGGAGGGGCCGGTCGCCGTCAGACCCGCAGGCGAGCCGGGTGACGAACGCGCGCCAGGCCGCCGGCGCGAAGGTGAGCGCCGGCCCGTTCGGGTCCTTCGAGTCCCGGACGCCGACCACCTCGGGCAGGTTGTCGGCGACCTCGACACACGCGCCGTCGCCACCGGGATCATCTGCCCACCCGTCCCACCTGGCGCTGCGCGGCGTGCGGCATCGCCTGGCCCTGCTCGGCGGCCACGTTGCGGCTGCTCGCCGAGTACCGGCACGACCGGGTGGCGTTGACGGTCTACCTGGCGACGCTCCAGGCGGAGGCGGGCGTTCACCTCGCCGATGTGGATCCCGCCCGGCTGACCGACCGCTTCCTCTCCTGGGCCCGCGCCCGCGGATGACGAGGTGGTCAGGGGCGCCAGATGACGATGTCGATCCCCCGTCTGCGCTCCGCGAAGCGACCATCGCGCGCCGCTTCGGACAGGAGGTGACGCAGATCCGCCTCGAAGGCGGCGAGTCGATCGGCGAACAGGTGCGGTGCCGAGCTGGACAGCGAGAACACCGCCGAGACGATCTCGCTCACGCCGCGTTCCACGACCATCCCCTGGTCGACCGCGATGCGGGTGGGACAGGCGAAGCCAGCCTGCCGCATGATCTCCCCCTCCCCGCCGGGGGTGCCGGAGGGCAGGTATCCCTGACCGGCCCGGCGGACCGGCCCCAGGTAGCTGGCGACCAGCTCGTCGATCTGCTGCCAGGGCGGCCGGGGGTACGGAAGCACGTCGTCCCCGGTCACGCCCTGGTGCGTGCTTGCGCCGACGTGGACCCAGGCTCCGTCCGGCGCGAGCATGTCGCGGACGCGACGGGCCACGAGGGGCCGATCCATCCAGTGGAACGACTGGGCGAACGTAACCACCCGGAACGTGCCCAGGTCGGCCGGCAGAGCCTCGGCGCGTAGGTGCCGCCACTCGACGTTGGTGATCCCGGCCTCTCCTGTCCTGCGCCGTGCCTCGTTGATCATGCCCTGGTCGGCGTCGACGCCCACCGCCGATGCGAACAGGGGCGCGAGCAGGAGCGTCACCGAACCGGGCCCGCAGCCGACGTCCAGGAGTCGGCCGGTGCCGTCGAGGTCGAGTTCCTTGCCAACGGTCTCCGCGAGGCCCCGCGGGTACGGCATCCGACCGACGCTGTAGTGGCGGGCGCTGCCCGCGTACAACGTCTCATCCCACTCCCACGCCGTGTCTGCCATGACGTCGATGGGACCACAAGACCAACGCCCGGCGGACCTTTGTCGGTCTGCCGGGCGTTTCTGTCGTTGAGGCGAGCGGAGGATACGAGATTCGAACTCGTGAGGGTGTAAACCCAACACGCTTTCCAAGCGTGCGCCCTAGGCCTCTAGGCGAATCCTCCGCGAGCCAGGATACAGGCCCCCACGGGCACGGTCACCCCACCACCCCCCGAAGATCGACCGGCGGTCGGGTAGGCTTGGCGACACCTCCCGTGCGGCGGTATCTCGTGAACCTCCCCAGGGCCGGAAGGCAGCAAGGATAAGCGAGCTCTGCCGGGTGCACGGGAGGCCTTTTTGTCTGCGGACCCGGCGGCCACCCACGGTGCCCGGCGGGGTGGGTGGTCACCCGCGTCCGACCGGCGCAGAATGGCTCGGTCGAGAGGAGGCGGGACGAGTGACGCTGGCGCTCTACCGCAAGTACCGGCCGCGTACCTTCGCCGAGATGATCGGCCAGGAGCAGGTCACCGAACCGCTGTCGCAGGCGCTGCGCAGCGGGCGGCTCAACCACGCCTACCTCTTCTCCGGCCCGCGCGGCTGCGGCAAGACCTCCAGCGCTCGGATCCTGGCCCGCTCGCTCAACTGTGAGCAGGGCCCCACCCCCGAGCCGTGCGGCAAGTGTGGGTCCTGCCGTTCGTTGGCCACCGACGGCGCCGGCTCGATCGACGTCCTCGAGATCGACGCGGCCAGCCACGGCGGCGTCGACGACGCCCGGGAGCTGCGCGAACGTGCCTTCTTCGCGCCGGCCAGCAGCCGCTTCAAGATCTATATCATCGACGAGGCGCACATGGTCTCGACCCAGGGCTTCAACGCCCTGCTCAAGCTTGTCGAGGAGCCTCCGGAGTACGTCAAGTTCATCTTCGCCACCACCGAACCGGAGAAGGTCCTCGGCACGATCAGGTCGCGGACCCACCACTACCCGTTCCGGCTGTTCCCGCCGAAGGTGCTCCGGCCATACCTGGAGCAACTCACCGAGGCGGAGGGGGTGACCGTCGAGCCGGCGGTCTTCCCCCTGGTGGTGCGCGCCGGTGGGGGCAGCATGCGGGACAGCCTCTCCGTGCTCGACCAGCTCATCGCCGGCGCCGGGTCGGAGGGCGTCACCTACGCCCGAGCCGCCGCGCTGCTCGGGGTCACCGACGCCGCGTTGATCGACGAGATGTGCGACGCGCTGGCCGCCGGTGACGGCGCCGCCGCGTACGCCACCGTCGACCGGGTCGCCGAGGCCGGGCACGACCTGCGCCGGTTCGCCTCGGATCTGCTGGAGCGGCTGCGTGACCTGATCGTGCTCCAGCAGGTGCCGGACGCCGCCGCGAAGGGCCTGATCGACGGCCCCGCCGACCAGATCGAGCGGATGGCCGCCCAGGCCTCGCACCTCGGCCCGGGCACGCTCTCCCGCTGCGCCGACATCGTGCACGACGGCCTGGTCGAGATGCGCGGCACCACCGCGCCCCGGCTGCTGCTGGAGCTCATCTGCGCCCGGATGCTGCTGCCCGGCGCGGACGACTCCACCGGCGGCCTGCTCCAGCGCCTGGAACGGATGGAACGCCGGCTCACCCTGGGCGGCACCGACGTCGCCGCCGGCTCCGCGCCGGCCACCCACCCTGGTGTACGCCTCCAGTCGGCCACTCCGTCCCCGGCTGCCGCCGCCCCCGCACCCGCCGCTGCCCCGACCTCGGCACCCCCGTGGTCGGTCGACCCGGCGGAGTCCCCGGGTGCCTCCGGCCCGAGCGCTGCGGCCCCGGGCGCCTCGGCCAACGCCCCAACCTCAAGTGCTCCGACCTCAAGTGCTCCGGCCGCCGACTCGCCCATCCCGGTGTCGCCCGGCGCGTCGGCTGCCGCCGGGTCGGCAACCGGTGACCGGGCCGCAGCGTTCTCGCCCGCCGGACCGGGCTCCGGCTCGCCGGCCCCGCGCCGGGTGGTCCCACCGTCGGCGGTGCTCCCCGACCCGGCGACGCCCGAGCCGCCCCGGCCCGGCGCGCCGGCCGCGGCGCTGGATGCGGTCGCGGTCCGCCGGGTCTGGCCGGATGTGGTCGGCAAGGTCAACCGGAGCAACAAGCGGATCGCCGCCCTGATGCGCGACGCGGTCGTCCGTGAACTCGACGGCGACATGCTGGTGCTGACGGTCAAGTCCACCGTGCTGGCCAAGATGATGGCCGATCACGCCTCGGTGCTCACCGACGCGCTCTACGAGGAGTTGGGCGGGCGCTGGCAGATCCGCTGCGAGGTGGCCGGCGAGCGGGGCGGCGTGTCGTTGGCCGGTCCGTCGCGCTCGCAGCCCGCCGCACCGGCCCGATCCGCCCCGGTCGACGCCCCACCCTCCCCGGTCGACGTCCCACCGGTCCCGACGAACGCACCCGCCGCCCCGACGGACGCATCACCCGTCCCGAGCGCCACCGTTGCTGCCGTCCCGACGGACGTATCCACCGTCCCGAACGCGACCGTTGCTACCGGCCCGACCGGCGGCTCGGGTGCCCGCGACGGTCTGCCCGCCGGCCCGTCCGGTGCGCGGGGTGGTCCTGGTGTTCCCTCTGGCGGGGGTGCCGACGCGAACGCGTCCAGCGGCCGCGGTACGAGTCGGCAGCCCGGCGGGCAGCCGTCGGCACCGACCGCGTCGGCTGACGCCGACGACGACTGGCCGGAGGCCGCCCGCCCCGGCGGCAGCGCTCCCGCAGCCGAGGCGACGGATGACGAGGACTGGCCGGAGGCCGCCCGGCCGGGCGGTGCCGTGGACGACGCCGCCTCCGGCGGTTCCGGATCGGCGCCGGCCGGCGGGAACGGCGCGGAGCGCGGTCGTACCGGCGGGAACGGCGCGGAGCGCGGTCCTAGCGGCGGGAACGGCACCGGGCCGGGCGGAACGGGTGCCGGCGCGAACAGCGGCACGAGCGCGGTGGCCGGCGGCGGTAGGCCGGGCGGACGGGCCAATCCGACGCCGGCTGCTCGCCAGCCCGCCGCCGGCGGTGCCCCGGTGAGCAGCGCCATCGCCGCAGCCCGTGCGGCGGCGGCGGGGCGCGGTCCGCGTACCGGAACGGCGACCCGGCTCACCGCGGACGCCGAGTGGGCCGGTGAGCCCCCCTACGACCCGGACTTCGACGGTCCGTCACGCGCGGGCAAGCCGGCGGGCGCGGCATCGGCGGCGACCCCGACCTACGAGGGGTTCGACCCGGGCGACGAGCCGCTGGACGAGGTCATCGACGAGAAGACCGCCCGGGAGTCCAGCGAGGAGCAGGCGGTACGGCTGCTCCGCGAGACGTTTGGGGCCGAGAAGATCGACGAGGTCGACGCGCGCTAGGCGGAAGTGTCGCCGGGACGAGCGGCGATGCCGCGTCGCGCCCTATTCGGTCGCACCGAGGATGCCGGCGCCCCACGGGTTGTCGATGGCCATCAGCCAGCTGCCGTCACTCTTGCGGTGCAGGACGTCGGCCGACGCGCCGGTGAACTCGACAGCGTCACCTGCGGCGTCGGTGCCGCGCAGCGTCCACTGCGAGTGGTGCAGGGCGATGTCGCCGGCCTCGAGGATCGTGCGGCCGCTCACCTCGAAGGTCGGCGTGAGCGAGGTGAAGTAGTCGAGGACCCCACGGACGCCGTCGCCGCCCCGCAGGACCTGACCAGGCTGGGCGACGATCGTGGCGTCGGTGGCATAGCAGGCGAATGCCGCCCCGACGTCGCCGCGGTTGCGGGCGTCGACGAGCGTGTCGATCAGGGCGGCGGGGGTCGCTGCGGGCATCAGGAAACTCCGATTCTGCGATGGCGTCACCGGGCCGGGTCCGGCCGGTTTTCTTGACTACTTGGACCACTATAAGGTTAGTGGTCCAAGTAGTCAAAAAAAAGCTATCCTGACGGCATGGGACGGACGAGGGGCTTCGAGGAAACCGCGGTGCTGCACTCGATGCGGGACAGGTTCTGGACCTACGGGTACGAGGGAACGTCCACCTACGACCTGATGGACGTCACCGGCCTGGGCAAGGGCAGCATCTACCACGCGTTCGGCGGCAAACACGACCTCTACCTGCGGATCTTCGCCGACTACTGCACGGATCTCGTCGCCGACGCCCGCAGCGCGCTCGGGAACGTCCAGGGCGGGTCACCGCTCGCGCGGATCGAGCACTACCTGACCTCACTGGCGGAGTTCTTCGGCACCGAGTCACCACGGCGCGGCTGTTTCCTGTCCCGGGCGACCGGGGACCTCGCCGGCATCGACGAGGCTGTCGCGGCACAGTCCCGGCGGACGTTCGCCGAGTTGGCCGGGCTGCTCGCCGCCACTGTCACCGCCGCACAGGAGGCCGGGGAGGTCGCTGCCGAGGTCGACGCGGTCGACCTCGGCTGGCTGCTGCTCAGCGTCATCCGGGGCATCGACACCATCGCCCGGGCCGGGGTCGACGCCGACGTGCTGCACCGCGCTGCCCGTACGGCCCTGGTGCTCATCCCGAGAACCAGCGCGTAGGGCGACCGGCCGGCAGGGTCGGTCACGGCGTCCAAGCGGGCAGGCCGTGCGGGTTCGCCTCGGCGAGCAGCCGCTGCGGTCCGTTCCCGAGCCGGGAGCGCAGCTGGAAGGGGTGCCGGCCGTCCACCGGGTGCGGCTCGAAGAGCAGGTAGGCCACCGGAGCGTCGGCGGTCGCCAGCCGGGCGAGCCGGTCCAGCTCGGCGGTGGTCCTGCTCCACTCGTCGGCCGGCACGTACTGCCGCATCACCGAGTGCCACACCACGGTCAGGGTGCCGGGGCGCGGTGCCACACCGGCCAGGAAGTCGGCCGCGCCGGCCGTCTGCACCCGAGCGGGCACGCGCGCGGCCAGTTCCAGCGCGCCGGCCAGTCGGGCGGCCCGGGCGGTGTGCTCCGGCCAGACGTACGCCCGCAGAGCGAGCGCCCCGTCGTCGCCGCCCGGGTCCAGCGGGGTCGGGTCGCAGCCCAGCCGCTGCGTCACAGTGATCCCCGGATGCCGGGCCGCCGCGGCACGCAGCCAGTCGGGCGCCCCGCTCCGCCAGGCACCGGGCAGCCGCACCGGCGAGTCCGCCGGCCCCCAGGCGAAGCCGTCCGCCTCGACCCGGAACCGGTCGGCGCGCAGGTTCAGCCCGGCGCTCGCCCCCAGCTCGATCAGGCGTACCGGCCGGTCGCCCGTCTCGGCCAGAGCGTGCAGCAGCCCGGCCAGCAGGAGGTTTGCCCGGCCGACCTCGTTGGTTTGCGGGGGGCGGCGCAGCCAGGGGCGGACGTCGTCCGACCGCTCGGCGAGCAGCGCGCGAAACGCGGTCCAGGCGGCCTGCGCCTCCGTCGGGACGTAGGCGCCGCCGGTGGACGGGTAGTAGCGGGCCAGGTCGGGCGCGTCCCCGGTGAGCACGAGCGCGTGCACGCCACCGAGCAACCGCAGCGACAGCACGGAGGAGTTGGGCAGGTCCTCGTACCCCCTGATGGTCGCGGCGCACGGCCCGCCGGCGCGGACGTCCTCGGCGGCGCGAACGAGCAGGTCGGCGTAGAGGCGCGCGTCCAGTTGCGCGCATGCCCGTGCCTGGCGTTCCATGGCGGTGGCCGCGTGCTCCAGGGACATCCTCGAGCTCCCTCCAGTCGATCCGCCGATCATCCGCCGACGATCCGTGGCGTGGAAGCACCGGGCGGGGGGAGGCCGGTCACAGCGGTTAGGCTGGGCGGCGGCCGAGCAGACGAGTGCGAGAAGGAGCCATCCGTGCGCCCAGGTGGACAGCCGAACATGCAGCAGATGCTGAAGCAGGCGCAGAAGATGCAGCAGCAGATCGCCGCCGCCCAGGCCGAGCTGGCCGAGGCCGAGCTGACCGGCACCGCCGGCGGTGGGCTGGTCACCGCGACCGTCTCCGGCGGCGGGGAGCTCAAGGCGATCAAGATCGACCCGAAGGCCGTCGACCCGGACGACGTGGAGACGCTTGAGGACCTGGTCGTCGCGGCCGTGCACAACGCCGCCGAGGCGGCGCGGGAGCTGACCGAGCGCAAGATGGGCCCGGTCACCGGCGGCATGGGCGGCCTCGGCCTGCCCGGTTTCTGAGCCGGCAGATGTACGAGGGTGCCATCCAGGATCTGATCGACGAGCTGGGTCGGCTGCCGGGCGTGGGCCCGAAGAGCGCCCAGCGGATCGCGTTCCACGTCCTCTCGGCGGATCCGACCGACGTCAACCGGCTGGCCGGCGCGCTGCGCAAGGTCAAGGAGTTGGTGCGGTTCTGCACGACCTGTTACAACGTGGCCGAGTCCGAACAGTGCCGGATCTGCCGCGACCCGCGCCGCACCAACGAGGTGCTGTGCGTGGTGGAGGAGCCCAAGGACGTGGTGGCCGTCGAGCGGACCGGTGAGTTCCGCGGCCGCTACCACGTGCTGGGTGGCGCGATCAATCCGCTGGAGGGGATCGGGCCGGACAACCTGCGCATCCGGGAACTGATGATCCGGCTCGGCGAGGGCACGGTGCGGGAGCTGATCCTGGCCACCGACCCCAACACCGAGGGCGAGGCGACCGCCACGTACCTGGCGCTGCTGGTGAAGCCGATGGGGATCGCGGTGACCAGGCTGGCCAGCGGGCTGCCGGTCGGCGGCGACCTGGAGTACGCCGACGAGATCACGCTCGGCCGCGCCTTCGAGGGGCGCCGGGCCGTCTGAGCTAGGGCCACGCTCGCCGCTGGTCGGCACCCTGTCCGGGGTGCCGGCCATCGTCGCGTCGGTGCCCGGAAATGATCTGACACCTGCTCCCTCCTGCGGTCAGTTCGACGTAACAGTTTGGCATCACGGGTGCGGATAGCATGGTTTCGGGCGCTGTTCACCTACGAATCGAATGTCAAGCGACGATTGAGGCACGATCCGATACCAACCATCCATCCGATGGTTTCCGGGTGGACGCATCGGCAGCTATGGTCACCGCCATCGGTGACCCCTGTCACCACGTTGTCCGTACCCCCAAGGACGAGGTGAAAGCACGATGCGTGCACCCAGGCCGAAGGTCGCGATCGCGGCCGTCGCGGTCGCGGCCCTCGCGGTAGCAGGCTGCGCCGAGAGCAACCGCGATGACAAGCCCAGCGGTAGCAAGAAGGACACCCTCGTCTTCGGCGTCGCCGGAGACCCGAAGGTGCTCGACCCGAGCTTCGCCAGCGACGGTGAGTCGCTGCGCGTGGCGCGTCAGGTCTTCGAGACCCTGGTCCGCCCGGAGGAGGGTGGCACCAAGGTCACCCCCGGTCTGGCCGAGTCCTGGACCCCGGACGCCGCCGGCACCACCTGGACCTTCAAGCTCCGGTCCGGCGTCAAGTTCCACGACGGCACCGAGTTCAACGCCGCGGCGGTCTGCGCCAACTTCGACCGCTGGTACAACGCCAAGGGCCTGATGCAGAGCCCGGACGTGACCGCGTACTGGCAGGACGTCATGGGCGGCTTCGCCAAGAACGAGGACGCGGAACTGCCGCCGAGCCTCTTCAAGTCCTGCGCCGCCAAGGACGCAACCACTGTCGACCTGGCATTCACCCGGGTCTCCAGCAAGATCCCGGCCGCGCTGATGCTCCCCTCGTTCTCCATCCACAGCCCGAAGGCGCTGCAGGAGTTCGACGCCAGCAACGTGGGTGGCACCGCCCAGGACATCAAGTACCCGTCGTACGCGACGGAGCACCCGACCGGCACCGGCCCGTTCAAGTTCAAGTCCTGGGACGTCGCGAACAAGACGCTGACCCTGGAGCGCAACGAGGACTACTCCGGCACCAAGGCCAAGCTCAAGACCCTGATCTTCAAGACGATCTCGGACGAGAACGCCCGCAAGCAGGCGCTGCGCTCCGGTGACATCCAGGGCTACGACCTGGTCGGGCCGGCCGACGTCGAGCCGCTGAAGGGCGAGGGTTTCAACGTCCTCACCCGCCCGGCGTTCAACGTGCTCTACCTGGCGATCAACCAGAAGGGCAACCCGAAGCTCGCCGACATCCGTGTCCGGCAGGCGATCGCGTACGCGCTGAACCGCCAGCAGCTGGTCGACTCGAAGCTGCCCCCGGGCGCCAAGGTGGCCGACAACTTCATGCCGGACACCGTCGAGGGCTGGAACGGCGACGTTCCGAAGTACACCTACGACCCGGCCAAGGCGAAGGCGCTGCTGGCCGAGGCCGGTGCGTCGAACCTGAAGCTGAAGTTCCACTACCCCACCGAGGTCACCCGGCCGTACATGCCGAACCCGAAGGACATCTTCGAGCTGCTCTCGGCGGACCTGAAGGCGGTCGGCATCACGGTCGAGGCGATCCCGCTGAAGTGGAGCCCGGACTACCTCAACGCCACCACCTCGGGCAGCAACCACGACATCCACTTCCTGGGCTGGACCGGTGACTACGGCGACGCCTACAACTTCATCGGCACCTTCTTCGACCGGCCGAAGGACGAGTGGGGCTTCAACAACAAGGCCCTGTTCGACCAGTTCAAGGACGCGGACACCACCGCCGACATCGCGGCCCGCACCGAGAAGTACAAGGCTCTTAACAAGTCCGTGATGGAGTTCCTGCCCGGTGTGCCGATCTCGCACTCGCCGCCGGCGATCGTGTTCGGCAAGGACGTGACCGGCGTCAAGGCGAGCCCGCTCACCGACGAGCGGTACGCCACCGCCGAGTTCAAGTAAGTCCTGATCTGACGCAAGGAACGCGGGCGGGCGCTGTCGCACAGCGCCCGCCCGCAACCCTCCGCACCCCTTCGAGGCCGCCGTGTTCCGGTTCATCGTCAGGCGCCTGCTTCAGCTGATACCCACGCTGTTCGGGCTCTCCCTCCTGCTCTTCATCTGGCTCCGCCGGCTCCCCGGCGGTCCCGAGACCGCCATCCTCGGCGAGCGCGGCACGCCGGAGATGCGTGCCGCCATCCGCCGCAACATGGGTCTCGACGAGCCCATCCTGGTGCAGTACGGCCGGTTCGTCCGGCGGCTCATCCGGCTCGACCTGGGCACCTCGACCTCCACCAAGCGGCCGGTCATCACCGAGTTTCTCGAGCGCTTCCCCGGCACCGTCGAGCTGACCATCACCGCGCTGGTGATCGCGATCGGCATCGGCATCCCACTGGGCTACCTGGCTGCCCGCCGTCGCGGTCGGTTCCTGGACCACGCCTCGGTGGGTGGCTCGCTGATCGGCATCTGCATCCCGGTCTTCTTCCTGGGCTACGTGCTCAAGGCCATCTTCTCGGAGAACCTGCACTGGTTCCCGTCCAGTGGCAGGCAGGACCCGACGCTCGGAGCGACCCGGGTCACCAACTTCTTCGTCCTCGACGGGCTGATGACCCGCGAGTGGGACGCCGCCGCCGACGCCCTCTGGCATCTGGTGCTGCCCAGCATCGCGTTGGCCAGCATCCCGCTGGCGATCATCGTCCGGATCACCCGGGCGAGCGTGCTGGAGGTCCTCAACGAGGACTTCGTCCGGACCGCCGAGGCCAAGGGCCTGACCGAGCAGGTGGTCCGACGCCGGCACGTGCTGCGTAACGCGATGCTGCCGGTGGCCACCTCGATCGGCCTGCTCGCCGGCGGTCTGCTGTCCGGTGCCGTGCTGACCGAGACCGTCTTCGCCTTCAACGGCATCGGAGCCTTCGTCGCCGAGGCCATCGGCCAACGCGACTACCCCGTGCTGTTGGGCTTCATCCTGATCATCGCGGTGGTGTACGTGCTGGTGAACCTCCTGGTCGACCTCTCCTACAGCTTCATCGACCCGAGGGTGAGGGTGCGATGACGCTCAGCCCGAGCAAGAAGCGTGAAAAGATCGACCGACTCGCGGAGCTCGCTGCCCGCGACGACGAGCGCGGGGTCAGCCTCTGGCAGGAGGCGTTCCGCCGGCTGCGGGGCAACCCGGCGGCGATCGTCGGCGCGATCATCCTGGCGATCTTCGTGCTGGTCTCGGTGATCGGGCCGTTCCTCGTGCCGTACGCGCCGACCGACACGATCGGCATCCGGGAGGGGCTCATCAAGCCGGGTTCCATTCCCGGCGTGAACGGTGACCACTGGTTCGGCTACGACCACCAGGGCCGCGACGAGTTCAGCCGGATGATCGTGGGCGCCCGGCAGACTCTGCTGGTCGGCATCGTCTCCACCCTGATCGGTCTCGCGATCGGCGCGCTCATCGGTGGCGTCTCCGGTGCCGCGGCCGGCCTCGGCGGCCGGTGGGGGCGGTGGATCGACACCACGCTGATGCGGTTCATCGACATGCTGCTGGCGATGCCGAGCCTGCTGCTGGCGGTCAGCATCGCCGCCCTGCTCGGGGCCAGCCTGACCACGGTCATGATCGCGGTCGGCGTGGTCTCGGTGCCGGTCTTCGCCCGGCTGCTGCGTGGCTCGATGATCTCGCAGGCCAACAGCGACTATGTGCTGGCGGCCACCTCACTCGGCGTGAAGAAGTCGAAGATCGCTCTGACGCACGTGGTGCCCAACTCACTCGCCCCGGTCATCGTGCAGGCCACCCTGACCCTGGCCACCGCGATCATCGAGGCCGCGGCGCTCTCGTTCCTCGGCCTGGGTAACCCCGACACCGCGATACCGGAGTGGGGGGTCATGCTCGCCGACGCACAGCAGTACCTCGGCATCCGGCCGTCGCTGGCGATCTACCCGGCCGTCGGGATCATCATCACCGCGCTCGGCTTCACCCTGCTCGGTGAGGCGATGCGCGAGGCCCTCGACCCGAAGCTGCGGAAGTAGTGCCGTGAGCGCGAGGAGAGAGCTTGCGAGCCCCGCAGTCGCGAACGAAAGGCCAGCACAGCATGGCACTCCTTGAAGTTGAAGATCTCTCCGTCACGTTCGCCCGTCGTGGCCAGCGTGCCGTACACGCGGTCGACGGGGTGTCCTTCTCGGTCGACGCCGGTCAGGTGGTCGGCCTGGTCGGCGAGTCCGGCTGCGGCAAGAGCGTCACCTCACTGGCGATCATGGGTCTGCTGCCGAAGCAGCCCGGCCTGCGGGTCGGGGGCAAGGCCGTCTTCGACGGCACGGACCTGCTCCAACTCGACGACCGCTCCCGGCGGGACATCCGTGGCCGGGACATCGCAATGATCTTCCAGGATCCTCTCTCGTCCCTGAACCCGGTGATTCCGATCGGGTTGCAGGTGACCGAGGTGCTGACCCGGCACCGGGGAATGAAGGGCGACGCCGCCGCGAAGGAGGCGGCGGCGTTGCTGGACCGGGTCGGCATCCCCGACCCGAAGCGCCGGCTGAAGGAGTACCCGCACCAGCTCTCCGGCGGGATGCGGCAGCGGGCGTTGATCGCGATGGCGGTGGCCTGCCAGCCTCGGCTGCTGATCGCCGACGAGCCGACCACGGCCCTGGACGTCACCATCCAGGCCCAGATCCTGGAACTGCTCAAGGGGCTGGTCCGCGACTCCGGCACCGCGCTGCTGATGATCACGCACGATCTCGGTGTGGTGGCCGGCATGTGTGACACCGTCAACGTGCTCTACGGCGGTCGCGTGGTGGAGACGGCCCGCCGTCGTCCGCTGTTCCGCGAGCCGCGCCACCCGTACACCGTGGGTCTGCTCGGCTCCGTGCCGCGCCTGGACGCCGGGCGGGGCGAGAAGCTCAACCCCATTCCCGGTTCGGTCCGTGACCTGCTGCCCTGGCCGGACGGCTGCGCCTTCGCCCCGCGTTGCGCCCGCCGGATCGACGACTGCGTCGGTCAGCCACCGGAGCTGGTGCACACCTACGACGGGCGGAGCTACCGGTGCGTCAACCCGGAGCCGGTGCCCGGCACGGTGCCCGCCCCCCGCGAGGAGGAATCAGCGTGAGCGAGCGTAGTGAGCGAACCGTCAGGCACAGCAGCGTGGCCTCTCACGCCGGCGCGGAGCGAAGCGGAGTGCTGGCGTGAGCGGAAACGACATCCTCGTCGAGGTGCGCGACCTGAAGGTGCACTTCCCGATCAAGCGGGGGGTGCTCTTCGACCGGGTGGTCGGCCACGTGAAGGCCGTCGACGGGGTCGACCTGAGCATCCCGCGTGGCAAGACGTACGGCCTGGTCGGCGAGTCCGGTTGTGGCAAGTCGACGCTCGGCCGGGCACTGCTGCAGCTCACCCCGCCGACGTCCGGCGAGGTCAGCTTCGACGGCGTCGAGTTGACGACGCTGCCGTCCGGCAAATTGCGTACCATGCGTCGCCGGATGCAGATGATCTTCCAGGACCCGATGTCCAGCCTCGACCCCCGGCAGAACGTCGAGTCGATCCTGACCGAGGGTCTGCAGACCCACGGGATCGGCGCCGACCGGACCGACCGTCGCCGGATCATCGGCGAGACCCTGGACGCGGTGGGGCTGCCCCGCTGGGCGCTGTCCCGCTATCCGCACGAGTTCTCCGGTGGGCAGCGCCAGCGCATCGGCATCGCCCGCGCGCTGGTGCTCGGGCCGGAGTTGATCGTCGCCGACGAGCCGGTCTCGGCGCTGGACGTCTCGATCCAGGCCCAGGTGGTGAACCTGCTGGACGAGCTGCAGGACAGCCTGGGGTTGACCTACCTGGTGATCGCGCACGACCTGGCGGTGGTCCGGCACATCTCCGACACCGTCGGCGTCATGTACCTGGGCGCGTTGGTCGAGGAGGCGCCGAGCGACCGGCTGTACACCGAGCCGCTGCACCCGTACACCCGGGCCCTGATGTCCGCGGTGCCGGTGCCGGACCCGGACGTGGAGGACCGACGGGAGCGGATCCTGCTCTCGGGTGACCTGCCATCGCCGGCCAACCCGCCGTCCGGCTGCCGCTTCCACACCCGCTGCCCCTGGGCGCAGCCCACCCGCTGCGTGGACGAGCGGCCGGTGCTGCGCGAGATCGGCGCAAGCCGGGTCGCCTGCCACTGGGCCGAGCAGATCGCCAGCGGGGAGTTGCGCCCGCACAAGGTCAGCGTGCAGATCGTCCGCCCCGAGGGCGAGGGCGACTCGCCGGGCGTGGTCTCCGCCCCCAGCGAGCCCGGCTCGTACGTCTGAGGCGGTGTCGGCGGGACCGGCACCGCGCGCAACGTCCCGAAAAGCGTGATGCCTCTCAGGCATCAATATGCCTGAGAGGCATCACGCTCGACGGACCGTTGCCGGGGGTGGCTCAGCCCTCCGGGCGGTGCAGCAGGGCCACCGCGACGCCGTGCACCGCGTCCAGCCCCGCCGGGTCGGCCAACCCGACCGTCCCGCCGGTCACCACGTACCACTCGTCCGCGTCCTTGTACTGCACCCGCAGCGTGACCCGGCCGTCCGCGTACTCGGTGCGCAGGGTCAGCTCGCCGGTGACCACCCCGACCTCGTCGGTCATCACCCCGCCCGGGCCGGGCACGATGTCGGCGGTCCGGCTCTGTGCGCCGCCGGCGCCGTCCGAATCGGCGACCATGCCGGCCCCCGGTACGGCAGCCGGGGTCGCGGCCGTGCCGTCCGCGGTCATGCCGGCGGTGGCCGGGCCGGTGCCTCCGGTCGTCGTCCCGCCGTCGGTCACGGCTTGTTCGCCCATGTGCAGCCTCCCAACATGTCGGTCAGCGCGGCCTTCTCGGCGGTGGTCACCGTCAGCCGCCAGTGGTGCTTCACCGTCACCCAGTTCTCGGCGTACTGACACCAGTACGACCGGTTCGCCGGCTTCCACTGCGACGGATCCTGGTCACCCTTTGCCCGATTGGAGGTGGCGGAAACCGCGATGAGCTGCGGCCGGGTGGTGTCGTTGGCGAAGTCGCCGCGCTTCGCGTCGTCCCACTCGTCGGCACCCGAGCGCCAGGCGTTCGCCAACGGCACCGTGTGGTCGATGTCCACCTCGGAGGGATTGGTCGCGCTGCGACCGTCGTACACGCTCTCCCAGCGGCCGCCGACCACGTTGCACCCGGACAGTTTCACGTCCTTGCCGTCGCGCTGCAGGATGCTGTCCCGTACGTCGCAGTTCTTGCCGGTGTCCCGCCAGTGCGGGAAGTGTTCGCGACTGTAGCCCTTCATCGAGCCGGCAGCAGCTACGGTGAGCTGGCCCAACTGCTCCACGGCGTTGCCGCCGCCGTCGTTCGGTGGCGGCGCGTCCGGCTCATCCGGGGGGACGCAACCGGCCACGCCGAGCGCCAGCGCCGCGGCGAGCGCGGCCACCGCCGCACGCGATCCTGATCTGGTACGCACAGACGACACCTCTCCAGCTTGCGTGCTCCCGGCGATTGCGCACAGTACCCGGACATGGTTTCGGCGTTTCGCGGCCTCTCCCACATGGTGCAGGGCAGATTGGTGGAATGACCACACCCGCGCCGGAGCCCGCGCTGCGGATGGGCACCGTCGCCGGCCGGGGCACGCTGCTCGCCGCGGTGCTCGCCTCCGGCATGGTCTTCCTGGACAGCACGGTCGTCAACGTCGCGCTGCCGAAGCTCGGCCAGGACCTCGGCGCGAACGTGGCCGATCTCCAGTGGACCATCAACGGCTACCTGCTGATGCTGGCGGCGTTCGTGCTGCTGGGCGGGGCGCTGGGCGACCGGTTCGGCCGGCGGCGGATCTTTCTCATCGGGGTGGTCTGGTTCACCGTCGCCTCGGTGCTGTGCGGGCTGTCCCAGGGCACCGGCTGGCTGATCGCGGCCCGGATCCTGCAGGGTGCCGGCGGCGCACTGCTCACCCCCGGATCGCTGTCGGTGCTCCAGGCCAGCTTCCACCCGGACGACCGGGGCCGGGCGATCGGCGCCTGGGCCGGGCTGTCCGGTGTGTCGACCGCGCTGGGTCCGTTCCTCGGCGGCTGGCTGATCGACACGCTCTCCTGGCGGTGGATCTTCTTCCTCAACCTGCCGGTGGCCGTGCTGGTCGTGCTGGCCACCCTGCGCTGGGTGCCGGAGAGCCGCGACGAGAGCGCCTCGCGGACCGCGGGAGCGGGCCAGGCCCGGCACCGGTTCGACGTGCTCGGGGCGCTGCTCGGCGCGCTCGCCCTCGCCGGCGTCACGTACGCCCTGATCGACGCGCCCGCGCGCGGCTACGGCTCCGCCCCGGTGCTGATCGCGGCACTGGTCGGGGTGCTGGCGGCGGTGGCCTTCGTACTGCTGGAACGACGGCGCGGCGACGCCGCGATGCTGCCCACCGGGCTGTTCGGCAGTCGGCTCTTCTCGGTGCTGAACATCTTCACCGTCGTGGTGTACGCGGCGCTGGGCGGGTTCACCTTCTTCTTCGCCGTCTACCTGCAGAACGTGGTCGAGTGGTCGGCCTTCCGCACCGGGATCGCGCTGCTGCCGTTGACGGTGCTACTGCTGGTCGGTTCCGCCCGCGCCGGCGCGTTGTCGGCCAAGATCGGCCCGCGGCCGCTGCTGTCCGTCGGACCGGTGGTGGCCGCCGCCGGCCTACTGCTCCTGCGCGAGGTGGGGCCGGGTGCGTCGTACTGGCGCGACGTGCTCCCCGGGGTGCTGCTCTTCGGCCTCGGGCTGACCCTGGTGGTGGCACCACTGACCGCGTCGGTGCTGGCGGCCGTGGAGGACCGGTTCTCCGGCGTGGCCAGCGGGTTCAACAACGCCGCGTCCCGGGCCGGTGGTCTGCTCTCCGTGGCGGCACTGCCGCTGCTGGTCGGCCTCTCCGGCGGCGGGTACGAGCAGAAGGCCGAGCTGACGACCGCGTTCCGGGGTGCGCTGGCCTGGTGCGCCGGGCTGCTGCTGGCCGGCGCGGTGCTGGCCCTCGTGCTGGTCCATCGGCCGCCCCGGGCCGCTCCGCCGTCTCAGCCCTGCCACTCGATGCCCGCCGCCACGCCCCCGCGGTGACGGACGCGGGGGCGCGGAGCGGGTGTCTCAGCGGCGGGCGCGGTTGACGGCGCTGGTGACCGCCTTGATCGACGCGGTGACGATGTTGGCGTCGGTGCCGACGCCCCAGACCGTCCGGCCGTCGACCTCACACTCCACGTACGCGGCGGCCTGCGCGTCACCACCGGAGGAGAGCGCGTGCTCGTGGTAGTCGAGCACCCGCACGCCCACCCCGACCGACTGCAGCGCGTTGACGTACGCGTCGATCGGGCCGTTGCCGACCGCGGTCAGTGACCGCTGCTCGGCGCCCACACCCACCTGGGCCTCGATCTCGACCTTGCCCTCGGCGGTGCCGATCGCGTAGCCGGCCAGCCGCACCGCCGGGTCGGGCTGGTGGTCGAGCAGGTAGTGCGTCGCGAAGATCTCCCACATGGCGCTCGGGTCGACCTCGCCGCCGTCGTGGTCGGTGACCTGCTGCACGACCCCGGAGAACTCGATCTGGAGCCGGCGGGGCAGGTCCAGTTGGTGCTCGCTCTTCATGATGTACGCGACGCCGCCCTTGCCGGACTGCGAGTTGACCCGGATGACCGCCTCGTAGGTGCGGCCCAGATCCTTCGGGTCGATCGGCAGGTAGGGCACCGCCCAGGTGTGCTCGCCCAGTTCCACGCCGGCCGCCGCGGCGTCCACGGCGAGGGCGTCGAACCCCTTCTTGATCGCGTCCTGGTGCGAACCGGAGAACGCCGTGTAGACCAGGTCCCCGGCGTACGGGTGGCGCTCGTGCACCGGCAGCTGGTTGCAGTACTCGACGGCCCGCCGGACCTCGTCGATGTTCGAAAAGTCGATCATCGGGTCGATGCCCTGGGAGAAGAGGTTGAGCCCCAGCGTCACCAGGTCCACGTTGCCGGTGCGCTCGCCGTTGCCGAACAGGCAGCCCTCGATCCGGTCCGCGCCGGCCAGCAGGCCCAACTCGGCGGCCGCCACGCCGGTGCCCCGGTCGTTGTGCGGGTGCAGGCTCAGCACCAGGCTGTCCCGTCGCGGCAGGTGCCGGTGCATCCACTCGATCGAGTCGGCGTACACGTTCGGGCTCGCCATCTCGACGGTCGCCGGCAGGTTGATGATCAGCTTTCGGTCCGGCGTCGGGTCGATCACGTCGATCACGCGGGAGCAGACCTCCAACGCGTACTCCAGCTCGGTGCCCGTGTACGACTCCGGCGAGTACTCGTAGTGGATCTCGGTGTCCGGGGTGTGGATCTCGGCGTACTTCTGGCAGAGCCGCGCGCCGGAGGTGGCGATGTCGGTGATGCCGTCGCGGTCCAGGCCGAAGACCACCCGACGCTGCAGGGTCGAGGTCGAGTTGTAGAAGTGCACGATGGCCCGCTTCGCCCCGCGCAGCGACTCGAACGTCCGGTCGATCAGGTGTTCCCGGCACTGGGTGAGCACCTGGATGGTGACGTCGTCCGGGATCATGTCCTGTTCGATGAGCTGCCGGACGAAGTCGAAGTCGGTCTGGCTGGCCGAGGGGAAGCCGACCTCGATCTCCTTGTAGCCCATCTGGACCAGCAACTGGAACATCCGACGCTTGCGCTCGGGCGACATCGGGTCGATCAGCGCCTGGTTGCCGTCCCGCAGGTCGACCGCGCACCAACGCGGCGCGGCGTCGACGTGCCGGGTGGGCCAGGCGCGGTCGGGCAGGTCGACCCGGAACTGCTCCCGGTAGGGCTGGTAGCGGTGGTACGGCATCCGGCTGGGCTGCTGCCGGGCGATCGGATCGGTCTCGGCGTCGGCGGTGCTGGCTGGTTGGGCCATGACGGGGCACTCCCGTGGGTCACGTGGGGCGTCAGCAATCGGAAGGTGTCGGCGAGTGCCGGGCGACGGTGCCCGCGCGGTGCCGAGGAGAAGTTCGGATGTGCTGGACGGCGCGGTGCGACTCCGCGACGAGGTGCCGGCCGGTCAGGCCTCGTCGCGGCGGCCAAGGATAAGAAGCGCCCGCCACATGACAGGGGTGACCCTACGTGATGGAACGGGGGTCGGGAAGGTGGGTCCGGACTATGGGACGGGTGTCACGACCTGCTCCGGGGCCGTCGCGCCCAACCGCGGCGTCGCTGCGGCCCAGGCCACCACGGGCACGATCGCCAGCCCGATCAGTGCGAAGACCGCTGCCGTCGGATACCAGCCCCAGCCACCGGTGGTCACCCCCAGAGCGGTCAACCCCGCCGGCGCGATCAGAAACTGCACCTGCGTGCCGAGCCGGAACGCTCCCACGTAGGCGCCGCGCTGGGCGGCCGGCGGCAGGCTGGCGGAGAGCCCCCAGGTGCCGGCCGACTCGATCAACTCGGCCAGGATCAGCAGCGTCGCGGCGGCCACCAGCACCACGATCGTGACCGCGCCCCGGGTGACCCCGGAGATCGGCAGGACCAGACAGAACAGGGCGATCAGCAGCGCGCCCCGGCGGGAGGACCGGGCCGCGCCCGACGCGGTGTCGGCGCCCCGGCTGGCGCGCACCTGTAGCAGCACGATCAGGACCGTGTTGAGCACCACCAGCCCGGCGATCACCGTCTTCGGGGCGTCGGTGTGGGTGAGGATCCACAGCGGCAGCACCGTGAGGTAGAGCGTCTGGTGCGCGGTCAGCAGGCCGGAGAGCAGCGACACCGCCATGAACGGGCGGTCCCGCAGCACGGCGAGCCGGCTCATCGGCTCCGCCGGCCGGGCCGCCTGGGGCAGCCGGGGCAGCCGCCGTACGAAGAGGGCCGTCACCAGGAAGACCGCCGCGATGAACCAGACCATCCCCCGGTACGCGGTGATCGTGTCCACCGCCAGCACCAGGCCGCTGATCACCGCGCCGAGCCCGAACCCGGCGTTCAGCGACGAGCGCTGGTACGCCATCGCCGTCACCCGCTCGGCCGGGGGAAGTGCGTTGATCGAGTAGACGTGACGGGCCACGCCGGTGGCGGCATCGACGGTGGCCAGCGCCACCACAACGGCGAGGAAACCGGCGAAGCCGCCCACGAACGGGTAGGCCGCGAAACACGCCGCGTCCAGCACCAGCCCGAGAACCCAGATCCGCTGCGGTCCGTACCGGTCGGTGAGCCCGCCCAGCGGCACCGTACCCAGCAGTGACACCCCCGCCGCGATGGACAGTCCCAGCCCCACCTGGGCAGGGCTGAGGCCGAGCGCCCGGGTGAAGAAGACGGCACTGCCGGCCTGGAACAGCCCGTTACCGACGGCGCCGATCATGGCCTGCACGGCCAGGGCCCGGGTCAACCCGGCGGGTGGTACGACGTGTCGGACGGCGGTGCGGATGGTTTCTCTGGTCCCCATGGCCGGGGAGTGAACCGTGCCCCCACGGTCGCGGTCGAGCCTTTTAGGCTGGAACGAATTCTGGTTCGGAGGTGTCCTTGTCCGAGTTGCGGTTCAGCGTGGCCGACGTCGCCAGGGTGCGCTTCAGCGTCTCGCCGGTCTGGGAGACGGTCTCCAGCATGTGGGCGCTGAATGACCCGATCGGGCGTGCGGTGCACCTGCCTTGGATCGACCGTGCCCGGGCGATCCTGCTGCGCCCGGAGGTGGCCGTCCGGGTCCGCCCGCTGGTCGAGCTGACCCGCACGCGGAGCTGGCTGCCGGACTTCCTCACTCCGGCGGCGTCGCGGTCGGACGTGACGCTGGCCGAGCAGCTCGAGCAGATCGCCCAGACCCCGCCCGACGTCGTGGTCCGGGACCTGCTGGCGACCACGCCGAATCACCCGCTCAGCGCGTACGGCATGGCCCTGCTCGTCGACCCCGTCGGGCTGTTGCCGCAGCTCGTCGACGCGGTCCGGATCTGGCACGACGAGGCGATCGCCCCGGACTGGCCCCGGATCCGCGCCCTGCTGGACGCCGACGTCGCCCACCGGGCCGCCCAACTCGCGGACGGTGGCGCCGGCCGGCTTCTCGGTGAGCTCCACCCGACGCTGCGGTGGCTCGGCGACCGGCTGGTCAGCGACGATCCGTTCGAACGGGACTTCGACCTGGGCGGACGCGGGCTGGCGCTCAACCCGGGCGTCTTCACCGGTCGGCGGGTGCTGTGGAACCTGCTCGAGGAGTCGCCGCCCGGCGGCACCTACCCGGTCCGGGCCGTGGGCACGCTCTGGGAGCAGACCCCGATGCCGCCGGGCGATCCGCTGGCGCGGGTGGTCGGCTCGGGCCGGGCCGCGTTGCTGGACCTGCTCGACGCCGCGACGACCACCACCGACCTGGCGCGGCGCACCGGGATGTCCGGCGGGAACGTCTCCCAGCACCTCGCGGCCCTGCACGCTGCCGGCCTGGTCACCCGGGTCCGGCAGGGGCGGCACGTCCTCTACCGCAACACGGAGGCCGCTCTGGTCCTGCTCCGGGCCAGCCGGGGCGGGTAACTCCGGCAGGCGCTCAGTGGAGCAGCAGATCGGCGACCGGACGCCGGTGTCGCAGGTCGGTCTCCCGGGTGCGCAGATCGGCCGGGAGATCGAACGGGTCCCCGAGCCGGCCGACGGCGGCGACCACCAGCGGGCGGATGCCGCCGGGCAGGTCCAACTCGATGGCGAGGCCGGCCCGGTCGAAGCGGCTGAGCTGGTGCACGTACAGGCCGAGCGCGGTGGCCTGCACGGTCAGGTGCGCGATCGCCTGACCCAGGTCGTACGCGGTCCGCTCGGCGTCGCCGCCGGTGTGCGCGCCGACCACCAGGGTCGCGGCGTGCCGGACCCAGCCCTGGTCGCTGCTCGGGAGGCTGATCAGGATCCGTTTCCAGGTCTCGTCGTGCCGGTGGCCGATGGCGAACCGCCAGGGCTGCCCGTTTCCCGCCGACGGCGCCCAGCGCGCGGCCTCGAGCAGCGAGGCCGCCTCGTCCGGGGTCAGTTCGGCGCTCGGGTCGAAGGACCGTGGGCTCCAGCGGAAGGCGAGCAGCGGGGTGAGGTGGGCCATGGGTGAAGTGTCCTGTATGGCCGATTCAGCCCTCTGAACAGGGCGGCAGAATGTGGTCAAACGCACCCGTAACGGGATGAAGATCACGGCGTTCCCGCGCTCGAACTGCCGGACGGCTCAGGTGTCGGCGGGGCGGCGGTGTCGAGCGGCTCCTCGTCGACCACCACCGGGCCGGCCAACTGCACGCTGGCCGGCGCCGGCCCGGGCGGGGCGGCCAACCTCAGCGACCCGGCCTCCGTCCGGACACCGGTCGGTGTGCCGTCCGGGTCGTAGCAGTAGATGCCGACGTCCAGCGGCGCGTTGAGCGAGGCCGAGGTGGAGTCCACCGAGTAGCAGGTGCCGGTGAAACCCTCCGGCGGGTCGGCCGGTGCGACGGCGAGCGGTGCGCGGCGGTCGGTGAGGATGTCCAGCCAGTCGGTGAGCGGATGCTGGACCCGAGGGTCCAGCCGGCGCGGAAGGGCGTCGTCGCGCTCCCCGAGGCGTACGCAGCGAGCCGGCTCCGATCGGCTGGCGGACGGCAGGGTGCACTGGAACAGACCGTCAGCGGTGGCGGCCAGCGAGACGTCGACCGTGCCGCCCAGCGCGCCACCCGGCACGTCGACCCGCCAGCTGCCGTCGTTGGCGCTGGTGAAGACGATCGTGCGGTCCGACTGACCGGCCCGGCTGACGACGTACTGCGCCACCAGGTGACGGTCCTGGGCCGCGGCGGCGAGGGCGGCCACCT
Source organism: Micromonospora sp. 067-2 (assembly GCF_046549295.1). Lineage (NCBI taxonomy): Bacteria > Bacillati > Actinomycetota > Actinomycetes > Micromonosporales > Micromonosporaceae > Micromonospora > Micromonospora sp. 067-2. Next base: position 164,896 of record NZ_JAJPWB010000013.1, on the reverse strand, counting down.
CGTCGCGGGCGGCGGCCACCTCGACCGGTCCGGGATCAGTCGGTGGCGGGGCTGGCGGCTGCTCGGCGGTGCAGGCGAGCAGCAGGGCCGGCAGGGCGAGCACGAGCGGCCTGAGCGCGCGGCCGGCCGAGCGGATGAGGGCGGGCACCGGCCCATTCTGATGGCTGTGCGCCGGCGACGGGGGCCGGCGCGCCCGCCCCACCCGCGGCCGGTGCGGGCCGGATGGTGGGATCACCCGACCCGGTGCCGCGCGCCGCCGGATACCCTCAAGGGGTTTGAACACGCGCCGCCGGCCCCGGTTCCGGCGGCGTCGGCACGCTCAGGTCCGCTGGGAGGGAGTGCACCGTCGTGGCACTCGTGGTGCAGAAGTACGGCGGATCCTCCGTCGCCAACGCCGAGCGCATCAAGCGGGTGGCCGAGCGCATCGTCGGCGCCCGCAAGGCCGGCGACGACGTGGTGGTGGTGGTCTCCGCGATGGGGGACAGCACCGACGAGCTGCTCGACCTGGCCAACCAGGTCAGCCCGTTGCCGCCGGGCCGCGAGCTGGACATGCTGCTCACCGCCGGGGAGCGGATCTCCATGGCCCTGCTGGCCATGGCCATCCACAACCTGGGGTACGAGGCCCGCTCGTTCACCGGCTCGCAGGCCGGCGTGATCACCACCTCGGTGCACGGCCGCGCGCGGATCATCGATGTGACCCCCGGGCGGCTCAAGGGCGCGCTCGACGAGGGTTCGGTGGTCATCGTGGCCGGCTTCCAGGGCGTCTCGCAGGACACCAAGGACGTCACCACGCTGGGCCGGGGCGGCTCGGACACCACCGCCGTGGCGCTCGCCGCCGCGCTGCACGCCGACGTCTGCGAGATCTACACCGACGTCGACGGCATCTTCACCGCGGACCCGCGAATCGTGCCCAACGCCCGCCACATCCGGCAGATCACCTACGAGGAGATGCTGGAGCTGGCGGCGTGCGGCGCGAAGGTGCTGCACCTGCGTAGCGTGGAGTACGCCCGCAGGGCGGGGTTGCCGATCCACGTCCGTTCGTCATACTCGACCAACACCGGCACGATGGTCACCGGATCGATGGAGGACCTTTCCGTGGAGCAGGCACTGATCACCGGCGTTGCGCACGACCGCAGCGAGGCCAAGATCACGATCGTCGGGGTGCCCGACGAGCCGGGCGCCGCCGCGCGGATCTTCGACACCGTTGCCAGCGCCGAGATCAACATCGACATGATCGTGCAGAACGTCTCCACCGAGGGCACCGGCCGGACCGACATCTCGTTCACCCTGCCCAAGACCGACGGCCCGACCGCGATGGCCGCGCTCAGCAAGATCCAGGAGCCGGTCAAGTTCAAGGGCCTGCTCTACGACGACCACGTCGGCAAGGTCTCGCTGATCGGTGCCGGCATGCGCTCGCACCCGGGGGTGGCCGCCGGTTTCTTCGCCGCGCTCGGCGCGGCCGGGGTCAACATCGAGATGATCTCCACCTCCGAGATCCGGGTCTCCGTGGTCTGCCGGGACACCGACCTGGACGCCGCGGTCCGCGCGATCCACGACGCGTTCGAGTTGGGCGGCGACACCGAAGCCGTGGTCTACGCGGGGACGGGTAGGTAGCGCCGATGACGGCGCTGCCCACCCTCGCAGTGGTCGGAGCGACAGGTGCCGTCGGCACCGTGATGTGTGAGCTGCTCACCGGGCGTCGCAACGTCTGGGGCGAGATCCGGCTGATCGCCTCCGAAAGGTCCGTCGGGCGGCGGGTGCGCTGTCGGGGTGAGGACCTCGTCGTCCAGGCGCTGACCCCGGAGGCGTTCGACGGCGTCGACGTGGCGATGTTCGACGTGCCCGACGACGTCTCCGCCGAGTGGGCGCCGATCGCGGTCACCCGCGGCGCGATCGCCGTGGACAACTCCGGCGCCTTCCGGATGGACCGCGACGTCCCGCTGGTGGTCCCGGAGATCAACCCGGAGCAGGTCCGCAACCGCCCCCGCGGCATCATCGCGAACGCCAACTGCACCACCCTCGCGATGATCGTCGCGGTCGCGCCGCTGCACCGCGAGTACGGCCTGCGGGAGTTGGTACTCGCCTCCTACCAGGCCGTTTCCGGTGCCGGCAAGGCCGGCGTCGACATCCTGCACGAGCAGTTGACCAAGGTCGCCGGGGACCGCGGGCTCGGCTCGCGGACCGGCGACGTACGGCAGGCGGTCGGCGACGACCTGGGGCCGTTCCCGGCGCCGCTGGCGCTCAACGTGGTGCCCTGGGCCGGCTCACCCGCCGACGGCGGCTGGTCGTCGGAGGAGATGAAGGTCCGCAACGAGTCGCGGAAGATCCTCGGCCTGCCCGACCTCAAGGTGTCCGCCACCTGCGTACGGGTGCCGGTGGTGACCGGTCACTCGGTCGCTGTGCACGCGGTCTTCGCCACCGAGGTCGCCGCCGAGGGCGCCCGCGAGGCACTCCGCAACGCTCCCGGGGTGATCCTGGTCGACGACCCCGCCGCCGGGGAGTTCCCGATGCCGATCGACGCCGTCGGCACCGACCCGTCCTGGGTCGGCAGAATCCGCCGCTCCCTGGACGACCCGCGCGCCCTGGACCTCTTCATCACCGGCGACAACCTGCGCAAGGGCGCCGCCCTCAACACCGCCCAGATAGCCGAACTCCTCGCCAAAGACCTAACCCCCTGAGCGTGCGCCGATGCCCCTGAACGCGCGCCGATCTAGGACATATCACGGTGAGTTGATCTCCCGCAGCAGCGATATGCCCTAGATCGACGCGGGGGGCTATGCGCGACGGGCGGGCGGGGGCGGGGGGTTAGGCGGCGGCCAGGTGGACGCCGTCTCGGCCTTGGCGTTTTACCGCGTAGAGGGCTTGGTCGGCGCGGCGGAGGGTTCGGTCGGGGGCCTCGCCGGGGCGGGGCAGGGCGACGCCCACGCTGATCGTTCGACCGGTGTTCCTGGCCGCCTCGGTCAGCCTCTCGGCGATCCGGACCGCCTCTTCCGGGCGGCTCACCTCGATCACCGCGACGAACTCGTCGCCGCCGATCCGGTACAACTCGTCGCCCTGCCGCAGCGCCCCCTCCAGCGCCCGCGCCAACCCGACCAGAACCTGGTCGCCGGCCTGGTGCCCGTACGTGTCGTTGATGACCTTGAAGTCGTCCACGTCGATCGCCAACAGGGCCGTACGCCCCGGGGTGGCCGCCGCGATCCGACGCCCGAACGAGCCGGTGTGCCGCAGGCCGGTCAGCGGGTCGGAGCTGGCCTGCTCCCGCAGCCGCGCCAGCGTGCGCAGCCGGTCCAGGCTGGTCCAGGCCTGCCCGGCGAGCAGCTCCATCAGACTGACGGTGGTCGGGTCCGGGCGCAGCAACCGTTCGTCGGCGACGAGCAGCACTCCGCCGACGTCCGAGGGCCCGACCGGAACGGCGATCAGTGTGCGCACCCCGGCACGGGTCAGCGGCCGGTAGTCCTCGGTCGGCGGGTGTTCCGCCTCGCCCAGGGTGTACCCGGCTCCGTACCGGTGCGCCCGGTCGGCCATCCGGCCGAGCGCGGCCGGACCCGCCTCGGTCAGCTCGGCCCGGATCCGGGTCTCCAACTCGGCCGTGCCCGGTGGGAACGGCCCCAGCTCGGCACCCTCCGGGCCGGCGATCAGCAGTATCGCGGCGGAGAGAGCGGAGACCTCCCGAGCCGCGCAGGCCGCCGCGCCCAGCACGTCTGTCTCGGTCGGCGCGGAGGAGAGTGCGGCGGCGTGCCGGAGCAGCTTCTCGCTGCGGCTCTCCGGTGGCGTGCCGCCGAGCGCGACGATCCGCGCACCGAGTCGGGCGGCCAGTCGCTCGGCGGTCTCCCGCCACGGCTCCAGGTCGACCGGCTCGTTCCACTGCAGGTCGAGGACACCGATCGCCCGGCCCGCCGGGTCGAGCACCGGCACGCACAGCTCGGCGGTCACGTCCGGGCGGACCGGCAGGTAGTCCGGGTCGGCGCTGACGTCCGGGACGGCGGCGGCGGTACCGGCGGCGTACACCCGGCCGACGATCCCGGTCCGGGCCGGCACGGTGGCGAAGACCTGCCAGGCGCCGGTCGCCGCGACGCAGCGCAGCCGGTCGTGGACCCCGAGCAGGACGGAGATGGTCGCCGAGGTGTGGCGGGACAGCGCGGTGACCGTCCACCGACAGGCCTCCGGCGCGCTCGACGCCATCGGCAGGCGGACGGTGACGTCACGGATGACTCGCTGATGATCCACTCGCACGTCGTTCCAGGTAGGGGAGGGGTCGGCCGGCGCCGAACCGCGTGATCAAGCGTACTCACGGTGGCACGGGGTCGACTGGCTTCGTACACATGTGCCATCCACAGGCTGTGGACACAGCCTGTGGGTGACGGGCACCGGCGGGCTCGCGGCCGAACCGGCCGCCGGCCGCACCGCGTGCTCCGGTCACACCTCGACCATGGTCGATCGTGCGTACCCGCAGCTCCGACTGCTGTCCGGCTCGACCGGTCGGCGTGCGGATGAGAAGCTGTCCAGGCGGGTGGCGTTCCCCCACCGCCGGCATCCACGATCGATCCTTCCGACGGCGTCGGTCGGCGACCGGTCGACCCACCGTCCGGGCACCGCAGCGCCGATTTTCACGAGGAGTTCCATGTCCATCCCCGGGATGCGTCGGGCCGGCATCGGCCTCACCGCACTCGCGCTGGCCGCGCTCGGCGCGGTCGCCACCACCCCCGAGCAGGCCGACGCCAGACCGAAGCCGGTCGATGTCACCCTGCTGGCCCTCAACGACTTCCACGGCAACCTCGAACCCCCGAGCGGGTCCAGCGGCACCATCGCCGGGCAGGCCGCGGGCGGTGTCGAGTACCTGGCGACCCACCTGGCCGAGCTGCGTGCCGCCGCCAAGAAGAAGAACACCATCACGGTCGCCGCGGGTGACCTCATCGGCGCGTCGCCGCTGCTCTCCGCCGCGTTCCACGACGAGCCGACCATCGAGGCGCTGAGCATGGCCGGTCTGGACTACGCCAGCGTCGGCAACCACGAGTTCGACGAGGGCGCCGCCGAGCTGCTGCGGATCCAGAACGGCGGCTGCCACCCGGTCGACGGCTGCGCCGACGGCACCCCGTACCGGGGCGCCGGCTTCCAGTACCTCTCCGCCAACGCGTTCACGACCGCGACCGGTCGCCCGCTGCTGCCCCCGTACGCGATCCACAAGGTGCAGGGCGTCAAGGTCGGCTTCATCGGCATGACCCTGGAGGGCACCCCGGAGATCGTCAGCCAGCAGGGTGTCGCCGGGCTGACCTTCGCCGACGAGGCGGAGACCGCCAACCGGTACGCCCGCGAGCTGCGCCGCCGCGGCGTTCAGACGATCGTCGTCCTGCTGCACGAGGGCGGCACCCAGGCCGCCGGCGCGGGGATCAACGACTGCACCGGTCTCACCGGCCCGATCGTGGACATCACCAACCGGATGGACCCCTCGATCGACGTGGTCGTCAGCGGGCACACCCACCAGGCGTACAACTGCGAGATCAACGACAAGCTGGTCACCAGCGCCAGCTCGTTCGGTCGCCTGGTCACCGACATCGACCTGAAGATCGACCGTCGTACCGGTGACGTCATCTCCGCCGCCGCCGAGAACGTGGTGGTCACCCGCGACGTCGCCAAGGACCCGAAGCAGACCGCGTTGATCGAGCGCTACAAGACCGTGCTCGGCCCGGTGGCCGAGCGCCAGGTCGGCGAGACCACCACCGCGATCACGAAGAGCCAGGAGACCCTCTTCGGTACGACGCTGGGTGAGTCCCCGCTGGGCAACCTGGTCGCCGATGCGCAGCTCGCCGCCACCGACAACGAGCAGAACGCGGTGGCCGCGTTCATGAACCCGGGCGGTGTACGGGCCGACCTGAACGCCGGCCCGGTCACCTACGAGGAGGCGTTCACGGTGCAGCCGTTCGCCAACAACCTCGTGACACTGGACCTGACCGGCGCGCAGCTCTACTGCGTCCTCGAGCAGCAGTTCGTCACCGGCCGGACGCTGTACCCCTCATCGACCGTGGGTTACGTGGTCGACCCGAACGGCACCACCGGCACCGCGGCCGACCCGTGCGCTGGCACCCGCGTGGTCCGGGGCAGTCTCACCATCGGTGGCACCGCCGTCGACACCGCCGCCACCTACCGGGTGACGGTGAACAACTTCCTGGCCGGCGGCGGTGACGGGTTCAGTGCCCTCACCGGCGGCACGAACCCGGTGACCGGGCAGATCGACCTGGACGCGTTCGTGGCGTACCTGACCGCGCAGTCGCCGGTGGCCCCACCGACGCTGAACCGGATCCGTACCACCGCCGAGGTCCCCGCCGCCTGACGGGCGATCCCGGACTGACCGGGCCCCGGAGCACCCGCTCCGGGGCCCGACCCGTCCCATCCCTGGCGCGCGCCTGTCCGCCCCGCCCGCCCGCCCGCAAGATCATGCTCGATCATGGATGTAGTGGTGTTGAGGCGCGGCGAGGCCACTACTTCCTGGATCCAGCACGATCTTGCAGCCCTATGTCGGCCGCCGGGAGGCTGTTCGGGTCAGGCGGGGGCGGGCGCGGGCGCGGGGTCGGGGGACGCCGGTGCGGTCGTCGGGCGGCCGTCCTGCTCCGGGCTGAGCAGTCGGCGCAGGGAGAGCGCGACCAGCGAGGCGACCAGGCAGCCGCCGACGACCGTCGCCACCCAGACCCTGCCGTCGGCGGCGCCGAGAAGCGGGCCGGCGGTCACCGGGCCGATCACCCCGCTGATCCCGAAGATCATCGAACTCATCGCGTTGTATCGCCCGCGCAGCTCGTCGGTGGCCAGGGCATTCGTCAGCGCCGGCATCACCGGCGACAACATCGTCTCGCCGAAACCGAAGATCGCCGAGCAGGCCACCACGCACAGGGCGGCCACCACGGCGTTTCCGGTGCTGACCACGCCGCCGGCGCCGAGGACCAGCCACGCGGCGGCGAACACGGCCCCGACCACGACGAGCGCCCCCGTGCGGCTGCGCCCCTCGATCCGGCGGATGACCAGCAGTTGTGCGAGCACGATCATCACGGTGTTGGCCGCGAGCGCCCAGGCGACCACCTGGGGCGTCACCTCGACGACCCGCACGGCGTACGCGGCGAAGCCCACCTCGATCTGGGCGTACCCGCAGGTCGTGAGGACCAGACCGAAGATCACCAGTCGGCGGAACGGGCGGTCGCGGAGCACGGTCAGGTAGCCGCCGGCCGACGGCTCGTCGCCGGTGCGGAGGCGGCCGAGCCGGTGGCCGACCCCCGGCAGGGTGAGCAGGATCAGCGCCGGGATCAGGTAGCTCACCGCGTCCAGCACGTAGATCGTCTGGAAGGTACCGGGTCGAGCGGTGTCGACGATCGCGCCGGAGGTCATGCCGCCGATTCCGATGCCGAGGTTGAGCAGGGCGAAGTTCAACCCGAAGACGCGCTGCCGCTCGTCGTCGTCGGTGAGCGAGGCGAGGATGGTGTTCTGCCCGGACCAGATCGCCGAGCTGCCGACGGCGACCACCGTCATCACCAGCAGGGCCGAGCCGGTCGAGTGGACCAGCGCCAGCGAGCCGGTGCCGACCGCCTCGATCAACAGGCACGGCACCACCACCCGGCGGGCACCGAACCGGTCGATCAGCGTCCCGCCCAGCGGCGACAGGGCCAGCGTGACCGCGCCGTACCAGCCGATCACCAACCCGGCGCGGGTGTCGGTGAGCCCCCGCACATCGGTCAGGTAGATGAACAGGAACGGCAGGGTCAGACCACGCCCGACCGCCGACAGCAGGGTGCCGATGAGGAGTCGGCGAGCTTCCGGACGGCGGGGTAGGGCGCGACGCAGCATGACCGGCATTCTCTTCGGCGGGTGTGACGATGTGCGAACCGTTTACCGCGACGGGGGCTGTCGGGGCGCTCTGCCATGCTGGCCGGGTGACCGTGACCTGGCGACACCTGCCCGCATCGGCCCGCGAGATCGCCAGCGCCGCCACCGACGCGGTCGAGGCCGCGAAGGTCCAGGACAGCGAGGCGTACGAGGTGGCGACCGCGCGCCTCGCCGCAGCCGAGCGCTCCGGTCTGGTCCTCGGTGCCGTGGTGCGGTTGCTGTTGGAGCAGACCCACCCGGACGGGCTGGACGGCGACGACGTCCGTCACGTGTTGGAGCGGTGCGTCCGCTCGGCAGCCCCGTGGCGGCCGGCCGTCGACCCGCACGTCGTGCTCGTCCTGCTGGCCGGGGCGCTCGGTGTGTACGACCCGGGCGACGACGACTCCCCGCCCGACGCGGTTGCGACCGCCGGGCACGCCCCGCTGCTCGTGGCCGACCTGCTGGCGGTGACGGCTCAGCCGCTCGACGGCTACCTGAGCACGGCGTTCACCGAGATCGAGCGCACCGAACGCCACGACTGACCGGTCCGCCGATCGGCCGAGGACGTCGGCCGATCGGGGCTGATCGCATCGGCAGGCGTCGCGCTACGCTCACGCACGATCACATGATCGACTAGCACGGGGGCCCTGATGGACAGACGGATGCTGGCGCGACTCGCGGTCGTACCACTGCTTTGTGGTGTGGGTCTGGTGGGGCCGGCGGTGCCCGCGGTGGCGGCGGCTCCCGCGCCGGCCGCCCAGGCGGTGGCCGCTTCGGCCACCGAGTTGTACGTGAGCAATCAGGACTGCGCGCCGAACGCCGACGGCAGCGAACAGGCGCCCTACTGCACGATCTCGGCCGCGGCGGCCGTTGTGCAGCCCGGCCAGACCGTGCTGGTGCAGCCCGGCAACTATCCAGAGTCGGTGTCCTTCACCCGGTCCGGCACGGAGACCGCCCCTATCACGTTCCGCGCGGTAAACGCCTTCAACGGGTGGGTCTACGTGGGCCGGACCGTCGGGGCGACGATCACCGGCACGATCCTGTCTCTCAAGCAGGTCCACGACGTGGTCGTGGACGGCTTCGTGGTGTACGGGCACAGTTCCAGCACGTCGCCTGCGGTGGTGATTGACGGCTCATCCCGGGTCACGCTGGATGGCGTCGCGATCCAACAGGCGTACGTGCCGGCGGCGGTACGCGTCACTGGTGCCTCCCGCGACGTGACGATCCGTCGAAACATGCTGATTAACCTCAATGGCACAGGTAACGTCGCCCTCGCTGTCGAGGGGGCCGCGACCGGCACAACTGTCGTCTCCAACCAGATCCTGGCCGGGCGGATCGGCGTCACCGACGCGCCCGGCACCACGCTCACCAACAACACGGTGACCGCAGCTTGCGGACCGGGGATCGACGTCGCCGGTGCCTCGCCCAACGCCGCCATCGAGAACAACATCGTCAAGCCCCTCACCAAGCAGCAGGCTCCGTGCAAGGTGCCGGTGGCGGAAAGTGCCATTTCGGTCTCGGCAACGTCGATGCCGGCCCTGGCTGACTACAACCTGATCGATCCGACGGCGGGCATCCATCCGTACGCCTGGGCCGGCACGACCCACCCCACCCTGGACGCCTTCCGCGCCGCCACCGGGCAAGGTGCGCACGACATCGCCGCAGATCCGTTGCTGGACCTGCAACGGGGTGGAATGCGGAGTTTCGTGCCTCTGAAGCCGGGCTCACCGGCGGTCGACTCGGCCAACGCGACGGCGCGGGGCGTTCCCGCCACCGACATGCTGGGCAATTCACACCTCGACGACCCGGAGGTGCCCAACACCGGCACCGGCAACGGCTACCACGACCGGGGCGCGGTCGAGCGGGTCGGCGGCTTCAGTTGGGGCACCGAGCCCTTCCGCCGTACCGTCGGCGGCTCGCCGCTGGACGCCACCGCTCGGAGCTCGTCCCGGTCGGATTGGGCAGCCGACGGGCCGGTGGGGACCTTCACCTACAAATTCAGTGACGCGAGGTTCTACCGGGTGAGCCGGTCCCCCGAGGAGACTCACCGGTTTCGCCAGGCGGGCCGGGCCTGCGCCTACATCCGAGCCAACCTCACCGGCAACCGAGATCAACCCGGTATCTACGGCACCCTCTGCACCGTTCTGGGGGCGCACTACACCCCGGTGTCACCGACCCGGCTGCTCGACACCCGCAGCGCGGTCGGAGTAGGGACGACGACTCCGATTCCAGCGAACTCCGACGTGGTGCTGCCGGTCAGTAGCATCGGTGGCGTGCCGGCGGCGCAGATCAGTGCCGTGGTGCTGAACGTGACGGTGGCCGAGCCGACGACCGCGGGCTTCCTGACCGTCTACCCGGACGGACCGGGCACGCCGAACGCGTCGAACGTCAATTTCGTGGCCAGGGAGACGGTGCCGAACCTGGTCACCGTACCGCTGGAGAACGGAAAGATCCGTTTCCGGAACCGCAGCGGCGGCACCGTTCACGTGATCGCCGACCTCCAGGGTCACTACAGCGCCGAGGGCGAGGGTTTCAGCGCGCTCAGTCCACAGCGGGTGCTCGACACCCGTACCGCCGGTGGCGCGTTCGCGCCGAACACCACCCGGCAGCTCGATCTTGGCCGAAAGATCCCGGCGGACGCGACCGCCGTCGTCCTCAACGTCACGGTGACCGGACCGACGGCGGGCGGAGTCCTGAAGGTCTTTCCCGCCGATGAGGTGTTGCCGGCGGCCTCGAACCTGAACTTCGTCACCGGCCAGACCATTCCGAACCTGGTCACGGTCCCGGTGGTCGGCGGGAAGGTGAGCATCCACAACCAGAGTTCCGGCAGTACGCACGTCGTCGCGGACGTGTCCGGCTACTTCGGGCCGAGCGGCCGACTGAGCTACGTGCCGAATGCCCCGGCCCGGATCGCCGACACCCGGACCGACGCCAACCGGGGCAATCGCGCGCTCAATCCACGCGAGTCGGTGACGGCCTATCCGGACTACGAGGCCGGCACGGCCTGCGGCTGCCCGCTCGTGGAGGCGGTGGTGGCGAACCTGACGGTCACCGCGCCGACCACCCCGGGCGTGCTGATCGCCCACCCCGCGGGCGAGGCACGGCCGACGGCGTCGAACGTCAATTTCGTCGCCGGGGAGACCGCGTCCAACCTCGCGATCGTCGGAGGTCGCGGGATGACTCTCTACAACAACAGTTCGGGAACCACGCACGTGATCGTGGACCAGGCAGGCGTCTTCATCGCACCGCAGTACTGACCGGTCCGGCCGGCGGCGGCCACGCTCCTCATCGGGGTGTGGCTGCCGCTGCGTCGAGACCGTCAGGGCCGGCCCCGCGCAACCAGCGGGCGGGTCGGCTCGCTCGATGCCGGCGGTGATGGGACAGCCGGTACGGCAAGCGCGGAGATAGGCTGCGCCGAGATTTGCTCGATTTCCACGGGGGGACGCGTGACGAAGAGACACAGGGCGGCGCAGCTCGCGGTCGTACCGCTGCTGGCGGGTGTGGGCCTGGTCGGGCCGGCCGCGTCGGCGGTGGCGGCACCCGCGCCAGGAGCGGTCAAGGCCGCGACCGCTGGCACCGAACTGTACGTCAGCCGGCGTGACTGCAAGCCGGCTGGCGACGGCAGCGAGGCTGCGCCCTACTGCACGATCGGCGCCGCGTTGGCTGTGGTCCAGCCGGGCCAGACGGTGCTCGTGCAGTCGGGGGACTACTCCGAGAAGGTGACGGTCACCCGGTCCGGCACGCAGTCCGCGCCGATCAAAGTGCGGGCGGTCAACACGTCACGGGGCATCGTCCGCATCGGCCACTACACGCTCAGCGGCACCCCGCTGACGATCTCCGGCGTGCACGATGTCGTGGTCGAGGGCTTCACGCTCGCCGGCCGCGGTGACGCGGTGCCGGTTCTGGTCAGCGGGGCGCAGCGGATCACCCTGGACGGTATCGCCGCGAACGGCGTGGGCGGTCTGCCCGCCGTACGGGTGACGGGCTCGTCCAGCGACGTCGTCGTCAGCCGGGGCTGGTTCACCGGGTCCGGCGCCGGGGCCACCGGCGTGGCGGTCGAGGCGGGCGTCTCAGGCGCGACTGTCACCGCCAGCACCTTCTCCAAGAGCCGGGTCGCCGTGACCGACGCGCCGGGAGCCCGGATCACCGGCAACACCGTGGTCACCGACTGCGCGACCGGGATCGTGGTGGCCGGCACCTCGACCGGCGCGAGCATCCGGAACAACATCCTGCGAACCGGTGCCGGGCCCGTCCCGGAGCCGGTGGCCTGTGCCGAGCCGACCACCGCACCCGCGATCTCGGTCTCCGCCGCCGCCTCCGGCGATGCGGAGGCCGACCACAACCTGGTCGACTCCGCGAGCGGCAGCGCCGTCTACCGGTGGGGCGACACCGATCACGCCGACCTGGCGTCGTTCCGGGCCGCGACCGGGCAGGGTGGCCACGACATCCTGGCCCCGGCCAGGCTGGGTGAGAAGCGGGGCACCGAGCGGGGTTGGTTCCCCCTGACCGCTGCCTCGCCGGCGGTCGACTCCGCCGACGCGACGGCACCCGGCACCACCCGCACCGACCTGCTGGACAACGCCCACGCCGATTCGCCCGACGTGCCCAACACCGGCACCGGCAACGGTTACCACGACCGGGGCGCGGTTGAACTCCAGGGCGGCCGGACGGTGAGCGGAAGCGGGGTCCAGAGCAAGCCGGGTGGATCCTCGTTGGACTACACCGACCCGCTGACGGTCACCCACGCGTGGCCCATCGACGGCCCGGTGGGCAAGGTGGCCCGCAGGTTCAGCAACGATCGCTACTACCGGGTGGGTCCGATCGAGCCGGCCGTTGGCCAGCTCCTCCGGGCCGGGGCGGCCTGCGTGGACAACGACGTCCGATTCGACAACTTCCGCGTGGTCCCGCCGAGCGTGCCTGTCCAGCTGAGCGGAGACTGCGCGGTGCTGGGCGCGATGTTCACCCCGGTGGCGCCGACCCGTCTGCTGGACACTCGGGCCGCCGTCGGGATCGGCACCACGGTTCCCGTCGCCGCCAACTCCGAGATCGTCCTGCCGATCATGTCGATCAACGGTGTCGCGGCCTCGAACATCACGGCGGTGGTGCTCAACGTGACGGTCACCCAGCCGACGACCCCCGGTTTCCTCACCGTCTACCCCGACGGCACGACGGCACCCCAGTCGTCGAGCGTCAACTTCGTCGCCGGCGAGACCGTGCCGAACCTGGTCACGGTGCCGATGTCCAACGGCAACCTGCGCATCCGCAACAGCGCCGGCGGGACGGTGCACGTCGTCGCCGACCTGCAGGGCTTCTACTCCGGGTTTGGCGACGGCTTCAAGCCGCTGCCGCCGACCCGGGTGCTGGACAGTCGGGCCAACGGGGACACGCCAATCCCTGCGAACAGCTATCGGGTGCTGGACCTTTCCGGGCGGGTGCCGTCGGGTGCCAAGGCCGTCGTGCTGAACGTGACGGTCACCCAGCCGACGGCGACCGGGGTCCTGACCGCGTACCCCGCGGGTTCGTCCGTGCCGACGGCGTCCAACCTGAACTTCGTCGCCGGCCAGACCATCCCCAACCTGGTGACGGTGCCGGTGGTGAACGGCCGCCTCGTCCTTCAGAACCTCAGCTCCGGCACCACCCACGTGCTCGCGGACCTGGCCGGCTGGTACGGCACCGGCGCCACCGACGGTTTCGTGCCGTACGGCCCCCAGCGGGTGCTCGACACCCGGAGCGGGTTCCGCGGCAGCAAACTTGCTCCGTTCTCGTCGATCGACCTGCTGGTGCCCTACCTCGATCCCAACGGCAACGACGACACGCCGAAGCCGACCGCCCTGGTGGCCAACCTGACGGTCACCGCGCCCACCGCCGGAGGTGTCCTCACCGGCCACCCCAGGGGCGAGGTGCCACCGGCCGCCTCGAACGTCAACTTCCTGGCCGGGGAGACCGCGTCGAACGCCGCAGTGGTCCGGGTGGGCGCCAACGGGTACGTGACGTTGTTCAACAACAGCGGTGGCAGCACGGACGTCCTGGTCGATCAGGCTGGCCACTTCATCGCCACCACCCCCTGACCGAACCGATCCGCTCCGGAGCCGGCACCACGTGTGGGTGCCGGCTCCGGCCGTTCCACCGGTGGTGGCCGATCGTCTGACGTCCCGGGTAGGGCAGTGCCGGTAGTCTCCGGCTTTCATGATCGATATGTGGACGAGGATGATCCATGAGTAGTCGTCGGTTCGCCGTATTCGCAGTCGTACCCCTTGTTCTGGGATCTCCCGGCCTGGCCGGACCGGCGGTTGCCGCCCGTGCCGTGGCGCCCGCGCCGGTCACCGTGCAACCGGCCGCCCAGGCCATCCCGCCGACCGAGCTGCACGTTAGCCAGAGGAGCTGTCGTGTCGGCGGCGGCACCGGTGGCAGTGACGACCCGTTCTGCACGATCTCGGCGGCTGCGGCAGTCGTTCAAGCGGGGCAGACCGTGCTGGTCGAGCCGGGGCACTACGAGGAGGTGTTGACGATCACGCGGTCCGGCACGGCCGACGCGCCGATCACCTTCCGCGCCTCGGCCGTCCGGGGGGATGTGCGGGTCGGCCGTGTGCGAACCATGGCGGGGCCGACCACCGGCAGCGTCGTCATCTTCGCCGGGGTGCACGACGTGGCGCTGCGGGACTTCGTCGTCGAAGGCGTGAGCGGCGCGCCAGCGTTGACGGTGGACGGCTCGGCCCGGGTCACCATCGACGGCAACGGTGTGCGCGGTGCCCAGGCCACCGGAGGCGTACGGATCACCGGTGGATCCCACGACGTGACTGTCAGCCGGCAGTGGTTCCTCATCGGCGGCGGGCCGATGGTGGCCGTCGAGGCCGACACGGTCAACGCGGTGGTCGTCGGCAACCAGGGCTACGGCCGCGCAGGGGTGGCCGTAACCGATGCCCCGGACACGGTGGTGACGGGCAACACCATCATCACCCTCTGTCGGCCGGGCATCGACCTGCTGGGTGCCTCTCCGGGCACGAGCATCCGGAACAACATCATCTCGACGGGCACCATCGCTCGGCGGGTCTGCGACGACCCGGCGGCCGCACCGGCGATCACCGTGGCACCGGCATCCACCGCTCGCAGCGTCGTCGACCACAACGTGCTCGACCCAGTTGGCGGCGGCCCCTTCTACGTCTGGAATGGTGCCGCCCACACCACCCGGGACGGCTTCGTCGCCGCCACCGGACAGGGCTCGCACGACCTGACGACGAATCCAGGGATCGATGTCGTCGACATCAACTACATGCGGAGCTGGATCACGCTCCGGCCGGGTTCACCGGCCATCGACTCGGCGGACGGATCCGCCCCCGGCGCCCTGCCGAGCGACATCCTCGGCAATCCGTACAGTGACGACCCGGCCGTAGCCAACGGCGGCACCGGCAGCGGTTACCGAGACCGGGGGGCCTGGGAACGCCAGGGTCCGATGGACGTCGGTGCGACCGATGTTCGGCGGGCGGTTGGCGGCGGCCCCTTCGACACGGTGGCGACCAGCACCCCGACCCACAGTTGGCCGGTCGAGAGTGAGCAGGGCAGGTTCGCGTTCCGCTTCGGCGACGAGACCAGCCCGCACATCACCGATGTGCCGCGAGCCAGCCACACCTTCCGCCGCGCCGGATCCGCCTGCGTCGAGTACTTCGCCAACGCCAACGGCTTCCGCCACGCCAGCGGCGGGTACGCGAGCCGGTCGTGCACGGTGACCGGCGCGTACTACACGGCGGTCGCGCCGACCCGGCTGCTGGACACCCGTGCGGCCCTCGGCATCCCGACCACTGTGCCGGTTCCCGCCGGCGGCCGGGTGATGCTCGACCTGCCCCAACTCGGAGGGGTGCCGGCCGCCGACATCAGCTCGATCGTCGTGAACGTCACCGTCACCAGTCCCGCGAGGGCCGGGTTCGTGAAGGTCTACCCCGACGCCACCATGGGCACCAGCACGTCGAGCGTCAACTTCGTGGCCAACGAGACGGTGCCCAATCTGGTCACCGTTCCGCTGAAGGACGGACGGATCTACCTGGAGAACGCGAGCGGCGGGACCGTCCACCTGATCGCCGATCTCCAGGGCTACTACAGCGCCCGTGGCTCGGGCTTCGCGCCGGTCGCACCGAAGCGGGTGCTGGACACCCGGTCGGGAGCGGCGAAGCCGATCGCCCCGAACGCCGATCTGCGCCTGGATCTCTCCAGCGTCCTGCCGGCCGACGCGACGGCCGCGATCCTCAACGTCACCGTCACCCAGCCGACCAGAGCCGGTGTGCTCGCCGTCTACCCGGACGGAACACCCGCACCGGTGGCGTCCAACCTCAACTTCGTGGCGGGCCAGACGATTCCCAACCTGGTCTCCGTGCGGGTCGTCGACGGCAGGGTGGCGATCCGCAACGCCAGCTCCGGCACCACCCACGTCGTCGCCGACCTGGCGGGCTACTTCGGGTCCGCGGCCTCCGGCGCCACCCAGACCTACGTGCCGTTCGGGCCGGCGCGGAGCGCCGACAGCCGCACCGGCGACGGCCTGATCGGCCGCGCCGCAGGCCCGCTGGAGAAGCAGGCGGTGGCGAGCGTCAAGGCGTGGTATTACAAGGCGTTTGATGGCGGCGGATGCGGGTCGGACTGCCCGGAGCCGACGGCCGTGGTGGCCAACCTGACCGTCACCGCTCCGACCAGCGCGGGGGTGCTCACCGGCTATCCCTACCTGAAAAACCCGCCCACCGCGTCGAACGTCAATTTCCTCGCCGATGAGACAGCCGCGAACCTCGCGGTCATCAAGACCGGCGGCGCCAGGATCTCCCTGTACAACAACAGCTCCGGCAGTAGCCACGTGATCGTCGACCAGGCTGGCTACTTCATCGCCGCCGCCTCCTGACCGACCCGTTCCGACCCGGAGCCGGCCCCGTTCGCGGTGCCGGCTCCGGCCGTTGTCCCGGCGGTGAACCGATCGCGATCCGACCCGGCCCGACGACGGGTCGGTCGAGCCGCCTGCCGGGCGAGGGCTTCTTCCTTGCCGACGCGACCCAGTTGGTCACCCAGCACGGTCGCTCAGTCAGCTGATCACCCAGGAAGCACTAGAGGGCACATCCATCGATCGGATGTGCCCTCTTACCTGGTCGGGGTGGCCGGATTCGAACCGACGACCTCTTCGTCCCGAATTACGTCCGGTCACTCGACGGGCCTCGGATTCCCGCAATACGTGCAGGTCGCGCCGTTGGGATGCGTTGGTCTAGACGCGACGCTGATGCCAGGCATTACTAGATCATCTCCCAAGTCTCTCCCCGCAGTTCAAAGATCTTGCAACGAGAGCGTCACGCTGGACGTCTTGCCTAGCCACTACTGACTGACCGGACCGCGAGGCGACCGGGTGGCGAAGGGTTGAGTCTTGTCGAGTGACGCATGGACGACACTGCCCGTGTTGATTGGCGCGGGAACTACCGTCTTGGTTGCGCTTATCCGAACATGGGCAGTGGTGAGGTGCCGCCGGATCCAGGCGCAAGCACGCTGCGAGATCGTTCGCTCCTTGATTCCAGGGAGCCGGATGATCGACGCGCACGGCGGCAGCCTCACCGTGGAGGTAGCCACAAGAGGCCGGCGAGAGGGGTAGCGATGGCGATGATTAAGGATTGGCCAAGCCTGGCTGCCTGCCAAAGTACCGAGGCGAACGCGATGCTTGTCTTCGGCGGGCAGCAGAATGTAGCGAAGAAGTTGTGTCGCACTTGCCCAGTCCGCTATGAATGCCTAGCGGACGCCCTAGACAATCGCATTAAAGTTGGCGTTTGGGGCGGAATGACTGAACGTGAGCGGCAAGCGCTCCTCAACAAACATCCGCAAGTTTTGAGTTGGCGGAAGATGTTCGAGGCCGCGATGCGCAAGCAGACTCGCAGCACGACGACAACCCGAGACGTCCGGGACGAGTTCGCCGCACTGCAAGAGTCGATGACAGCTAATGAGTATGCAGTCTGTTATGAGCAGGAGCGCCTACCACTAGTAAGGTTTCTAATTTATCGAGGAGCTGCACCACAAGACGCATTCGATGCGGCTCAACATGCTTTCGTGGAGGCATGGCGGCGCTGGGAGCAAATCCATAACCCGAGGACGTGGCTCCGTACGGTGGCCATTCGAGCAGTCGCGAAGGCCAATCAGCCGACGGTTCCTCTCGATGAGAAATATGATATCGCTGACTCCGCGCCACTAGGTAGCCAGGTGTCGGAGGAGACGATGGACCTTGTGGCGGCGTTACGTCAATTGCCGCCCGCGCAGCGAGAAATTATGGTTTGGACAATCGACGGCTTCGCACCGTCGGAGATCGCCAAAGAGCTTGGGCTTAGTCCGGAGGCTGCCCGGCAGGGCTTGCACCGCGCCCGGGAAAACATGAAAAGCATACTCTTCCCGAAGGAAGGGCGAAGGTCATGACGCCTCATGACGCGGGTGTTCCGGACAAGGCAGACGCTGCCCTCGATGCCCTTATTGGGGCGGCTCAAGATGAAATGCTTCTCGCCATCAGCGCCCAATCTGCGGAGCAGGCGGATTACCTGGACGCTCGACTAGATGCTCGGCTACATGCCGCGAATGAGGAGATCCTCGAACTTCTTCGCCGCCTCGATAATTCCAGTGTTGTCGGCCCTGTCGCCGCCGCCCGCGTTACACCCAGCCTGTAGGTATGATTCAGTGCTGTGCAACTACTCCATTGACTGGGGCTCAGTGCCTGACTGGTTGGCTGGAATCGGCACCGTCGGCACTCTCGCCTTCTTCGGTATGCAACTCCGCAATGACAAGCGCCGCCACCGCACGGAGGAACAGCGGAGGGTGGACGAGGCCCGCGACCGAGAGGCATCTCAGGCACGCCTTGTCGCGTCCCGGGCGCGGTGGGACTACGGGCCCTCTAGTGGGTATGCGGCCCGGATCACTGTGCGGAACGACTCTCCCTTCCCGATTACTGATGTGCAGGCCCAGCTCGTGAGCCGGGGGGATCAACCGCCTAGCGTCGCCCTTTGGGAGATCGCAGCAGGACTGCCGCAGCCAGTGATCGATCCAGGTGGATTAAGCGAATTTAGGCTGGTTCCTCCCTATCAGCCTTCGGCACCCGAGGACGGTATGGACGCGGCGAGCTACGACGCGCCCAAGAAGTTGTTTGTTCCCTGCATCGCGTTCACGGATTCTGTTGGCCTTCGCTGGACACGTACCGAAAGTGAGCAGCCACGCCGGCTCGTCGCCGACTAGGAATGCGGACGCGGCTCCCAGCAGGTCCTAGCCGATGAGTCAAGGTGCGAGCCGCGATCCACTGTGTCCGTTGGCCGACATGCCGAAAACGCTGTACTCGTCTCGCGGGTCACCTGTAGTGGGTCAGTTACGAGATGATGTCGGGATGCCCTCGAACCTTCCCGAGCCGGTCGGCGAACATGGGATCGAGGTAGAGCGCGATTTCGACCCGCAAGGCTCGATTCGCCTCCGAATCGAGCCTGGCTTTGTAATAATTGTGAGAGACGTGTCATAGCTACCTGCCATGGGTTGAATTCTGGCGACTGAATGATCGTCACCTCAATGACGGGGCAGCGCGCGGCTGGAACCTCATCGGCTGCGCTCCCACCTCCGGAGGGCGTGGGTGCTGTAGGCCGCATCCTGCCTTTGAGCTGGGCGAGTGTCGCGCGTGGACGGGCACCGCTCGCAACTTTGGCACGTATTTGGCACAGCTCGACAGCCGCCGCCGTAGGGAGAGGTCGGATGCATGGCTCGAAGAGGACGTACGGCTCTATGGCTTAGGGGCTTCATCGGTGTCCCGTGACTCGCCGTCGTTCGAGGTCTCAGCTTGAGGGGGTGCCACCCCGACAGACCAAAGCCCGTCAGGCGCTTGAATGAGAGCCCTCCAAGTCGATGGTATGTACCGCACGTCCGCGAGGCGGCAGCCTTCCAAGTGGATTGGCCCATGAAAGACGATCGTCCGGAGACTTGCGCCTTGCTCGAACCGGGCACCTCGTAGGTCGATACCCTGAAGCAGCCACACGGCGTCCCATTTGCTATCAGAGTGGAATGTGACGTCACGCATTTCCACCCGGTCCCTAAACCGTGCTCCCACCAGAAGGCTAGTCCCCTCGAACCGCACATCATTCAAGCGGGCGGTCCCTTGGATCTCGGCATCCCGTGCGCTCATGTCTCCGCGAAATCGCGACCCACGTAGCTCTAAATCCCCCCGAAAGTGCGTTTGCCGCATCGAAACATCGCGGAATTCCGCATTGCTTAAATTCGCTTGTGCCCAGAAAATGGCGGAGCGCAGGTTAAGGACACCTTCAAGCTTGGCGTGCCCCATGTAGATGCCTTCGTGGAAATGGGCGCGTTCCAGATCTACCTTCTTGAAACAGTGTACTGCCGACAGTCCCAAGGCCCCCCAAAAGGTCACGTGGGTGCCGAGCAGGCTCCCCATGAATCGGGCCTCGCCAAAGTCCACCTTAGCGTGGAATTGCGCGCCGATGAGTAGGATGTCGCCGTGAAACTGCGCTTTGCGAAATCGCGCACTGCCATAGAGTTGGGCACCCCGTAGGTCTAGCCCGTCGACATGACACTTCCACAGGTCGAAGTCAACCAGGACTGCGTCCACAAGGTCGAGGCTCATCCGTTCGCCTTCGGTTCCGCGCCAAAATGAAGGCGGTTCCGGGTCTTCTGCGTTGTCAGCGCGTAGGTGATTTCCTAGCAGGCGTTGAGCCGTCAGTCGAACCTGTAGTTCCTCGCGTCGCATTGACTGTTCCTCTGGATCGAACTCTTCCTCCGGCGACACGAAATGAGGCGAACTTTGCGGGCTCCTGTTGAGAACCTCTTGCGGCGGCGTGTACGGCATCCTCAGATATGCACACAAAACATCCGCGACGGTTTGACGAAGCTTAGGCGTGTCTTGGCCGAGCCTCTCAAGGGCGTAGAGCCCTGCCAGCCGAACCGCAGCTTTGTCGCTGCCTAGTTGTCCCGCTGCGGCAATGTATAGCCCCGTGATTCTTTGCTCTATCGCGTCGTGCTCCGTGAATCGCTGAGCACGCTCACTCAACGCCTGTCGTCGTAGCGTGAGTAGAAGTGTTATGCCAGCCGCAAGGCCGGCCGCCACCGTCAATGCAGTCTTGATGCGGTCAAGGCGTAGCCGTTCCGGATCCTTCACTGTCGGCGTGATTGGTGACCACACGCCTAGCAGCCACATGGCTGCGAATCCGCCGAGGAGGACCACCATCACCACTGCTGTTACCACCGGCCACAGGCGAAGCACGTGCAGAGGCTCCTGAAGCTCCCTAAGAGGGTCCGCTCGTCTCCGCTTCAGCCGCCAACGCGCCGTTGATCGCATGCCGGCCATTATGTCTATCGGATGCCAGCAGGCGGTACCGCCTCTGCGGCCATGAATCACTCAGAGGTCGTGCGGGAGGCGACGCGCGTCAAGGTGCTGGCTGCGGCCGAAGACCTCGGATACGTCCGTGGCGCTGGATCGTCGGGAGAGCTTGCAGCTCATTGGCGGCGCAACAGCTTTGCTACGTGGCTTTTCCACCCGTCGGCCACTGGCTGGTATCCGAAGAAAGCACCGCAGGAGGCGCGACCGGTGCCGCTGCTGGCTGACCCATGGCCAGGTGTGCCCGCGCGTGGCCGGAACGGTGCCGCACGAGCTGAATCGTGTTGGCTGCCGATCGCGCCCGGTCTGACGCCGCACGGACTTCGGCACACGCACAAGACGGTCATGGTCGGCGCGGGCATTCCTTCGAAGCTGATGGATGACCGGATGGGGCACGAGGATGGGTCGGTGCAGGCTCGCTATTCGCACGTCACGCAGGACATGCGGCAACGCCTCGTGGTCGCGCTCACTGGCCTGTGGGAAGCGTCGCTTGCGGCCCGCCGAGGGATGTCGCCCGGCTCACCTGTGCGCGCGCTCGACCGGCTGTTGAAGGTGCCTGCCTAGAGGTCCCGGGAGACGCGTTCTTCAAGATTTTCTCCCAGATTTCTCCCAGGGGCACTCTCGGGAGACAGTTCAGGGCCGGTCTCCTTTGCGGGAGACCGGCCCTGAACTGGCCTTACCTCTGGTCGGGGTGGCCGGATTCGAACCGACGACCTCTTCGTCCCGAACGAAGCGCGCTACCAAGCTGCGCCACACCCCGAGGCGTGCCGACAAATAGTAGCCCACCCGCCGCGATGGTCAAACTCGGTATCCCCGCCGGGCGGACCCCGCCTAGAACAGCCAAGATCCGCACAACTTCGGGGATGTTGGGGTCTCCCAGCGCGGTGAGGCACCTAAAACCCTGAAGTTGCGCGGATCTTGACGCCGGACGCCGGACGCCGGGTGGCGGGTGGCGGACGGCGGGTGGCGGACGGCGGGGGAGTGGTGGTCAGCGGGGGATCAGGGTGAGGATGCTCGCCTCCGGGGGGCAGGCGAAGCGGACCGGCGCGGTCGGGTGGGTGCCGAGGCCGGCGGAGACGTGCAGCCAGGAGTCCGAGCCCGGCCACCTGTGCAACCCGCGCGCCATCGAGCGCGGCAGCCCACAGTTGGTCACCAGCGCCCCGAAGCCCGGCACGCAAACCTGACCGCCGTGGGTGTGCCCGGCCAGCATCAGCCCGAAGCCGTCCGCGGCCATCTGGTCGAGCAACCGCGGTTCGGGTGAGTGCGCGAGTGCGATGGACAGGTCGGACGAGGACGAGACGGCCCCGGACACCGCGTCGTAGTCGTCCCGGTCGATGTGGGGGTCGTCCACGCCGACCAGTTCGAGTTCCCGGCCGCCGGCCTTCACTGTGGTACGGGCGTTGTTGAGGTCCGCCCAGCCGGCCCCGGTGAACACCTGGCGCAGCTCCTCGTAGGGCAGGTCGACGCCCTCGGTGTACTCCCGGTCGGGCAGGAAGTAGGTGAACGGGTTCTTCAGGACCGGCCCGGTGTAGTCGTTGGAGCCGAAGACGAACGCCCCCGGGTAGTCCAGCAGCGGTTGCAGCGCCCGCAGCACCCCGGGCACCGCGTCGGGG
The DNA here is from genome assembly GCF_046549295.1 of Micromonospora sp. 067-2. Taxonomy (NCBI): domain Bacteria; kingdom Bacillati; phylum Actinomycetota; class Actinomycetes; order Micromonosporales; family Micromonosporaceae; genus Micromonospora; species Micromonospora sp. 067-2. Next base: position 142,075 of record NZ_JAJPWB010000013.1, on the reverse strand, counting down.
TGCGCCATGTTGTCGCCGGTCACCACGACGAGGTCCGGGTCGAGGGCGGCCAGCGACGCCACCCAGCGCTGCTTGCGCGCCTGGTTGGGCATCATGTGCAGGTCCGACAGGTGCAGCACGCGCAGCGGCTCCGCGTCGGCCGGCAGCATCGGTACGTCGTACCGCCGCAGGGTGAACATGTTGCGCTCGATGAGCGACGCGTACGCCAGGGTGGCCGCGCCGACCGCGGCGGTTCCGGCGGCGAGTCGGAATAGTGTGCGCTTTCGCATGGCGTTCAGGGTAGTTTGACCGTCCATGAGCACGCTGAAGGACCGCCTCACCACCGACATGCGTTCCGCACTCAAGGCGCGCGACGAGCTGACCACCTCCACGCTGCGGATGGCCCTGGCTGCCGTCGGCACCGCCGAGGTCGCCGGCAAGGCCAAGCGCGAACTCACCGACGACGAGGTGCTCGCGGTGCTGACCAGGGAGGCCAAGAAGCGTCGGGAGGCGGCCACCGCCTTCGCCGACGCGGGCCGCGCCGAGCAGGCCGCCAAGGAGACCGCCGAGGGTGAGGTGCTGGACCGCTATCTGCCCCGGCAGCTCTCGGACACCGCGCTGACCGACCTGGTGTCGGCCGCGCTGGCCGAGGGCGGCTTCACCGGCAAGGCCCAGATGGGCCCGGCGATGAAGGCGGCTCAGGCCGCGGTGGCCGGCCAGGCCGAGGGGGGCCGGGTGGCCTCCGAGGTACGCCGACAGCTCGGCCTCTGACCGGCGGCACCCAGACCAGCGAGGTTCCTGACACGCCTGATCCTGGCACTGCGCGACACCGCGCGTTTCGGGGCAGTCCGAACGTGGTCCGGGTAGACGGAAAGGGCGGGCTCCCTGAGGGTGCCCGCCCTTTCGTACGCCCTGCTCGTCGGCTCAGCCGCCGGGGCGGCCCGTGCCGGGCTGGCCCGGCTTGTTCGATGGGAGAATCCCGCCGCCGCTGCTGACCTGGATGGTGACCACGCCGCCCTTGATGGTGCGCCCGTCCGGGCTGGTGCCGGCGACGGTGCCAGCCGGGCAGGTGGACGCCACCTTCGTGTCGGAGACCGTCGGCTCGAAGCCCGCGTCCCTCAGTCGGGACTTCGCGGCGTCCACCGTCTGGCACTTCACGTCGGGAATGCTGCGCTGGTCACCCTCGGAGATCTTCTGGCCCGGCGGCTCGAACTGGATCTTCGGCTTGCCCTTCATGGCATCCCGCAGTGTCTCCCACACCGGCGGGTTGATGCCGTCCTTCTCCTTGTGCTTCATCTTGACGTTGGTCTGCGGCCAGTCCGGGTCGGCCATGATGCCGGCGACCGCGTACTGCTTGGTCATCGCGACCAGGGCGGCCGTCTTCTCGGAGTCGGTGGTGCCGGACTTGCCGGCCACCGGGTAACCGACGTCGCTGCGCACGTTGCCGGCGGTGGCGCCCGTGCACTGGGAGGACGTCGACCGGTCACCGACCGGGCAGCGAGCCGCGTCGACCGCGGCGCGGGCGACCTCGGTGCTGAACCGCTTCTCGCAGCGCGGGTTGGCGATGTCCAGCTTCTTGCCGTCCGGGTCCCGGATCTCCTGCACCGGGATCGGCTCGCAGTACTTGCCGTCCGCGGCCAGGGTGGCGTAGGCATTGGCCAGATCAAGCGGGGTGGTCTGCGAGACGCCCAGGGTGAACGCGCCCCACTGGTGCGCCCCCCGCTCCAGGTCCAGATCCTCCTGGGCTCGGAAGTTGATCCCCAGTCGCTTGGCGGCCTTGACCACGTTCTCCGCGCCGACCTGCTGCTGCAGTGGCACGAAGAAGGTGTTCACCGAGCGGCCGAACGCGCTCCACATGTTGTGCACGCCCGCCATGCTGTCGGTCGAGTTGGTGGGGCAGTAGAAGCTGGTCCCCGGGCAGGCGGCCTTACCTGGCTGAATGATGTATTCCGATTTGAACTGCTTCGGCGCGTTGATGGTGTAGCTGAGGGGAATGCCCTTCTCCAGCGCGGCCACGATGGTGAACATCTTGAAGGTCGAGCCGGCCTGGTAGCCGGTGATGCCGTCGCCGCCGGTGAGCAGCGGGTTGACCGTCGCCGGGTAGTTGCCCCGGATGCCCTTCTTGCTCTTCGCGGGATCGCTGGAGATCTTGTTCGTCGGGTTCTTGGGGTCGTCCAGTTTGAACTGCCTGTTGACCGCGAGCGCCCGGACCCGGCCGGTGCCCGGCTCGACCACCGCGACCATGGCGGCTTCCTTGCTGTTCTCGCTCTTGGCCTTACGGACCGCCCTGTCCGCGCCCTTCTGGGCCTGGACGTCGATCGAGGTCACGATCGTGTAGCCGCCGCTCTTCAGCCGCCGCTCACGGTCGTACGTGGTCGAGCCGAACGTCTCCTGCTGCATCCACCAGCGGTAGAAGTAGTCGCAGAAGAAGCCCCAGTTGTTGACGTTGGCGGAGACGCAACCGTTCGGGGTGCGCTTGTCCTTCGGCTCGAGCTTGACGGCCTTGGCCGCGTCGGCCTCCTGCTGGGTGATGGCCTTGATGTCGACCATGTTCTGGATGACGTAGTCGCGCCGGTCCAGGGCGAGCGGATAGCCCGCCTTGGTGGTGGGGTCGTTGGTGGTGGGCGCCTTCACCATGCCGGCCAGCAGCGCCGCTTCCTCGATCTTGAGCTTGCTCGGCGGCTTACCGAAGTAGACCTGGCTGGCGGCGTAGATGCCGTACGCGCCGTTGCCGAACGAGGCGAGGTTGAGGTAGCGGGTGAGGATCTCGTCCTTGGAGAACTCCTTGTCGACCTGCAGGGCCAGCTTCATCTCGCGGAGCTTGCGAGCGCTGGTGTCCTCGGTCGCGGCGACCACGTCGGCCGGGTGGGTCGCCGAGTAGGCGATGGCCAGCCGGACGTACTGCATGGTCAGCGTCGAGGCGCCCTGCCGGCCGGCGGCCTCGTTCTGGTTGTTCACGAACGCGCGGGCGACACCGTTGATGTCGACGCCGTTGTGCTTGTAGAAGTCGTGGTCCTCGGCCGCGATGATGGCCTTCTGCATGTACGGCGAGATGTCGGCGAGCTTCACGTCCCGCCGGTTCTCGTCGTACATCGTGGCGAGCGGTGTCTTGGCGTCCGAGGCCAGCAGGTAGCTGATCTGTGGCGCCCGAGCCACTGTGAACGCCGTGGGCAGGGCATCGAAGGTCTCGGCGCCGGCCTTTGCGGCCAGGCCGGACATCGCCACTGCGGGGAAGGCCGCCGCAGCGACCACCACGCCAGCCAACAGGCCACATATGAGCAGCGATGCGGCGTTGGTCAGCACATTGTGGTCACGTTTCCGCATCCAGGTCACCTCGGCATGGTACGCGAGTAGGGAACGAGGGGCGCCTGGGCGTGTTTCCCCATTTCCTGCGCGCGCTGCCCTCGTTGTGCTAAACGCACGACCCCCGGTGCGTGGTTGCGTGTGAACTGCCGCGAGTCTCCTCCGACCTGAGGAAAGGGCGCAGCGTTTTCGCGGACCTCGGCGGGGTAACCGGCGGTCGAGAGCCCGGGAAGCCGGGAGTGTCCGGAATGATGGATTTCGCCGACAACGTTGCGTAATCAGTCGACTACAGAGCATGATGAGGGCGGCGACAGCGCCACATGTCGTCCGCGCCGCCTTGGGGAAGGCAGGCCGGGCGATCGGGGGGAAATTGCCGGCTGACGTGCAACGAGGTCGGTAGGTACTGCAAGGGGGGACGTGTACACATGGGCATGATCACTGACTGGCCGTCGCAGGCGGCGTGTCAGAACGGGGACCCGGACGCGTTGTTCGTACAGGGCGCCGAACAGAACGTGGCGAAGCGGATCTGCCGGAGCTGCCCAGTTCGGTACGAGTGCCTGGCCGACGCGCTGGACAACCGGATCGAGTTCGGTGTGTGGGGTGGCATGACCGAACGCGAACGGCGGGCGCTACTGCGTCGTCACCCGCAGGTGACGAGCTGGCGCAAGATGTTCGAGGCAGCGATGAAGAAGAACAGCAAGGACAAGGCCGGCAAGGACAAGATCCTCGTTAGCGCTGCCACCTGAAGCCGGTCACGGCCGGCTGATCGCCGCGCCGATCGTCCGCAGCCCGTCGACGTCGTGCACGTCGGCGGGCTGCGCCGTCACCGACACCGACGGCACCGCCGGGAACGCCTCGGTGAACCGCGCGGCCACCTGCTGCTCGCGTACCGCCTGACGGGCCAGCGCGGCGTGCGCCCGCAGCACCTCGGCGGTGGCCTCATGCCCACCCAGCTCGGTCAGCCGCTCCGCGGCGACCCGGCTCCGCTCGGCGTCCAGCTCCGGCACCGCCGGCCGGTGCACCCGGTTGAGCACCAGGCCGGCCAGCGGCATCTTCTCCTCCCGCAGCCGGCCCGCGAAGTAGGCGGCCTCCCGGACCGCGTCCGGCTCGGGCGCCGCGACCAGCACGAAGGCCGTCTCCCGTGCCTGCAGGATGCGGTACGTCTGCTCGGCCCGTTGGCGAAAGCCGCCGAACATCGAGTCCAGTGCGGCCACGAAGCCGGACAGGTCGGTGAGCAACTGCGCGCCGAGCACCTTCTGGACCACCTTCGAGAACATCCCGAACGAGGCCGTGACCAGGCTGAACATGCTCCGTCCACCGCTGCGTGCGGGGGCCAGCAGCAGTCGCAGCATCCGGCCGTCGAGAAATCGGGATAGCCGGGCCGGCGCGTCGAGGAAATCCAGTGCCGAGCGGGACGGCGGGGTGTCGACGACGATCAGGTCCCACTCGCCCCGGGCGTGCAGCTGACCCAGCTTCTCCATCGCCATGTATTCCTGTGTGCCGGCGAAGGTCGAGCTCATCGCCTGGTAGAACGGGTTGGCGAAGATCTCCGCCGCCTTCGCCGGCTCGGTGTGCTGGAGCACCACGTCGTCGAAGGTGCGCTTCATGTCCAGCATCATGGCGTGCAGTTCGCCGCCGCTGCTCTCGACGTCGATCCCCTTGACCTGGCGGGGGGTGTTGTCCAACTCGGTCAGGCCCAGCGACTGAGCCAGCCGGCGCGCCGGGTCGATGGTGAGCACCACCGTGCGGCGGCCGTGCTGCTCGGCGGCCCGCAGCGCCAGCGCGGCGGCCGTGGTCGTCTTGCCCACCCCGCCGGCACCGCAGCACACGATGATCCGCACGCCCGGGTCGGCGAGGATTCGGTCGACGTCCAGCTGCGGCGCCGCGTCTTCGGAAGGCACCAATCGAGCGTATCGGGCCGGGTGGGTCCGCGCGCCGGTGCGGAGCTCAGGTGTGAGTCAATCGGCCCGGACGAGCGCCTGGGCCAGCGTCGCGAGGCCCGCCCGGTCCACCCCGTCGGGCAACAACGGCAGCTCCGTCATCGGCAGCCCCAACTCCACCAGGTCGGCGCGGAGCGAATCCTCCAGCTCGCGCCGGATGACCTGGTCGCGTGCCTCGTCGTGCAGACCGGCGACGGTCTCCCGGTCGGCCGGCAGCCCGGCGGCGACCAGCCCGCGCCTCAGCTCGGCCGCGCTGACCGTCTGCCCGGCGGGCAGCGGTGGGCGGGTGCCGTTGACGATCACCTTTCCGACGCCGAAGCCGAGCGCGGTCAGGTCGGCGATCGCGTCCACCGTCTCCTGCACCGGCATCTCCTCCAGCAGCGTCACCACGTGCACCGCGGTGATCGGGGAGCGCAGCAGAGCCGCGACACCCTCGCTCTGGGTCTTGATCGGGCCGACCTTGGCCAGTCGGGCCGTCTCTGCCGTCACGTTGAGAAACCGGCCGATCCGCCCGGTCGGCGGAGCGTCCAGCACCACCGCGTCGTACGCACGCCGCTGTCCCGAGGTGCGGGTGGTGGCCTCCTTGACCTTGCCGGTGAGCAGCACGTCGCGCAGGCCGGGGGCGATCGTGGTGGCGAAGTCGATGGCGCCCAGCTTGCGCAACGCCCGGCCCGCGGCACCCAGCTTGTAGAACATGTCCAGGTATTCGAGGAGCGCCTCCTCGGCGTCGACCGCCAGCGCGCGCACCTCGCCGCCGTTCGGGGCGTCGGTGAGGTGCCTCTCCTCGTACGGCAGCGGGTCGATGCCGAAGAGTTGGGCGATGCCCTGGCGACCCTCGACCTCCACCAGCAGGGTGCGCCGGCCGCCCGCGGCCAGCGCCAGGGCCAGCGCCGCCGCCACGCTGGTCTTGCCGGTGCCGCCCTTGCCGGTCACGACGTGGAGGCGGGCCGACCATCCGGTACCGGCCGGGTCGGACGGCCGCTCAGCTGCACGCACCCGTCGAGCCTATCCAGGGTTGGCGGTCACGCGACCTCGCAGACCCACCAACCTGTCTTCTGCACCACCGTGAAGCGCAGATCCTGGTCGGCCACCTTCTCGTCGGCGGTGGTCATCGTGACCCGGGTGGTGACGGTGGCCCGGTCGCCGGTCTGGTTGTCCACCTTCGGGCTGGTCCACCGGAAGCGCGGGTTCTGGTACTCGGCGGCGTACTTCTGCACCTCGGCCACCTTTGCCGCGATCTTCTTGTCGTCCCGGGAGGCGGCGCAGACCCGGCTGGCCGCCTTGGTGGCGTTCCGGTCCTTGTAGACCGCGGTGAGAAACTCGTCGACGGCGACCGCCGGCTCCTTGGCGCCCTCGCCGTTCTCGGCGTTGCGCAGGGTCAGGAACGCCACCACACCGCCGCCCACGCAGAGCACCATGATCACGATCAGCGCGATCGCCGCGATCAGCAGGCCGCGCTTCTTCTTCGGCTCGACAGCGCCCTGGTAGGGCGGGTAGCCGGGCGGGGCGGGCGGGATCACCGAGGTGTCCTGACCGCCCGGTCCCGCCGGCGTGACGGCTTCGCTCGTACCCTCGGGCTGCTTGGCACCGCCAGCTACCCCGGGCTGCCCGGGCATGGCCGGTCCGCCGAACTGGGTGGGAAGGGCCGGCGCGGCCGGCGGCGCGGGCAGTGCCGGCCTAGCCGGCTGCGCCGGGAGGGCGAGCGGGCCCGGCTGCGCGGCGGGGGCCGGCTGGGCGGGCACGGCCGGACTCCCGGGCTGGCCGGCGGAGTCCGGGTGAGCCGGTGGCGGTACGGGCGGGCCGGCCTGGTCGCCGCTGGGCGGTTGGGTCATCTCTTCCCCCGGGGGTGCGGCGCCCGTCGCCACCCCTGGCGCCGAGCGTGATCGAGCGGGCGTCCGGGCGCTGCGCGACCGTCCGACCGGAAGGGTAGCGGTCAATCGTCGGACCGATGTCGCCCCTGTCGCGCCGTGCCAGCTCCGGATCCGACCGACAGGACCTCGCCGGAAAGCGCCGTCGGGCTTCCTACCTGCAATCTGTCGCATATGTGACTGCGGGTTACCGGACGCGCGCGTCCTGTTGGCGGGACTGCGATCCGGGACCTACCTTCGTGCCGGGCGGGGGCCGGAACGGACGAATGGTCCGGACCGGAAGCGTGGTCCGAGAGGTACGACCGGAGGCAGTACATGCGCGACGCGGAGAACATCCCTCGCACCCAGTTCCCGACCAACGACCGGCCACGCAGGCCCGGGTCCTTCGGCGAGGCCGGCGTGCCGGTCGGCGGTCTGCCGGTCAACGAGAGGTCGTACCGCCGGCTCCCGGAGCCGACGGAGGTGGCCCGGGCGAGTCGCCCCGCCGAGCGGACCCGCGACGACGACGAGCCGGGCTTCGTCATCCACCTGCCGATCCGCGTCCCCGACCTGGCGGCGGCGACCGCGTTGGCCGGTCGGGTCGCGGTGTCACTGGGCTTCCTGCCGGAGCTGGACGCCGGCGAGACCACCGTGTCCAACGCCGACGACCAGAACAACCGCCACCGGGTCTTCTGCGACCTGCTGCTGCCCGACCGGTCCCGCTGCCCCCAGGGGTACGAGCACCAGGGGCCATGCGGTGAGTCGCCGGCCGCGCCGGAGCAACGTCCCGCGCCTCACCCGGCAAGCGGACCGTAGGCTGTGCCTCGAAGAAGTCCGCACCGAGAGGGAGCCCTCCAGCGATGCAGAAGTGGGAATACTCCACGGTCCCGCTGCTGGTCCATGCGACCAAGCAGATCCTCGACAACTGGGGCGAGGACGGGTGGGAGCTCGTCGCCGTGGTCCCCGGGCCGAACCCGGACCAGTTGGTCGCCTACCTGAAGCGGCCGAAGGCATGACCAACGGTCCGCACGCGAAGCTCGCCGAGCTGGGGCTCGAACTGCCCGAGGTGGTGCCCCCGGTGGCCAGTTACGTGCCGGCCGTGCAGTCCGGGCAGCACGTGTACGTCTCCGGCCAGTTGCCGATCGCCGAGGGGAAGCTGTTGGCGACCGGCAAGGTCGGCTCCGGAATCTCCGCCGAGCAGGCCAAGGACCTGGCCCAGCGGTGTGGCCTCAACGCGCTGGCCGCGGTCGACTCGCTGGTCGGCCTGGAAAATGTGGTCAAGGTGGTCAAGTTGACCGGTTTCGTGGCCTCCGCGCCCGGGTTCACCGGTCAGCCCGCCGTGATCAACGGAGCCTCCGACCTGTTCGGCGCCGTCTTCGGCGAGGCCGGCCGCCACGCCCGCAGCGCCGTGGGCGTGGCCGAACTCCCCCTCGACGCTCCGGTGGAGATCGAACTCATCGTCGAAGTCGCCTGACCGCCGCCACTCCGCGATCGTGCACGCCCCGCACCTGACGAAAAGCCCTGAACGGGGATGATTCAGGGGCGGCAGGAGCATGATCGCGGAGTCTGGCGGGGCGGGTCGTACGATCGCAGCCATGAGCGGGCACGTGACGGCGCCGGCGGCGGCGCTCGCCGACGAGTTGCCGAGCTGGGTGACGCTGCTGCGTGCACCGAACCCCGGCCCGATGACTCTCGACGGCACCAACACCTGGGTGCTGCGCGCCCCGGGCGCGGAGTACGGCGTCGTGGTCGACCCGGGTCCGGCCGACGAGGGGCACCTGGCGGCGATCGCCGCGCACGGCCCGATCGGTTTCGTGCTGATCACCCACGGCCACCCGGACCACACCGAGGGCTCGGCCCGGCTGAGCGAGCTGCTCGGCGGGGCGCACGTCCTGGCCGTCGACCCGGCGCACACCATCGGCGGTGAGCCGCTCACCGAGCCGGCCGAGCATCTCGGCGGTTTCGGCCTGGCGATCCGCCTGCTGAAGACCCCCGGTCACACCGCCGACTCGGTCTGCTTCCTGGTGGAGCACGGCGACGAGCGGGTGGTGCTGACCGGTGACACGATCCTCGGCCGGGGCACCACGGTGGTGGCCCACCCGGACGGGCACCTCGGCGACTACCTGACCAGCCTGGAGTTGCTGTCCGCGTACCGCGGGATCCTGGCGCTGCCCGGGCACGGCCCGGCGCTGGCCGACTGCGCCGCGGCCGCCGACTTCTACCTGGCCCACCGCCGGGCCCGGCTCGACCAGGTCCGGGCGGCCGTCGCCGCCGGGGCCCGGACTCCCGCGGAGGTGGTCGCGGTGGTCTATGCGGACGTGGATCGTTCGCTCTGGTGGGCGGCCGAGTGGTCGGTCCGTGCCCAGTTGGAGCATCTGGGCGTCGCCACCGGGGAATCCGAGCCGGGGGTCAGTGGGTTGGAGCACATGTGACCTGCCCTGTGTGTGGAACCGTCGCCGTCCCCGGTGCCCGGTTCTGCCACAATTGCGGCGCGGCCCTGCCGGCCGCCGCGACGTTGCCGGCGGCCGAGCGCCGGGTGGTCACGGTGCTCTTCGGAGACCTCTCCGAGTTCACCTCGTGGTCGGAGGACCTCGACCCGGAACGGGTCGGTGCGGTCACCGACCGGGTGCTCGCCGCTCTCGCCGGCGCGGTGAAGACCTTCGGCGGGCACGTCGACAAGCTGACCGGCGACGGGATCATGGCGGTCTTCGGTGCCCCGGTGGCGCACGAGGACGACGCCGAACGCGCGGTGCGTGCCGCCCTGTCGATGCAGCGGGCCGTCCGCCGGGTCCTCGACGACGAGCGCGGCGGCGGTGCGCCCCTCGGTCTGCGGGTCGGGCTGAACACCGGCGACGTCATCGCGGGCATCCAGGCGGCCATCGAGTACACGGTCATCGGGGACACGGTCAACACCGCCGCGCGGTTCTCCGACGCCGCGGCGGTGGGCGCCGTCTACGCCGGCGCGCGTACCGCCGCCGCCACCCGGCACGTCGCCTCCTGGCGGGCGCTGCGTCCGCTGCGGCTCAAGGGCAAGCGCGAGCCGGTCGAGGCGTACGAGCTGCTGGGTCTGCTGGACGCGCCCGGCACCCGGTCGGGCCTCGGCGACGAAGCGCCCTACGTGGGCCGGGAGACCGAGATCGGCCGGGTCGCCGGCCGGCTCGCCGAGGTGATCGACCAGGGTGACCCGAGGGTGCTGCTGATGACCGCCGAGGCGGGCATCGGCAAGTCCCGGTTCGCCGCCGAGGTGGAACGTCTCGCCGCCGGATACGACGTGGGCGCCGGACGCTACGCCGCGCACACGGGCGCCCGGGTGCTCTCGGTGCGCTGCGCCGCCTTCGGTGAACGGCGTCGACTCGCGCCGCTGGCCGACCTGGTCCGCGCGGCGGTCGGTCTGCCCAGCGACGCGGCCACCGCGCTGACCCGGCCGGCGGTCGAGGAGCGGCTGCGCCGGCTCGGCCAACGGCTCGCACGGGCCGGCGGTGAGCAGCCACCGATCGTCACCGACCAGCTGCTCGCCCTGCTCGGCTACGCCGAACTGCCCGCCCACGGCGGCACCGACGACGGCGAGTGGGGCAGCGCGGGCGCGTCGACGGCCGACGCCGAGGCCGTGCCGAACGCGGTGGCCGACCTGCTCAGCGGGCTCGCCCTGGAGGCGCCGCTGGTGATCGTGGTCGACGACCTGCACGACGCCACCGCCGAGACGATCCGCGCCCTCGGGTTGACCCTGTCCCGACTCGCCGGCCCGGTGCTGGTGCTGCTGCTGGGCCGCCCCGAGCTGGTCCGGACCGCCGGCGCGCTGACCCGGGTCGCGGACGCCGAGGTGCACTCCCTGCCGCCACTGCGCGGCGCCGATGCCGCCCGGCTGCTCACCAGTTACCTCAGCGGCGGCAAGCTGCCGTCGGCCGACGCGGACCGGCTGCTCGCCACCGCCCAGGGCAACCCGTTCTATCTGGCCGAGCTGGTCACCCTGCTGATCGAGCGCGGAGCGCTCACCACCGTCGAAGCAGGGCGCGGGCTCCGCGACGCGGTGGAACCAGGGCGCGGGCTCCGCGACGCGGTGGAAGCAGGGCGCGGGCTCCGCGACGCGGTGGAACCGGGGCGCGGGCTCCGCGACGCGGTGGAACCGGGGCGCGAGGGGCGGACCGCACCCGGCGAGAGGGACCACGGCGCGGCCGGCTGGCGGCTGGTGCCCGGCTCGCTGGGCAGCCGGCTGCTCTCCCGTGACCTCGCCGCCGTACTCGCGGCGCGGATCGACGCGCTGCCGCCGGATGCCCGCTCGGTGCTGCGCGACGCGGCGGTCGTCGGTGACACGGTGCCGACCGGTGCCATGGAGGCGCTGCGCGACCAGCGGGCGGGCCGCGGCGGCCGACCGTCGGCCGTGGTCGCCGTCGAACTCGACCGGGCCGTCGAGGAGCTGTTGCAACGGCGGATGCTGCACCGCACCCGTACCGGCTACGCGTTCGCCACTCCGCTCATGCGGGAAGCCGCGTACGCGGGGGTGAGCAAGGCGGAGTTGGCCGAGCGACACGCGGCGCTGGCCCGCTGGGCGGCACCGGGGGACGAGGCCGCCACCGGAGGGCCGAGCGGGTTCACCGACGACGCCCGGGACGACTTCGTGGCGACGCACGTCGAGCGGGCGGCCAGGCTTGCCGACGCGGTGAAGCTGCGCCCGGACGCGCCGGCCCGCGCGGTGGTCCCGCTCGGGATCGCCGCGCTGGGCCGGGCCGCCCGCCGGTCACTGTCGGCCGGCGAGCCGGCGTTGGCGGTGGAGTACGCGGAGCGAGCCGCCGAGCTATCCCGCGACGGGCTGCCGGCGGTGGACCGGGTGGTGCACGCCCGGGCGCTGCTGCAGATCGGTCGGGTCGGCGACGCGCTCGCCTTCGCCGAGAAGATCGCCGCGAACGCGGGGGACGAGGCCGTCCGGGCCAGTGCCCTGCTGCTCGCCGGGCAGGCCCAGCAGACCCTCGGCGACCAGGACCGCGCGGTGGCAGCCTGGCAGGAGGCTTTCCAGGTGGCCACGGCCGGTGGGCTGCCCACGCTGCGCGCCTCGGCGATGCGCCGGCTCGGCATGGCCGACTTCGTGGCCGGGCGGCTGGGTCAGGCGAGCAGCCGGCTGGCATCCTCCTACCAGGTCAGCCTCGGCGCGCAGGACCGGCGGGGGCAGGCCTGGGCGTTGCAGAACCTGGCCTGGGTGACCACCACCCGGGGTGACTTCGCCGGCACCGACGCGGTGCTCGGTCGGGCCGCCCGACTCTTCGCCGAGCTGAAGGACCCGTACGGTCGGGCCTGGCTGCGGGGCACCACGGCGTTCGCCCGGCTGCTCGCCGGCCGGCTGGGCGAGGCATGCCGGATGGCGCAGATCTTCCTGCCGTTCGGTGAGCGGGTCGGCGAGGCGTGGGCGGTGGGCACGCTGCGTGCGGTGGCGGCGTTCGCCACCGCCGAGCTGGGCGACCTGACCGAAGCGGACCGGGAGGCCCGGCGGGCGTACCGCGAGTTCGCGGCCGCCTCCGACGACTGGGGGCGCGGGTTCGCGCTGGTGGTCCGGGCCGTGGTGGCGCGCGGGCTGGGCGAGCCGGAGCACGCGGCCGACCTGCTCACCGACGCCCTGGCGTACGCGGAGCGGACCTCGCACCCGTTGCTCACCGGGATGGCCGGGACGCTGCGGGGCTTCGTGGCGCTCGACATGGGCGACTGCGAGACCGCCGAGCAGGTGGCCCGTGCGGTGCTGACCGCCGTCGAGCCGCACAACCCGCAGGCCCCGGCGCAGGTCGCGCCCCGGGTGTTGCTGGCCACCGCCCGACTGGCCGCTGGCGACCCGGCGACCGCGGTCGGGTTGCTCGCCCCGGTGGCGACCGCCGCCGCGAGCGCGCCCTCGCTGCTCTTCTCCCGACGCCAGACGATGGCCCGGTACGCGTCGGCGCTGCTCGCGCACGGTCAGCGGGACCAGGCGCTGGACTGGGCCCGGCGGGCGGTCACCGCCCCGGCCGAGGACGTGCGCAGTCAGGTGATCGCGGCCAGCGTGCTGGCCGAGGCGTTGGCCGCCTGTGGTCGCCCGGCGGAGGCACTGGCCAGCGCGGACGAGGCGGTCCGTCTGGCGTACGCCACCGAGCAGCGCAGCGAACGTGCTGCCGCCGACGCCCTGCGCGCCCGCCTCCTCGCCGACTAGGTGCCGCGGCGGTTCGGAGGGCAGGCGTCGGTCCGGGTTTGGCGGTTTCGGGGATGTGCTGGTCGGGGGGAGCGGCTAGCGTGTCACCACCGCTCGATGGTCCACAGGTGATCGTCGCCGCGCCTGGGGAGGCACGTCATGAAACTGCCGCGTTCCGTCGCGGGCTGGACCATCGCGGTCTTCGGCGTGTTGGCGTTGGTGATGGGCGCGCTCGGGTTGCTCTGGCCCGACGCGCTGCTGCGCCTGCTGGGGTTGGACGTGCCGGCCACCCGCTCGGCGGGTGACCACACCGGCACCTTCCTGCTGGCGTCGTCGATGGCGTCGTTCAACATGGGTGTCTACTACCTGCTCGCCACGGTCACCGAGTGGCGGTCGTTCTACCGGTTCACGGTGGTGTTCCGGTTGGTCACCTTCACCGTGTTCAGCATCGCGGTGCTTGCCGACATCGCGCCGGACCGGTTCTTCGGGGTGGCGGCCTGGGAAGGGCTGGGCGCGCTGGCCACCGCCGTCGGCCTGCGCCTGGATGCCCGAAGGAGCGCACCGGCCGGCACCGACGCGAGGCCCGACGACGCCGATCCGCTGCCGTCCGTGGGCCACGCCGGGGAGGGTCCGGGCACGGCCGGTGCCGCTCCGGCGGACGCGGTGCGCTGAGCGACCGGCCGGGTTGGGTATTTTCGAGCAGTGACCGACACTCCGACCGGCGGCTTGCCGGTCCCGATCGTGCCTGGTCTGACTGATTTGCGGGTCTTTGCCCGAGGTGGTTACGCGACGGTCTACCAGGCCACCCAGATCTCGGTGGGGCGCGAGGTCGCCGTCAAGGTGGAGAACCGCACACTGGACAGCGAACGCGATCAGGCCCGTTTCCTTCGTGAGGCTCGCGCGGCCGGGCGGATGTCGTCGCACCCGCACGTGGTGGACCTCTTCGACGTCGGGGTCACCATCGACCAGCACCCCTATCTGATCATGGAACTCTGCGACGGGTCGTACGCCGAACGGATGCGGACGTCCCCGTTGGGTCCGCTCGAGGCCCGCGACCTCGGCGTCAAGATCGCCGACGCGCTGGCCCACTCGCACGCGGCCGGTGTGCTGCACCGGGACGTGAAGCCGGCGAACATCCTCCACTCGCACTTCAACTCGGCGGTGCTGGCCGACTTCGGGCTGGCCGTGCTGGCCGAGGCCCGGGACGCCTCGGTCACCCTGGAGGTGCTCACCCCGGCGTACGCGCCGCCGGAGATGTTCAGCCACAGCCCGCCGTCGCCGGCCGTCGACGTGTACGCGCTCTGCGCCACCCTCTACGCGGTGATGCAGGGCCGGCCACCGCGCTGGCAGTCCGAGCGCAACCCCAGCCTGGTCACCGTGCTGGAGATGTTCAACCAGCCGGTTCCCGCCCTGCCCGGCGTACCGGACGAGCTGATCGACGTGCTGCGTGCCGGCATGGCCAACGACCCGACCGAGCGACCCTCCGCTCTCGAGCTGCACGACCTGCTCGCCAGCCTGCCGCTCGGCTCGCCCTCGGCTCCCGTCAGCGGCGCCCCGGTCAGCGGCGGCGCGAGCCGCCGGTACGCCGCCGGCCAGCCGGTGCCCCGCCCTCCGGTCGAGAACGTCGACCCGACGGTCCCCGGCGGCCGGCGCTCCCTGCGGCGCTGGTTCCTCGGCGGCGCCGGGGTGCTCGCGCTCGCCGCGTCGGCAACCGCCGGAGCCCTCGTGGCCGGTAACCCGCAGTCGCCCGGCCCCGCGCCCTCGGTCAGCCGGGTCGCCGCGCCGGCGACCGGCCCGCTGCCCGGCTGCACCACCGGCGCCGCCGCGCCGACCGCGCTGCCGGACGGCGCACGGTGCCTGCCCGAGCTGGAGTGCTTCGGCCCGGTGCGGATCCGCGGTGCCCGCGCCGAGGCGGCCCGGGTCCCCTGCGCGGGGCGGCACACCTGGGAGACGTACGCCGAAGGCGTTCTGCCGGTTTCACTGGTCGGTGCCGGATACGACGAGGTGGCCGCCGCCGAGCCGGTGCGCCAGGTGTGCAGCGCGACCACGTTCCGGTTGACCACCGGGCTCGCCGGGTCGGCCGGCTGGCACCTGGAGGTGCTGCCACCGGTGGACGGCAGCATCGATCGGGCCTACCGGTGCCTGGCCGGGCGGGGCGTGGACGCGCTCACCGCGCCCACCCTCACCGGTCGCTGAGCCCGCCCAGCTCGCGCTGCCGGTCACGGACCGCACGCAACGCGTCCCGGCTGTCCAGTGCGTCCAGGGTGTCCGCGTCGAGCCCGTACGGCATCAACTCTGCCGGCCCGCCGGCCGCGGGGCGGTCCGCCGGCTCCGGGTCGGCGCCCTGCCGGGCGGCGGAGACGGCCACCCCGGCGACCGTGGTCAGCAGGACACAGAGCAGCGCGAGGAGGACGCCGAGCAGGTCCTGACGACGCAGGACGACCGATGTGACCAGCAGCGCGAGGGCTCCCAGCGCAGCGACCACCGCTACCACCCGCGCGTCTGGTCTGGACAGTCGGCTCACCCCTCCAGCATGTCGCGGCCGGGCCGGCTGTCAACCGTGGAGCCCGTCCGGCGCGCCGACAACATCGATCAACTGTGCCTCCGCGCCTCCACACGGAATGGACCAGGGCCGCTACTCTCGGTATCCCGCAGGCTGTTCCGTCAGCGAGGTCGCCCATGAACGTACGCAGCTCCCAGTCCCGGCTCCGCTCGGTCGCGACGACCCTGGCGGTCGCCCTCACCCTCACCCTGGCCGCCGCCGCCGGCTGCGACAGCCGGCAGGAACCGGAGCTGCCGTCCGTGCAGGAGAAGCTGCGCGAGTCGCACATCTACCGGCAGACGAAGTTGCGCATCGGTGTCGCCACGAACGAGCCGCTGATGGGCGAGCTCCGCAACGGCCAACACGTCGGCTTCGACGTCGAGATCGGCCGGTACATCGCCGCCTCCCTCGGCTACGAGGGGGACCAGCGGTTGGAGTTCGTCTCGGTGGCCACCGAGGACCGGATCCCGGCGCTGCAGGGCGGCACGGTCGACCTGGTGGTGTCCAGCTTCTCGATGACCGAGGAGCGCAAGAAGCTGGTGAGCTTCGCCGGGCCGTACTTCGTCACCACCCAGGAGGTGATGGTGCCGTCCCGGCTCAAGGACAAGATCCGCACCATCGAGGACCTCCGCGACCCGGCCTACAAGGTCTGCACCAGCGGCGGCTCCACCACGGAGGCCGAGCTGGAGAAGCACCAGGTCAAGACGTTCGTGGTGAAGGACGTCGGGGACTGCGTCGACGGCATCCGCAAGGGCCGGTACGACGCGGTCAGCTCCGACGAGTCGATCCTCGCCGGCTTCCTGGCCAGCTTTCCCAAGGACTTCGAGATCGTGGACATGCCGTTCGGCACCAGCGAACTGCTGGGCATCGGCGTGCCGATCGGTGACCCCGCGCTGCGCGACCTGGTGGCGTTCTTCCTGCAGAAGAGCTACGAGCAGGGCCGGGACGGGCAGTCGAGCCCGTGGCAGACGGCGTACAACCGGACGTTGGGCCCGTGGTTGCGGGCCGAGAAGCGGCAGCCGCAGCCGCTGGAGGTGCCGAAGCTCGTCGACTTCGACGACAAGGCGCCCCGGCGGTGAGCGCGGCGCCGACCGCCACCGGCGGCGCGAGCGCCGACGGCCCGGTCCCGCCACCCCGGGCATCCGTGCCGAGCGACGCCGTCGACGCGTCGACCGGGCCCGTCTGGCCGGCGGGTGTGCCGGTCGCCGAACCCGTCGAGCCGGTCGTGGACGGCATCGCGCCGGGGCGGGTGCGGTGGGACCCGGCCGAGCGGCGGGCTCGGGCCAGTCAGTCGTTCTGGACGGCGCTGGTGGGCGTACCGGCGATCTTCTCGGTGCTCCGGCTCGGCGTGGAGGCGGGCGGTGAGCTCCAGACCACGTTGCTGCTGGTGGCCAACGTCGGACCGGTCAATCTGCTCGCCGGCTTCCTGACCACCGCCGCCCGGCTGCTCTCCACCGGCCTGGTCGCGGTCTTCGCGCTCGGCGCGGTGCTGGCGGTCAGTGTGGACCGCCTGCCGCCGGGCACCCGCCGCCCGCTCTTCGCCCGCTGGGCGGATCTCACCCCGGCCTGGGTGGTGCTGGCCAGCTTCCTGCTCGCGCTCCTCACCTGGCCGCTGCTCTACCTGCCGTTGCTGCTGCCGGCGTTCGTGGCCGCGTTCCAGCTCCGCCCCGGGCGCCTGCACGAGCGGGTCGCGCCCCGGCTGTTGCTGATCGTCGCGCTGCTCGGCGGGTACGGCTGGCTGGTGATGCCCACGCTGCGCGACGCGCTGGCACAGGGGGACGAGAGGCTGGTGCTGGTGCTCCTCGTGGTGCCACCGGTGCTGGCGCTCGTCATCGCCGGGCCGCTGCCCGGGATGGTGATCCGGCCACTGGCGTCGGTGACCGAGGTGGCGGTCCTGGCCATGCTGGTCTGGGCCGCGCTGCCGGTGATCAGCACGCCGGTCCTGCCGCTCACCGTCACGACGGTGGGCGCGGAGAACGGGCCCACCGAGGACGTGCGGGGGCACGTGGTGACCACCGACGACGTCAACATGGTGATCCTCCAGGAACAGGGCGGCGTGCGGTACGTCCCGGTGGGTCTGGTCCGCGCCCAGGTGCTCTGCCCGACCGAGGAGGAGCTGCCCCGGCACCGGCTACGCGTCCACGACTTCCACATCGAGGACTCGCTGCTGGAGGGGCTGGGCCGGCGCGTCCGGCCGGTGCACCGCATCGACGCCGCCTGCCGCGCGCCGGGCTGAGCGCCGGCGACACGACGCATTTCGAGTACATCCGATCGCCGGACTTCGACCTCACCACCGAGCAAGCTGGACCGACGAACACGACGTCGCCCGGCTTCACCGCAGTCACCCCAGGATCTGGCTACACAGCGCGGTCGATGGAGCCCGGGACAGGTCCTGCGTCGCTGCCGCCAGGTGCGGTTCGTAGTCCACCAGGATCGCATGCCCCGCGCCCCGCGCCCCGCGCCCCGCAGAGCGTGATGCCTCAGAGGCATAAATATGCCTCTGAGGCATCACGCTCACAACAGTGACCGGCACCCCACGCCTTGATAAGCACGGCCTCGTGAGGCCGCGCAGAAGAGCCACCTCGCAGAGCCGCTGACCTTGCGTCGGCCTGGCTGGGTGAGAGCAGATTGTGGCAGAGAGCAAGCACGTGCTCGGCAACGTTGTGGCCAGCCTCGATGACGAGGCTCACCGCCTTATAGCCATCCGGTACCGGGACGGGCCGTCCTCCACCTGCTCGCGCCCGTGGGCGGCACCCTCAGTAGGACTTGTCCTGGCCCAGCACGTGTTGGGCGACGAAGTTGAGGATCATCTCGCGGCTGACCGGGGCGATCCGGCCGGCCCGAACGGCGCCGAGGAGGGTCGCCACCCCGTACTCGGTGGTCATGCCGGCCCCGCCGAGGGCCTGCACGGCGGTGTCCACGGCGAGGGCGGCGGCCTCCCCGGCCGCGTACTTGGCCATGTTGCCGGCGACTCCGGCCTCCAGGTCGCGGCCGGCGTCGTACAGGGTGGCGGCCTTCTGGATCATCAGGCGGGCCAGCTCGACCTGCACCGCCGCGTGCGCCAGCGGGTGGGCCACGCCCTGGTGTGAGCCGATCGTCCGGCCGCCCCAGACCTTGCGGGTGGCGGTGTAGTCGGTGGCCCGTTCGATGGCGTACCGGCCGGTGCCGGCGCCCATCGCTGCCACCGTGATCCGTTCCGGGTTCAGTCCGGCGAAGAGCGCCGGCAGACCGGCCTCCAGCGACTCACCGAGCAGCGCGTCGGCGGGCAGCCGCACGTCGTCCAGGTAGAGCAGGAACTGGTTCTCCGGGGACAGGATCTCCATGTCCAGCTTGGACCGGGTCAGCCCCGGCGCGTCGGTCGGCACGAGAAACAGCGCGGGCTTGAGTCGTTGCGGAGCTGCGTCCCCCGAGCCGGCCTGGCCGTCTCCGACGGCGACGCGGGCCACCACCAGCA
The DNA here is from genome assembly GCF_046549295.1 of Micromonospora sp. 067-2. Lineage (NCBI taxonomy): Bacteria > Bacillati > Actinomycetota > Actinomycetes > Micromonosporales > Micromonosporaceae > Micromonospora > Micromonospora sp. 067-2. The sequence goes on along the minus strand of NZ_JAJPWB010000013.1, from coordinate 122,865 downwards.
CGTGGCCGGCCTCGTCGACGCCGGAGATGTAGCACTTGCGGCCGTTCAGCAGCCAGTCGTCGCCGTCGCGTCGGGCCACCGTGCCGAGCCGGTGGAAGTTCGAGCCCGCCTCCGGCTCGGTGATGGCGAAGACGATCTTCGCCGACCCGTCGGCGAGGCCGGGCAGGTGCCGCTTGCGCTGCTCCTCGGTGCCGTGCCGGTGGATCACGGTGGCCGCGATGGCGGGGGAGACCACCAGCAGCAGCAGCGGGCAGCCGGCGGCGGCCAGTTCCTCGCAGACGATGGCCAGCTCGGTGATGCCGCCGCCCCCGCCGCCGTACTCGGTGGGAATGTTGACCCCCAGGTAGCCGAGTCGGCCGGCGTCGGCCCACAGCTCGCTGGTGTGCTCGCCGGTCTTCGCCTTCTCGACGAAGTAGCCGTGGCCGTACCGGCGGCCCAACGCCCGCACGGCGTCCCGTAGCTGATCCTGTTCGGGGGTGAGGTCGAAGGTCATCGGGAGTCCTCCTCGGATGTGACCACGGCCAGCACGGCACCGGTGCGTACCTGACCGCCGGCCGGCACCGGCAGTTCGGCGACGATGCCGTCGGTCGGGGCGAGCACGGGATGTTCCAGCTTCATGGCTTCCAGCGTGAGCAGCAGATCGCCGGCCTCGACCCGCTGGCCGACCTGGACGTGCACCCGGGTCACCGCGCCCGGCAGCGGCGCGAGCAGCGACCCGGCGGCCACCTCCGCGGTGGGCAGCGGGAAACGCGGCACCTCGGCGAGGCTCGCCGCCCCGTCCGGACCGTCCACGAACACCGCCAACCCCACCCGGTGTACGCGGTACGCGCGCCGCACCCCGTCGACGTCGAGCACCACCCGGTCCGGGGTGGCCTCGACCAGCGCCACGGTGGGCGCGACCGGTGCGGCCGAGCCGGTTTCCCGCCGGTCGGCCGAGCCCTCGGCCGCACCGGTAGCCGGCGTGCTGGACCATTCGGCGAGTCGGCCGGTGCGGTCCAGGCGGTAGTGGACCTCGATCTCGCCGTCCGGCCGGGTGAAGCGGGTGACCTGGCGGACAGCGGGCACGTTGCGCCAACCCGAGGGGAGCCCGCCCAGCACCGGCGCCGTCGATCGGCGCTGGGCGGCGCCGGCCAGCGCGGCCGCGAGCGCGGTGACCGGGAGCTCGTCGGCGGGGAGCAGCGGAACGAAGACCTCCGGATGCCGGTCCAGGAAACCGGTGTCGATCTCGACTGCCCCGAACTCCGGGCTGCGCAGCACCCTGACCAGCAGGTCCCGGTTGGTCGCCACCCCGTGCAGCTCGGCCCGGGCCAGCGCGCCCGCCAGTGCCCGGGCCGCCTCGGACCGGGTCGGTGCCACGGCGATCACCTTGGCGAGCAGCGAGTCGTAGTGCACGCCCACCACCGAGCCTGCCACCACGCCGGAGTCGAGCCGCAGGCCCGACCGCTGGAGCCAGCCGAACTCGCGGTCCACCCCCGGCACGTCGAAGCGGTGCAGGGTGCCGGTGGCCGGCCGCCAGCCCTGGGCCGGCTCCTCGGCGCACAGCCGTACCTCGATGGCGTAGCCGCGGGTGGCCGGATAGCGGGCGTGCTCGGGCAGCGGGGCACCCTCGGCCACCAGCAGTTGCAGCCGAACCAGGTCCAGGCCGGCCGGGGTGGTCAACTCGGTGACGGGGTGCTCGACCTGGAGCCGGGTGTTCATCTCCAGGAAGAAGAACTCGCCGGTCGGCGCCAGCAGGAACTCCACCGTGCCGGCACCCACGTAGTCGACCGCGCGTCCCGCCGCCACCGCCGCCTCGTGCACCTGATCCCGCAGCTCCGCGGGGATGACCCCGGGCGCCTCCTCGATGATCTTCTGGTGCCGGCGCTGGATCGAGCACTCGCGCACACCCAGCGCGGCGACCGTACCGTGGGTGTCCCCGAAGATCTGCACCTCGACGTGCCGGCCGCGCTCGACGTACCGCTCGAGGAAGACCGTGCCGTCGCCGAACGCGGCGGCCGCCTCGCGGCGCGCGGAGGCCACGGCCTCGGCCAGCCCGGCGGCCTCCCGGACGATCCGCATCCCGCGCCCACCGCCACCGGCGGACGCCTTGACCAGCACCGGGAAGTCGGTGATCCCGTCGGTGTCGGTCCAACTGGGCAGCATCGGCACACCCGCCTCGGCGAGCAGTGCCTTCGCCGCCAGCTTGTCGCCCATCGTGGCGATCACCTTGGCCGGCGGCCCCACCCAGGTCAGCCCCGCGTCGGCCACCGCCGCCGCGAACTCCGCGTTCTCGGCCAGGAAGCCGTAGCCCGGGTGCACGGCGTCCGCGCCGCTCCTGCGCGCCGCGTCCAGGATCAGATCCACCCGCAGGTACGTCTCGGCCGGCGCGTCACCCGGCAGCCGGACCGCCTGGTCGGCGTCGGCCACGAACGGCGCGTCGGCGTCCGCGTCGGAGTGCACGGCCACCGTCTGCACGCCGAGCGCCCGGCAGGTCGCGAAGACCCGGCGGGCGATCTCGCCCCGATTGGCCACCAGAAGTCGAGTAATCACGAGTGCAGCCCCCTACATCCGGAAGACGCCGAAACCGTCGGCGCCCTTCACCGGTCCGTTGTGGATCGCCGAGAGGCAGAGCCCGAGGACGGTACGGGTGTCCCGAGGGTCGATGACCCCGTCGTCGTAGAGCCGGCCGGAGAGGAAGAGCGCGCCCGACTGCGACTCGATCTGCTGCTCGACCATCATCCGCATCGCCGCGTCGGACTCCTCGTCGTAGTCGCGCCCCCGGGCGGCGGCGGCCTGCCGGGCCACGATGGAGAGCACACCGGCCAGCTGCGCCGGGCCCATCACCGCCGACTTGGCGTTGGGCCAGGTGAACAGGAACCTCGGCTCGTACGCCCGACCGCACATGCCGTAGTTGCCGGCCCCGTACGAGGCGCCCAGGTTCACCGTCAGGTGCGGCACCGTCGAGTTGGATACCGCGTTGATCATCAATGCGCCGTGCTTGATGATGCCGCGCTGCTCGTACTCGGTGCCGACCATGTAGCCGGTGGTGTTCTGCAGGAAGATCAGCGGGACGTCGGCGGCGTTCGCGAGCTGGATGAACTGCGCCGCCTTCTGCGCCTCCTCGCTGAACAGCACCCCCCGGGCGTTGGCCAGCACGCCCACCGGGTATCCGTGCAGCTCGCCCCAGCCGGTGACCAGCGCATCCCCGTACGCCGGCTTGAACTCGTCGAAGGCGCTGCCGTCCAGGACCCGGGCCAGCACCCCCCGCGGGTCGAACGGCACCTTGAGATCGGCGCTGGCGATCCCGAGCAGCTCCTCCGGGTCGTACGTCGGCGGCTGCGGCACGGGCGTACGCGGCGCAGGACCCTGCTTGCGCCAGTTCAGCCGGCGGACGCACTGACGGGCCAGCCGGATGCCGTCGCGCTCGTCGGAGGCCAGGTGGTCGGCGAGCCCGGACGTGGCCGCGTGCATCGCCGCGCCGCCCAGCGACTCGTCGTCGGTGACCTCGCCGGTGGCCATCCGCACCAGCGGCGGCCCGGCCAGGTAGACCTGCGACCGGTCCTTGATCATGATCACGTGGTCAGACATCCCCGGCACGTACGCGCCACCGGCCGTGGCGTTGCCGAAGACCACGCTGACCGTGGGGATGCCCGCCGCGGAGAGCCGGGTCAGGTCACGGAACACCCGACCGCCCGGAATGAAGATCTCCGCCTGGGTGGGCAGATCCGCCCCGGCCGACTCGACCAGGTTCACCATCGGCAGCCGGTTGGCCAGCGCGATCTCGCCGGCCCGCCGGGTCTTCGCCAGGGACCACGGGTTGACCGCGCCGCCGCGTACCGTCGGATCGTTGGCGATGATCAGGCACTCCACGCCCTCGACCACCCCGATGCCGGTGACCACGCTGGCGCCGACCGGGAAGTCCGTGCCGTACGCGGCGACCGGCGACAACTCCAGGAACGGGCTGTCGGCGTCCACCAGCAACTCGATCCGCTCGCGGGGGAGCAGCTTGCCGCGGGCGTGGTGCCGCGTCACGTACTTCTCGCCGCCGCCGGCCCGGGCCTGGTCCAGAGCGGCGTCCAACTCGGCCAGCCGGTCCAGCAGGGCCGTCCGGTTCGCCACGAACCCGGTCGCGGACGGGTCGACCGCGCTCTCCAGAATGCTCACAGGCCCATTCCCTTCGCGACGATCTCGTTCATGATCTCGGTGGTGCCGCCGCCGATGCCGAGGATCCGCGCGTCGCGGTAGTGCCGCTCCACCTCGGCGTCACGGAGGTAGCCGAAACCGCCGTGCAGCTGCAACGCCTGGTCGACGACGTGGTCGCAGGCGGCCACGGCCACGTTCTTGGCCATCGCCACCTCGGTCACCACCGGCTCCCCGGCCGCCACGCGGGCGGCCACCTCGTGCACGTACGACCGGGCCGCCTCGGCACGGGTGTGCATCTCGGCGAGCCGGTGCCGGACCAGCTGCCGGCTGACCAGCGGACGGCCGAAGGTCTCCCGCTGCCGGCACCAGCGCACGGCCAGCTCGACGCAGCGCTGCGCGATCGCGTACGCCTGAGTGGCCAGCGAGAGCCGTTCCGCCGCGAAGTGCTGCATGATCGCCAGGAAGCCGGTGTTCTCCGCGCCGATCCGGTTCGTCACCGGCACCCGCACGTCGACGAAGGAGAGTTCGGCGGTGTCCGAGCAGTGCCAGCCGAGCTTCTCCAACCGACGGCCGACCGTGAAGCCGGGTGTGTCGCGGTCGATGACCAGCAGGGTGAGCTCACCGCTACCCGGAAAGTCGGTGCAGACGGCCGTGGTCACGAAATCGGCCCGGTGCCCACTGGTGATGTACGTCTTCGACCCGTTCACCACGTAGTGGTCGCCGTCCCGGCGGGCGGTGGTGCGGATCCCGGCGACGTCCGAGCCGCCGTCCGGTTCGGTGATCGCCAACGCGCCGATCATGGTGCCGGCCAGGGTGGGCCGGACGTACCGGTCGACCAGGTCGTCCGCCGCGTCGGGTGTGGCGGCGCCGCCGCGTCGCCCGGCAAGCAGGCCGCCGGAGCCGGCGCCGGCTGCCGCGACCATGTGCGGCAGCGCGATACCGTGCGTGAACAGGGCGGCGACCAGGCCGGACGAGCCACCGGAGCGGATCAGCTCCTCGGTCACGATGATCGAGTCGAGCAGGTCACCGCCACTGCCGCCGACCGACTCGGGAAAGCCGATGCCGAGCAGGCCGAGCTGGGCGGCGGTCACGTGCAGTGCCCGGGGCACCTCACCGGCGCGTTCCCAGTCGTCGAGGTGCGGTAGCACCTCGCGGGTCACGAACGCACGGGTCAGCTCACGCAACTGCCGCCGCTCCGGCGTGTCCACGATGCTCACGGGATGACCCCTGTTCGCGACTGCGGGGCTCCCAGGACCGGCCCACTCCTCGCGCTCACGGCGTCACGTCGGCCGGTAGGTCGACGATCCGGGAGCGCAGCAGCTCACCGAGCGCCTTGGCCTGCGGATCGAATCGGGTGGACGCGGCCACCCCGGCACCGAGCAGGCCCTCGACCACGAAGTTGACCGCCCGCAGATTCGGCAGCTCGTACCGCCGCACGTCCAGCGGAGCGGTCTCCGGCAGCAGTTCGGCCAGCCGTTCGACGGTCAACCACTCGCGCAGCCAGCCGTACCCGGCGTCGGAGCGCGCCCAGACGCCCAGGTTGGCGTCCCCGCCCTTGTCCCCGGAGCGCGCGCCGACCAGCTCACCGAGCGCCCCCCGCCGGGTCGGACCCGCGACCGCGGCCGTTCCACCGCCCGGCGACGTCCCGGCGTCGGGCGCGGGCTCGGTGCGGATCGGCGGGGCGACCGGCACCCGCTGGCCGCTGGGCAGCACCGCCACGTGCGCCACCGCGTCCTGCGCCACGGTGTCGGCGGTGAACACGCCGTACGGTGTCGCGTCGCCCGGCAGGGTGGTCAGCGTGCAGCCCGGGTAGGAGGCCAGCGCCAGTTCCACCGCGGCGGCCGAGAAGGCCCGCCCGGCCCGTGCCCTGTCGCTGTCGCGCAGGTGTACGTGCAGCAGTGCACTGGCCGTCTCGGTGTCCACGGCGTCCGGATGGTCCGTCCGGGCCAGCACGAACTCCAACCCGTCCTTGCCCACCGCCTCCTCGACCTGGCCCCGGACAAGGGCCGCCTTCGCCTCGATGTCCAGCCCGCAGAGGACGAAGGTCATCGAGTTGCGGAAGCCACCGAGGTTGTTGACGCCCACCTTCAGTGTCGGCGGCGGTGGGGTGCCGCGGACGCCGGAGACCAGGACCCGGTCCGGCCCGTCGGGGCGCAGCGTCACCGTGTCCAGCCGGGTCACCACGTCCGGCCCCAGGTACGCCGGCCCGCCGATCTCGTACAGCAGTTGGGCGGTGACCGTCTCCACGGTGACCGCGCCGCCGGTGCCCGGATGCTTGGTGAGCACCGCGGAGCCGTCCGCGTGCACCTCGGCGATCGGGAAGCCGGGCCGGTGCCCACCGTCGGGCAGCTCGGAAAAGAAGCTGAAGTTGCCGCCGGTGACCTGCGCGCCGCACTCGACGAGGTGCCCGGCGACGGTCGCCCCGGCCAGTTCGTCCAGGTCGTCGCGACTCCACCCGTACCGGGCGATGGCCGGGCCGACCACCAGCGACGCGTCGGTGACCCGGCCGGTGACCACGACGTCCGCCCCGCCGTCGAGGCAGGCGGCGATCCCGAACGCGCCGAGGTAGGCGTTCGCGGTCAGTGCGTCCGGCCGCTCGATCGCGTCGCCCTCGACGTACCCCACCCGGGTCGGCAGACCCAGTCGGTCGCCGAGCCGTTCGATGGCGGCGGCCAGGCCGGCGGGGTTCAGGCCGCCGCCGTTGGTCACGAGCCGTACGCCCCTGTCGAGGGCGGTGCCGAGGCAGGTCTCCAACTGGCGCAGAAAGGTCTTCGCGTAGCCGAGATCGGGGTCGCGCAGCCGATCCCGGCCGAGGATCAGCATGGTCAGCTCGGCCAGGTAGTCGCCGGTCAGCACGTCCAGCTCGCCGCCGTCGAGCATCTCCCGCCAGGCGGTGAAGCGGTCACCGTAGAAGCCGGAGGCGTTGCCGATCCGGATCATGCCCGTACTCCGTCTGCACCGGCGGGCGCGGCGGCCGGCTCGCGGCCGGCACCCGGCGGGCCGGCGAAGGCCTGGGCCACGTCGAGCCACTCGTCGGCGACCGGGCCGCTGGCCAGCAGGGCGAGGTCGGCGCGGTGCCGGCGCTGGGTGACCAGCAGGCAGAAGTCCCGGGCCGGGCCGGTCAGCCGGTCGGCGGCGTCCGACGGACCCCAGCTCCAGGTGTCGCCGGAGGGGCCGGTCAACTCGACCCGGACCGGCGTCGTCGGTGCGGGCCGGCCGTGCGCGGCGAAACCATGCCCGAGGGTACGCACGCCGAGGTGCGCCACGTGTCGGAGCCGGTCACTGGCCGGCCGGACGACGCCGAGCGCGTCGGCCACGTCCTCGCCGTGCGCCCAGGTCTCCATGATCCGGGCGGTCGCCATCGAGGTGGCCGACATCCGGGTGCCGTACCAGGGCAGCTTCTCGCCTTCCGGCACGGCGGCCAGCGCGACGGCGAGTGCCGTTCGGCCGGCCCGCCAGCGGGCGAGCAGTTCGGCCGGCGGGGCGAGGAACTCCTCGGCGCCGACGTCGACCAGCCGGGTCGGATCGGGGGCAGCGGTCACCGATGCGAAGAACGCCGCGGGGTCGGTGGCGGCCAGCAGCGCCACGTGGTCGGTCCAGGCGAGGTGGGCGATCTGGTGCCCGATGCTCCAGCCGGGCGCGGGCGTCGGTCGCGCCCACGCGCCAGCCGGCAGCGGGCCTACCAGGGCGTCCAACTGATCGGACTCGTCGGCCAAATCAGCGAGCAGGTCCTCGAGGTCGACCATCGTGCCTCCGGTGAAGGGCGGGCCCGGCAGCGGGCGGCGAGTCAGAGCGGGCCCGGTAGCGGGCGGCCGGTCAGGGCGTGAGCAAGGTGGCGAGCTGGCGTTTCCAGGTGGCGAGCAGAGCAGTGCGGCGGGCCGAGTCGTCGCTGAGCAGATTGGCCACCCCGAGCCCGCGGAGCAGGTCGAGGGTGGCCTGCACAGCCTCGCGGACACCGGGCCGGCGCTCGTCGACGCCGAGCAGGGCGACGGTGAGTCGGTGCATCTCCCGGCCGACCGTCGCCTCCAGCGGCACCAGGGCGTCCCGAAGCTCCCGGTCGGTGCGGGCGGCGACCCAGAGCTCGAGGGCGGCCACGAACAGTGGGCCGGTGAACGCCACGCCGAGCAGGTCGATCACCCGGTCGAGCCGCTGCGGCCCGGCCGGCAACGCCTCGGCTTCGGTGCGCAGCTCGGCGGCCCGCCGCTCAGCGAGATGGGCGACGGCGGCCGTCACCAGCGCGGCCTTCGTCGGATAGTGGTGCAGTTGGGCCCCACGGGACACGCCGGCCCGCGCCGCGACGACGGTGGTCGTGGTGCCGGACCAGCCGTGCTCGATCAGGCAGTCGACGGTCGCCTCCAGCAGCCTGGCCTGAGTGACGCGGCTGCGTTCCTGCTGAGGGACGCGCGTCGATGCTGTGGACACGGGAACAGCCTGCTGCCTGGGAAACAAACAGTCAAGACTGACTTTTTTAGTGTGCTGCCGCACCCTTGGCCGCGCGGAGGGTGCGACGGCGGCGAGGCGTCGGGGTGGGCGACGGTGTGCTGGCGTGCTTTGGAGCTGATGTCGCAGACGATTCAGCTCCAAAGGCACCCGACCCCACCTCCCGACCTGCTGGGTCAGCGGCCGTCGCGGGGCCCGAAGACGACGAGCGCGTCAGCGTCGCTGTGCTGGGAGCGCAGGTACTCGTCGGCCCAGGCGGCGGCGTCGGGGAAGGTCGACTCCGCCGCCACCCGCGCGCACGCCGCATCCACGTCGAAGGCGGTGCGGCGCAGCTGTACCCCCGGCCCGAGCAGCGCCCACCACGCGCCAGCGCCCCCGTACGGCATGCCGACGCTGCCAGGGTTGACCACCAGGCGGCGATCGACCAGCCGGGTGAAGGGCATGTGGGTGTGACCGCAGACCACCGTCGAGATCGCGGCCGGGAGACCGGCGAACACCTGTGCCCAGCGCTCCATCCGGGAGTCGACGAGCACGACCTCCTCGTCGTCTCGTGGGGTCGCGTGACAGAAGATCGTCGGACCGAGACCGTCGATCTCGAACGTCGCCGTCGCCGGTAGCGCGGCGAGACGGGACAGCTGGTCGTCGCGGAGCTGCCCGGCGGCCCACTCGGACACCTCGATCGACGCGGGCTGCCCCGCCCGTGACTCGACCAGCTCACGGTCGGCGTTGCCACCCACCCAGCAGACGCGGTCGCCGAGATCGGCGAGCACGTCCAGCACCTCGACCGGTTGCGGGCCGGCCGCGATGTCGCCGGTGAGCACGATCAGGTCGGCGGCGGCGACATCCGGCTCGGCCAGCACGGCCTCCAGTGCGGGCAGTACGCCATGGATGTCGGAGAGCACCGCAACCCTGTTCACCATGGCGCCACCCTCGCCCCGGATGCCGCGCCGAGTCCAGCGATTCTGGGGCGGGCAGAGGGAGGGGGCCGGTGGGCGGGTGCCTGCTCAGACGCGGGCGCGGCGGGCCAGGCGCTCCGGGTCGAGGATGATGATGCTCTTGCCGTCCAGGCGCAACCACCCGCGCGAGGCGAAGTCGGCGAGCGCCTTGTTGACCGTCTCACGGGAGGCGCCGACGAGCTGGGCGATCTCCTCCTGCGTGAGGTCGTGGGTCACCCGCAGCACGCCGCCGTCCCGGGTGCCGAACCGGCCGGCCATCTGGAGCAGGTTCTTGGCGACCCGACCCGGCACGTCCGTGAAGATCAGGTCGGCGAGTGAGTCGTTGGTCCGGCGCAGGCGCCGGGCGAGCACCCGGAGCAGCTGCTCGGCGATCTCCGGGCGGTTGTTCAGCCACGGCCGCAGTGCCTGCTTGCGCAGTCGCACCAGCCGCGTGTCGGTCACCGCGGTGGCGGTCGCCGTACGCGGACCCGGGTCGAAGAGCGACAGCTCACCGACCATGTCCGACGGGCCCATCACCGCGATCAGGTTCTGTCGGCCGTCCGCCGCGCGTCGGCCAACCTTGATCTTTCCGGACAGCAGGATGTAGAGGCTGTCGCCGGGCTCGCCCTCATTGAAGACGATCTCGCCCTTGCGGACCTCGATCGTCTCCATCTCCTTGGCGAGCGCCTCGGCAGCTTCCGGGTCGACACCCTGGAAGATCCCGCTGCGGGCCAGTACCTCGTCCATCGCGCACCTCCGGTTGCGCGTGCCGTCTTCCCGGCCGGGGCCGCCGTCCGCTGACCCCCTCACGCGCCGTCAAGTCTAGGCGCACATGAGCATGAATCAGAGGTCGCCCCTGGAATCTTGATCGGTGGGCGTAACCTGCCCGACGTGTTGAGCGAGCCGACCCTGACCAGCCGCGTCGAAGACGGGTGGGACATCCCGCTGCTCGTGTGGCGCACCGACGGGCCGCTGAGGGCGATCAGCAGCGGCCCACTCGGAGGCGGCCTCGGCGTCCGGCGCTGGGTGTTGAACGCGACCGTGCCCATGTCGTACGACCGCGACGACCCCGCCGGGCACCTGGCGGCGCTCGCCGCCGACCTCGACCTCGACGGACCCGGGGTGGGCCTGTTGACCGGTGTCGACGTGACCGAGGTGGTGACCCGGACCGACGCCGGGGTGCGCGCCTGGGCGACCGTCGGGCTCGGCACCCCGGTGCCCGCCGCGGTGCCAGCACCGGCCGCGCTCACCCAGCAGGTCGGAACGGTCAACATCGTGGTGTACGTGCCGGCCCGACTCGCCGACTCGGCGCTGGTCAACGCGGTGGCCACCGCGACCGAGGCGAAGTCCCAGGCGATCATGGAGCTGGGCCTGTCGGGCACCGGCACACCGACCGACGCGGTCACCGTGCTCTGCCCCGTGGACGGGCCGGAGGCCCGGTACGGCGGACCGCGCTCCGCCTGGGGCGCCCCGCTCGCCTGGGCGGTGCACGCCGCGGTGCTCACCGGCGGTGACCGGCCGGTCCTGCCCTGGTCGGACCGGCTGAACGGCTGAACTTCCGACCGATCGGCCGTCGTCGGCGCGTTCCCGGCCCGGTAGGGTCGCGGACGATGTACGCTCCTGAGTTCTTTGCGCCCCGCCCGCGCCGCCGCGTCGCCCTCGGCCTCGCCGCGCTGCTGGCCGCCCTGCTCGTCGCCGGCTGTGCCGACTCCGCTGAGGCGCCGGTCTGGCAACCGGGTGCCGGTGGTGGTGGCACCGGCGCGCCGGTGACCACGGCCGGCCCGAAGGCCAGCGCCGGCACCTCGACCTCCGGTGGGGGCGGCGCGATCTCGCTCTCCGCCACCGGCGACATCATCATGGGCAACGCGCCGAGCCGGCTGCCCGCCGCCGGCGGCAAGGGCTTCTTCAGCTCGGTCACCGAGGCGCTCAAGGCCGACCTGGTGATGGGCAACCTGGAGGAGCCGCTGACGGTCGACACCGGCACCGGCAAGTGCGGGGCCAACTCCAGCCGCTGCTACCAGTTCCGGGCACCACCGGAGTACGCCGCACACCTGCGCGACGCCGGTTTCAAGGTGCTCAACCAGGCCAACAACCACGGCTACGACTACGGCCCGAAGGGCTACGAGAACACCCAGAAGGCGCTGGAGAAGTACGACCTGAAGCACACCGGCGCCCCCGACGAGATCACCGTGGTCGACATCAGGGGCGTCAAGGTGGCGGTCGTCGGCTTCTCGTCGTACGTCTGGTCCAACAGCCTGGTCGACATCGGCTCGGCCAAGGAGGTGGTCGCCAAGGCGGCCACCATGGCTGACCTGGTCGTGGTGCAGGTGCACATGGGTGGCGAGGGCGCGGACAAGACCCGGGTGAAGCCCGGCACGGAGATGTTCCTCGGCGAGAACCGCGGCGACCCGGTCAAGTTCTCGCACGCGATGATCGACGCCGGCGCTGACCTGATCGTCGGTCACGGGCCGCACGTGCTCCGGGGGATGGAGTTCTATCAGGGCCGGCTCATCGCCTACAGCATGGGCAACTTCGCCGGCGGCGGCAATTCGTTGCTCAACGACGGGCGGCTCGGCTGGGGCGGGGTGCTCAAGGTGTCGCTGAAGCCGGACGGCGGCTGGGCTGGCGGCTCGTTCACCTCGACGTACATGAACTCCGTGGGCAAGCCGACGATGGACACGGACGACCGGGGCCTGGGCCTGGTCACCGAGCTGAGTCGTGGCGACTTCCCGAAGGGCGGTGCCCGGCTCGACGGGCAGGGCAAGATCTCGCCGCCGACCGCCGGTTGACACGACGAGGACGTCCGGGGGGCGACGTAGGCTGACCGTCGTGACCAGTAGTCCTCCCGGTGTCAGCGAGACCGACCTTGGGCGCAAGCGCCGCGCCCGGAAGATCGGTCGGGTGCTGACCGAGACGCACCCCGACGCGCACTGTGAACTGGACCATTCCACGCCGCTGGAGCTGGCCGTCGCCACCATCCTCTCCGCGCAGTGCACGGACAAGAAGGTCAACGAGGTCACACCGAAGCTCTTCGCCCGCTACCCGAGCGTCGCCGCCTACGCGGCCGCGGACCGGGGTGAGATGGAGGAGTTGATCCGGCCCACCGGCTTCTACCGCAACAAGACCGACTCCCTGCTCAAGCTCGGGCAGGCGCTCCTCGACCGGTACGACGGTCGGGTCCCCGGCCGGCTCGTCGACCTGGTGACGCTGCCCGGGATCGGCCGCAAGACCGCCAACGTCATCCTGGGCAACGCGTTCGACGTTCCGGGCATCACCGTTGACACGCACTTCCAGCGGCTGGTGCACCGGTGGCAGCTGACCACCGAGACCGACCCCGTCAAGATCGAGCACGCGGTCGGCGCGCTGTACGACAGGCGCGACTGGACGATGCTGTCGCACCGGATCATCTTCCACGGGCGCCGGGTCTGCCACGCCCGCAAGCCGGCCTGTGGCGCGTGCACGCTGGCCAAGCTCTGCCCCTCGTACGGCACCGGCCCCACCGACCCGGCCGCCGCGGCCAAGCTGCTGAAGGGGCCTCGGGCACGTGACCTGGCGGCGGCGGCCGGGGTCGACCCGGCGCTCGTGCCCGCCCAGGCGGTCGCCGCGGAGGTGCCGTGAACCGCCGCCTCGCACTGCTGCTCCTGCCGCTGCTGCTGGTCGTCACCGGCTGCACCGGCGGCACGGCCGACGACGACCCGGCTCCCCGTCCAGCCGCAGCCGAACGACCGTCGCCGTTCCGGGACTGCGCCGCGCTGAGCACGGCGCCCACGGCCGCGTCGCCCAACGCTGGCCCGACGGCCCCCGCCACGACGCCCCCCGCCGCGCCCGGCACGACGGCCTCTGCCGCGCCCGGCACGACGTCCCCCGCCACGCCCGGCACGACGTCCTCCGCCGCTGGCGGCCAGGCGCTGCCGAAGCTGACCCTGTCCTGCTTCACCGGCGGCGCTCCCGTCGCCCTGCGGGACGTGGCCGGGCCGGCGGTGATCAACGTGTGGGCTTCCTGGTGCCCGCCGTGCCGCAAGGAGTTGCCCGCTTTCCAACGCCTCAGCGATCGGACCGCCGGTCAGCTCCAGGTGGTCGGGGTCAACAGCCGGGACAGCCGCAGCAGCGCCCAGTCCACCGGTGAGGACCTGGGCATCCGGTTCCCGATCCTGGTCGACCAGGGTGAGACGCTGCAACGCGAGCTGGAGCGCAATTTCTTCCCCATGACCCTCTTCGTCGGCGCCGACGGCCGGATCCGGCACATCGACGCCAGCGGCGCGCTCGACGACGCCCGGCTCGCCGAGCTGGTTCGCCAGCACCTCGGTCTGGCGGTGGCGGCGTGACCCACCGTCCGCCCGAGTGGATCGAGCCGCTGCTGACCCGGCTCGGCACCGCCCGCGCGGAGGACTTCACCCGACTGACGACCCCGGCCGAGGGCGGCCGGGAGAGCGCCGTGCTGGTGCTGCTCGGCGAGCAGCCCGGTGCCGGCCCCGACGTGCTGGTCCTGCAACGCGCCGCCACCCTGCGCACGCACGCCGGCCAGCCGGCCTTTCCCGGCGGTGCGGCCGACCCGGGTGACGCCGACGTCCGCGCCACCGCCCTGCGCGAGGCGAACGAGGAGGTCGGCCTCGACCCGGCCAGCGTGACCGTGCTCGCGGAGCTGCCGAAGCTCTGGATCCCGGTCAGCGACTTCGTCGTGACCCCGGTGCTGGCCTGGTGGCACGACCCGCACCCGGTGCACCCCCGGGAGCCCGCCGAGGTGGCACACGTGGCCCGGCTGCCGGTCAGCGAACTGGTCGACCCGGCCAACCGGCTGCGGGTCCGCCACCCCAGCGGCTGGATCGGGCCGGCCTTCTCGGCGCGCGGCATGCTGGTCTGGGGCTTCACCGCAGGAGTGCTGGCCACCCTGCTCGAGATGGGCGGTTGGGCCCGCCCGTGGTCGCGCGGCAGGGTCGTGGAGCTCCCGCCGACCGGGGCGACACCCGCGCCGTCGGCCGGCACCGACGACGTCGACGAGACCGCCCTGCGCTGACCGCGCGGTCACCTTCAGCGAGCGAAGGTCATCTGCCGGGCGCGTGGCCCGTACGCTTGGGGAGTGTCCGCCGTGGATCTCGTCCTTCTGCTGCTCATGCTCGTGTTCGCGATCAGCGGATACCGCCAGGGCTTCGTCACCGGAATCCTGTCGTTCTCCGGTTTCTTCCTGGGCGCGTTGCTGGGCCTCCAGCTGGGGCCGCTGCTCGCCCGGCAGTTCGTGGACAGCGGCACCCGGGTGCTGATCTCGTTGGTCGTGGTCTTCGGGCTGGCCGTGGTCGGTCAGGCGCTGGCCGGTTGGCTCGGCTCGCACCTCCGCAAGACGATCACCAGTGAGGTGGGCAGGCGGGTCGACGACGTCGGCGGGGCGCTCGTCTCGCTCTTCGCGGTACTGCTGGTCGCCTGGCTGGTCGCCGTGCCGCTCGGCTCGTCGTCGCTGCCCTGGCTGGCCGCGTCGGTGCGCAACAGCGCGCTGATCACAGTGGTGGACCGGGTCCTGCCGGACCAGGCCCAGCAGCTCTCCACCGCGCTGCGGGACACCGTCGACACCAACGGCTTTCCGGATGTCTTCGGTGACCTCGCACCCACCCGGGCTCGGCAGGTCGAGCCGCCCGACCCCGCGCTGGCCGGCTCCCAGGTGGTGGTCAACGGCCAACGGTCGGTGGTCAAGGTGCTCGGCTCGGCGCCCAGCTGCTCGCGCCGGATCGAGGGCTCCGGCTTCGTGTACGCCGACGACCGGGTGATGACCAACGCACACGTGGTCGCCGGCACCCGCTCGGTGGCGGTGGAACTCGGCGGCGAGCGGTATGACGGTCAGGTGGTGGTCTACGACCCGGACCGCGACCTGGCCGTGCTGCACGTGCCCGGGATGCCCGGCCCGTCGCTGCGCTTCGCCGCCGGCAACGCGGGCAGCGGCTCGGACGCCATCGTGCTCGGTTTCCCGCTCGACGGCCCGTACAACGCGCAGTCGGCGCGGGTCCGTGACGTCGACCGGATCAAGGGACCGGACATCTACTCCTCCGGTGACGTCAGCCGCGAGATCTACACCATCCGGGCGCTGGTCCGCAGTGGCAACTCCGGCGGGCCGCTGGTCTCCAGTAACGGCCTGGTGCTCGGGGTCATCTTCGCGGCGGCGGCCGACGACCCGAACACCGGCTTCGCGGTCACCGCGGCCGAGGCGCGCCCGGTGGCGCTGGCCGGCGCCGAACGCACCAGGGGCGTGGGCACCGGCGAGTGCACCTGACCGCCGTCCGGGTCAGCTCCGGGCCGGCACGGGGCGCCTGCTGCCGGCGGGCAGCTTCGTCCGTCCCCACCGCACCCCACGATCGAGCACACTGCGCGCCATGATCACCACGCAGGTGCCGCCGTTGAGGAAGGACGCCAGCACGTCGCTGGGGTGGTGCATCCCGCGGTACATCCGGGTCAGGGCCACGCCCAACGGCACCACCAGCAGGAGCGTCCACCAGGCCACCCTTGCCCCGGTGCTCCGCGTCTGCAGCGCCAGCAGCACCGCGATGCCGACGTAGAGCGCCACCGCGGCCGAGGTGTGCCCGGACGGGAAGCTGGACGTCGGCGGCGAGACGTCCATGTGCTCCACCGCCGGCCGCCGCCGGTCGATCGCCAGCGTGGTCAGCAGGAACACCAGGGCCTGGGCGATCACCGCCGCGCAGAGGAACAGCGGCTCCCGCCAGCGCTTCAACCAGAGCCGCAGCGTCAGCGCCGCCAGCACGGTGACCACGATGATCATCTGTGTGCTGGCCATCGTGCTGAACACCAGCGACACGTTGTTCCAACCGGCCGTCCGGTCTCCGGCGAGTTCCCGGTTCACCGCGTCCTCCACGGTGAACGGCCACGTGCGGGCGAACACCCGAGTGACCAGCACCCCGAGCAGCACCATGACGCCGAGCAGGAGGGAGACCGGCAGCAGCACCCGCCGGACGATCTGGACCACGGTCTCGGTCATGGCCGGCCAGTACCCGGTCGTGGTCGTCGGCACGCCTCAGGCCGCTCCGGGGTGCCGTTCGACCTCCGGCGCGACGCCGTCACGGCTGGGCCGAACGGCCGGTAGGCCGGTGTGCGCCCGCCAACTGGTGAAGGCGGCCGCGGTCGCCGCGACCACCGCCGTACCGAGCAGCCAACCGCCGAGCACATCGCTGGCGAAGTGCACGCCGAGAGCCACCCGGCTCAACCCGGTCGCCACGGTGAGCAGCACCGCGGCTACCCAGAGCACGATCCGCCACGCCCCCCGGTCCGCGTACGGCAGAAACACCAGCAGCAGCACCCCGGCGGCCAGGGTGGCGTTCAGCGCGTGCCCGGAGGGGAACGAGTAGCCGGCCGCCCGGGCGACCGGATCGAGCAGCTCCGGCCGGTCCCGGCCGACGAGCAGCTTCAGCAGCGGACCGATCGAACCGCCCACCACCATCGTGGTGGTCACCCAGAAGGCCAGGCGGCGGGCGCCCCGACGCAGCAGCCAGATCACCACCAGCAGGGCGACGGCCCGCAACGGCATCGGCCCGAACACCTCGGTCCAGATCCGCATCAGCGTGACCCAGGCCGGATGGTCGAGCGCGTGCCCGTGCAGCGTCTCGGTGATCGTCGCGTCCAGCCGGTGCAGCGGTGCCCAGGCACCGAGCACCAGCAGTGTGAGCAGAGCGAACGGCACCAGCACCAGAAACGCCGCCGTGGCGGCCAGGGTCAGCCGCAGGCCCAGCGAGTGGTCCGGGTCGAGGCGCCGCCGCCAGGACGACTGGTCGGCGGGTGCCAGGGTGCGCTGGCCGGGCGTGCTCATGCGAAGGGTTCTACCCCACCCGCGGCGCGGTCAGGCCTGCGGGCGCCGACGCTGATCAGCGGGCGCGCTGGCGGAACCGCCGCACCACCAACGCCGCGCCGGTGATCAGGGCAACGAGGAGCGCGGCCTCGGTGAAGAGCTGCTCCGGGGCCGACTCGTCCTGCCCGCCCGCCGCGCGAGCCGTCCATCGGGTCTGCTGGCGGGGCGCGGTGAGACCGAGCGGGTCGCTGCCGGCGCCGGCCACCGGGTCGTCGTCGGCGGAGCCGGGGGCGGGGCCGAAGCCGACCACGCCCGGAGACCTCTGGTCGTCCAACGGGTTGACGGTCACCGGCGTCACCTGTGCGGTCAGCGCCGCCACCGGGTCCACCATTCCGTACCCGAAGCGATCGTCCCGCCCGGTCGGGCCCAGGTCACGGGCGGTGGCCAGCAACCGGTTGACCACCTCACCGGCGGGCATCGTGGGGTAGCGGGACCGGACCAACGCGGCGGTGGCGGTCACCAGCGGCGCGGCGAAGCTCGTGCCCTGCACCCGCCAGTACCCGGTCGGCGGTTTGGCGCCCACCAGCCCGGTCGCCGGGGCGGCAAGCACCGTCGCCCGCCCGGTGATCGAGCCGGACCAGAGGTTGTCGCTGCTGCGTTCCAGGCCGGCGACCGCGATCACGCCCGGCTCCCGGGCCGGATACCAGACCTTCGAGCTGCTGGAGGTGGCCAGGTTGCCCGTGCAGGCGACCACCACCACGTCGCGGGCGAACGCGTAGTCCAGAGCCGCCGCCAGGGCCGGGCTGTCGCCGCTGCCGCCCAACGACAGGTTGATCACGCGGGCGCCGTGGTCGACCGCCCAGCGCACTCCCCGGGCCACGATCAGCGCGTCGTCGTAGCGGTTCTCGTCGTCGAGGACGCGTACCGGCAGGATCCGGGCGTCCGGGGCCAGGCCGACCACACCCCGCTTGTCGTCCCTGCGCCCGGCGATCAGGCCCGCGACGGTGGTGCCGTGCCCCACCGGATCCGGGCCGGAGCCGCCGTCGGGGTCCACCAGGTCGAGACCGGGCAGCACCTGGCCGGTCAGGTCGGGATGGTTGGCGTCCACCCCGGAGTCGACCACGGCGACGGTCACGCCCCGCCCGGTCGAGGTGCGCCACGCCGTCTCGGCGCGTAGCTCGTCGAGCTGCCACTGTTCGTCGCGGGCCTCATCGCTGCGGGCCACGGTGTCGCCGGGGGCGAACGCGACAGGCACGGCCGCGATCTGTCCGCCTGCGGCGGGCACGGCGACGGGCGCGGCAGCTGCGGCCGGAGCCACGACGGCGAGCGCTGCCGCCACACCGACCACGAACCGGCCGGTCGCCCGTCGGGCCGCCGCCGGACAGCTGTGCCGAACCCCAGTCACATCCTCAGCCATTCATCCCGACAGAACCATGACGATCGGAGATTACCGGTTTCCCCACCCGTCACGGCAGAAACCGCGGAGACAGTCACGGCGGCGGCAGTTGGGCGAGCTGGACGAGGCGTACACCCTCCCGCCGTGTGACCAGCCGACCACGCCCCGGTGGCAGCGGTCCCGGCCGGACCGGGCCGACGAGTGCGCCCTCCTCCGGGCTGCCCGCCATCACGAGCCCAGCGGTGGAGAGCTCCCGCAGGCGCTGCACGATCGGCTCGTACTGGGCCCGGCCCGCCCCGCCCGAGCGGCGGGCCAGCACCAGGTGCAGCCCGACGTCCCGGGCGTGCGGCAGGTGCTCCTCCAGCGCCCGCAACGGGTTTGCCGGCCCGGCCGCAACCAGGTCGTAGTCGTCCACCAGCACGAACAGCTCCGGCCCGGACCACCAGGACCGGTCGCGCAGCTGCTGCGGAGTGACCTCCGGCCCCGGAGCCCTCCGCTCCAGGTAGCCGACGGCCGACTCGACCAGGTCGGCGGTGTGCGCCGCGGCGGTGCCGTAACCGATCAGGTGTGGCGACTCGATGGCGCCGAGCAGGCTGCGTCGGTAGTCGACCAGGATCACCCGGGCCTGTTCCGGGGTGAACCGTGTGATGATCGAGGTGGCCAGCGCCCGCAGGAACGACGACTTGCCGCACTCCGAGTCCCCGAAGACCACGAAGTGCGGCTCGGTCGCGAAGTCGAGGAGCACCGGGCGCAGGTCCGCCTCGGCGATTCCGATCGGCAGCCGCAGCCCGGTCGTCGCGGCGAGATCCAGTTCGGCGTACGGCAGCACCGGCGGCAGCAGCCGGACCCGGGGCGCAACGGAACCTCCCCAGCTGCCGGCGACCCGCTTGACCAGGTCGGCGGTGTCCCCGCTGGCGGTGGCGAGCTGAGGCAGCGCGGTGAGGAAGTGCAGGCCCTCCGCCGTCACCCCTCGACCGGAGCGCTCCGGCACGTTCGCGGCCGCCCGCCGCGCCACCAGCGAGTCGGCCGGGTCGCCGAGGCGCAGCTCCAACCGGGAGCCGAACAGGTCCCGGATCGCCGGACGGAAATCCAGCCAGCGCAGTGCCGTGGCGACCACGTGCAGCCCGTACGACAGGCCACGGGTGGCCAGGTCGGTGACCAGGGGCTCCAGGTCGTCGTACTCGCCGCGCACCGTGCTCCACCCGTCGATGACAAGGAACACGTCGCCGTACTTCTCGGCGCCCGGCTGGCCGGCAGCCCCCACCGCTGCCCGGCGCTGCCGGTACGCGGCCATCGACTCCACCCCCAGTTCGGCGAATCGGCGTTCCCGGTCGGTCAGCAGGGTGGTCATCTCACCGACGGTGCGCCGCACGGCGGTCGGATCGGCGCGGCCGGTCACCCCGCCGACGTGCGGCAGGTCGCGCAGCGCGGCCAACCCGCCGCCGCCGAAGTCGAGGCAGTAGACCTGCACCTCGGCCGGCGTGTGGGTGAGCGCGAGGGCGCAGACCAACGTGCGCAGCGCGGTGGACTTGCCACTCTGCGGTGCACCGACCACCGCCACGTGCCCGGCCGCGCCGTCCAGCGCCAGCCAGAGCAGGTCCCGGCGCTGCTCCAGCGGCCGGTCCACCACCGCCACCGGCACCCCGAGCGCGCCGTGCAGCTCGGGGTTGCCCACGGTGAGCCCGCGCGTCGGGTCGACCTCGACCGGGCCGAGCAGCTCGTCCAGGGCGGGCGGCTGACCGAGCGGCGGAAGCCAGACCTGGTGCGCTGGCGGGCCCTGCCCGACGAGCCGGTCGACCAGCAGGTCGAGCAGGGTCGCCCGGCCACCGTCCTCGTCGGTCACGACGGGCACGGGCGGCGTGGTCGGCTCGACCACCGGCACGAGGTGGGTGGTGAAGGTGAGCAGGCGGGCACCGCCACCGGCGGTCGCCCCGGCCGCCGCAGCCCGTCGGTGGACCGCGCCGGAGACGTACGCGGCCTTGAACCGGGCCAGCGGGTCGGTGCCGGCGCGCAGGTAGCCGTGGCCCGGCGACCGGGGCAGCTCGTGCGCGTCGGGCACCCCGAGCACGGTGCGCGACTCCAGGGCGGAGAAGGTCCGCAGCCCGATCCGGTACGACAGGTGGGTGTCCAGCCCTCGAAGCCGTCCCTCCTCCAGGCGCTGGCTGGCGAGCAGCAGGTGGACGCCCAGTGATCGCCCGAGCCGGCCGATCTGCACGAACAGGTCGATGAAGTCGGGCTTGGCGGAGAGCAGCTCGGAGAACTCGTCGCAGATCAGCAGCAGCGACGGCAGGGGGGCCAGCGGGCTGCCGGCCGCCCGGGCGCGCTCGTAGTCGCGCACGCTGGCGAAGTTGCCGGCCCGCCGCAGCAGCTCCTGCCGGCGGACGAGTTCCCCGTTGATCGCGTCGACCATCCGGTCGACCAGGGGCAGCGCGTCGGCCAGGTTGGTGATCACCGCGGCGGTGTGCGGCAGCCGGTCGAACGAGGCGAAGGTGGCGCCGCCCTTGAAGTCGACCAGCACGAAGTTGAGCTGCTCGGAGCTGTGTGTGGCGGCCAGCCCGAGCACGAGCGTACGCAGCAACTCGGATTTTCCGGAGCCGGTGGCCCCGATGAGCAGGCCGTGTGGGCCCATCCCGTCCTGGGCGGACTCCTTGAGGTCCAGTTCGATGGCCCCGCCGTCGGCGCCCACCCCGATCGGCACCCGCAGCCGGTCCCGCGCCGAGCGCGGCATCCAGCCCTGCTCGGCGGTGAAGCTCTCCGGGTCACCGAGGCCGAGCAGTTCGGGCAGGCCCAGCTCGGCCTGCAGTGGGGCGTCCGGGCCGCGCGCCGCGCCGGCCAGGCGCAGCGGCGCCAGTCGTCGGGCGACCGCCTCTGCGTCGGCGGGGTCGAGCTGGTCGGCGCTGCCCACCTCGGCGTGCCCCTCGACCGACCAGGAGTGCAGCAGCCGGCCGCGCAGCTCCAGGAGCAGCGCGTACCGGTCGAGCAGGCGCGGCGGCGGGGTGTCCAGGTCCAGGACGGTGACCGCGTCGATGCCGCCGTCGCCGGTCAGGTCGGTGGCGCCGGTCAGGTCGCCACCGTCGAGGACCACCACCACGTGCGGGCCGTCGGTTGCCGGTCCCGCCGGACTGAACCGGGATCGGCTGCCCAGCACGTCGCCCAGCAGTCGTTCCAGCTCGGCCGCGGAGCTGGTGACCAGCCGTACCGGGCCGAGCGCGTCGGTGCGGGCCGGGTGGTGGGCGTGCGGAAGCCACTTCACCCACTCCCAGCCGGCCCGCCGTTCCGGGCCGGCGCAGATCGCGACCAGCAGCTCGTCCGGGGCATGGAAGACGGCCAGTTGGGTCAGCACGGCCCGCACCAGGGCCTGGGCCGCCGGGTCGCCGGTGGGTGGCCCGCCGGTGGGTGGCCCGCCGGTGGTCGGGCCGGTGCGGCCGGCGCTGCGCACGTGCACCCGGGCGAAGCTGCGCAGCGACAGCGCCACCGGCAGGTCCGGAACCACGGAGTACGCGTCCAGGAAGCGCCGCAGCGCGCCGGCGGTCATCGGCTCCAGCTCCTCCAGTGGCCGGGTGACCGGGGGAACGAGCGGGGTGGCCAGCGTCTGCGGTCCGACGGCGACCCGCACCACCGCGAAGTCCGGGTCGGCGGGTCGTCGCTCCCACACGCGGTGGCTGTCCACCGTCGACCACAGTCGGCCCGGGTCGGGGTGTCGGTAGTAGAGCCCGGCCCGCTGCTGCCCGGCCGTCTGCCGGACCCGCCGGCGCAGCGTGGCCAGGTGGCGCAGGTACTCCCGGCGGGCGGCCATCATCTCGGACTTCTTCGGCGTGCCCGAGGCGCTGCCCCAGGAGGTCACCAGCATCGCCAACGAGGAGAGGCCGAACATGCCGCCCACCACGTACGAGTAGGCGCCACCGCCGCGGCCGAACATCATCGCCATGGCCACCGTGCCGCCGAGCATGGGCAGCAGCATGAGCACCTGCTGCCACCGCCCGCCGGTCACCACGGGGATCTCCGGCGGTGCCTCGACCGGCAGGTCGCCGGCGGGGATCTCCGGTGCCGACCGGCGGGGCGGACGTTTGATGACGACGGTGGACACTCGGCCTCCTGACAGCGCTGGGTAACCCGAGCCTGGCTCATGGTAGGTAAAGTCCTGTCGTCCGCGCAGCCTCCGATCCCCCTCGATATGGAGATCAGTCGATGACAACCGGACTGGCCCGCGTCACCATCAGCGCGCCGCAACGACGGGTGGACGTCGCTCTGCCGGAGCAGGTGCCCCTCGCCGAGCTGCTGCCCGACGTGCTCCGGCATGCCGGTGAGGGGCTGGCCGACGACGGCGAGCGACACGGCGGTTGGGTGCTGCGGCGTACCGACGGCGCGCTGTTGGCGACCGCCCAGGCGCTCCTGCCACAGGGGGTCCGCGACGGCGAGGTGCTGCACCTGGTGCCGGCCCGCGCCCACTGGCCCGAGCTGGAGTACGACGACGTGGTGGAGGCCATCGCCGACGGAGCCCGTCGCCGGGGCGGGGCCTGGTCGCCCACCGCCACCCGGGCGGCGGGCCTGGCCGGCGCCGGAGTGCCGCTCGCCGTCGGCCTGTTCGCCCTGCTCACCGGCGGCCCTGCGCATCGGGGTGGCTGGCTGGCAGCGGCCGTGGTGGCGCTGCTGCTCACCGTGGCCGGCACGGTCGCGTCCCGAGCCAACGGCGACGGTACGGCCGGGGCGACTCTCGGCGGCTACGCCCTGCCGTACGCGTTCGTCGCCGGCGCCCTCGCGGTCGGCTCGGGCGATCCCGTCGGGCCGTTCGGCCCGGCGCGCTGGGTCGGCGCTCCGGAACTGCTGGCCGGTTCGGTGGCGCTGCTGCTGGTCGCGCTGCTCGGGCTGCTCGGGGTGGCCAGCCGGCTACGGGTCTTCGTGGCCGGCGTCACGGTCGGCCTGGTCGGCGTCGGCGCGGCGCTCGGGGGGCTGCTGCTGACCTCGGCCGGCACCGCGGCGGTGCTGATCAGCGCGCTGGTGTTCGCCGTCGGGGTGATCCCACTGCTGGCCATCCGGTTGGGCAAGTTGCCGTTGCCGCCGATCACCCTGCCGGCCGCCGAGCCCGCCGCGGAGCCGGAGCGGGCCCGGGACCTGCCGGACCGGGGTCGGGTGCACGCGGCGGTGACCCGCACGGAGGAGATGCTCACCGGGATGCTGCTCGGGCACGCGCTGCTGGTGGTGGGCACGGCGACGGTGCTCGGGGTGGCCGGCGGAACAGCTGGCCGCGTGCTGGTGGCGGTGGCCTCGGCGGTGCTGCTGCTGCGATCGCGGCTGTTCGTGGCGCTGCGGCACCGGGTGCCGACCGTGCTCGCCGGGCTGGCCGGTTACGCGATCCTGGGCGCGGTGCTGGTCGGCCGGGCCGACGACACCGGGCGGCTGGCGCTGGTCCTCGGAGGGGCGGCGCTGGCCCTGGTGGCCGTCGCGGCCGGCACCGGGTACGCCCGTCGGCCGGTCTCGCCGTACGTGGGCCGGCTCGCGGATGTCACCGACACGGCACTGGTGGTCGCCGTGGTGCCGGTGGCCTGCGCGGTGCTCGACCTGTACGACCGGGCCCGGGGGCTGCTCGGTTGAGCGGCTCCCGGGCCCGGTGCGTCAGTGATCGTCGTCAGTGGGCAGCTTCGCCGCGTGCCTCGGCGTCCCTGGCCCGCTGGTAGGAGGCGTGGATCTCGGCCTCGGCCTCGGTGCGGCCGACCCAGGTCGCGCCCTCCACCGACTTGCCGGGCTCCAGGTCCTTGTACACCTCGAAGAAGTGCTGGATCTCCAGCCGGTCGAACTCGCCCAGGTGGTGGATGTCACGCAGGTGCTCCTGGCGCGGGTCCTCGTAGGGCACGCAGAGCACCTTGTCGTCGCCACCCTTTTCGTCCGTCATCCGGAACATGCCGATGGTGCGGCAGCGGATGAGGCAGCCGGGGAAGGTCGGCTCGGGCACCAGCACGAGAGCGTCCAGCGGATCGCCGTCCTCGCCCAGCGTGCCCTCGATGAACCCGTAGTCGGCCGGGTACTGGGTGGACGTGAAGAGGGTGCGGTCCAGCCGGATCCGGCCGGTCGCGTGGTCCACCTCGTACTTGTTCCGGTGACCCTTCGGGATCTCAACCGTCACGTCGAAATCCATCTGCACGCTCCCTCGTCTGCCCACGCTGGCTAACGGAAACCACTGGCGGCCTCCCGGGACAGGTGAAGCCCACCCGCCAACTCCGGCCGCCGCATAGTCTTCGGACCGAAGTAGTGTCACCCAAGCCGATTTTGACTGCGGGAGGAGGGGGTCGTGGGGAGGGAAGATTCACACTACCGCCCGGACGGGGGCGACGCGCGCGGTACCGGACGATCCGGCTCCGGCGGCGCCACCGGACGGGTTCCGGTGCCCGACGCCCACGTCCCGCGGTCACCCGAGCCGTCGCCCCCGGCGCCGGAGACGGTGCCCGAACGCCCCCCTCCGCTGCCCTGGCGCCCGCCAGCGGGGCCGTCGCCCGCCGGTGCGAACAGCGGTCGCTACCCGGCTGCCGGCGGTGGTCGGCCCACCGGTGCCCCACTGAGCGGGAGGGCGGTGGTCCCGTCGAGCCCGGCACCGGGCGGCCCGCCGTTCGGCAACGGACCGACCGCTCGGGTCCCGGCCGGCGTCGCACCGCTGGGGCCGCCCATCTCCGCGCTGCCGGCGCCGGCCGGCGCCGAGCCGCCCATCGCGCCGCAGCCCGCGCCCGCCGCGTTCCGTCGTCGGCGGCTTCCGCTGGTGCTGACCCTGGTGCTGCTGCTGGTGCTCGCCGGTGTCGGGGTCTTCGTGACCCGGCCCGGCCCGGTCGCCGGCTGGCTGGGCGACGACGCCGGGCCCACGCCGGCCGCCGCCGGCACCACCCCCGAGCCCGACCCGTCGGACGTGCTGGCCGGCCCGGACCCGAACGCCCCGCTGCCCACCCCCGCCGGGGTACGGGCCGCCCTGGACCCGCTGGTCGGGGCCGCCGCCCTGGGCGGCCGGGTGAACATCTCGGTGGCCGACGTGACCTCCGGCCAGACGCTGTACGGCAAGGGTGCGGACAACGGGACGGTGCCCGCCTCGGTGACGAAGCTGGCCACCGGGGTGACCGTGCTGGCCGCCCGGGGGCCCGGTTACCGGATCCCCACCCGGGCGGTGGCCGGCGCGAAGTCCGGCGAGGTCGTGATCGTCGGTGGCGGCGACGCCACTCTCGCGGTCGACAAGAAGAGTTACTACCCGGGCGCGGCGCGCCTCAGTGACCTGGCCGCCCAGGTGCGCACCGCACTGGGCGGCACCGCTCCCACCAGCGTGATCGTCGACGGCTCGGCCTA
Source organism: Micromonospora sp. 067-2 (assembly GCF_046549295.1). Lineage (NCBI taxonomy): Bacteria > Bacillati > Actinomycetota > Actinomycetes > Micromonosporales > Micromonosporaceae > Micromonospora > Micromonospora sp. 067-2. The sequence continues at coordinate 96,872 of NZ_JAJPWB010000013.1, read as the reverse complement.
CTCGGGTCCGCTCTACGGTCCCGGCTGGAAGGACGACACCCCCACCGACGGGTACGGCGGGGCGGTGACCGCCCTGATGACCGACGGCGCGCGTGCGGACCCGGGCGCCGAGCGCGGCGGTGCCGAGCGCGTCGCCGAGCCGGACCTGACAGCCGGCCGGTCGTTCGCGCGGCTGCTCGGCGTACCGGCGGGCGCCGTCAAGCGCGGCGCGGCCCCGGTCGCCGCCGCTGGTGGCGGCACCACGGCGCCCGGCAGCGAGTTGGGCGTCGTGCAGTCCCCGCCGCTGATCAAGCTGGTCGACATCATGATCAACGAGAGCGACAACCTGTTGGCCGAGACGCTGGCCCGCCAGGTCGCGCTGGCCAGCAACCAGCCGGCCTCGTTCGACGGCGCCGCCGCCGCGATGGACGCCGAGGTGGCCAAGCTGGGTCTGCCCGCCGAAGAGATCACCCTCTCCGACGGCAGCGGGCTGTCCTACCGCAACCGGATCAGCCCGTCGCTGCTGACCGACCTGATCCGGCTGGCCGCCAGCCCGGACCATCCGGAGCTGGCCGGCATCTTCGGTGGCCTCCCGGTGGGCGGCTGGTCCGGCACGCTGGACGACCGCTACCGAGGGGCTCCCGGGACCGCCGCGGGAGCGGGTGCCGTACGGGCCAAGACCGGCACGCTGACCGGCGTGCACGCCATCGCCGGTCTGGTGACCACGGCCGACGGCCGGTTGCTGACCTTCGCGGTGCTCACCGATGACGTGCCCGGCGGTACGGACACCGCGCAACCGGCGCTGGACCGGATCGCCGCCGCACTGGCCGGCTGCGGCTGTCGCTGACCGCCGCCGTCCGCGCAGCGCTCGCGATCGGCCACGGGGTCCGGGTCGTCGTCGGTCGGCGACGCGAGCCCGGGTCGGGGTGTCGCGGCGCGGGTACGGTGGGTCCATGGCGCAGTTCGTGGACTGGGATCTGGCCGCCGCCACCGCGGGGGCGTTGAGCAAGTCGGGCCCTCGGGTGTCGTACACCGAGGCCACCGACGTGGTCGGCGACCTGCGTCGGCTCACCGACGAGGCGGCCGGGCACGTGGCCGACTACACGGGGCTGCGGGCGCAGGTGTCGCACCCGCCGGTCCGGGTGGTCGACCGCCGAGACTGGGCCGCCACCAACATCGCCGGGCTGCGCGAGGTGATCACCCCGCTGGTCAGCCGGCTCTCCGGCGACAAGCCACCGGGCGCACTGACCGAGGCGATCGGGTCCCGGCTGACCGGTGTGCAGGCCGGCACCGTGCTGGCGTACCTCTCCGGCCGGGTGCTCGGCCAGTACGAGGTCTTCTCCGCCGACCCGGGACAGTTGCTGCTTGTCGCTCCGAACATCGTCGAGGTGGAGCGGAAGCTCGGCGCCGACCCGCGCGACTTCCGGCTCTGGGTCTGCCTGCACGAGGTGACCCACCGGACCCAGTTCACCGCGGTGCCGTGGATGCGGGGCTACTTCCTGGGCGAGGTGCAGGCATTCGTGGACGCCTCGTCCAGCGGCGGCGAGCACCTGGTCGAGCGGTTGCGGCGGGGGGTGGCCACCCTGTCCGACGCGGTCCGTGACCCGGAGAGCCGGACGAGCGTGCTGGACATCGTGCAGACTCCGGCGCAGCGGGCGGTCCTGGACCGGCTCACCGCGTTGATGACCCTGCTGGAGGGGCACGCCGAGTTCGTCATGGACGGCGTCGGCCCGCGGGTGATTCCGAGCGTCGAGCGGATCCGGGCGTCGTTCAACCGCCGCCGTGAGGCGGGCAACCCGCTGGAGAGGGCGATCCGCCGGCTGCTCGGTGTGGACGTCAAGATGCGCCAGTACGCCGAGGGGCGCACGTTCGTGCACGGCGTGGTCGAGCGCGTCGGCATGCCCGGGCTCAACGCGATCTTCAACTCTCCACTCACCCTGCCCCGGCTGTCGGAGCTCGGCGACCCGGACGCCTGGGTGGCCCGCGTGCACGGTCCGGCCGGCACCGTTCCGGCTGCCGGCTGACCGTCCGCGGTGGCCGCGCTCGCCCCGCCGGTGGCCGCGATCCGGGTGGCGGTCCGCCGCGCGCTGGCCGGCCTGCCGTCCGGCGGCCCGGTACTGGTCGCCTGTTCCGGTGGTGCCGACTCACTCGCCCTGGCGGCGGCCACCGCGTTCGTGGCGCCCCGGCTGGGCCGGACGCCCGGCCTGGTAACCGTCGACCATGGCCTGCAGACCGGCTCCGCGCAGCGCGCGGAGGCGGTGGCCGGCTGGGCTCGGGACGCCGGGTTCACGCCGGTGGTGGTGTCCCGGGTGGAGGTGTCCGGGCGGGCCGGTGGGCCCGAGGCAGCCGCGCGGGAGGCCCGCTACCAGGCGGTGACCGAGGTCGCCCGGCAGCACGGCGCCGTCGCGGTTCTGACCGGGCACACCCGTGACGACCAGGCCGAAACCGTGCTGCTCGCGCTCGCCCGAGGGTCGGGCCCCCGTGGGCTCGCCGGGATGCCCGTCGGCCGGACGGTGGCCGGGGTGACGCTGCTGCGCCCGCTGCTGACGGTCGACCGGGACCAGACCCGCGCCGCCTGCGCCGTGCTCGGGCTGAGCGCCTGGGAGGACCCGCACAACACCGACCCGTCGTACGCCCGGTCCCGCGTACGGGCCGACGTGCTGCCGGCGCTGGTGGGGGCGCTCGGGCCGGGGGTGCTGGACAACCTGGCGCGTACCGCCCGGTTGGTGGCGGCCGACAACGCCGTCCTGGACGGGTTGGCGGAGACGGCTCTGGCGGCGGCCCGGCATCCCGGTGGCGGGCTGTCGGTGCCGGAACTGTTCGGCCTGGCCCCCGCGGTACGCGGCCGGGTGCTGCACTCCTGGGCGCGTGAGCTGGGCGCCCGTCCGGGAGCCCTGTCGTTCGGGCACGTCGCCGCGCTGGACGCGCTGGTCACCGGGTGGCACGGTCAGGGCCCGGTCGATCTGCCCGGTGGTGTTCGGGTGCTCCGCCGCGACGACCGGCTCGCCCCCGTTCCCTCGGGCTGAGGGGTGGCGCGGCGCGCCGGCTGTCTCAGCCGCTGTGCGCCCGGTCCCGGAAGGTGGTCCGGTAGCCGTGCGGAGTGGCGCCGACCCGGCGACTGAAGTGGTGGCGCAGCGCCGCCGCGTCGCCGAAGCCGGCCTGGTCGGCGACGGCCTCCACACTGAGCGGCGTCTCCTCCAGCAGCCGTCGGGCGAGCAGCACCCGCTGGTTGGTGAGCCAGTCGTGCGGGGTGGTGCCGGTCTCGGCGCGGAACCGGCGGGCGAACGTCCGTGGGGCCATGCCGGCCCGCGCCGCCAACTCCTCCACCGTGACGGTCCGGTCCAGGTGCCCCATCAGCCACTCCAGCACCGGCTCCAGGGTGGGTGCCTCCGGCGCCCTGGGGATGGGTGCCTCGACGTACTGCGACTGGCCGCCGTCGCGGTGCGGTGGGACCACCATCCGCCGGGCCAGCCGGGTCGCGGTGGCCGAGCCGTGCTCCTGACGGACCAGGTGCAGGCAGGCGTCGATGCCGGCCGCGGTGCCGGCGCTGGTGAGCAGGCGGCCATCCTGGACGTATAGCGAGTTGCAGCGCACCCGGGCCTGCGGATAGCGGCTCTGCAACTCGTCCACGTGCCGCCAGTGGGTGGTGCACTCCCGGCCGTCGAGCAGCCCGGCCGCGCCGAGCACGAAGGCGCCGGAGCAGACGCTGAACAGGTGCGCGCCGCGCGCGTCGGCCCGGCGCAGCGCGTCGAGCACCGGGCCCGGGACGGCGTCGGCCTGGGCGTGCGCGGGTATGGCCACCAGATCGGCGTCCTCCACCGGGCCGAGGTCGGCGTGCGGCGTGAGGTGGAAGCCGGACGAGGTGCGCACGGACGCGCCGTCCGGGCTGCACACGTGGAAGCGGTAACCGGGGAAGCCGTCGGCCGTCCGGTCGGTGCCGAACACCTCGGCGAGCACCCCGAGCTCGAAGGCGGCGACCTGGTCGAGGGCGAGAACGGCGACGGATCGAAGCATGTGACGAGGGTAACCCGACAGGTGGCAGTAAATCGATGCTCACTGGCATCACTGCCACTGTCCGGTCGGCGCGAGTCGTCGCAGACTGGTCTCAGTCCGGTGCGCACCGGCGGCGAAACCGACAGCAATCATGCGAAAGCGAGCGCCGCCATGGAGTTCCTGCTCTTCCTCGTGTTCCTCGTCCTGCTCGTCGCCGCCTCGGCGGCCGGTCTCACCACCGACAGTCACGATTCGGCCGACTGGAAGCCAAGCGACGACGGCCGCCGCTGGCGGTCGCGTACCTGCTGATGTGTTTGGTGGTTTTTGCGGTGAAAATCCCGGGCGGGACCGCGCCAAAAGGTGCGGCCCCGCCGACGGAGGCCATCAGACGTACGGCAGGCTAGGAGTCATGGCTGACGGCTCCTGGTACGACGCCGACATCGACCACGTGATCATCTCCGAGGCGCAGATCCGCGAGAAGACGGCGGAGCTGGCCAAGCAGGTCTCCGCCGACTACGCCCACGTGGGTGACGGACTGCTGCTGGTCTGCGTGCTCAAGGGTGCGGTGATGTTCATGGCGGACTTCGCCCGGGCGCTGGGCCGCAACGGCCCCCCGGCCGAACTCGACTTCATGGCCATCTCCTCGTACGGCCAGGGCACCACCTCCTCCGGTGTGGTGCGCATCCTCAAGGACCTGGACCGGGACATCGCCGGCCGGCACGTGGTGGTCGTCGAGGACATCGTCGACTCCGGGCTGACACTCTCCTGGCTGCTGCGCTACCTGGAGTCCCGCTCGGCGGCGAGCGTCGAGGTGGTCGCGCTGTTCCGCAAGCCGGACGCGGTCAAGGTGCCCGTCGCGGTGAAGTACGTCGGCTTCGACATCCCGACCGAGTTCGTGGTCGGGTACGGCCTGGACTTCGGTGAGCGATACCGCGAGCTGCCGTACGTCGGGGTGCTCAAGCCCGAGGTGTACGCGCGCAGCTGATCAGGACCGGCCCACGCCGGGTTCGAGCGGTGGCGATGTGAGGTCAACTCGCGTTGGTACCCGTCAAGCCGACGTTCAGCGCGCTCTCAGCTGTTGCGGCTACCGTGGAGCCCGGTGGCGTGGAGATTCCTCCGCGCTCGACCCCTCGACCGCTTGACCGGGCGTTCGGGTGGCCGAGCCGGACTTCCCGCCACGCCGGCTTCTACCCGGACCCGCCGTACGTTCAACGGTTCTTTCGACGGGTGTACGACTGCGGGGATCGCAAGCTCACTCCTCGCGTACACGGTTTTTTGACGGGTGTACGACTGCGGGGCTCGCAAGCTCACTCCTCGCGTACACGGTGTACCGTCGAATGACCGCGGCGCGGCAGTTTCCGCGCTTCGGGGTCGAGGCCGGCCCGCACGGCGGCTCCGGCCGTCGCTCATCGCGGCGACCCCATCAGACGGTCAGGACGTCGATCAGGAGGATGCGGGCGCTCTGGCGCTCGACAACAGTATGGAACGTACGCGTTTCTTCCGCCGACCGGTGGTCTGGATCATCCTGGTCATCCTCGGCGCCGTTGTGCTCAGTCAGCTGTTCACCGCTGGTCCCAGCTACCACCGCGTGGACACTTCCGTTGCGCTCGACCAGCTGCACACCGCCAAGATCAATAAAGTCGTCTTCCAGGACAAGGAGCAGACGCTCCAGCTCGACCTGGCCCAGAAGACGAAGTTCGGCAAGACCACCACCAACAAGATCGAGGCCCAGTTCCCGTACCAGGTGGGCGACGAGGTCTGGAACGAGGTGCTGGACGCCAAGGCTGCCAACCGGGTCACCGGCCCGGCCGACGCCAAGGTCTCGTCGGACAGCATCTGGGTGAGTCTGCTGGTCAACCTGCTGCCGATCGCGCTGCTCGTGCTCCTGCTGCTGTTCTTCATGTCGCAGATGCAGGGCGGCGGCTCCCGGGTGCTCAACTTCGGCAAGTCCAAGGCGAAGATGATCACCAAGGACACTCCGAAGACGACCTTCGCGGACGTCGCGGGTGCCGAGGAGGCCGTCGAAGAGCTGTACGAGATCAAGGACTTCCTGCAGAACCCTGCGAAGTATCAAGCCCTGGGCGCCAAGATCCCGAAGGGCGTGCTGCTGTTCGGCCCGCCCGGCACCGGCAAGACGCTGCTGGCCCGCGCGGTCGCCGGCGAGGCCGGGGTGCCCTTCTACTCCATCTCCGGCTCCGACTTCGTGGAGATGTTCGTCGGCGTCGGCGCCAGCCGGGTCCGTGACCTGTTCGAGCAGGCCAAGACCAACGCCCCGGCGATCGTCTTCGTCGACGAGATCGACGCCGTCGGCCGGCACCGTGGTGCCGGCATGGGTGGCGGCCACGACGAGCGGGAGCAGACGCTCAACCAGCTGCTCGTCGAGATGGACGGCTTCGACACCAAGGGCGGGGTCATCCTGATCGCGGCCACCAACCGGCCGGACATCCTCGACCCGGCGCTGCTGCGCCCGGGCCGGTTCGACCGGCAGATCCCGGTGGACGCCCCCGACATGGAGGGCCGCAAGGCCATCCTGCGGGTGCACGCCAAGGGCAAGCCGTTCGCGCCCGACGTCGACCTCGACGCGGTGGCCCGTCGTACGCCGGGCTTCAGCGGCGCCGACCTGGCCAACGTGATCAACGAGTCGGCCCTGCTCACCGCTCGCAAGGAGCAGCGGGCGATCAGCAACGACTCGCTGGAAGAGTCGATCGACCGGGTGGTCGCCGGCCCGCAGCGGCGGACCCGGGTGATGAGCAACCAGGAGAAGAAGATCACCGCGTACCACGAGGGTGGGCACGCGCTGGTCGCCTGGGCGCTGCCGCACGCCGCGCCGGTGCACAAGGTGACGATCCTGTCCCGTGGCCGCTCGCTGGGCCACACCCTGGTGCTCCCCACCGAGGACAAGTACACCCAGACCCGCGCCGAGATGATCGACACCCTGGCGTACGCGCTGGGTGGTCGGGCCGCCGAGGAGCTGGTCTTCCACGAGCCGACCACGGGCGCCGGCAACGACATCGAGAAGGCCACCCAACTGGCCCGCGCGATGATCACGCAGTACGGCATGAGCTCCAAGCTCGGCGCCATCAAGTACGGCACCAGCGGGGACGAGCCGTTCCTCGGCCGCAACATGGGCCACGAGCGGGACTACTCGGACTCGGTGGCCGCCGAGATCGACGGCGAGATGCGGGCACTGGTCGAGCTGGCGCACGACGAGGCCTGGGAGATCCTGGTCGAGTACCGGGACGTCCTGGACAGCATCGTGCTCGAGCTGATGGAGAAGGAGACCCTCTCCACCGCCGACATGGCCCGGATCTGTGCCCGGGTGGTCAAGCGCCCGCCGCTGGCGCCGTACAACGGCTTCGGCAAGCGCCAGCCCTCCACCGAGCCGCCCGTGCTCACCCCTTCGGAGAAGGACAAGCTCAAGGCGCAGGCCCAGGCCGACGGCGCCCAGGCGGCGGTCGGCGGCGGTTCCACCGGGTCGAACAACTCGGACGGTACGCACTGAGCAGCGACTCGACGGCCAGCTCCCCGCAACGGGAGCTGGCCGTCTCCGCAACCGAGCCCGACGGTGACGACGGGTTGGACTACGTGGCCGCCCGGCTGATCAGCGGCAGGTTGACCGGCAGGCCGGTCGAGGACGCTGTCGACCTCGCCCGGATCGAGAGGGCTGTCCGGGAGATCCTCATCGCGGTCGGCGAGGACCCGGACCGTGACGGCCTCCAGCAGACCCCGGCCCGGGTCGCCCGGGCGTACGCCGAGCTCTTCGCCGGCCTGCGGGTCGACCCGGCCCAGGTGCTCAGCACCACCTTCGAGGCCAACCACGAAGAGCTGGTGATCGTCCGGGACATCGACGTGATGAGCCTCTGTGAGCATCACCTGCTGCCGTTCCGCGGCAGCGCGCACATCGGTTACATCCCCGGGCCGGACGGGCGGATCACCGGCCTGTCCAAGCTGGCCCGGCTGGTCGAGGTCTTCGCCCGCCGGCCGCAGGTGCAGGAACGGCTCACCTCCCAGGTCGCCGACCTGCTGATGAGCAAGCTCTCACCGCGCGGCGTCGTGGTCGTGCTGGAGTGCGAGCACATGTGCATGGCGATGCGGGGCATCCAGAAGTCGGGTGCCAGGACGATCACGTCAGCCGTGCGCGGCACCCTGCAGAACGACGCCAAGTCGCGGGCCGAGGCGATGGCGCTCATCATTCCCCGCTGACGACCCCGAACGCGCGAACGGTCGGCCGACCCCTTCCGGGACGGCCGACCGTTCTCGTCATCGTCGCGGCCCTTACTCGTATCTCCCCGGCCGCCGGGGCCCTCGGCGTGGCGGGTCAGTCAGCCAGCAGTGCCAGCAGAAGGCCGGCCGTGACAAGCACCGCCGGGACCAGGCAGACCAGCGCACCAAAGCGCACCGTGCGGTCCAACCGTTCGCCGGGACCGGCCCGGAACACCCGCCCGATGCCCACCCAACCGGCGACGAAGGCGGCCGCCGGCATCGGCAGCCCGCAGATCAACGCCGCCACACTCAGCGCGTCCGCGCCGGTCGCCGCGTACACCACGACCTGGATCAGCGGCACCAGCAGCGCCAACGGCCCGTACACCAGCAGATTGCGGGTCCGTGCGGGCCAGGACGCCGGCCGGAGCCGACCACGTGCCGCCAGCGCCGCGTCCGCCGCCTCGGCGCGGCCCCGCGCGCCGCGCAGCGCCGCCAGCACGGCCGCCGGACCACCCGCCATCGACCGGGCCGCCTCGGTCAGCTCCGGCGGCGACGGCACCAGCGAGATCGCCGGTACGCCCAGCTCACGCAGCCGCTCCTGCTGACTCGCCAGCCCGGTGCGAACAACCGTCAGCTCCTCCCGGGCGGCCTCCGCCGAGCGGGCCTGCTCGCCGGCGGCGGCCGAAGCGCCGCGGCGTACCCCGTCCAGCTGGCGGGCGGCGGCGAGATACTCCGACCAGGCCGTGGTGGCCTCCGGGCCGGCCGGCGCGACGTCCCCGCCCGGCTCGGCGGCCCGCTGCCGCCCCGGCCCGGTCACCGTCGCGTTCGGACCCACGCCGACACCTCCCGCAGCACGCACCACCGGATCACCCGACCCCGTCGGCGAACGGCACCAGGACCGTCCCCCGCTCATCGGGGCCATCCCAGAGCACCGCGCGATCGGGCCGGGACCGCCATTCCACCGGCCGGCCGAAGACCGCGCTGAGCTGGGCCGCCGGCACGTCCAGCGCGGCCACGGCGGCAAGCTTGCCCACCTCGCCGTCCGGCTCCAGCAGCGCGGCGAACGGCGGCACCGCCCGCCACCAGCCCAGCAGGTGCCGACCCGCCGGCGGTCCGTCCCGCAGCAGTGCGCGCAGGCGGTCCACCGGCAGCTCCCGAGGCCCCGGCCGGTCCAATCCGAAAACCACCAGGTACGTGGGCAGCTCCGCACCCGGATCTGCGAGCAGCGTCGGCAGGTCAACCATGGTGGTGGCCGGATGGCGGGCGGCCAGCTCCGTCGTCAACTCCTCCGCCAGCACCCTGGCACCCGGATCCGGTGCCGCCACCAGGAACCGGGCCGTGCCCGGCTCGTGGTGGCCGGCCGTGCTCCGGGCCGCCGTCGCCAACAGGCCGCCCGCCGCCGGGCCCGACCCCAGCACCGCGAGGTTGCGACCGGCAGCCGGACCCAGCGCAACGGTGACCGTCGAACGGGCCACGTCCACCGCCCTGCCGAGCAGAGCCGCAGGCCCGTGCGCCTGCCCGGCCAACGCCGTCCGGTGCCGCGGGTCGTTGCCCAGCAGCGGCCGGGCATAGCCGGCGAAGACCACCGGAGGCACCGACCCGGCCGGCCGGGCCGTCCACAGTTCCTGCCGCAGCCGCTCCACCACCTCCGGGTGGTCCTGCGGGTCAGGGTGACGAATCAGCCGTTCGTGACCACGGGTCGCACCCCGAGGGCCACCGAGCCCGCCAGCGGTGTTCACCACCGCGCTGCCCACCGGCAGACCCGCCGCCGAGTCGTTCGTCGGCTCCAGCACCGGACCGCCGCCCGGCAACGCCACCCGCACCGGGAACTGCCCCAACACCGAATCCCGGTGCCCGGCGTCCGCGCGGGCACTCAGCCCCAACTCGCCCGCGCCAGCCAGCACCAGGTGTACGCCGTACGCCCGGCCGGTGCGCGCCAAGGCGTCCAGCTGCGCGGCCACCTCGGCGGCCAGCCGGTCCCGTTCGGCGAAGAGCAGCGGCACATTGTCCACCACACACACGATCCTGGGCAGCGGACGGTGCTGCCGAAGCTCCGCGAACCGCTGCCCGCCGGCGCGTCCACCGGCATCCGCGCGGCGCTGCACCTCGGCCGTCAACTGGTCGAGCAGGTCACGAACGTACTCCCGGTCCGCGGCCATCGCCGCCGCCCGCACCTGCGGAACCCACGACCGGTCCCGCTCGGTCTGCAGGAACTCCACGAAGGACTCGCCATCGCCCAGATCCACCAGGTAGAACGCCAGATCGTCGGGGCCGTAGCGGGCAGCCAGCCCGAGCAGAGCGGTGGTCAGGAACGCCGCGCGCCCCGCACCCGACCGGCCACTCACGAGCCAGTGCGGAGTCAGCTCGGTGAAGCCGAGCGACACCTGCCGGCCTCCGGCGTCACCGACCGTCGTGCTCAACCCGTCCACCGGATCCGAAGCCCAGAGCTGATCACCCGTCGGCGGCAGCAGATCCGCCAGGGCCAACCGGGAGCCGGCCTCCACCTGCGCGGCGAGCCGCCGACACACCGCGTCCACCAGTTCGGCCGGTGGATCCGCCTCGACGAAGACCGGTGAGTTCAGCCCGCCCGGCGCATCAGCGCCAGGGCTGGAGAAGGACGCACCGGATGGGTCACCGAGCAGCGCGTACGCGTTGCGCAGCGCCAACGGCGTGGCGTGCGGCAGCGGCGCCCGGGCGGCGTACGGGCCGGCGGTAGGCCAGCCGGCCACCACCAGGTGCAGCCCGGCGGCCGGCCCCTGCTCGGCGAGCGCCTCGAGCCGGGCAAGGTCGGTGGGGCCGGTCCGCTCCGGCAGCGCGGCGACCACCAGCAGCAACGTCCGGTCATGCCGCCGTGGCCCGCTCGCCCCCGGGGTGACCCACTGCTCCGCCTCGGTCAGCACCGCGCGCAGACCCGCCACGTCCACCGCCGGCGGTGGCAACAGGCCGGCATCGGCCAGCGCCCCGAACGCAACGAGCACGACACCGGTGGCGTCCACCGCGCGGACCAGCAGCGCACCCGCCGGCGCGGCGCCCAGTGACCGCAGCAGCACAGCCCGCAGCAGCCCCGCCACCCGCGGCTCCCGGGCGTCCGAGTCGATGCACAGATGCCCGGCGCCGACAAACGGCACCAGCGCGGGAAAGCGGGCGTCGTCCAGCGGCGCCGCGGTGCCGACCCGGACGAAGCCAGGAGGGCCGTCGCCCGCCGGAGAATCCACGGTCAGCGAGTCGATAGCAGCGCCCGACCAGCCAGGAGCCAACCGCGCCGCAGCGGCCCGCAGCCGGTCCGCCACCTCGTACTGGCGGCGCTGATCGGCCGGGGCGGGTCGTGTCTCGTCAAGGATGCCGGCGGCGGCGGTCGCGACAGCCGCCGCCCGTCGGTGCAGAGCTGCGGCGCGGTTCGTGCGTGCCTTCGATCCGGCCACCGCGTCCACCCCCTCCGCCCGAGGCTGGCAACCCCTCCCCGATCAGAGACGGTATCCCAGCCAGGGCCGCACCTCCGGGAGGTGCCACGGCGGTGCGCCGGTGTTGTCGTGGATCTCACCAATGGGGAGGGGTCCGTCACGATCCGCTGGATCTGGGGCATTGGCTCCGGGGCGTCCAGCCGATAACTTCAGGAGGTGGAATCAGTGCAGCCCCCAGCCGGTTCCCAGGTCTCCCGCGTACCGGCCCAGCGGACACCGTCCGAGCAACTGCCGCCGGCCCCGGCCACGCCGGCGCAGCAGCCGCCGCGCCGCCGGATGCGGACCGCGCTCATCGTGGTCGGGGGTGTGCTCGCCCTGCTGATGGTGGCCGGAACCATCGCCGGACTGGTGCTATACAGCCGGGCCGCCGCCCCTGACCGCAGCGCGCCCGACGTGGTGGTCGACAATTACCTACGCGCCTTCCTCGTGGATCGTGACGACACGAGGGCTGGCCTCTTCACCTGTGAGGACGGCGCTGCTGAGCTTCAGGCCATGCGTGACCTACGTCTTGAGGTAGAGCAGCGTGAGACGAAATTTGATGTGGTCGTGCGAGTCAGTTGGGGTCCGCTGACAAGAAGTTCGTCCGGCGACGGTGAGTCCGTGGGCACGACGCTTACCATCGCCGGCTCTGCAGATGGCGTCCCCAGGAGCAGCCGGCGAGAGAACTGGGTGTTCAACGTTGTCGACGACGATGATGGGTGGCGAGTTTGTGGCGGTACGCGAGCCGGCTGACTATTACTCGATCCACAGAAGATGGACCGGGACCTCCAGGGTGGTGGGCGACTGGCCGCGCCAGGCCCAGCGGTACCACTCCACCTCGGGAGTGATCCGGACGCAGATGTCTCCCTCGGCGCCCGAGTAGGTCTCGGTGACCGCGCGTAGGTCGCGATGCTCCACGCCGCCGTCGACATGGACCACCCGGCGACCGGTGACCGCGTCCGCCTCGAAGACCGGTGTGGGGGATCGGTGAGCCGGGCCGTCCAGCGAGACCAGTCGTATCCCGGTGCTTCGGGTGTCGTCCTGGTTCGGCCGGTCGGCGACTGTCTCCACCCAGACCCGATCGACCGGCATCAGTGGTGCGAACACCTCGACCTGGTCGGCCTCGGCCCGGTACCACTCGTGCTCGGGGATCACCGGCACGTAGGTCCGGGCGCCCTGCACCACCCGGTCGTCCGCGCGCAGGTCGCCCCGCCAGCCCAGTCCCGGCAGCCCGACGAGCACACGCCGTCCGCGCAACTCCACCCGCTCGGTGGCGGGCATGATCGCCAGCGGCAGAGGTGGCCGGGGCGCCCAGTCAGGCTGGTCGGCGAACGGGTCCGGCAGGGGTCCGCTCATGCCTTCGGTGACCTCACGCCGGGCGGCGCAGCGGGGCACCCCGCGTGCGCATGAACTGGTTCGGGTCGACGGCTCCACGGGGGGACCGGTCGCCGCGTAGGTGCACCTCGAAATGCAGGTGCGGGCCGGAGGAGTTGCCGCTGCTGCCGACCTGGCCAATCACCTCGCCCGCTGCCACGAGCTGATTGAGCTCCACACGGGGCTGGACCACCATGTGGCAGTAACGCGTGATGTAGCCCCCGGCGTGCAGCAGGTCGACAAACCAGCCGCATCCACCCTTGCCGGGGTACCCGTCCACGTTGCAGTTCACCCGCTTCCAATTGTCCGGATCACAGGTGGCGACCAGAACCCGACCGGCGGCCGCCGCCCGGATCTCGGTGCCCTTGGCTGCCGCGATGTCGACGCCGTCGTGGCCGGGCCGGCTGGCGGTCCGGAAGCCGGAGCCGACCTGACCGGGAATCGGGGCGGTCCAGCCGGAGGCGGCTATCTGGCCGTGCTCGGCTGCGTCACACAGCGCCTTGCCGTCGATCTCGATGGTGCGGGCCGCACCGCCGGACAGTGCGTTCACGATGCGGCTGGCCAGTTCCTCGTGTTTGGCGTAGGCGTCCGGGTACGCGCTGATCTGGACCTTCTGCGCCACGACGGTCAGCGGTCGTCGTTGCCAGCTCTGCACCCCGACGAGCTTTTCGTAGAACTTGCGGGCCGTGTACGCGGGAGTCATCCGCTCGGCAACCGTGCCCCAACCCGGCCGCTGCTGGAACAGGCCCAGCGAGTCGTGGTCGGCGCCGGCGCCCTCGTGCGGCAGAGCCAGGGACGCCGGCACACCGCTGTTCGCGAGGTTGCGCAGGCCGGACTCCTGCATCGCGGTCGCCAGGGCGATCACCCAGCCCCGCGGAGGCACCTTCATGTCCTGACCGACCTTGATGATGATCGCAGCGTTACGGACCTGGGCGTCGCCGTACTCGGGAAACCGGGGCAGTTTGCCGACTATGTCCACCGGCCGCACGGGACCGCAGTCCTCGTTGGCCAGGGTGTCTCCGTCCTCCGCATCACCGCTGAGGCCACTGAGGAAGAAGGCGGTGGTGCCGCCGGCACAGCAGAGCAGGAGCAGCACCCCGGTCAGTATCGAGGCGACGACACCGAGCCGCAGTGGCCGGCGGAGGGCGGTGGTGCCTCTGCTGTCGTTCATGTCCGCTCCCAGTCCACCGCGTCGACCAGCCACCCGTCTTTCGCGGCGACCAGTTCCAGTCGGAGCCGACCGGTGTCCAGCGGCAGCAGCACCTCGACGAATGTCTCGGTGCGCGATTGCACCACCGGCGGCCCGGTGACCTCCTCGGCCTGGACGCCGCCGGGATCGACACCGGCCAGCTTCTCGGTCAGCGCCGGGCTCGAGAACGGCCGCAATCCGGTCTGCCACTGCTCGGTGGTCAGCCCGGGCCGGCCGAGCCAGGCGGCGGCAAACCGGTCGGCGGTCTGTTCGGGTGTGCGGTCACCGGACCGGGTCACCGGTGACTGTGGTGTGTCGGTGGAGACCAGCCCGTCGTCACCGGTCGTGGGGTCGACGGTGCTGATCGGCCGATTCGGCCGGCTGCTCAGTCCCAGTCCGGGATCGACGGGGCCAGCGAACAGTCGGGCCGCTCCGAGCACGCCGAAGACGAGCACCGCGATCACCAGCGCAACTCCCAGTCGGGACCGCAACACCCGGGTGACCAGAAACTCCAGCGCCCGTCGCATCGTCGTCACCGCGCCTCTGAGCGCACCCGCGGTCCGGGACGGTCCGGTTCACGGTCGACGGAGCCTGGCCGGTAGACCACGAAAGACGGATTCTCGGCCGGCACGTCCGGCTCGGTCCAGGTTGCCGGCTGCCGGCGACGGGGCCGCGGCGCCATCGGGCGGTCCCGGCCGCCGGCCTCCTCCACCGGCACCTCGTCCGCACGCTCCTTGCCATCCGGGCGCCCGGCACCGGTGCGCTGGCCGTCGGTCGGGCGGGTCGGCACGGAACCGGGGTCTTCCTGCCGCGCCTCCGGCCGCAGTGAGGTCCGCTCGGCGACCGGCGACTGGCGACGTCCGCCGATCGGCTCCAGCGTGCCGCCGGGCTCCGCCACATCCAGCCGCGCCGCGGTCCGCATGTCCCGGAAGAACCGGCGGTGCCAGGACCCGGCCGAGCCCACCGCCTCGCTGCTGTCCTTGCCGCCGAGTTGCGTGATCCGCCGGTAGGGCCGCAGCAGCAGCCAGCCGACCACGCCGCAGAGCCAGACCAGCACGACCTGGAGCCAGCCGGGCAGGGTCGACGTACTCATGATCAGGTCAACCGCGAACAGGTAGATGGCGGCCCCGGTGCCAAAGATGGCGATGTTGAAGACCGCCGCGACCACGGCGTTCGCCAAACGCCGCAACCCGGCGCTGGCCGGTCGGAGCAGACCGACGGTGCCGAGAATCGGCGCCGCGATCACCGCCCACCGGAAGATCAGGAAGCCGAGCAGCACCAGCACCGACGCGGTCAGGTCGAACATGGCGAAGAGCACCGATGCCAGCACCGCGATGAACCCGGCGCCAACGCGGTCCATGTCCCGCACTCCCTGGAGGTACTCGTACGCCTCCGGGTCCTCGGTCTGGATCTGCTGAGCGACCCGTGCCCACTGCTGTTGCTTGGCCTTGATCGTGGCGTCCCGGGTGGCCGGGTTGGCGCGCAGCTTCTCCGCCTCCTCCCAGGAGAGTGACTTGGCGTCGTAGAGAGCGGGGCCGTACTTGCGAGCGGTCTCGCTGTCGGCCGAGCCGAGCACTCCGCGTAGCCAGTTGCGGTAGAGCATCGCCTCGGTGGCGGTGTCGCTGGCCCGAACGGCGGGCGGTCGGTTGTCCTTACAAGCCTCGGGGTTTGGATCGTCACACTTATCCGATGGCGTGTCTCGGGCTGCGGGACCGACGGCATCGTGCACGACGCCCAGCGTGGTGACCAGCGTGCCGTCCGCGATGTTCGCCGATTTGACCGGCCAGGCTGCCAGCGCGGTGACCGCGACCATGACCAGCAGCGCCCAGCCCGCAGTGGTCATGGCGTTGCTCATGTCCGACTGGCGGGAGCGCCAGAGGAGGTAGAGCCCCACCACACAGAGCGTGACGATGCCGAAGACGCTGAAAACTTTCTGGTAAACGGCCTTGGTCGCCTGCTCGACCAGCGGATCGGCCCAGCCCCACATCGAACTCGGGTCCCAGGCCCGCTCCCGCAGCGCGTTCGAGGCGCCGATGACCGCGGTGGCGATCATAAATTCGCCGTTTGCCACGGTAGTGGTGAACTTGTAGTCCGGGTGCAGGACCGACGAAGCACACCCGCCAGGGATGTCGTACGTCGGATAGCTGTAGCCGGCGTATCCGTAGTCGCTGTAGAGCCCTTTCGGGCCGGGCTGCTTGGCGGAGTCCGGCCGTCCGGCGAACCAGCCGGCGAGCCCGGAGTCCGGTGTGTCGGGGGTCGGTGCGTTGCGGCAGGTGACCTCGGTTTCGCCGACCTCCTTGAGCTTCCCCACGCAGGCCCGGAAGTCGGCCTGCCACTCGGAGGTCGTGCAGAGGTCGGCGCGGGCCTGGGCGGCGGGCGGTGCGGCAGCCGCCGCTTCCGCACCGATCAGCGGCCAGGAGAGGGAGGCCCCGGCCAGTACGCCGAGAGCGAGCAGGAATGCCGCGATCCGTTCCCGGGCCCTCGCCATGTCACGCCTCCAGATCCGGCAGGGGGATGCTCGGCAGCACTCCGGCTGCTGCGGCGATCGCGGCGGGCGTCGTGTCGAGGTGGTCCAGCAGCCCTTCGACGTACGAGACGTCGACTCGGACCTTCTGCACCCGCCCGTCGACGTCGCGCATCACGAACTCGCGGAAGCCGAGCCGGGAGGCCGAACTCGTGTCGGCGGCCGACAGCGACGCGAGGGTGGCCTCGTACCCGTCGTTCACTGGCACTCGCAGCAACCGCAGCGCTTCGGAGGCGATCTCCGCATCTTCGGCGATGCGGCCGACGAAGACGGTGGAGACGAGATTCTGGACGTCGAGGCCAAGGATGTCGCGCGGGTTCTGGGAGGCGACGAGCGCGGCCAGGTTCCATTTGCGGGAGTCCCGGGCGAGCCGGACCAGGAACGAGCGCCCGGACCGCCAGCCCTCCATGAAGTGCGCCTCGTCCAGGCCGACGAGCTTGCGGGAGGACATCGACCCGCCATAGCAGCGGCGGACGGCGAGCCGGTGTGCGGTGTGCAGCATCGGCAGGGCGAGTGCCTCCTCGGCGGACCAGTACTCCCGTTCGATCTTGAGGTCGGGAAGCCGTAGCCCGGCCATGGTGATCACGGTGAGTGCCGCGTCGGCACCGAGCAGCCCTTCCGGCGGCCGGCCGAAGAAGAGCATGGCGAGCGGCATCTCGGCGGTGTCCAGCAGCAGGTTGGCCAGCTCCTTGCCGGCGTCGTCGTCGAGTCGCCCGAGGCAGCTCACGACGTCGTCCAGGGTGGACGTCTCCTCGGCGGGAACCTGGCGGACGGCATGCCGGAACAGGGTCGCGGTGGAGGCTTCCCGGGCCACCTGCGGCGGCACCAGCATCATGCAGATGTCCTGGACGAGCATCCGCCGCTCGGCTCGCGCGTTGGAGACCGCGATCTCGAACTCCCGGTCACCGGTGGCCCCGGCACCGAATTCGCTGCGTAGCGGCGTCGGGATGAGCGAGTACGGCGCTAGGGTGCCCTGCTCCGAACCGGTGAGGTTGAGCACCCGCGAGTATGGCCGCAGCTCGGGCATGGCACAGAGCCGCGCCAACGGCCCGGACGGGTCGAGCAGGGTCACCTGGACGCCCCGCCGGGCGGCGAGGTAACCGAGCGCGCCGAGCAGGGTCGACTTGCCACCGCCCGGCTCGGCCACGAAGACCGCGAGCCCGGAGCGTTCCCGTACCTCCATGGGGAAGTGCAGGTCGAGGAAGACCGGGCGGCGGCAGGTGCCCGCGGTACGGCCGATCAGGTCGCCCCGCCGGTCGCCGACGTTGGAGGCGGCCTGGGGGAGCGCGGCGGCGAGCAGCGGGACCGGCATGCGCCGGACGTAGCCGGTGTTGGCGATCGGCTCGCCGGGAATGAACTCGCGGGCCAGCCAGTCCTGGTTCTTCGGGTGCTGAAGTGAGACGCGCAGCTCACGGGAGTAGAGCTGGATGAGCCGGCGGGCCCGCTCCAGGCACTCCTCACGGGTTCGACCACCGACCGCGATGCGGTGCCAGCCATGCGCACGGGCCGAGTCGACGGGCAGACCGGTGGTCATCTCGTCGCCGATCACGAGTGCCCGCTTGGCCAGCCGTTCCAGCTCCGGAGGCGCGTCGATGCCGTGCTCGGCGTAGTCGAGCTGCTGGGAGCGGATCATCCGGAGGCGGTGTTCGAGATTGCGGAAGGAGTCACCGGAGCCGAGGATGTCGACCCGGGTGGAGATCTCCATCGGCCAGGGCAGCCGCTCGTGGAAGTGCAGCCAGGGCTCGTGTCGTTCGGGGATCTCCAGGGGCTCCATCCGGCCGACGGCGAGCACGGCCACGTGCCGTTCCTCGCCGGTCATCCGGTTGACCAGTTTCACGGTCGAGCCGTACGGGGTGCGGTACCGCTCGACCTGTTCGGTCATGGCGAGCAGGTCGCCGCGTTCCCAACGCCCGTCGGTCACGGGGGAGAGCCGGCCCGGCGGCGCCATGCAGAGTGCCACCGAGCGGTAGAGCAGCCATTCCAGCTCCTGGGCGGTGACGCGTCGGCCGCGCATGCCGAACGCGCCGAGCACCTCGTCGAACTGCTCGACGGTGCGGCCCAGCTTGCGGCGCTCGCTGTCGGCGGTGCCGCGACCGAAGGTGCGCAGCAGCCGCTCGGTGAGTGAGTCGCCGAGTGACCGGCGGGCGAAGGTGACGCCCAGGTACGTCTGCCCCTCGGCGTGGTTGACCGACATCAGGTGCCGTTGGGCGGCGACCAGGTGGTCGGCCCAGCCGGTGGTGCCGGGCACGTCGGGCAGGGGTGCCGAGGTGTGCGCGTCGATGGTGCGTGCCCACTCGTCGGCGGGGAACGGGCGGGTGGTGCGCCGCAGGTGCAGTCGGAAACCGGCCAGGCCGGCGTACTGCTCGGAGATGGCCGACAGCAGCGCCTCGCGTTCGGCGTCGGGTCGGAAGGCCCAGCGCACCTCGGGTAGCCAGTACCAGGCCGTGACCGTGTTCGGGGTGAAGGTGAGGTGGCCGGCTATCTCGGTGATGGCCAACTCGACCGACGGGTCACGATCCCCAAACTTGATCTTTGGGGCGCGGACCCGGGTCGGCCGGGCGGGGGGCCGCTGCCGGGGTGCGGCCACCTCTCGCCCGGTCGGTGCGGCATCGGCCGGCGCCGACCGGGCTGGGCCGCCCTCGGCGACGCGGCGAGGCTTGCGCTCCAGGGCCGGCCGGTCCCCGGGTGTGGTGCTGGGGGGCTCGACGACCCGTGCCGTCGGCCGGCCCGATGGCGCGGCGCTGGCTGGTAGGGCCGCTGGCCCCCCGGCCGAGGAAGCCGATACTGCCCCGGCGCCCGCGTCGGGCTCGTTCGGTGGGCGGAGCATCGGCAACCGGTCGCCGGCCTGGTGCGGCACTCGGGATTCGCCGACTCCGCGCCGCGGCTCGACGGGCCACCCGCCGCTGGTGGGCTCGTCGGGCGCCCCAGCGGGTGCCGGATCAGGTGCCCGACCCGGCACCCGCTGGGCCGGCTGAACGTGCGTGGCGGCCGGCTGAGCGTGTGCAGCACCCGGCTGGAGGTGCGTCGCGGCGGGCAGTTGCTCCGGGATTGCCGGCTGCTCCCGGGTCGCCGGGCCAACCGGGACGGCTCGAGCGCCACCGGGCCGGGACGCGCCGAAGAGGTCCAGGAACGGGGAGTCGATGTCGGCGTTCTCGCCGGCCGACACCGCGGTGGGCTCTGCGGGTGGCGGCCGGCGGGGGACCGGCCGGGGGGCTTGGAAGACTCCGACCGCGCCGTGACCTGGGGAGGTCACCAGCGCGGGGTCGAGCGCCACCTCGTCCTCGACGTCGGCGTAGTCGAGTGACTGCGCACGGTGACCCCCCGGCGCGGCCGGACGGCCGGCCGGGGAACCCGGCGTGGAAGAGCCATTCATGCGACCGCCTCATGCGACGGACCGATCGGCGTACGCCCGGTCATGCCAGCTCCTCCCGGATCCTGATCCGGCTGCCGACCAGTCGCGGGTCGCGCTGCTCGATCGCCGGCTCCCGGGTGCGTCGCCAGTCGGTCAGTGCGGTGCGGATGACAACCCGCGCCGGCCGATCCGGGTCGACGTGCCGGAAGATGAACGACGTGGTCACGATGGCGAGCGCGATCTCCCAGGCTGGGAAGAGCTCGACTGTCAGCGTGAACAGCCAGTGGATGAACATGTAGAGGGGGACCAGCAGCATGAACAGCCCGTACTGGGCGTAGGGCAGGTGGACCGGAAGGGTGTAGCCGGGCGGCCCGAGGTAGACCAGGCGTGCCCGGTAGATGTCGTCATCGGTGCGCAGCCGCATCTGGTGATCGCGCCTATTCGAAGATCAGATCGATCAGGTAATCGCCGACGAAGAAGAGTGTTGCCGCGCCGGCGATGAAGGCCAGCCCGACGATGGCGATGGCGGAGCTGGTCAGCACCTTGGAGATCTCGCCCCGGCTTGCTCGGCCGATGAAGATGACTCCCAGGACGGCCAGCAGGATCGGTGCGATCTTGCTGGCGAAGAAGGTGACCACACTGTTGGTGTCGATCCCCTTCGGTGCCGGCTCGGCGAGTGGAGCCGACGCCAGGGTGGAGAGCGCGTGGGCGACGCCGGACGACGCCGTCTCCATGAGCTCGAAGGCGATCACTGGAACCTCCCCATATCGCGGCCGGCGGTGCCGCGGCGGTGCAGTAGGCAAGCCTGGCGGGAAATGTGCTCGCAGGGCGCAGCGTTCTCGACCCTGCGTTCGTTACTCACCACGGAGAGTGGCGAGCTTTGGGCGGTTTTCCCCCGCTTCGGCCCTCCCTCCAAGCGTCGCCATCGTGATGCTGGCCAATTCCAAAGCGTACGGGCCGCCCCGGATTGCGACAAGCCGCGACGGGAGTGCCGGATCGTGCCCGAAAGGCCGATCGTACACCTGTTCTAATTACCACGTCAGGGGTGCCGGGGAGAGCCGACCCGGGTCGGCGGGTGCCGCCCACGCGACCGGTACCGTCTAGTCGTGACCGATCTGGTACGGGCCCCGGGCCCGGTGGTGATGGGCGTCCTCAACGTCACGCCGGACTCCTTCTCCGACGGCGGACGGTACGCCGACCTCGACGCAGCCGTCGGACATGGCGTCCGTCTGCGCGACGCCGGGGCGCACCTGGTCGACGTCGGCGGCGAGTCGACCCGCCCGGGCGCCGAGCGGATCGACGCGACGACCGAGGCCGACCGGGTGCTACCGGTCATCCGCGAGTTGACCGCCGCCGGAGTGCGGGTGAGCATCGACACCAGTCGGGCGCGGGTGGCCGAGGCGGCGCTGCGCGCCGGGGCGGCCGTGGTCAACGACGTCTCCGGCGGGCTCGCCGACCCCGACATGGCCCGGGTGGTCCGCGACGCCGGTTGCCCGTGGGTGCTGATGCACTGGCGTGGTCACTCCCGGCAGATGCGCGAGCTGGCCAGCTACACCGACGTGGTGGCCGACGTGCGGGCCGAGCTGAGCCAGCGGATCGACGCAGCGCTGGCCGCCGGGGTGTCGGCTGACCGCATCGTTGTCGACCCCGGCCTCGGCTTCGCCAAGACGGCCGAGCACAACTGGGAGCTCAGCGCCCGCCTCCCGGAACTGCTGGACCTCGGGTGCCCGCTGCTCTTCGGGGCCAGCCGGAAGTCGTACCTCGGTCGGCTGCTCGCCGCCCCGGACGGCACGTCGCGACCCACGGCGCAGCGGGAGGCGGCCACCGTCGCCACCAGCGTGTTGGCGGTCGCTGCGGGCGCCTGGGGGGTACGCGTGCACGACGTGCGGGCCACCGCCGACGCGCTTGCGGTCTGGGTCGCCACCGGACGTCCACGCCTGGCCCTCGCGCGGGCCGTTCGAGAGGGAGACTGATGACCGACCGGATCCAGCTCACCGGCCTGCGGGCCCACGGCAGGCACGGGGTGTACGACTTCGAACGCGCCCAGGGGCAGGATTTCGTTGTCGACGCGACCCTCGAACTGGATCTCTCCCCGGCCGCCGCCAGCGACGATGTCACCGCAACCGTCCACTACGGTGAGTTGGCGCAACGCCTGGTCGCGGTGGTGACCGGCGAGCCGGTGAACCTGATCGAGACCCTCGCGGACCGGCTGCTGGTGGTCTGCCTGGCAGACGTTCGGGTCGACAGCGCCACGATCACGGTGCACAAGCCCGAGGCGCCGGTGCCGCACACCTTCACCGACGTGGCCGTCACCATGACCCGGACGCGTGCCCGGTGACCCGGGCCGTTCTCTCCATCGGCAGCAACCTGGGTGACCGGTTGGATCATCTCCGTACGGCCGTCGCCACGCTCGGCGACAGCGTGCTGGTGCTCTCCGGCGTGTACGAGGCTCCACCGTGGGGTGACGCCGACCAGCCCGCGTACCTCAACGCTGTGCTGCTGGCCCAGGATGCCGCCGCCGCCCCGCGCGACTGGCTGGAGCGGGCGCGGGCCGCGGAGCGGGCGGCCGACCGGGTCCGCAACCCGCAGCGGCGGTTCGGGCCGCGCACCCTCGACGTGGACGTGATCGCCGTCTGGGGCGACGACGACGAGCCGATGCTCAGCGACGACCCCGAGCTGACCCTGCCGCACCCCCGGGCGCATCTGCGCGCGTTCGTGCTCCGGCCGTGGATCGACATCCAGCCGTACGGGCGGCTGCCCGGGCACGGCTGGTTGACCGACCTGCTCACCGCCGGCCCCGCCGCCCAGGACGCGCTGGATCTGCGTCCCCGGCCGGAGTTGGCGTTAGAGTCGACGGCATGACCGAGCGGAGCCGGCCGGCATGACACAGGCGAAGTCCCCACCACCGGGCGGGCCCGGCCCGGACCGGTCTCGAATGGGTCCCACCCGGATCTCCACCCTGCTCGTGGCGGCCCTGGCCGCGGCGGCGGTGGCCTGGCTGCTGATCAGCAGCCTCTACTACAGCGGCATCCCCCGGCTGCCCTGGCTGCCGGTGGTGACGCTGGCCGGGCTCGCCGCGCTGGAGGGTTACGCCGCGATCAACACCCGCGGTCGGATCGCGCGTAAACCCGGCCGGGATCCGGTCGACCCGCTGATGGTGGCCCGTTTCGTGGTGCTGGCCAAGGCGTCGGCGCTGGCCGCGGCCATCTTCGCCGGCTTCTACGCCGGGCTCACCGGTTGGCTCTTCGTCGAGACCACCCGGGCGGCCACGGAGGATCGGCCGGCCGCCGGGGGTGGCCTGCTCGCCTCGCTGGCGCTGGTCGGCGCAGCGCTCTGGTTGGAGCGGTCCTGCCGTGTGCCGGAGCGCCCGGACGACGAGCGCGAGCCCGACCAGCGGGAGAGCCGCCCCGGCCAGCGCTGAGCAGGGGGTTACGCCTGGCTCCGGCCGCGGGTACGGTGCCTGCGACCGGAGAGCAACGGCCGCCCTCGGTCCGTCCGCGCGCCGGACCGGGGTGGGCCGGCCAGCGGGGAGGCGGCGTCATGGCGTACGAAGAAACGGGCCGGGACCGCTGGGCGGAACCTCCGGCCGGGGTGCCCGCCGCCGTCCTGGAGAACGTCTTCGACGACCCCACCCACGGTGAGCCCGGCCGGGACCGGATCGGCGTGCACGTGGTCTGGGAGATCCTGCTGCTGGCAGGCGTCGCCGCCCTGGGCTGGCTGCTCTGGCAGGCCGACCCGGCCGCGCTGCGCGGCGCCGGACTGAACACGCTGCTGGTCGACGCGGTCGGGCTGGGGCTGCTCGCTCTCGCCGCCGGGCTGAGCCTGCGCACCGCCGCCGCGAACCTCGCCGTCGGGCCGGTGGCGGTCGCCGCCGCACTGCACTACGCGGAGCGGGGCGACCAGGGCCTGCGCGATTCCGTCGGCCCGGCCGTCGCGGTCGCCGCGCTGGGCGGGCTGGCCCTTGCGCTGGCCGTGGTGGTGCTGCACGTGCCGGGCTGGGCGGCCAGCCTGGCCGGCGCGGCCGGTGTGGTGGTGTTCATCGAGCGCCGGTCGGCACCCGTGCTGGTGCAGGGCGACTACGAGCCGGGGCGTACCGCCGGCTACCTCTTCGCCGGGTTCGCCGCGGTGGCGGTCCTCGGCGGGCTGTTCGGTGCGATCCGTGCGGTCCGTCGGCTGGTCGGCCGGTACCGGCCGATCGTCGACCCGGCCCGTCGCCGTGGTGCGGTCGCCGCCGTGGTCACCGGTGCCGCGGTGGTTGGCTCGACCGTGCTGGCGGCCCTGGCCGGCGTGCTGCTCGCCGCCAACGGCCCAGGGTCGGTCATCCCCACCACGGGGCTGGAGTGGACCGTCCTGGCGATCGGGGTGGCCCTGCTCGGCGGCACCAGCGCGTTCGGACGCCGGGGCGGGGTCTTCGGAGCGCTGCTGGCGGTGGGCCTGGTCACCACCTTCCAGGCGTACGCGCGGGCGCGTGGTTGGACGGTGGACACCTGGACGATCGGCGGTGTGGCGCTCGGCGTCGGGCTGCTGGTCACCCGGCTGGTCGAGACGTTCGGAAGGCCCCGGCCGGGCAGCACCGAGCGGCCGGAGCCGGTCGGCGACGGCACGATCAGCAGGGGCTGGTCGGTGCCGGTGCCGCAGCCGGTCGACACCTGGTCCCCCGAGCTGCCGACGACGCCGGCGCCGCAACAGGTCGACCCGTGGCGCGATCCGCGCTGGGACGACAGCCCGCGTCGGTGGGACGCCGACGACCGGTGAGCCGTGCCGCGTCCGCGCGCCGGCGCTGATCTCGACGGTTAGGCTCGGCGGATGACCGACACACCTGCCGCCACCCCGGGCGGATCCTCGTTCCAGGAGCTCGACCTGCTGTCCACCGAGGAACTGCGGGAGCGGGCGTTCGCCCTGGCCCGTGAGCACCGTGACGTGGGGTTCTTCCTGTCGGTGCTGCGCCGCCAGCCGAACGCGGACGAGGCGACGATCCTGGACGGCGCGCCCAACTCCATCGGCCCGATCATCGACGAGGCCAACGCGCTGTGGCGGGAGATGACCGGGCACGGGTACGAGGAGTCGGCGCCCCTGCTGCGGGCCGCCTTCATCGACTACCTGCAGAAGCACTGAGCCGGTACGGGCATCCCGGCCGGATCATCGGCTGAGCTGACGCGGCCGGCTTCCGGTCAGTCCGTCGACCGGCCGAGGTCGAGGACGCGCTGTCGGCTGAGCGCGCCCACCGGTCGGCCGTCGTCGGTCACCACGAGACGGTCCCGTCCCGAAGTGAGCAGCACCGCCAGCGCGTCGTACGCGGAGCCGTCCAGCGCAACGGTCGGCAGGTCCGCCGGTGCGTCGCCGGGCACCGGGTCCAGCGCCTTCCGGTCGAGGGGTGTGACGGCCAGCCGGCGGATGCCCCGGTCGGCCCCGACGAACTCGCGTACGAACGGGGTGGCGGGGCTGCCGAGCAGGGCCGCCGGGGTGTCGTACTGCTCCAGGTGGCCGCCCTGGGAGAGCACGGCGATCCGGTCTCCGAGCCGGACCGCCTCATCGAGGTCGTGGGTGACCAGCACGATCGTCTTGCGGACCTCGGCCTGGAGGCGGAGGAACTCCTCCTGCAGCCGGGCCCGGACGATCGGGTCGACGGCCGAGAACGGCTCGTCCATCAGCAGCACCACCGGGTCGGCGGCGAGCGCCCGTGCCACCCCGACCCGCTGCCGCTGCCCACCCGACAGCTCGTGCGGGTAGCGGCGTCCGAACTGCGTGGGGTCCAGCCCGACCAGGTCGAGCAGTTCGTCGACGCGGGTGCGGGTCTGGCTGCGGGACCAGCCGAGCAGCCCGGGCACGGTGGCCACGTTCGCCCGGACCGTCTGGTGTGGAAAGAGCCCGACGTTCTGGATCACGTAGCCGATCCGACGGCGCAGGCGCACCGGGTCGACGTCGGTGACATCCTCGTCACCGAGCATGACCCGCCCCGCGGTCGGTTCGATCAGCCGGTTGATCATGCGAAGCACCGTCGACTTGCCGCAGCCGGACGGTCCGATGAGCACCACCAACTCGCCGGACGTGACCTCCAGACTGAGGTCACGAACGGCCTCGGTGCCGTTCGGATAGCGCTTCTGGATGCCCTGTAGGGAGATCGATGCCGCGCGGGGTGATTCGGTCATGCCGGCGGCCTCCGGGGTAACGTCCACGTATGTCCTTCCGCCTGAGCTACCGGGCCGACCCGGGTAATCCGTGGTTCTCCTGGCAGTACGTGCGGGACAACTCTGACACGATCCTCGCCGCGGTGCGCGAACACGCCTCCCTCACCGGGCGAGCGGTGCTGATCGCGGTCCTCGTCGCCGTGCCGTTGTCCGTGGTCGCGTACTGGTTCCGCCCGCTGGCCGGCCCGATCCTCGGCATCACCGGCGTGATCTACACCATTCCGTCGCTGGCGTTGTTCGCCTTCATCGCGCCGTACCTGGGCACCGGTGCCACCACCGTGCTGGTCGGGCTGGTCCTGTACGCGCTGCTGCTGATCGTCCGCAACGTGGTGGCCGGGCTCAACCAGGTGCCACCGGAGGTCCGGGAGGCCGCCGAGGGCATGGGCTACGGCCGGTGGGGTCGGCTGTTCCGGATCGACCTGCCGTTGGCGATACCGGGCATCCTGACCGGGCTGCGACTGGCCACCGTGTCCACGGTCGCGCTGGTCACCGTGGGGGTGCTGGTCGGGCACGGCGGCCTCGGGCAGCTGATCTTCGCGGGCTTCCAGAACAACCTCTACAAGGCCGAGATCATGACCGGTACGGTGCTCTGCGTGGCGCTCGCCGTGCTGCTGGACCTGCTGCTGGTCCTGGTCGGTCGGCTGGTCACCCCGTGGGCCGCCCGGGGTGCCCGATGAGCGCCGCGGCGAACCCGGTACACCAGGCCGTGCTGTGGCTCAACGACCCACTGAACTGGACCAACCCGGGCGGCATCCTGGACCGGCTCGGCGAGCACCTGTCGATCTCCGCCGCCGCGGTGGTGCTCGGCTGCCTGGTGGCCTGGCCGCTCGGGCTCTGGCTGGGGCACACCGGGCGCGGCGGCGGCCTGGTGGTGCTGGTGTCCAACGCCACCCTGGCCATCCCCACGTTGGCGCTGCTGACCATCCTGCCGCTGACGTTCCTCGGCTTCGGGCGTACGCCGGTGGTGGTGGCGCTGGCCGTCTTCGCCGTCCCTCCGCTGCTGGCCAACGCCTACCTCGGCGTACGCCAGGCCGACCCGGAGGCACGCGACGCGGCCCGCGGGATGGGTCTGTCCGGCGGGCAGTTGCTGAGGCGGGTCGAGCTGCCGCTCGCGGTGCCCTACCTGGCCGCCGGTTTCCGGACCGCCACCGTTCAGGTGATCGCCACCACGGCGCTGGCGTCGTTCGTCAACGGCGGTGGCCTCGGCGAGATCATCCGCACCGGGTTCGGCCTGAGCATCGCGTCCGGCGGAGGTCAGATCGTGGCCGGTGGCGTGCTGGTGGCCGGTCTCGCGCTGCTGGCCGAGGTGCTCCTCAGCGGCGTCGAGCGGCTGGTCACACCCCGTCCGTTGCGGCGCGTCCGGCAGGGTACGGGGCGGCCCCGGTCCGCCGACGCCACCGGCCGCGCCTGACCCACGAGGGTCGGCCCGGAAAGGGTGAGCGGTCGTCGAATTCACCGACCGGGGACGGCTCGGCTGGTGACAATGCGGTGACGAAGCCCTCCTGGAGTTGTCGGTCGGTTCCGGACGATGTTGGGTGGACATTCGCGGGCGACCGACAGCCAGGTTCGTCCGTCGGACACGCGGCCGGCCCAGGACGGGCCGCGCCGGGACACGGAAGGCGGGCACATGCGCGCACGTACACGTCTGGCGTTCGGCGCGGTCGGCGCCGTCGCCGCGGCGGCGCTCCTCACCGGGTGCGGTGACGCCGGTTCGTCCGGCACCGACGCACCGAAGGCGAGCGCTTCCGGCGCCGGGTGCGCCCCGGTAGCCGGGCAGCAGCTCATCGCACTGCAGGACGACAAGAAGCTGCAGAATTCCGACAACATCATTCCGGCGGTCAACAGCAAGGCGGCCAACCCGCAGCTGATCGCCGCACTGGACAAGGTTTCCGCCGCACTCGACACGCCGAAGCTGGTCCAGCTGAACAAGGCCGTCGACGCGGACCGCAAGACCCCCAAGGTCGCGGCCGAGGAGTTCGCCACCGCGAACGACCTCACCGCGGGCATCGCCAAGGGCCCGGGCGGCAACATCGTGGTGGGCGCCGGCAACTTCAGCGAGAGCCAGACGCTGGGCGAGCTGTACCGGATCGCGCTCACCGCCGCCGGCTACCAGGTGAAGGTGCAGCAGATCGGCAACCGCGAGCTGTACGAGCCGGCGCTGGAGAAGGGCGAGGTCCAGGTCGTCCCGGAGTACGCCGCGACGATGGCCGAGTTCCTCAACACCAAGGCCAACGGCGCCAACCCCCCGCCGGTCTCCTCGCCCGACATCAACACCACGGTCACCAAGCTCAAGGCCGAGGGCGACAAGGTGGGCCTCACCTTCGGAGCCCCGGCCGCCGCGCAGGACCAGAACGCCTTCGCGGTCACCCAGGCATTCGCCGACAAGTACAGCGTCAAGACGCTCTCCGAGCTGGCCGCGAAGTGCTCCGGCACCGCGACCGTGCTGGGTGGTCCGCCGGAGTGCCAGCAGCGTCCGTTCTGCAAGCCGGGCCTGGAGAAGACGTACGGGCTCTCGGTGGGCTCGTTCTCCTCGCTCGACCAGGGTGGGCCGCTGACCAAGAACGGCCTGCGCACCGGCGCCATCAGCGTGGGCCTGATCTTCTCCTCGGACGGTGCCTTCGCCACCAGCTGAGCCACCTCGTGGCGTGCTGACGACGCCCTCGCCCCCCTCGGGGCGGGGGCGTCGGTACGTTGCCGGGCACCCGTTCCCTCAGGTGGAGATCCTCGGTAGGCTGCACAGCCATGCCAGCCTCGGTCACTCCCGACGCCCGCCGTCAACCGCCGCTGCTGACCATGCTCTTCTGGGCCGGCGTGGCCCTCGCCCCGGTGGCGGCGCTGATCCTGCTGGTCGCCGACGGCAACGGGCCGCTGCGCTTCGCGGCGGTGCTCGCCATCGTGGCGGTGGTGCTGATCGGCCTGTCCATCGCCCTGCGGCCCGACGGCGCGTCGGCGCGGACCGACGAGTTGCTGGACGAGGTCGAGGGGCTGCGCCGGGAGCTGCGTACCGAGATCGCGGCCGCCGCGCAGCGCGGCAACCAGGCGCTCGACCAGGCGCAGCGGGCGCAGGAGGGCATCGCCGCGGTCCGCCGCCGCCTCGACGCCAGCGGTGCCGTCCCCGCCGGTGCCACCCCGTCGGTCGACCCGACGGGTGCCGCCCGGGCGCGGGTGCCGGCCGCCGAGCCGGCGGCCCCGGCCCCGGCGATCAGTCGGGTGCCGGGTGGGGCCCCGGCGGGTCGGAGCCGAATGCCGGGCACCCAGGAACCGGCGCCCCGGCGGGGTCGCGCCGAGCGCGTCGACGACGACGAGCCGGCGTACCCGCGCTCGGCCGCCCACGGCGCCGGCGAGCCCTCGACCGGCGGCGGGGTGTACGGCGCCGAGCCCTCGAACGACGGCGGCGTGTACGGCGCCGAGCCGCCGGCGGCCGGCGGGGTGTACGGCGCGCAGCGACCGGCGGCCGCCGGGTACGGCACGGCCTCCCGCCCTCGCGACCAGGGCCGCCCCGAGCCGGCGCAGCGGCCGGTCGGCGTGGTCCGGCACACCGAGACCGTGCACGTGACCACTCGGCACACCGTGGTGGACGGGGGCCCGGCCGAGCCGGGCGGGCGGTACGACGGCGGATACGCCGGTCAGTGGACCGCGCCCGCGCGGGAGTGGACCCCGGGTGGCGGCGCGGACGAGCGTTCCCGGCCGGCGGAAGGCTCGTGGGATGAGCCGCAGCAGCGCCCCCGGTCCGGTCACGGCGACGATCGCGGCCGCCCCGCCGACGATCGCGGCCGCTCCGGCGACGCGCCTGGCTGGGGAGCCTCCCGCAACGAGCCGGAGTGGCCCGATCCGCGCGACGCGCACGCCCAGCCCGACGAGCCCGGCCGGGGTGCCCGACCGCCGCGCGGCCAGGACCGGCCGCACCCGGGATCGTGGGCAGAACCGGACGACCGCCACGACGACCGCGCCTGGTCGGCGCAGCGTGAGCCGGACCGGACGGCCGCGCCGCAGCCCGGGCCGGCCCTGCGGGCGGACGACACCGGCGAGTACTGGTCGCAACTGCGGGCCGGAGACCGGTGGGCAGCCGTGCGCGACGACGAACACGGCCGTGAGGTGCGGGTCGGTGAGCGCCGGGCCGAGGTGCAGGCCGACGCGAGCGGCACCGAGTACCGGATGGCCGACCGGTGGGCGTCCGTCCGACACGAGGAACCCCGCCGACACGAGGACCCCCGCCGGCACGAGGACGCGCGCCGGCAGGAGGACGCGCGCCGGCAGGAGGACGCGCGCCGGCACGAGGACGCGCGCCGGCACGAGGACGCGCGCCGGCACGAGGACGCGCGCCGGCAGGAGGACGCGCGCCGCTACGACGAGCCGAGCCGCCACGAGGAGCCCGAGCCGTACCACCGGGACGAGCCGGCGCGCTGGCACGACCGGAACGGCGGCTGGCGGGCCGAGCCGGAGGACCGGCCGGCGCTGCCGGTCGGCGGCGTGGCGGTGCCGGACGAGTGGCGTCCCCCGCGCCAGCGCGGCCACCAGGCGGATCCCGCACCGGAGCGGGCCGGCCGGCGCCGCGTCGACGAGCGGTACGGCTATCCGCCGCAGGACGACGAGCCACGCGCCGGCGGTGCCCCGGTCACCGACCGCTGGCGCTGACCCCGCACCGCTCAGGTCACTTGTCGATGTCCCCGACAACGAAGAACATCGAGCCGAGAATGGCGATCAGGTCCGGCACCAGACAGCCGGGGAGCAGGGTCGCCAGCGCCTGCACGTTGGCGTACGACGCGGTGCGCAGCTTCAACCGCCAGGGCGTCTTCTCGCCCCGGGACACCAGGTAGTAGCCGTTGATCCCGAGCGGGTTCTCGGTCCAGGCGTAGGTGTGCCCCTCCGGCGCCTTGAGGACCTTGGGTAGCCGGGTGTTGATCGGCCCGGTCAGACGGTCCACCCGGTCCAGGCACTGCTCGGCGAGGTCCAGCGACGCGTACACCTGGTCGAGCAGCACCTCGAAGCGGGCGTGGCAGTCGCCCGCGGTGCGGGTGACCACGGGCACGTCCAGCTCGTCGTAGGCCAGGTAGGGGTCGTCGCGACGCAGGTCGAGGTCGAGCCCGGAGGCGCGGGCCACCGGCCCGGACGCCCCGAACGCGGCAGCGTCGGCGGCCGAGAGCACCCCCACGCCCACGGTGCGGGCCAGGAAGATCTCGTTGCGCCGGATCAGGTGGTCAAGGTCGGGCAGCCGTCGGCGTACCTCACCGATCGCCGCACGGGCCCGCCCGGTCCAGCCGTACGGCACCTCCTCCTTGAGCCCGCCCACCCGGTTGAACATGTAGTGGATCCGGCCGCCGGAGACCTCCTCCATCACCGCCTGGATGGTCTCCCGTTCCCGGAACGCGTAGAAGATCGGCGTGATCGCCCCGATCTCCAGCGGGTAGGAGCCGAGGAACATCAGGTGGTTGAGCACCCGGTTCAGCTCCGCGAGGGCCATCCGCAGCCAGGTGGCCCGCTCCGGCACCTCCATGCCCATCAGCCGCTCCACCGCGAGCACCACGCCCAGCTCGTTGGAGAACGCCGACAGCCAGTCGTGCCGATTGGCCAGCACGATGATCTGCCGGTAGTCGCGCACCTCGAACAGCTTCTCCGCGCCCCGGTGCATGTAACCGATGATCGGTTCGCAGGCGACCACCCGCTCGCCGTCGAGCACCAGCTTCAACCGCAGCACGCCGTGCGTGGAGGGGTGCTGCGGGCCGATGTTGAGCACCATGTCGGTGCCGAGCTGCTCACCGCCGGTGCCGGCGACCAGGCCGGCCCCGGTGCCGACGGTCAGTTCACGGAGGTCCCCGGCGTCGGTGGTCATGCCCGTCATCGTGCCACGGCCGGCCCGAGCGGGATGCCGACCGGTTGGCGTAGCCACCAGTGCCCGCCGAGCCCGGCCGGGTCGGTCAGCTCGGCCACCGCCGAGGCAGCGGCCAGCGCCCGCACGTACCCCGCCGGGTCGGTGCCGGCCAGGCTCAGCGGCGGTCGCCCGCCGTCGGCCCCGAGCGCCCGCAGCGCCTCCCGCTGCGGAACGAGGGAGTACGCACACCGGGCGACCGCCGCACCGGCGGAGGCGACCGAATCCATGGCCACGTGCGCGGTCACGTCACTCGACCCGTCCGGTACCGGGGGCACCTGCCGCCCAGCGCGGTACCCGGTCAGCGTCCCGTCCACCGGCCGGTCGTCGCGCAGGTGCCCGTAGTCGACCGCGACCGTCATGCCCCGCTCGATCCTGCCTACCGCGTCCGCCCACGCCTCGTCCCTGGTCCGCCCGATCTCCGCCCGGAAACCGGAGGGCCACCAGGTGGTGAGCCATTCGAGATCGGCAGGACCGACCAGCTCGCCAACCGTCTCCGCACCGCTCTCGGGGTCGACCGACACGTACCGCCAGCCGTCCGTGGTGTGCACCGCCACGTCCAGTGGAACGTTGTCCAACCACTCGGTGGCCAGCAGCACTCCCGTGATCCTTTCCGGAATCTCGGCCACCCATTCGATCTCCGCGGGGAGGTGTTCGGGTCGCGGCGCGTACTCCACCGCGGTGAACCGCACGCGTTCCGCGAGCGACGGACGGGCGGAAACCCCCACCGCGAGCCCGGCGGCGGCCTGGACGTCGGCGGACGCCAGCTTGAGCAGAAGCTCCCCCCGCCCGGCGCCCACGTCGACCACCCGGAGACGGGGAGGGTGGCCGAGTGCCGCGTCCACCTGTGCGATCAGGCGCAGCAGCGCACCGGCGAACGCCGGGGAGGCGTGCACGCTGGTCCGGAAGTGGTCGGCTGGCCCGGCGCCGGCCACGAAGAATCCGCTCGGCCCGTAGAGGGCCTGACTCATCGCGTTCCGCCAGGGAAGCGCCATCAGACGGTCGGGAGTTCAGGCAGCGTCACCATGCCGACCCTACGGTTCGACCCGCGCTCCCACCTCTCGGGACTGTCCGGTCGCAGCGCAGGAGGTCCACGAGGAGGCCGTGGGGCGGGTGGTGAAGGTTTTCACACATGCTTGTCCCGGTTCGGGAGGCCGGGGGCATACTTGCGATCGACCGGTACCCCTTCTCGAGGACTGGATCGTCGTCATGAGCGCACCGTTGCGCCCGCGTCCGGCCGCCCCACACGGGCCTGCCGCACTGCGGGATAGCGCCGTCGTCGGCGCCTCGGCCGCCGCCACCTCCCGTCTGCTCACCGTCGGTGTCGTCGGTGCCGGGCGGGTCGGCGCCGTGCTGGGCGCCGCACTCGCCGCCGCCGGGCACCGGGTGGCAGCCGTCGCCGACGGCTCCGGAGCCAGTCAGGCCCGGCTCGCCCTGCTGCTGCCCGAGGTTCCCCGCCGCCCGGTCGCCGCCGTCGCCCACGCCGCCGCCGACCTGCTGCTGATCGCCGTGCCCGACGACGCGCTGGCCGGGGTGGTCGCCGACCTCGCCGACCGGCGCGCGCTGCGCCCGGGTCAGGTGATCGCGCACACCTCCGGCGCGCACGGGCTGTCCGTGCTGGCACCGGCCGTCGCGGTCGGTGCCCGGCCGCTCGCCCTGCACCCCGCCATGACCTTCACCGGTACGCCGGACGACCTGGCCCGGCTGGCCGGCATCTCGTACGGGGTGACCGCCCCGGCGGAGCTGCGTCCGCTGGCGGCCCGGCTGGTGGCCGACCTCGGTGGCGTGCCCGAGTGGGTGGGCGAGGCGGACCGCCCGCTGTACCACGCCGCGCTCGCGCACGGCGCGAACCACCTGGTGACCCTGGTGAACGAGGCGACCGACCGGCTGCGCGACGCCGGTGTGACCCAGCCGGAGAAGGTGCTCGCCCCGCTGCTGCGGGCCGCCCTGGAGAACGCGCTGCGGCTCGGCGACGACGCGCTGACCGGCCCGGTCTCGCGCGGCGACGCGGGCACCGTCCAGCGGCATCTGGCCCGACTGTCCGCCACCGCCCCGGAGTCCGTCCCCGCCTATCTGGCGCTGGCCCGGCGTACCGCCGACCGGGCGATCGCCGCCGGCAGGCTCCGGCCGGTGGACGCACAGTCGCTGCTCGGCGTGCTGGCCGACAGTGGTCGGGAGGTGGCCGCGTGAGCGTGGGGAGTGAGCCGATCTTGCGAGCCCCGCAGTCGCGAGCCAAGGTGGCGCTGTGACGCAGCTCGTACACACGCGTGCCGACCTGGCCGAGGCCCGGGCCGCGATGACGGGCCCGGTAGCGGTGGTGATGACCATGGGCGCGCTGCACTCCGGGCACGAGACGCTGCTGCGCGCGGCCCGGGAACAGGCCGACCACGTGCTGGTGACGATCTTCGTGAACCCGTTGCAGTTCGGGCCGAACGAGGACTTCGACCGCTACCCCCGGACGCTCGACGCAGACCTGGAGGTGTGCCGGCGGGCCGGCGCCGACCTGGTCTTCGCCCCGTCGGTGGCCGAGATGTACCCGAACGGCCAGCCTCGGGTACGGCTCGATCCTGGCCCGCTCGGTGCCGACCTGGAGGGCGCGAGCCGCCCCGGCTTCTTCCACGGCGTGCTCACCGTGGTGGTGAAGCTGCTTCAGCTCACCCGGCCTGACCTGGCGTTCTTCGGCGAGAAGGACTACCAGCAGCTCACCCTGGTCCGGCGGATGACCCGGGACCTGGACGTGCCGGTCGAGGTGGTCGGCGTGCCGACCGTCCGGGAGCCGGACGGCTTGGCGCTGTCCAGCCGGAACCGCTACCTGAGCGAGCCGGAGCGGGCCGCCGCGTTGAGCCTGTCCGCCGCGCTGCTGGCCGCCGCGGAGGCCGCCGACGATGGTCTGGACGCGGGAGCGGTGCTGGCGGCCGCGCACGCCGCGTTCGCCGCCGGTACGCCCGGTGCGAGGCTCGACTACCTGGTGCTGACCGATCCGGAGCTGGAGCCGGGCCCGGTGTCCGGCCCGGCGCGGCTGGTGATCGCCGCGTGGGTGGGCAGCACCCGGTTGATCGACAACGCGGCTGTCCACCTCGCGCCCCGCCCCTGACCCGGCCGCACCCCTCCACCACCCTCGCGAAAGGCCACCTCGATGCTGCGGACCATGCTCAAGTCGAAGATCCACCGGGCCACCGTGACCCAGGCCGACCTGCACTATGTCGGTTCGGTGACGGTGGACGAGGATCTGCTCGACGCTGCCGACCTGCTCCCCGGCGAGCAGGTGGCGATCGTGGACATCACCAACGGTGCACGCCTGGAGACGTACGTCATTCCGGGCCAGCGGGGCAGCGGTGTGATCGGCATCAACGGGGCCGCCGCGCACCTGGTGCACCCCGGTGACCTGGTCATCCTGATCTCGTACGGGCAGATGGACGACGCCGAGGCCCGCTCGTACCGGCCTCGGGTGGTGCACGTGGACGCCGACAACCGGGTGGTCGAGCTGGGTGCCGACCCGGCCGCGGCGGCACCGGGCACGGCCGGTGACCCGGTGCCCAGCCCGCTGGCCGTGGCGGCCGTCTGACCCCGACGCGTTCCGATTCCGGTCTGTCACTGGAAGGTCATTTCCGGTTACCCTTGTTGCGCCGTCGGAAGCTGGTCGGTGCCTGGGGGAGGCCGCATGCGCCGTGCGATGACGACTCTGCTCGCCACTGCCGTCACGGCAGTCCTGCTGGCCGGCTGCGCCGGGGCCGGCGGTCTGGACGGTGACCTGACCGACGACTGGGCGGCCCTACCGCCAGCCGCGGCGTTCACCCCGGCCGCCGGCGTGTGTCAGGCCGCCGACTTCACCGACGTCGTCACCCTGGCCAGCTACCAGCCCACGGACTGCGTCGGCCCGCACCGGGTGGAGACCGTGCACGTGGGGTCGTTTCCGGTCGAGCGGGCCGCCGCCCCGGCCGGCGGTTCCGCCGAGCTGCGTGGGGCGTTCGCCGAGTGCGACACCCGCACCACCGGGTACGTGGGCGATGACTGGCGGGCCGGTCGGCTGCGGTTGTCGGTGGCCCTGCCCTCGGGGGCGGGCTGGACGGCCGGTTCCCGCTGGTACCGATGCGATCTCAGCGAGCTGACCACCGTCGAGGCGGCGGCCACCGTGGTGGTCCGCTCGGGCAGTCTGCGGGACGCGTTGAAGGGTGCCTCCACGCTGCGGCTGGGCTGCCAGCAGACCCGTGCTGGAGCCGGCCGGGGCGCGCAGACGCTGGTCCCGGCGGAGTGCGGCGGCCGCCACGACGCGGAGTTCGTCGGGGTGTGGCGGGCGCCGGACACGCCGTACCCGACCCGGGACGCCGAGTGGGCACCGCTCTACACCGGCTGTCGGACGCTCCTCGGCCGGTATGTGGGCGTTCCGGACGACGCTGCCCTGCGGTTCCGCAGCGGCGTGCTGGTCCGCCCTCCCGGCGCGGGGCGTTGGCGGGTCGGCGACCGGGGGGTCCGCTGCTACCTGTGGCTGAGCGACCGTACGGTGACCGCCTCGCTGCGGGGTGCGGGCCCGGTGGGCCTGCCGGTTCGGACCAAGTGACCACGGTGCGCCGGTCGTCGCGGCAGGGCCGGTGTCGGACGGGGTAGCCCAAACCACTCGTCGCGCCCCCGCCGCCCCGGGCGAGGACGGTTCGGGTTGACTGGGGGGATGGACCTTCCGACCGTGGACCTGCCGGCCCTGCCTCCGTTGTTGGCCGCGCCAGCGCCCGGCTGGGTGGAGACGACCGACGTGATCGTGGTGGGCTCCGGGGTGGCCGGTTTGACCGCGGCGCTGCACCTGCGCGAGGCGGGGCTGCACGTCACGGTGGTCACCAAGGTCAACATTGACGACGGCTCGACCCGATGGGCGCAGGGCGGCATCGCCGCGGTGCTCGACCCGGCCGACACCCCGGCCGCCCACGCGTACGACACGGAGGTCGCCGGGGTCGGGCTCTGCGACCCGGCGGCGGTCCGGGTGCTGGTCGAGGAGGGGCCGACCCGGCTGCGCGAGCTGATGCGGGTCGGCGCCGAGTTCGATCGCAACCCGGACGGCTCACTGATGCTGACCCGGGAGGGTGGGCACCGGGCGGACCGGATCGTGCACGCCGGCGGGGATGCCACCGGCGCCGAGGTGCAGCGGGCGCTGCATGCCGCGGTGCGCCGCGATCCGTGGATCCGGCTGGTCGAGCACGCCCTGGTGCTGGACCTGCTGCGTGCCCCCGGGAACGGCCCGGACGGCCTCGGTCCGGCCTGCGGGATCACCCTGCACGTGCTCGGTGAGGGCAGCGAGGACGGTGTGGGGGCGCTGCTGGCCCGGGCGGTGGTGCTGGCCACCGGCGGGATGGGCCAGGTCTTCGCGGCCACCACCAACCCTGCGGTCTCCACCGGGGACGGGGTGGCTCTGGCGATGCGGGCCGGTGCGGCGGTGACCGATGTGGAGTTCGTTCAGTTCCATCCGACCGCCCTTATCACCCCGCCGGGCGCGGGAATGCCTGATGGCGGGCACGCGCAGCAGCCACTGGTCTCCGAGGCGCTGCGTGGCGAGGGCGCGTACCTGGTGGACGCGGACGGCAAGCGGTTCATGGTGGGCCAGCACGAGCTGGCCGAGCTGGCCCCGCGGGACGTGGTGGCCAAGGGCATCCACCGGGTGTTGCTGGCCAGCGGCGCGGACCACGTCTTCCTCGACGCCCGGCATCTGGGTGGGGGGTTCCTGGCCGGCCGGTTCCCGACGATCGTGGCGTCCTGCCTGGCGATCGGCGTGGACCCGGCCACCGACCTGATCCCGGTCGCCCCGGCCGCGCACTACGCCTCCGGCGGCGTCCGCACCGATCTGCGCGGCCGGACCTCGATCCCCGGCCTGTACGCCTGCGGTGAGGTCGCCTGCACGGGTGTGCACGGCGCGAACCGGCTGGCCAGCAACTCGCTGTTGGAGGGTCTGGTCTTCTCCCGGCGGATCGCCGACGACATCGCGGCCGGCCTGCCCGAGCAGGTCCAACCGGCCGACACGGGCGCCTGGCGGGGTGGTGCCGGTTGGTTGCTGCCGACCGGGGCGACGCCGGCCCTGCAACGCGCCATGACCCGGGGCGCCGGAGTGCTCCGCTCGGCGGCAACGCTGGCCGAGACGGCCGGGACGCTGACCGAGTTGGGTGCCGCCGGCGGCCGGCCGCGCACCGCGGACTGGGAGGCGACGAATCTGCTCACCGTGGCATCGACGCTGGTGGCGGCGGCCTACGCGCGCGGGGAGACCCGGGGCTGCCACTGGCGGGAGGACTTCCCGACGGCCGACGAACGGTGGCTGGGCCACCTGGTCGGGTCGATCGGGGCGCAGGGCAGGGTGACGCAGCAGTGGAAGGGGATGCAGTGAGCGCGAGGAGTGGGCCGGTGTCGCGAGCGGAGAAGCTTCTGGCGGAGTCGACGCAGGCCGCGTTGCAGGCAGCCGGACTGGACCCGGCTCAGGTGCGGCGGGTGATCGAGAACGCGTTGGTCGAGGACCTGGGGCCGGGCTTCCTGGACGTCACGAGTGTGGCCACCATTCCGGCGGAGCAGACCGACACCGCCGATCTGGTGGCTCGCGCGGACGGGGTGGTGGCCGGGACGGCCGTGGCCACCGCCGTGTTCGAGCTGGTGGGCGAGGTGTTCGGCGACCGTACCGTCGAGGTGTCGGTGCTGGCCCGCGACGGGGAGCGGGTGGCCCGCGGCGACGTGCTGCTCACGGTGACCGGGCCGACCCGGCTGCTGCTCACCGCCGAACGCACCGCGCTGAACCTGCTCTGCCGGATGTCCGGCGTGGCGACGCACACCCGTGCCTGGGCGGACGCGCTGGCCGGCACGAAGGCGATGGTGCTGGACACCCGCAAGACCACGCCGGGGCTGCGGGCGTTGGAGAAGTACGCGGTGCGGGCCGGCGGTGGCACCAACAAGCGGATGGGCCTCTACGACGTGGCCATGATCAAGGACAATCACAAGCTGGCGGCCGGGGGTATCACCGCGGCGTACCGGCGGGTCCGGGAGGCGTTTCCCGAGGTGCCGGTGCAGGTCGAGGTGACCGGCGTCGACGAGGCGGTCGAGGCCGTGGAGGCCGGTGCGGCCTTCCTGCTCTGCGACAACATGACGCCGGAGGCGTTGGCCGAGGCGGTGGCCGCCGTGGGTGACCGGGCGGAGCTGGAGGCGACCGGCGGTCTGACCCTGGAGGTGGCCGCCAGGTACGCGGCCACAGGTGTCGACTTCCTCTCGGTGGGGGCGCTGACCCACTCGTCGCCCATCCTGGACATCGCCATGGACCTGCGGACGGAATGACAGGTGCTGCTGGCGGCCGGCCGGGCCTCAGACGGTGGTGAGTGAGGTGGCGGCCAGGTTGAAGATCACCCGGTTCTCGGTGTCCTGCCGACCGTCCAGGCCGTACTTGGCCCGGAAGAGCTCCAGCACCCGGTTGTAGATCTCGGGCGGCAGTTCGTCGGCCTCGCCGATGGCGAAGGTCTCGCCCTGGGTCTCGGGTCGGTCCAGGACGACGCTCAGCCCGGCCAGCCCGTGCCGGGCCACGTTGCGCACCAGGTCGGTGCCGGCGATGTACCAGTCGCCGTCGGAGCGGACGTAGAGCGCCTCGCAGCGCTCCAGGTCCCGATCGGCCTGGCGCAGGCAGAGCCGCAGGGTGAGGCACGCCGCAAGGTCCTCCAGCGGCGCCGTCTCCCACAACTCGGCGAACCTGTCGTCGACGAACTCGCCGAGCGGGGTGGAGACGAACGCCTCGATCTGCTGGGTGTCGAAGGTGCTGCCCTGCACCGGAAAGAACGAGATGAACGCCTTGCCGTCCCAGCGGTACATCTGCACCGAGGGGGCGGCGCTGTAGACCCGGACCTGGAGCCGGGCCCGGGCCGACTCGGGCAGCTCCTCGCTGAGCCGGGCCAGATGCCACAGGTTGTTGAGGATGGCCACCGAGGCGTCCCGCCGGCGCAGTTCCTCGCCGCGCAGCCGGACCGCCGGTGAGTCCGGGTCGAGCAGCAGCACCTTGACGACGGCGCCGTTGGCCAACGCCGAGCGCAGCGCGGCCACGAACCGGGCCGCGTACGGGCCCTCCAACATGCTGGTCCAGGTCTCCAGGATGGCCACGATCTCGCGGCACTGGGCGACCCGTTCGATCAGCGCGTCCCGGTCCAGCCGGGGGTGCTCGATGATGCTGACCGTCTGGAGCTCGCGGAAGAGCGGGTTGAGCACCACGTAGGTCAGTAACGTCATGATCAGCGCGGCGCCGATGTTGAGGTAGAGGTCGCCGGCGAAGCTGCCTGCCTCCCGGAGGGACGCCCGCCAGGCCTGCACGATCATCCAGATGGCGCCGCCGGCCAGCGCGACCAGCACCAGCACGTGTCGCCGACGCCGGCGCAGGGTGTTGCGGCCCCGCATCCACCACGTCCCCGACATGTCCGCTCCCCGTCCGGCCGCGCCGTGGATTGATCCATGCTCATGTCGCGATACGACAAGGATACGGTCCGCGGCCCGGTCCGCACCCGCCCGGACGGCCGTTGTCTAGGCTGCGTGCGTGCTGCTCTGCATCGACATCGGAAACACCAACACCGTGCTGGCGACCTTCGACGGCGACAAGCTGGTGCACTCCTGGCGGGTCAAGACCGACGCCCGTTCGACCGCGGACGAGCTGGGTCTGATGTTCCGGGGCCTGCTCGCCGGGGACAACGTCGACATCACCGGGGTGGCCGCCTGCTCCACGGTGCCGGCCGCGCTGCGCTCGCTGCGCACCATGCTCGACCGTTACTACGCCGACCTGCCGAGCGTGATCGTCGAGCCCGGGGTGCGGACCGGGGTGCAGTTGGCGATCGACAACCCGAAGGAGGTGGGCGCCGACCGGGTGGTGAACACCCTGGCCGCGTACACCCTCTACGGCGGCCCGTCGATCGTGGTGGACTTCGGCACCACCACCAACTTCGACGTCATCAGCGGTCGGGGCGAGTTCCTCGGTGGGGCGTTCGCGCCGGGCATCGAGATCTCCTTCGACGCGCTGGCCGCCCGCGCCGCCCAACTGCGCAAGGTCGAGGCCACCAAGCCCCGTTCGGTGATCGGCAAGAACACCGTGGAGTGCCTCCAGTCCGGCCTGTACTTCGGCTTCGCCGGCCAGGTCGACCGGATCGTCGAGCGGATGACCGAGGAACTGGGCGCCGTGAAGGCCGTGATCGCCACCGGCGGCCTCGCCTCGCTGGTCATCAACGAGTGCCGCAGCATCACCCACCACGAGCCGATGATCACCCTGATCGGTCTGCGGATGGTCTACGAGCGCAACCTCTGATCCTCGGCGCGCCACCACCACCCGTCAGCGCCGTTCGGCCGCGGCCCGGCCGGAGGAGGGGGCACGAGTGTGATCGACCATGGCGGGCAGGTTATCCGGTAACGGCCCCCTGGGCGCTTGAGTACGCTCGGGCCTGACCCCCTGTAACTCCGTGACGAGGAAGCGTGCCGTGACCGAGCAGAACGCCGTGCCAGTGGACCCCGCCGACGACCTTCCCGAGCAGATGAAGGTCCGCCGGGAGAAGCGGGACCGGATGCTCGCCGACGGCGTCGAACCGTACCCGGTGGGATTTCCCCGCACGGCCACCCTCGCGGAGGTGCGGGCGCGCTACGCCGACCTGCCCACCGACACCGCCACCGGCGACCAGGCCGCGGTCACCGGTCGGGTGATCTTCGTGCGCAACACCGGCAAGCTCTGCTTCGCGACCCTGCGCGACGGCGACGGCACCGAGTTGCAGGCGATGCTCTCCCTGGACAGGGTCGGCGCGGAGCGCCTGGAGGACTGGAAGCGCCTGGTCGACCTCGGTGACCACGTCGGCGTCGCCGGTGAGGTGATCACCAGCCGTCGGGGTGAGCTGTCCGTGCTGGCCGGGCGGTGGGAGATGACCGCCAAGGCGCTGCGGCCGCTGCCGGTGGCCCACAAGCCGCTCTCCGAGGAGGCCCGGGTCCGCCAGCGCTACGTGGACCTGATCGTCCGGCCGCAGGCCCGGCAGATGGTCCGTACCCGGGCCGCGGCGGTGCGCAGTCTGCGTGATTCGTTGCACGGGCAGGGCTTCATCGAGGTGGAAACCCCGATGCTGCAGCTGTTGCACGGCGGCGCGGCGGCCCGGCCGTTCGTGACTCACAGCAATGCGCTGAGCACCGATCTGTATCTGCGAATCGCACCGGAACTGTTTCTCAAGCGCGCGGTGGTTGGCGGGGTCGACCGCGTCTTCGAGATCAACCGCAACTTCCGTAATGAGGGCGTCGACTCGTCGCACTCGCCGGAGTTCGCGATGCTGGAGACGTACCAGACGTATGGCGACTACAACACGATGGCCGAGTTGACCCGCAATCTCGT
Organism: Micromonospora sp. 067-2; assembly: GCF_046549295.1. Taxonomy (NCBI): domain Bacteria; kingdom Bacillati; phylum Actinomycetota; class Actinomycetes; order Micromonosporales; family Micromonosporaceae; genus Micromonospora; species Micromonospora sp. 067-2. Next base: position 54,416 of record NZ_JAJPWB010000013.1, on the reverse strand, counting down.
ACAACAGGCGGCGGTCGCGGTCAGCGGCTCGACGGTGGTGACCCACGCCGACGGGCAGGAGTTCGACCTGGGCGGCGAGTGGCGGTCGGTGACCCTGTTCGGGGTGCTTTCCGAGGCGCTCGGTGAGGAGGTCACGGTCCGCACCGAACGGCCGCGCCTGATCGAGTACGCGGACAAGGTGGGATTGGCCGTGGACCCGAAGTGGGGCACGGGCAAGCTGGCCGAGGAACTGTTCGAGGAACTGGTCGTTCCCGGCCTGCAGGCCCCCACCTTCGTCCGGGACTACCCGGAGGAGACCAGCCCTCTGACCCGGGCGCACCGCAGCGAGCCGGGGCTGGCCGAGAAGTGGGACCTGTACGTGCTCGGCTTCGAGCTGGGCACGGCGTACTCCGAGCTGGTCGACCCGGTGGTGCAGCGGGAACGCCTGCTGGCCCAGGCGCAGCTCGCCGCTCGTGGCGACGACGAGGCGATGCGTCTCGACGAGGACTTTCTCCGGTCGATGGAGTACGGAATGCCGCCATCGGGCGGTATGGGAATGGGAATCGACCGGCTGTTGATGGCGCTGACCGGGCTCGGAATTCGGGAAACGATCCTCTTCCCGTTGGTCCGCCCGGAGTAGTCTCGGCGGGCTCCTGCCGGGCTGAAACCGCATCCTATTGACGGGGCATGCAGCGCGGGGGTTATTGTGCTCTCGTTAAGCAGGAGCACCCTGCTCGAAAGGAATGTGGGACGTGGCCAAGCAGATCATTCACAAGCTGGTCGATGACCTGGACGGCGGGGACGCTGACGAGACTGTCAAGTTCGCCCTCGACGGCGTTCAGTACGAGATCGACCTGTCGAGTTCCAACGCCGCGAAATTGCGCGATGCTTTTGCGTCGTACGTGGCCTCCGGGACCAGGGTGGGCCGTGGTGGTGTGGTGATCGGTGGGCGTGCCGCTCGCGGTCGGGGCGGCGCGACCGCCGATCGGGAGCAGAACAAGGCCATCCGGGACTGGGCCAAGAAGGCCGGCAAGGACATCTCCGACCGGGGACGTATCCCGCAGGAGATCGTCGACGAGTTCCACGCGAAGCGCTGACTCTGTCAGTTTCTGGTGGCCCACTGCCACCGCTGGGCGACACCGACGCCGGGCCGGAGCCTCTCCGGGCCGGCGTCGCCGTATCCGGACGGCGCCGCATCCCGGCGGGAAGCATTGCCGCCCGCCCGACGTTGTCCACAACCAGTGGAGCAGCTGTCCACAACCTGTGGACAACGTTCCTCAGGGACTGTCGCGGTGTCCATCGCCGGCGCCGGTACCCCTCGCGGAGCCCCTCAGGGTGGGCAGCGGGCGTCCGTCGCGTCGGATGCGATTTCGCTCTGCGCGTAGCGACAGGGCTACCGGAACACCTCCTGAGCGCGGACGGTTGTGCAAAACGACGTGGAACCGACCCGCACCGGAGACACACGACCTCAGCTGAGTCGGTCAGCGACGATAGAGTAAGGAGGCACGGACGCCCGTCCCGGACGTTCGTGCACCGGCCCCGCCGAGATCTAGACCATCAAGGCGCACGGCACGTGAGGAGCACGAGGGCATGTTCGAGCGGTTCACCGACCGAGCGCGACGGGTTGTCGTCCTGGCCCAAGAAGAGGCCCGGATGCTCAACCACAACTACATCGGTACGGAACACATCCTGCTGGGCCTGATCCATGAGGGTGAGGGCGTCGCGGCGAAGGCTCTGGAGAGTCTTGGTATTTCTCTGGAGGGTGTTCGTCAGCAGGTCGAGGAGATCATCGGCCAGGGTCAGCAGGCGCCGAGCGGGCACATTCCGTTCACGCCGCGGGCCAAGAAGGTGCTGGAGCTGTCGCTGCGTGAGGCGTTGCAGCTCGGCCACAACTACATCGGCACGGAGCACATCCTGCTCGGTTTGATCCGTGAGGGTGAGGGCGTCGCCGCCCAGGTGCTGGTGAAGCTCGGCGCGGACCTGAACCGGGTCCGCCAGCAGGTGATCCAGTTGCTGTCGGGCTACCAGGGTAAGGAGCCGGCCGCTGCCGGTGCCGCGCCGGGTGAGGCCGCGCCGTCGACCAGCCTGGTGTTGGACCAGTTCGGTCGTAACCTGACCCAGGCCGCCCGTGAGGGCAAGCTCGACCCGGTGATCGGGCGGGAGAAGGAAATCGAGCGGGTCATGCAGGTGCTGTCCCGCCGGACGAAGAACAACCCGGTCCTGATCGGTGAGCCCGGGGTCGGTAAGACCGCCGTGGTGGAGGGCCTCTCCCAGAAGATCATCAAGGGTGAGGTGCCCGAGACGCTGAAGGACAAGCAGCTCTACACGCTTGACCTCGGTGCGCTGGTCGCTGGTTCACGTTACCGCGGTGACTTCGAGGAGCGCTTGAAGAAGGTGCTCAAGGAGATCCGTACCCGCGGCGACATCATCTTGTTCATCGATGAGATCCACACCCTGGTGGGTGCGGGTGCCGCCGAGGGTGCGATCGACGCGGCGAGCATCCTCAAGCCGATGCTGGCCCGCGGTGAGCTGCAGACCATCGGCGCCACGACGCTGGATGAGTACCGCAAGCACCTGGAGAAGGACGCCGCGCTCGAGCGCCGGTTCCAGCCGATCCAGGTGGGTGAGCCGTCCCTGGCGCACACCATCGAGATCCTCAAGGGCCTGCGTGACCGTTACGAGGCGCACCACCGGGTGAGCATCACCGACGCTGCCCTGGTGGCTGCCGCGACTCTGGCCGACAGGTACATTTCCGACCGTTTCCTGCCGGACAAGGCGATCGACCTGATCGATGAGGCTGGCGCGCGGATGCGGATCCGTCGGATGACCGCGCCGCCAGATCTGCGGGACTTCGACGAGCGCATCGCGCAGGTGCGTCGTGACAAGGAGTCCGCGATCGACGCTCAGGACTTCGAGCGCGCCGCCCAGCTGCGGGACAAGGAGAAGCAGCTCCTTGGTCAGAAGGCGCAGCGGGAGAAGGAGTGGAAGGCCGGTGACCTGGACGTCGTCAGTGAGGTCGACGACGAGCAGATCGCCGAGGTGCTCGGTAACTGGACGGGTATCCCGGTCTACAAGTTGACCGAGGAGGAGACTTCGCGTCTGCTGCGTATGGAGGACGAGCTGCACAAGCGCGTCATCGGCCAGGAGGATGCGGTCAAGGCGGTCTCGAAGGCGATCCGGCGTACCCGGGCCGGTCTGAAGGACCCGAAGCGCCCGTCGGGGTCGTTTATCTTCGCCGGCCCGTCGGGTGTGGGTAAGACCGAGCTGTCCAAGGCTTTGGCGGAGTTCCTGTTCGGCAGTGAGGATGCGCTCATCCAGCTGGACATGTCCGAGTTCCACGACCGTTACACGGTCTCCCGGCTGGTGGGTGCCCCTCCCGGCTACGTCGGTTATGACGAGGGTGGGCAGCTGACCGAGAAGGTGCGCCGTCGGCCGTTCTCGGTGGTGCTGTTCGACGAGATCGAGAAGGCCCACCCGGATGTGTTCAACACGCTCCTGCAGATCCTCGAGGACGGTCGGCTCACCGACGGTCAGGGTCGGATCGTGGACTTCAAGAACACGGTCATCATCCTGACGACCAACCTGGGTACCCGCGATGTGGCCAAGGCGGTGTCGCTGGGCTTCCAGCAGTCGGAGGACTCCGAGTCGACCTACGACCGGATGAAGCAGAAGGTCAACGACGAGCTCAAGCAGCACTTCCGGCCTGAGTTCCTCAACCGGATCGACGACACCATCGTCTTCCACCAGCTGCGGCAGAACGAGATCCTCTCGATCGTGGACATCATGATCCAGCGGATCGAGGGTCAGCTACGTAACAAGGACATGGGTCTGGAGCTGACCGACAACGCCAAGAAGTACCTGGCGCTCAAGGGCTTCGACCCGGTCCTCGGCGCCCGTCCGCTGCGTCGCACGATCCAACGCGACATCGAGGACAACCTCTCCGAGCGGATCCTGTTCAACGAACTGACCCCGGGTCAGATCGTGGTGGTGGACTGCGAAGGCGACCCCAACGACATCGACAAGTCCAAGCTCGTCTTCCGGGGCGCGGACAAGCCGGTCGAGGTTCCGGACGCCGTGCCGGCCGACCTGGGCGGCACCGCCGCCGCGGGCGCCGACGAGTAGCACAACCGATAGCAGGGGGCGGGGCCCCGGTGGCGCAGGCCACCGGGGCCCCGCCTTGTCGTCGCCAACCTCCCCCGCCCGTCGTGCGACGGCTTGCACCCTCGGCGGTCGTCGTTCCGCCCCGGATCCGTTCTGGGCTGCGCGAGCCTCACCTGGTAGCGGTCACTGTCTTTGGCCTGATGCCTGTGAGGCATAAAAATGCCTCACAGGCATCACGCTCGTTGCCGACCTCGCACCAGCCCGCGTCGGTGGCGTGAGCGGCTCGCTGAAAGGCATACGCCGGCAGGCCGCACCGCGCCCCCCGTGGCTGGCGGGGCGCGCCGAATGGCTCCGTGCGGGTCAGGTGGTGAGGTCGGTGGTAGGCAGGGCGGGGCCGTCGCCGGCGAGGCGGAACGAGTCGTTGCCGACCGGTTCGACCAGGCCGTCCTGCACCAGGCCAGCCAGGGCGCGGGCGCGCTGCACGTCGTCGGTCCAGACCTGGTCCAGCCGCTGGTGCGGGACCGGCCCGGTCGACTCACGGAGCATTCCGAGCAGCAGGCCGCGCACCTGCCGGTCGGTGCCCGCGTACCGCTGGGGGCGCCGGGTGGGTCCGGCCGGTGCCTCCTGCCCGGAGGCCCGCCACGCGCAGACCGACTCGACCGGACAGGCTGTGCAGCGTGGCGACCGGGCCGTGCAGATCACCGCACCCAGCTCCATGAACGCCGCGCTGGCGAGTGCGGCGGCGGCCGGCTCCACCGGCAGGAGCTCCTCGGTGGCGACCAGGTCGGCGGGCCGGGTCACCGGGCCGGCGTCCGACTCGCCGGCCACCGCCCGGCAGACCACCCGGCGTACGTTCGTGTCCACCACCGGGTGTCGCTGGCCGTACGCGAACGCGGCCACCGCCCGCGCCGTGTACGTGCCCACGCCCGGCAGCGCCAGTAGCTGCTCCAGTCGGTCCGGAACCTGGCCGCCGTGCCGGTCCACGATCGCCACCGCGCACTCCCGCAGCCGGACAGCCCGGCGGGGGTAGCCGAGGCGTCCCCACATCCGGATAGCCTCGGCTGGGCTGTCCGCCGCCAGCGTCGCCGGGTCCGGCCAGCGGGCCAACCACGCCTGCCAGGCGGGTACGACCCGGACCACCGGCGTCTGCTGGAGCATGACCTCGCTGACCAGGATGGCCCACGGGCTGACGTCGGGGTCGCGCCATGGCAGGGCACGCGCGTTCTGCTGGTACCACCGGCTGACCATGGTGGCGAAATCGGGTTGAGTCATCGCGTCGTCGATGATGTCACGTGGCATTCCCGCTGGATGGGCGGCTCGGGCGGGGTGGCAGGGCGGTAGCGGGCGGATCGGGGAGAATGCCCGGATGAACGAGCTCGCGATCACCGTCATCGGTCGGGACCGGCCGGGCATCGTGGCTGACGTCGCGGAGGTGCTGGCCCGACTGGGCGCGAACCTCACCGACAGCACGATGACGAGGCTGCGGGGGCACTTCGCGATGACCCTCATCTGCACCGGCCCGGCCGCCGCCGAGGTCGAGGCCGCGCTGGTGCCGCTGGCCGCCGAGGGGCAGCTGTTGGCGACGGTACGCGCGGTCACCCCGGACGGCGAGGTGCCTCCGGTGGGCGAGCCGTACGTGCTGGCGGTGCACGGATCGGACCGGATGGGCATCGTGGCGGCGATGACCCGGGTGTTGGTGGACGCCGGCGGGAACGTCACCGACCTGAGCACCCGGCTGGCCGGCTCGCTCTACGTGGTGCTGGCCGAGGTCGAGTTGCCGGCCGGTGTCGCCGACACGGTGATCGACCGGCTGCACCGGACGGCCACGGAGCTGGGCGTCGAGGTCACCCTTCGGCCGGCGGACCCGGACCTGCTGTGACGGGCGGGCGGAGCGGGGCGGAGACCGGTCGGGGCGCCGACACGTACGCCGGCCTGGGTGACTGGACACCGGAGTCGCTGGCCTTGCCGGGTGAGGTGCGGCCGGTGGTGTCGGCCCCGCATGCGGTGCTGAGCCGGGCTGGCGACGAGGTCGACCCGACCGCCGGTGAGACGGTACGCCTGGCGGCCGACCTGGTCGCCACGATGCGCGTCTCGCCCGGCTGCGTCGGCCTGGCCGCACCGCAGATCGGTGTGGGTGCCCGGGTCTTCGCGGTGGATGTCACGGGGCATCCGAAGGCGATCACCGTGCACGGCGCCTTCGTGCTCTGCAATGCCCGGGTCGTCGAGGCGACGCGGTGGAAGCCGGGCCGGGAGGGGTGCATGTCGGTGCCGGACCTGACCGGGGACGTGAAGCGCGCCAGCCGGCTGGTGGTGGAGGGTGACCTGCCGGGGACCGGGGAGCCGGTGCGGCTGGTGACCGACGGCTTCGAGGCGCGGGCGTTGCAGCACGAGATCGACCACTGCGCCGGGCTGCTCTTCCTGGACCGGGTGGCCGGCGCGCACGCCGTCTACCAGCGAAAGGTCTACCTCTGAACGGGCGTGCGGCGATCAACCAAACCGTCCTCAAGGGACGTTCGGTGGGTCGAGCTGGTGGTGCTCCGGCGCGTCGCGTCGGGTTGGTGGGGGCTGCGCCGCTACGGTGGGGGGCATCATGCGTCTGACGGTCGGCCCCCTGCCACCCGCCGTGTACTGGCGGCGTCGCGTCGTCGTACTCGGAGCGGGGCTTCTCTTCCTGATTGTCCTGCTCTATTCGTGCACCGGCTCGGGCCGTTCCGAGGATCGGCCGCAGGCAGGGCCGACTCCGACATCCGCCGCGACCTCGGGTCCCGCCGGCCCGGTGTTGACGCCGCAGAGCGGGGCTCCTCCGGCGTCCCGGTCAGCCGATCCGGCTGGGGGCGACCCGAGCCCCGAGATCACCAGCAACGCTCCGCCGCCGGGGGCGGCCGCCGGGTCGGTGGACGACGGCACCTGCACCGACGCGGAGATCAGCGTGATCTCGGTGGCGCAGCCCACCTCGGTGCAGCGCGGAGCGGTCGTCGACCTCGAGCTCAAGATCAAAAACACCGCGGACCGGACGTGCAGCCGGAACGTGGGCGCCGACCTCCAGGAAATCTTCATCAAGTCCGGCGCGGAGAAGATCTGGTCGTCGGACACCTGCGGCAAGGTCCAGGGATCGGACGTGCAGTCCTTCACCCCGAACTTCGAGCGCTCCTACCAGGTCGGCTGGAACGGGCGGGACACCACCCGGTGCGACACCAACGGCTTGGCCGCGGGGCCGTTCCCGCCGGCCGGGACGTACCAGGTGTTCGCCAGGGTCGGTACCAAGCTGAGCGCTCCGGCGAAGATCACCATCACCGGCTGAACCGTCACCGACCGACCCGTCACCGACCGCCATCGCCGGCCGAGCCATTCGCCGGCCGAGTCGGGTCAGACGTACCGCTCGAGGATGGATGCCTCGGCGAGCCGGGACAGCCCCTCGCGGACGCCACGGGCGCGGGCGTCGCCGACCCCCTCGACGGCCTGCAGGTCCTCCACCGTGGCGCCCAGCAGCCGCTGGAGGCTGCCGAAGTGCACCACCAGACGGTCGACCACCGCCACCGGCAGCCGGGGCACCTTGGCCAGCAGCCGGAAGCCCCGCGGGCTGACCGCGGCGTCCAGGGCGTCCGTTGCGGCGGGGTAACCGATGGCCTTGGCCACCGACACGAGGTCGATCAGCTCGGTGGCGCCGAGCAGATCCAGCTCGACCAGCGCCTCGTCCAGGGTGCGGGACCTGCGGCCGACCGGGAGGTAGTCCCGGATGACCAGCGTCCGGTCGGCGTCCACGCCGGCCATCAGCTCGTCCAGCTGTAGGGCGAGCAGCCGGCCGTCGGTGCCCAACTCGACCACGTAACCGGCGATCTCGTCGGCGATCCGGCGGACCATCTCCAGTCGCTGCACCACCGCCACCGCGTCCCGCACGGTGACGAGATCCTCGATCTCCAGGGCGGAGAGCGTGCCGGAGACCTCGTCCAGCCGGAGCTTGTAGCGCTCCAGGGTGGCCAGCGCCTGGTTGGCGCGGGACAGGATGGCCGCCGAGTCGTCGAGCACGTGCCGCTGGCCGTTGACGTAGAGGCTGATGATCCGCATCGACTGGCTGACCGAGATGACCGGGTAGCCGGTCTGCCGGCCCACCCGCTCGGCGGTGCGGTGCCGGGTGCCGGACTCCTCCGTCGGGATGGACGGGTCGGGCATCAGGTGCACCGCCGCCCGGACGATCCGGGTGCCGTCGCTGGAGAGCACCACGGCGCCGTCCATCTTGCACAGCTCGCGAACCCGCGTGGCGGAGAACTCCACGTCGAGTGGGAAGCCGCCGGTGCACAGACCCTCGACGACCTTGTCGTAACCGAGCACGATGAGCGCGCCGGTGCGGCCGCGCAGAATGCGCTCCAACCCGTCGCGCAGAGCGGTGCCGGGTGCCATCAGGGCAAGGTTGGCCCGCAGCGGATCGCCGGCGCTCCCGGCGGTCCCCGCCGTCACGCTCACGCTGATCGGGCGGGCAGGCGAGCCCACGCCGCCGGTGCGGGCGTGCGGCGGCGCGCCGGCTGGCTTGGTGGTTTCGCGGTCGATCGGCACGGGCACAGTCTACGGACTGCCGTGCGGTGGGTGCTGTCGTGGTTACTGTGATGTGTCACGATGCCGCCCTTCCAACCGTTTCCCCGCCCGGGGCGGGCTGTCCGGTATCGCCGTTCCCGTCGGCACGGCGCGTCACTCGGCGGACGCGCGGGCCGCATGGTGCAGCGCCGAACGGACGTCGGTGACCTCGGTCACCCGCATCTGCTCAGGGCCGGCACCGGTGCTGGACGGGCCGCTACCGGGCGGGACCAGGGCCACCTTGAACCCCAGCCGGGCCGCCTCGGCCAACCGGCGTGGCACCGCGCCGACCCGGCGCACCTCGCCGGTGAGGCCCACCTCGCCGATCGCCACCAGGTGCGGCGCGATGGCCAGGTTGAGCCCGCCGGAGGCGACCGCCAACGCGACCGCCAGGTCGGCGGCCGGCTCCACGACCCGGATGCCGCCCACGGTGGCCGCGAAGACCTCCCGGTCGTGCAGGGTCAGCCGCTCGGTGCGGCGTTGCAGCACCGCCAGCACCATCGCCAGCCGGGCCGAGTCGAGGCCGGAGACCGTGCGCCGGGGCGAGCCGGCCACCGTCGCGCCGATCAGTGCCTGCACCTCGGTGACCAGGGCCCGGCGTCCCTCCATCGCGACGGTCACGCAGGTGCCCGGCACCGGCTCCGCGTAGCGGGTGAGGAACAGCCCGGACGGGTCGGCCAGGCTGCTGATGCCGCCCTCGTGCATCTCGAAGCAGCCGACCTCGTCGGCAGCGCCGAAACGGTTCTTCACGCCGCGTACCAGCCGCAGCGAGGAGTGCTTGTCGCCCTCGAAGTGCAGCACCACGTCGACCAGGTGCTCCAGCACCCGGGGCCCGGCCACCTGGCCGTCCTTGGTGACGTGCCCGACCAGCACGGTGGCGATGCCCCGCTCCTTGGCGACCGAGACCAGCGCGGAGGTGACCGCGCGCACCTGGGTCACGCCACCGGGCACCCCCTCGGTGCCGGTGGTCGAGATGGTCTGGACCGAGTCGAGCACCAGCAGGCCGGGCTTGACCGCGTCCAGGTGCCCCAGCACCGCCGCGAGGTCGCTCTCGGCAGCGAGGTAGAGCTGCTCGTGCAGGGTGCCCATCCGTTCGGCGCGCAGCCGCACCTGACTGACCGACTCTTCCCCGCTGACCACGAGCGAGGGGCTGCCGGAGCCGGCGGCCCACTGCTGCGCCACGTCCAGCAGCAGGGTCGACTTGCCCACACCGGGCTCGCCGGCGAGCAGCACCACCGCGCCCGGCACAAGGCCGCCGCCGAGCACCCGGTCGAGCTCGCTCACCCCGGTGGGCCGGGCACGGGCCGGCGCGGCGCTGATGGTGGCGATCGGTCGGGCCGGCTCGGCCGGCAGTCGGGAGCTGACCACCCGACCCGACACGGTCGGGCCGGTCACGGTGCTCTCGACCACCGCACCCCACTCGCCGCATTCCGGGCAACGCCCCACCCACTTGGGCGGCTGGTGGCCGCAGGCGTCGCACTCGTAGGCCGGACGCGGCTCGCGAGCGGCGGACCGCCCGCGGGCACCACTGGCCGTGCCGCCGCGCGGAGCGGCCGATCGGGAGGTGGTCACATCAGGACGCTAGTCCTCGCGTACGACGAAAACACCCCGGCGTGGTGGTCACCACGCCGGGGTGTTCGTCGATGCCGGGGTCTGGTCAGCCGTGGCTGGTGCCGCCCTCTTCCTGGCCCTCGTGGCCGCCCTCACGCTCGATGATCGGCGAGGGGGGTGCCGCGGGGGTGAGCGGCACCGCGACCGGCGCCGAGCCGGTCACCGTGTTGCCGTTGCCGAAGTCGAAGGTCAGGACGACGTTCTGACCGGAACGCACCGCCTCGGTCAGGCCGAGCAGCCGGAGCTGCGAGGTGGCCTCGGAGTTGAGCTGGAGGTAGCTCAGCGGGGCCAACTCGATCCGGGCCGGCTGGCCCGGTCGTGAGGGGCTGGCCGAGCCCGACGCCCGCGCCGACTCCGGGGCGGACGGGGTGGCCGAGGACGACCCGGTCTCGGACGGGGTCGCCGACGGGCTGGCCGATTCCGACCCGGAGACCGACGGGCTGGCCGAACCGGACGCGGACGGGGTGGCGGAGGCCGACTCGGAGACCGACGGCGACGGGCTCGCCGAGCCGTCGCTGATCACCACCTCACGGGCGCTCTCGCTGGTGACGGTGACCGTCACCGTGTCCTTCGAGTCGTTGTAGATCACGGCGTTGAGCGGGGCGTCCTGCCCGGCCCGGTAACCCTCGACGCCCGGGTACTCGACCAGCAGGCCGCGTACCGCGAAGACGCCGTTGCCGGCGGAGAGGTTGACGCCCTGGACCGACGGCGCCTTCTTGGCGGTCTCGGCGATCTGGCCGGCGCCGCACCCGGACGCCAGCAGGCTGGTCGCCGCCGCAATCCCGGACAGCAGCAGGGCCGCCCGCCGGGATCCCCTGATCGAGCGCGTCACGTCGGTCCTCCTCGTCACGATCCCCACCCGGCCGCACGCCGGGCACGGTGGCCATACCCGCGCAGACCGCGCTCCAGGGTAGTTGGGGCTGATCGAGGCCCGCACGCGGACCCGGCAATGCCACCGTCCCGGGTGCCGGTCAGACCACCCGACCGCTCGCCACCAGCAGGACCACGTCGATGAGGGCCACCAGCAGCACCGCGCGGAACGCCGCCACCGGCCGTCCGCCGTCCCGGACCGCCGAGCGCCCGGCGTACCAGCTCAGGGGTGGCACCACGGCGGCCGTGCCGACCGCCGCCAGACCGACCGCCGACGGCGGCCCGGGCGGCCCGAGGACCAGGGCCGCGGTCGCCGCGAGGAGCAGCCCGGCGGCGGCCATCCGGCTGCCGGTCGCGCCCATCCGGTGGGGTAGGCCGCGTACCCCGGTGCGTGCGTCGTCGGCCAGGTCGGGGAGGACGTTGGCGAAGTGCGCGCCGGCACCCAGGCAGGCGCCCGCCACCAGCAGCCAGCCTGGCGGGCTCGGCTCGCCGGGCAGCGCCAGGACCACGAAGGCGGGTAGCGCGGCGAAGGAGACCGCGTACGGCAGCACCGAGAAGGCGGTGGCCTTGAGCGGCCAGTCGTAGAGCAGCGCGGAGATCAGGGCGACGGTGAGCCAGAACGCGGCCACGGGGTTCGTGGTCAGCGCCAGCAGCGGACAGGCGACCGCGGCCACCGTCGCGGCCCAGGCCGTGGTGCGCCGGCCGACCGCGCCGGCGGCGACCGGTTTGTCGGTACGCCCCACAGTGGCGTCCCGCTCGGCGTCCAGCGCGTCGTTGGTCCAGCCCACGGCGAGTTGGCTGGCCAGCACGGCGAGCACCACGGAGATGATTCCGGACGGCCGGTGCCCCACGCCCCAGGCCAGCAGACCGGCCACCGTGGTCACCGCCACGCCCGGTTCCGGATGGCTCGCCCTGACCAGCCCTAACACCCTCGACGACATAAGGGAAGTCTGGTCGTTACCGAGCAGTCGTGCCACGCTCAGAGCCATGCGAGACGTGGCTGCGGCCGCGGCGCCGACCGGTCCCCGGGTGCTGCCGCGCAACGATCCGCGCCAGTACGACGACCTGGCCGGGGAGTGGTGGCGGCCGGATGGCGCGTTCGCGATGCTGCACTGGCTGGCCGAGGCCCGGGCGGCGATGGTGCCGCCGGCCACCCACCCCGACGCGCTCCTGGTCGACCTGGGCTGCGGTGCCGGGCTGCTCGCGCCACATCTGGCGGGCAAGGGATATCGGCATGTCGGGGTCGACCTGACCTGCTCGGCGCTGGTGCAGGCCGCCGAGCACGGTGTGCGCGTGCTGCAGGCCGACGTCACGGCGATCCCGCTTGCCGACGGCTGCGCCGACGTGGTCTCCGCCGGCGAGCTGCTGGAGCACGTGCCGGACTGGCCACGCGCGGTGGCCGAGGCGTGTCGGCTGCTGCGACCGGGCGGCCTCCTGGTGCTGGACACGCTGAACGACACGGCGCTGGCGCGCCTGGTCGCGGTACGGATCGCCGAGCGTCTGCCGACGGTGCCCCGCAACATCCACGACCCACACATGTTCGTGGATGATCGCGCGCTGGTGGCCGAGTGTGCCCGGCACGGTGTCGACCTGCGGCTGCGCGGCATCCGCCCCGAGGTCGGTGCCCTGGTGGCCTGGCTGCTGCGACGGGCGCGCGCGTCCCGGGCGCCGGGCGCGGCTGCCGCCGGCCGTGTCCCGCGGATGGTGCCGACCCGGTCCACCGCCGTGTTGTACCAGGGCCTGGGGGTCCGCAGAGGATAGTCGGGCCGTGACCGGGGTAAGGGACGCCGAGGAGGGAGCGATATGACGGTGCATGCGCTTGAGGCGGCCCGCCGGTTGGCGCCGCGGTTCGCCGCGCGAGCGGCGGCGCACGATCGGGACGGCTCCTTTCCGATCGAGGACTTTCGAGACCTGCGGGAGGCCGGCCTGTTCGGGCTGATGGTGCCCCGGGCTTTGGGTGGGCTGGGCGCCAGCTTCGCCGAGTACACCGCCGTGGCTACCGAACTTGCCCGGGGCAACGGCGCCACCGCCCTGGTGTTCAACATGCACGCCTCGGTGACCGGCGCGCTGGGTGCGGTGACCGAGGAGTTGGCCGAGGCTCTGGGCGTGCCGGACGAGGCGCTGGCCGCCCGGGACCGGCTGCTCACCGCGGCGGCGCGGGGCTCCTGGTACGCGGTCGCGATGAGCGAGCGCGGCGCCGGTGCCCGGCTCTCCCAGCTGAGCACGGTCTACGAGGCGACCGACGGGGGTTGGCGCCTCAAGGGCAGCAAGACCTTCTGCTCGGGGGCCGGGCACGCCGACGGCTACCTGGTGGCCGCGCGCAGTTCCGCCGACCAGTCGACGGTCTCCCAGTTCCTGGTGCCGGCCGGCCCGGACGGGCTGACCGTCGAGCCGACCTGGGACGCGCTCGGCATGCGCGCCACCTCCTCACACGACCTGCACCTGGACGTCGAGGTGCCGGCCGACCGGCTGCTCGGCGGGGTCGAGGGGCTGGCTCTGGTGGTCGCCCAGTTGATGCCGCACTGGCTGGTGGCCAGCTACGCGGCCGTCTACGTCGGGGTGGCGCGGGCGGCGATCGACGCGGCGGCCGAGCATCTCAACGCCCGAAACCTGGCTGGTCTGCCAGCGGTGCGGGCCCGGCTGGGGCGGGCGGACGCGGCGACGGCCGCAGCCCACCTGGCGGTGGCCGAGGCGGCCCGGAGGGTGGACGAGTCACCGGGTGACGCGGAGACCAATCGCTGGGTGTGGCGGGCGAAGTTGTTGGCCGGAACCACGGCCGCCGAGGTCGCGGCGTCGATGCTGGAGGCCGCGGGCACCTCGGCGACACGGCGCGGCCACCCGTTGGAGCGGCTCTACCGGGATGCCCGCTGCGGCTCACTGCATCCGGCCACCTCGGACGTCTGCGCCGACTGGCTCGGCATCGCCGCGCTCGGCGGAGACCCGGATCGCGACGGATCGGCCCCGCGTTGGTGAGCGCCAGTGGTTCGACCGCCGCGGGGGATTGGCCGGCCGAGGTGGCCGGTGGGACGGCCCGGGGGAGGACAGCGTCGGACGAGAGGTGGGGATCGTGCCCGTACCAGTGATCGCGGGGCTCGGGGCGGCGCAACCGCCGTCCGCCCTTCAGGACGAGTTGTGGGAGGGCTTCTTCTCCCGGCACTTCTCCGGCACCACCCGGTCGTTGGCCCAGCGGATCTTCGCGAACTCGGGGGTGACGCGGCGGCAGGCCGCCGTCAATCCTCTGCTCGAGGACGTCTCGGACTGGCCGACCGAACGACGGATGCGCCGCTACCAGGTGGAGGCGTTGCCGCTGGGTAAGGAGGCGATCGGCCGCGCGTTGACCGCGGCCGGGTTGGGTGCCGGCGACGTCGGCCTGTTCATCGTCTGTTCCTGCACCGGGTACGCCACCCCTGGGCTGGACATCCTGCTCGCCCGGGATCTCGGCATGGCCCCGGACACCCAGCGGATGTTCGTCGGCCACATGGGTTGTTACGCGGCGCTGCCCGGGCTGGGTGCGGCGAGTGACTTCGTCACCGCACGGGGTCGTCCCGCGCTGCTGCTCTGCGCGGAGCTGACCAGCCTGCACATCCAGCCCTCCAGTGCCCGGGTGGACACACAGCAGATCGTCTCGCACGCGCTCTTCTCCGACGCCGCGGTCGCCGCCGTGGTGGTGCCGGGCGGGCCGGGGTACGCGCTGCGCGAGGTCACCTCGGTCACCGACACCTCCACCGCGGATCACATGACCTGGGACGTCACCGACACCGGCTTCCGCATGGGGCTGTCGCCGAAGGTGCCGCAGGTGCTCTCCCGGCACGTCCGTGGGCTTGTCGACGACCTGCTCGCTCGGCACGGCACCACGCGCTCCGAGGTGGACGGTTGGGCGGTGCACCCTGGCGGGCCGCGGATCCTCAACGTGGTCGAGCGGGAGTTGGCCCTGCCGCCGCAGGCGCTGGCGGCGTCCCGGGCGACGCTCGACGAGCACGGCAACTGCTCCTCGCCGACCGTGCTGCTGATCGTGGACCGGCTGAGCCGCGCCACCTCAGCACCTCGACGGATCGTCATGCTGGCGTTCGGGCCCGGCCTGACCCTGTACGCGGCCCTGCTCGATCGACAGGGCTGAGCGACCGGCGGCCCGGCCGGTACGCTCGCCAGCATGGACACGGCGGACGACCGGCTGCGGTCGGCGGTTCTGGTCGGGGTGACCCTGGCCGTGGTGGCGGTGGGCGGTTGGTGGTGGTGGGCCGCCGCGCCCGTCCCGACGGCCGGGTCGGCGGGTCCGCCGACGGCTGAACCGAGCGTCAGCACCGAAACGGAAGGTGCCCTGGCCTCGGGCGTGCCCGACGCTCGGGTGATGATGCGGCTGGACGACGTGACGGGCGACGCCGTCAGGGCGGTGGTCGACCCGGCGACGGGCGCGATCACCGACATCCAGGGTGATCCGTCGATGCTCTTCCCCGCGGGTGACCTGCCGTTGTTCCACCAGACGATCTGGCGGGAACAGCGGGAACTCACCCCCGGTCAGGGGGTGACCAGGCAGTCCACCAGTGCCAATGACGGCGCACGCTACCTGCTCCAATACCGGTGCACCCGGCCCGGCACGTTGGCGGTGACGAGCACCGGGGCCGAGATCACCGGCCCGCCGCGCATCGATTGCGACGGCACGATCGCCTCCGCCGAGGTGATGCCCGGTAGCGGGCCGTTCCGGGTGTCCCTGTCGGCCATCGGTGGTCAGCCCATCGACGTCCAGGCGCAGCTCGTCGCGCTGCCCCGCTAGGTCGGGTCACGCCGGTCAGGCGCCGAGAGCGGTCAGGTCCGCCCGGTACGCGTCGATCGGCCCCAGCTCGGGCAGCACCCGGGTCACCACGCCGGCGCGGTCGACGAGCAGTGCGGTCGCGCTGCCGGGTCGGGCCGGTTGGCCCACGAACGAGCGCAGCCCGCCGGCGGGGTCGGCCAGCGCGCGTACGTCTCGTCCGGCCGGAGGCAGGGCCGTCACCGTGCGCCCTCCGGTGACGGTGACCACGGCGACCCCGGCGGGCGCCGCGGCCGCCGCGTCGGCGACGAGGTCGGGGCAGGTGCAGCCATCCACCAGGATGATCATGGCGGGGAGCAGGCCGCGCAGGGGCACCGGCGCCTGGCCGGTGTCGACCAGGTCGAGTGCGGGCAGCGGGCGACCGGTGACGGCAGCGGGTGGCGAGTAGGGCGCCGGGGTCGGGCGGTCGGCGCCGCGGTTGGCGCGCGGCCAGGTGATCGCGAGCAGGCCGATTACCGTGGTGAGCAGCGCCACCAGCAGGACCAGCAGCGGCAGCGCCAGGGCGCGGAGGCCGTCACCGGGCTGGCCGGCGGCCCGGCGCAGCTCACGACGGATCTGGGCGGCCTCGGCGGCGAGCGCGGATGCGTCGTCGGGGACCACCACCCGACCCCACTCGGGCGGCAGGTCGGGCAGCCCGTCGGACGGCCCCTGGCCCTCTGCGTCTGGTCTGCCCATCGGACCCCCTGACAGCGTCTCGGGAGTGGCACGCGGTGTTGCGTCCAGCCTCCCGCACCGGGGGCACCTCCCGCTACACCTGGGCGCAGTCCCGCCGGGCGGGATACCATGAGGTGAGCGCATAGCCCTTGATCTCGACGTTCTGTTCACCCGTGCCAGGAAGTCATCCGTGCGTCACGGAGCGTGTTCGAACCATTGGTTTGACCGCCTGTCAAGCTGAAGCAAGACCTCTCACAGGGCCCCTGAGCTGCGCCAACAGTCAGGACATCGGTGAGACATCGGTGCCTGACCGTGTTACCCTAGACACAGCGAAAGGGGTTTCGAACCTATGGTTTTCAGTGTCGGCGAGACCGTTGTTTACCCCCACCACGGGGCCGCACTCATCGAGGCAATCGAGACTCGGGTCATCAAGGGCGAGCCCAAGCAATACCTCGTCCTGAGGGTCGCGCAGGGTGACCTGACGGTCCGGGTGCCGGCCGAGAACGCCGAGATCGTGGGTGTGCGTGAGGTGGTCGGCGAAGAAGGCCTCGGCCTGGTCTTCGACGTTCTCCGGGCTCCGCACACCGAGGAGCCGACCAACTGGTCGCGGCGTTACAAGGCCAACCTGGAAAAGCTGGCCTCCGGCAACCCGCTGAAGGTCGCCGAGGTCGTGCGTGACCTGTGGCGCCGGGAGCGGGAGCGGGGCCTCTCCGCGGGCGAGAAGCGGATGCTCGCCAAGGCCCGCGACATTCTCGTCGGCGAGGTCGCGCTGGCGGAGAAGAGCACCAAGGACGAGGCGGAGATGCTGCTCGACAAGGTGCTCACCGAGGCCTAGTCGTCGTCCCACTTCGTAGCGAAGAAACCACCGAGGACCGTGACGTGACCGCGCAGCTCAATCCGCGCGGTGACGTCGCGGTCCTCGTTCCTGCGGCGGGTGCCGGTGTACGACTCGGGCCCGGCCGACCCAAGGCGCTGCGCCTGCTCGCCGGCGAACCGCTGCTGGTGCACGCCGTGCGGAGGCTGGCCGCGGCGCCCTCGGTGCACACGATCGTGGTGGCCGCGCCGGCAACCGAGGTCACCACCGTGCGCGAACTGCTCGCTCCGGTGGCGCCGGTGACGGTGGTGCCCGGCGGCGCGGAGCGGCAGGCGTCGGTGGCCGCCGCGCTCGCCGCGGTGCCAGATGGCCCGTCGATCATCCTGGTGCACGACGCCGCCCGTGCGCTGACCCCGCCCGAGCTCGTCGAATCCGTCGCCGCGGCGGTCCGTGACGGGCTGGACGCCGTGATCCCGGTGCTGCCGATCGTCGACACGATCAAGGAGGTCGGCGCCGGCGAGGTGGTCCTCGGCACCGTCGACCGATCCGCCCTGCGCGCGGTGCAGACCCCGCAGGGGTTCCGTCGGTCCGTGCTCACCGCCGCACACGCCGCAGCCGGTGACCCGTTGACCGACGATGCCGGTCTGGTCGAGAAGCAGGGTGTCACGGTCGGGTGCGTGCCCGGATCGGAGTACGCGCTGAAGATCACCCGCCCGTTCGACCTGGCGCTGGCGGAGCACCTACTGACCGCCGCCGGCTGACGCGTACCCTCTGATCATGATCGTTCCCCGGGTTGCTGTCGGCACCGACGTGCACGCCTTCGCGCCCGGTCGGCCGTGCTGGGTGGCCGGCCTGCTCTGGCCCGACCAGGACGGCCTGGCCGGGCACTCGGACGCCGACGTGGCCGCGCACGCCGCCTGCAACGCGCTGCTCTCGGCCGCCGGCCTCGGCGATCTCGGCTCCGCGTTCGGTCTGGGTCAGCCGGAGTGGGCCGGCGCGTCCGGGGTCGCCCTGCTCGCCGAGACGGCTCGCCGGGTACGGGCCGCCGGCCTGGAGATCGGCAACGTGTCCGTGCAGATCGTCGGCAACCGACCCAGGATCGGCCGGCGCCGCGAGGAGGCCCAGCAGGTGCTCTCCGCCGCCGTCGGCGCCCCGGTGACCGTCTCCGCCGCCACCACCGACGGGCTCGGGTTCACCGGCCGCGAGGAGGGGTTGGCCGGCATCGCGGTGGCCCTGGTGTACGACGCGCCGGCCACCTAGGCTCGCCGCGATGTCCAGCGACCCCACCCCCGACCAGTCCGCCGCCGACGGCTACCTGCAGCGGGCCCAGCTTCTCGCCGAACTCGGTCGCCACGACGAGGCGGCCGGGGAGTTGACCTACGGGCTGGCCCTGCGGCCCGACGACCCGGACGCGCTCCTCATGCTGGCCCGGGTGCATCTCGCCGCCGGCCGGCCGGCCGATGCGCTCACGGCCGCCGACGCGGCCGTCGCCGCCGCGCCGCAGGCACTCCCACCGCTGGTCGCCAGGGGCATGGCACTGGCCGACCTGGAGCGCTACCCCGAGTCGGCAGCCACCGCCGACCGGATCCTCGCGCTCGGCCCGGCCGACGCGTACGCCCAGCGGAGCGCGGCGGCGCTCCTGGCCGACGCCCGCAACGGCCAGCCGGCGCTGAACGCGGCCTGGCGAGGCGTCGAGCTGGCCCCGCAGGAGCCGCAGGCCCACCTGGTGCTGAGCCTGGTGGCCGCCCGGCTGGACCTGTTCGACCTGGCCGAGAAGGCCTACCGGGAGGCGCTGCGGCTCGACCCGAGTGTGGCCGAAGCCGGGCACGACGTGGGTGTCATGCGCCTGGAGCAGCGCCGCTGGTCGGCGGTGTTGGCGCACATCGCCGAGACGGTGACGGTCAGCCCTCGCCGGATCGACTCGCCGCGGACCCTCGCGTCCGGCCTGCACCGCCTGGTGCTCTACGGCGCGGGTTGGTCGCTGGTGGCGGCGGTGCTGGTGGCGTTCGCGGCCTCGGCGAGCGACGGGTTCTCCCGCGTCCTGGCGGTGCTCGCCGCGCTCACCGGTGGGATCGTCGTCTGGCAGTTCGCGGCCCGGTTGCCGGGGCTGACCCGGACCGTCCTGCCCGCCCTGCTGCACTCGGACCGGGCGATGGCCCTGGCGATCTACGCCGTGGCAGCCGCGCCGGTGCTGCTGTTGGTGTACGCCGTGATCGGCTCGCCGTGGCTGCTGGTGCTGGCCATCGTCGCCACCGCGATCGCCGAGTTCGCCGTCTTCAGCCGCACCGCCGTCCGCTGACTAGGCGCGGCGCGCCCAGGTCCAGGCGTACGCCTCGTCCTCGACGGTGTGGGCCGCGTCGCAGAGATCCAGTGGGCGGAAGGTGTCGACCATGACGGCCAACTCGTCGAAGTAGTCCGCGCCGATGGAGCGCTCGGCGGCACCCGGCTGGGGGCCGTGGGTGAACCCGGACGGGTGCAGCGAGATCGAGCCCTGCTCGATGCCGGAGCCGCGCCGAGCCTCGTAGTTGCCGCCGGTGTAGAAGAGCATCTCGTCGGAGTCGACGTTGTGGTGGTTGTACGGCACGGGTATCGAGGCCGGGTGGTAGTCCACTTTGCGGGGCACGAACGAGCAGATGACGAAGTTGGGGCCCTGGAAGGTCTGGTGCACCGGCGGGGGCTGGTGGATCCGTCCGGTGATCGGCTCGAAGTCGTGGATGGAGAACGCCCACGGGTAGAGGTGCCCGTCCCAGCCGACCACGTCGAACGGGTGCTGGGCGTAGACGTAGCGGGTCCAGCCACGCCGGTGCCGGACCAGCACCTCCGCCTCCTCGCCGTCGACGAGCAGTGGGGCGTCCGGGCCGCGGACGTCGCGCTCGCAGTAGGGCGAGTGCTCCAGGAACTGGCCGCGTACGGAGAGGTAGCGCTTGGGCGGCCCGATGTGCCCGGCCGCCTCGATGGTGAGCAGCCGGACGGGCTGCCCACCGGTGGGCACCAACCGGTGGATGGTCGAGGTGGGGATGACGACGTAGTCGCCGGCGACCGCGTCCAGCACCCCGAACGGGGA
This sequence comes from Micromonospora sp. 067-2, assembly GCF_046549295.1. Classification (NCBI taxonomy): domain Bacteria; kingdom Bacillati; phylum Actinomycetota; class Actinomycetes; order Micromonosporales; family Micromonosporaceae; genus Micromonospora; species Micromonospora sp. 067-2. Next base: position 33,947 of record NZ_JAJPWB010000013.1, on the reverse strand, counting down.
CTCGACCCGGACCGCGCCCGACTCGACGTAGAGGCAGTGGTCGCCGGTGGCGTCGCGGAACAGCGGCGAGGGCTGGTCCGCGAGGACGTAGCCGATCCGCACGTCGTCGTTGGCGAGCAGGTACTGCCGGCCGAGGATCGGGTCGGCTCCGCCGGTGTCGAGCTTGTGGGTGCGCAGGTGGCGGGGCTTGAGCGGCAGGTTCGGCGTCCGGGTGAACGTCGGCGGGGTGAACTCGTCGGCGGCCAGGATCGCGGTGGGCGCGTACCGGTGGTAGAGCAGCGACGAGTCGGAGGAGAAGCCCTCCTGGCCCATCAGCTCCTCGGCGTAGAGGCTGCCGTCGGGCTGGCGGAACTGGGTGTGGCGCTTGCGCGGCACCTCGCCGACGCTGCGGTAGTACGGCATCTCGCCTCCCGATATGTCCCGTTCACCGGCCGGGGGCGTCCGATAATCGGACGCTGTTGTCCGTTCCTTGTAGCGTCCCGTATCTTCTTGTTCCGTGTCAACGCAGGTGCCCGCACTCCTCGACGGCCTGGTGGACGACGCCGCCGTCTTTCCTCCGGGCAGCGCCGAGCTGCCCGACGCGCTGGCCGCCCACCGCCGGTACCGCGCCGCCTGGTACGCCGACCTGGTCGGCCCGCTGCTGGTCCCGGCGTCGACCGTCGCCGCCGGCGAGCTGAGTGGTCTCGTCGACCCGGCCGAGGGCCTGGTGGTCGGGGTGATCGGTGACACCGGTGTCGCGAGCCTGCCCTTCGCGCTGTCGTTCCTGGCGCCCGACGGCGTCAGCGCCCGGCAGGTCGAGGTGGCGGTCGCCCGGCGGGGCGAGGACCCGCTGCCCGGCATCGCCGAGCTGCTGCGGCTGACCGACGCCATGCCGGACGTCGAGGCCGTCTACGCGGAGCTGCCGCTGGCCTTCGGCCTGATGGGCGCGCTGGACGCCCTCGCCGCCGCCCGCGCCGACGGAGTGCCGATCGCGGCCAAGTTCCGCACCGGTGGGCTGGCCGCCGAGCTCTTTCCCACGCCGGCCGAGCTGGCTGCCGTGATCTGCGCCTGCCGGGACCGGCAGCTGCCGTTCAAGCTCACCGCCGGGCTGCACCAGGCCGTCCGGCACCTCGACACGGAGACCGGCTTCACCCACCACGGCTACGCGAACGTGCTGGCCGCGACACTGGCGGCCGCCGAGGGCGACGACGTGCACGCGGTCGCCGAGCTGCTGACCGTGACCGACCCGCGTCCCCTGTTGGAGCGCACGAACGGGCGGCTCGACGCGCCCCGCCCGCTCTGGGTCGGCTTCGGCTCGTGCAGCATCCTGGAACCACTGACCGATCTGATCCGGCTGGGGCTGGTGAACGGGGGCTACGACGCATGACCTGGGTGACCGGTATCGACGGTTCGCCGTACGGGGTGACGAACCTGCCGTACGGGGTGTTCCGGTCCGACGGGGGGCGGCCGCGGATCGGCGTACGGATCGGGTCCTGGGTGTTCGACCTCGCCGCGGCCGAGGCCGCCGATCTGGTGCTGGCGGCCGGCGCGCTGGGCCGGCCCACCCTGAACGAGTTTCTGGCACTGGGCCGTCCGCAGTGGACCGCCGTGCGGCAACGGATCACCGAGCTGCTGACCGACCCGGCGCACCGCCCGGCGGTGGAGCCTCTGCTGGTGCCGCTGGCCGACGTGGAGCTGCTGCTGCCCATCGAGGTGGCCGACTACGTCGACTTCTACTCCTCGCAACACCACGCGTCGAACGTCGGGCAGATCTTCCGCCCGGGCCAGCCGGCGCTGCTGCCCAACTGGAAGCACCTGCCGATCGGCTACCACGGGCGGGCCGGCACGGTGGTGGTCTCCGGTACGCCGGTGATCCGCCCCACCGGCCAGCGCGCCTCCGCCGAAGGCCCGGTCACCGGCCCGTCGGTACGCCTCGACATCGAGGCGGAGGTCGGCTTCGTGGTCGGTGTACCCAGCCCGCTGGGCACACCGGTGTCCGTCGACGACTTCACCGACCACGTGTTCGGGGTGGTGCTGGTCAACGACTGGTCGGCCCGGGACATCCAGGCCTGGGAGTACCAGCCGCTCGGCCCGTTCCTGGGCAAGTCCTTCGCCACCTCGGTCTCGGCCTGGATCACGCCACTGGACGCGTTGGCCGACGCCTTCGTACCGGCCCCCGACCAGGACCCGCCGGTCGCCGACTACCTACGTGACGTGCCGCACGTCGGGCTGGACCTCCGGCTGGCGGTCGAGTGGAACGGCGTACCGGTCAGCGAGCCGCCGTTCGCCACCATGTACTGGACGCCGGCGCAGCAGTTGGCACACCTCACCGTCAACGGCGCGTCCCTGCGCACCGGCGACCTGTACGCCTCGGGCACCGTCTCCGGCCCGGACCGTGGGCAGGTCGGCTCGTTCCTGGAGTTGACCTGGGGCGGGACGGAGCCGGTGCAGCTCGGCGACGAGAGCCGCACCTTCCTCGCCGACGGCGACACGGTGACCATCACCGCCACCGCACCCGGCCCGGACGGCACCACCATCGCCCTCGGCGAGGTCACCGGCACGGTCCGCCCGGCCCGCTGAGGCCGCCGACCGCCGATCGGCCTCCGCGGTCGTCCGAGCCGACCGTCGGCACCGCCGGACCGGGTTGGTCACCCGCCCGGGCCAACCCGTCTCGCGGGCGGGACTGTTGATCGCACCGGCTGTGCGATCGCCGATCGGGTTTTGCCCGTTGATCGTCCGGATTCCGTCGCCCCGCCGCGCGGTACGGGCCGGGCACCTGGCCGGCAGTGGTGGGGCATCCCATCGCACACGGAGGTAATGACGATGCACGATCTCGCGGGCGCGGTCTGGCGTACCAGCAGCCGTTCCAATGACCAGGGGCTCTGCGTGGAGGTGGCGGACAACCTGGTCGACGTCCTCGGTCTGGTCGCGGTCCGTGACTCCAAGGACCAGGCCGGGCCCACACTCGCCGTCAACCCGCCGGGATGGACGGCCTTCGTCGGCGCGATCCGGGCCGGTCGCTTCGAGCGCTGAGCGGCTGGGCCGGTCGACGACCGGCGTCGAGCAGCCACCGACATGGACAGCGTGGCCTCCGGGCGGTGGAAATTCCGTTCCGGGGGCCACGTCCGGCCCTCACCCCGCGTACCGTCGAGGACACGGGAGGTGGCATGTCGACGGTGGCGGTTACCGGGTTCATCGAGGCACACGCTGTCGATGTCTGGCGTCTGCTGACCGACCTGCCCGGCCGCGAGGCCCGGCTGACCGCCGCCGGCCCGGTCGAGCTGCTCACCCCCGGCCCGTTCGGGCCGGGCACCGCGTGGCGTGCGGAGCGCGCCCAGCCGGGCGGCGGCACCCTGATCGAGGAGTTCCTGGTGGTGGAGGCGCTCGCCCCCCACCGGATGGTCCTCTGCTCCTCCGGTGCCGGCGCGGATTACCGGATCACCTTGAGTCTGCGGCAGGTCCGGCGTCGCCGTCGCGGATGCACGGCGGTAACCGTCACCCAGGAGGCGGTGCCGACCGCCCCGTACGGGCGGGTGGTGGCGTTGCTGCTCGGCGGGCTCGCCGCCCGGGCGGTCGAGGTGGCCCTCCGGCGCGATCTCGCCGATCTGGCCGTCGCGGCCGGTGCGACCGGCTCGGCCGAGGCCGCCTGACCTCGACCGGGCCCATCGCCACCCTCGTCGGGCGGCGGCGAGCATCCACCCGGACACGCATCGCCGGGCGTGACCTGACCGGGATCCGGCCGGTTCCGCTGGGTAGGGTGCCGTGCGGAGGTGCGGCATGGGGTTCCCGAAGGGCCCGCGGCGACTGGTGGCGGTGGTCGCGGCGTTGGTCGTCACCGCGGCTGTCGCGGTCATCGTCCACCGGGTGCTCGCGCCGGCCGAGGTGAGCACCGTGGCTCGCGGTGGGTATCCGGCCGCGGCCCCACCGGCCGCCGGCGTGGTCGGTCGGCTGCCGGTCGCCCCGCTGATCGTGGACTCCCGACTACGGGTGTACGCCGCGCACCGACAGGTCTACGCCGACCGACCGGTCGACGGGCGGCACCGGACCACCCCGTACTGGTCGTACCGGCGGTGGCCGGCGGAGTTGACCGGGGTGGTGGCCAGCGGCCGTACCGTTGTCAGCCGCTGGTCCGACGGTCGGGTGGTCGCGCTCGACGCGTCGAGCGGCCGCGTGTTGTGGCGGGCGGACGGCCCGGTGCCGACGGCAAGCGGCGCGGTGGTCCGACGAACCGGTGCGGCCACCGTGTGGAATCCTCGCGGGCTCTACCTCACCGACCTCGTCGATGGTCGGACGGTGGTGGTGGTCGCGGGGGCCGCCGACGCTCGCGGGATGGAACTGGTTGGCGGTCGGGAGCTGTGGCGGGTCAACCTGCCCGGTGACTGCCGCAGCGACGTCGGCACCACCGCGTCCGGGCAGCTGATCGGCGTGGACACCTGCGCCGGCCCGGCCACGGTCGAGTTCCGGGACGCGGCGGACGGTGTGGTGCGCGAGCGGTGGCGTCCGCCCGGTGGACCGGACGAACTGGTGGTCACCCCGCTCGGATGCCGTACCGGCCGGTCGGACTGCCCGGGCCTGCGGACCGCTGGACCGGGTGACGCGGGTGGTAGGGGTTGGCTGCTGGGCGGTGGCGAGCCGATCGCGGCGCCCGCGCTCGACCCGGCCGGCGCCACGCTGATCGATGAGCAGGCGATTTCGGTGCTCGACGGAGCGGTGGTGGGACGGTCGGCACGCTCGGGCGCCGAGCTGTGGCGGTCCGCGGGTCTGGGACCGGCCCGGGTGCTCGCCGTCCAACCCGGACGGGTGCACCTGTTGACCGAGGCGAACGACCTGGTGACGCTGGATCCGGCGACGGGCGTACAACGTTCCCGCTTCTCGCTGAACGTCGGCTCGGACGGTACGGGTTGGGTACCGGGAGCGGTGGCCGCGGTGGACGGCTACGTCGCCGTGGAACGGCTCCGCGAGCCGGTCGACCCGGATGGCGACGACCAGCGGTACTACCTGACCGCTGAGGCGGTGATCCTGGCCGCCACCTGATCGTGGCGCGCCCGGAATCCAGGCTGCGAAACCGACCGGAGGCCCTACGATCGCGCAACGGTTCTGTCCTTCAGGCCGCCTTGACGGTGGAAAGTCGCGGCTCGCCATCGCGGCTCAGCCTCACCAGCAACTGTTCGGAGAGCAGCAGGGCGTCATCGCGGTTGAGGGCGGCACGATGAAGGACTTGCAGCCACGATCCCGGTTCCACGCCGAATTCGCGGCGCAGTGTCGTGCGGGCTGCCACGAAGATGCCCAGAGCCGCCGGAAGATTGCCGGACCGGTAGCACGCCACGAGCATGAGGGCCGCCGCTTTCTCCCGGGCAGGGTTCGCACCGACAATTTCCGGTAGGCCGGCAATGGCAGGCAGGCCGTCGCCGCGAGCAATGCGAGCAGCGGCCAGGTCCTCCGCCAGGGCGAAGCGTTGCTCGCGGAGCATCGCGAAGCGATGGCTGAGCCACCCTTCTGCAGCAACCCCCTGACCCGGAACTCCGGTCCAGAGCGCCGATGCGCCCTGCAGAGCGTCAACGGCAGCCGAGAAGTCAGCACGGGTCATCGCCGCACGACCAGCGTTCCAGAGTTCGGTGGATTGCCCCAGGTCGGTCTCGCCGACGGAAACGCCCAGTCGGTAGCCCCTCTGAACGGTAATGAGGCGCTCGTTGAGACCTGGTTCGACGTCGCCGAGAAAACGGCGCAGTTTGGTGACGAAGGTTCGCACGTTGGCATGGGCGGAAACCGGGGGGTCACTCCACATTGCCGCCGTCAGGCTGGCCGCGCTGACATTTTGGGCAGGTCGGAGCAGAAGAGCCGCGAGTATGCCCTGCACGTGCCCTCCCCGTGGATGGAGAGCGACATCATCGACAGTCACCCCCGGAGAACCGAGCAGTCGAAACAATCTCATATGACACCCCCGTGGTCGCTCACCGTCGAGGTGAGCAGCGACGAGGACGCTACATCCACTGTCACACCCATGCAATGGATGTTCTCGTCCTGATTTAACGTATCTATCGGAAAAGTCGCACGATCCTGCTGCAAGTCGCCATCCACGTCGCGGCGGACGCCCCCGCCATCGTGAGTCCGCAACCGCTCCTCGCGAGCACGGTGTGGCTGGGTGGAGTGTCAGTCGACTATGGGTATGGGCCGCCGATATGCAGTTCCGGTGCAGCCCCGTGGAACATTGGTTTCTCCAGCACGGACACGATGAAGGATGTGGCGATGAGCAAGACTTCCACCAGCTTTCTTCGAGCTGTTCCACTCGCTGCGACCGTCGTCGCCGCCGTTCTATTGCCGGCTTTCCCCGCGATGGCGAGTGGGAATGTCACCCCGGCGGCTTCGGAGGACCTCGTTCCCATCCCTTCCCCCGTGCAGCCGAGGGGTGAGCAGGGTCCGCAGTACGGTACCCAGTCGGAGTACTGCTCCCCTGGAGACTACGTCTACTCGATGACGAACACCACGAACACCTTCGATGCCAAGTTCCGCACCTCGGTAATCAACAACACCGGTTCGGCGAAGAGCTTCAAATTCACCGCGACGAAGACGGGTACCACGACCTTCACCGTTTCGCTCTCGGTCACGGCCGAGTTGAAGGCGGCGATCTTCGCCAAGATGGAAGCCACCGTCAATGCCGGTATCGAGCAGAGCAACACGACGTCCTACGGTGTCGAGGTGAGCGGCACCGTCAATGCAAACTCCACTCTCTACGGTGACTATGGAAACTGGAAGGAGAACGTCAACTGGAAATCGCACTACGTCTACAGCAACTGCAACACGACTTCCGAAAAGTCGGGAAGCGCCTACGCGCCGTACCGCGAAGCGTGGAAGTTGTACTACTGACGTTGCCCGACAAACGTACGAGACTGCGGTTCGGGCAGTCTGACGGCCCGACGGCGGTCGTTCGACGCGCCCGGTCTGGATTGGAGACGCGAGATGCGCGCTTGTCGTTCCGTGGTGCGCCTGGCCGTCGGTGTGGCTCTTCCGTTGCTGATGGTCGCCGGTTGCACCGATGGCACGGCGAGACGGTCGTCCGCACCGTCCGGTGCCCCGCCTTCCAACCTGCCCGTCGGGCCCTCTTCCACCCCGGACGAGCCTGCGGGTTGGTTTCCCACCGGCCGCGTCCTTCTGGCTGGCCCGTTGTCAGACGACCAGGGAACAACCCTCGCCGGCGTCGTGCCCGGCGGGGCCAGCTTCACGGTGTATTTCGTCTGCGCCGGTGGGGGTCGGATCGCACTGAACATGAAGTCCACAGCGCCGGTGCGGTACCCCTGCGACGGGGTGGCCAACCTGTCCCAGGTCTTCGTCGACAAGGGGGTGTCCACCGATCTTCGTGTCGACACCGAGGGTGAGGCGCGCTGGCACCTGGCCGTCATCGACGGAGCGCCCTAGCGAAAAACTGGCGGGCGGCGCAACGTGGTAGCGCTGCTCCGCCCGCCAGTTTCGTCGAACTCTCAGCCCGGCACCGGCGCCGGCGGCCGGGCTCGCTCAGGCCAGTGCCGCCTCGGCCGCCGCGAGGAACGCGTCGTTCTCGGTCGGGGTGCCGATCGTGACCCGGACGCCGTCCCCGGGGAACGGGCGGACGATCACCCCGCGTGCCTCGCACGACCTGCCGAACGTCACCGCCCGCTCGCCGAGCGGTAGCCAGACGAAGTTGGCCTGGCTGGTCGGCACGTCGGGCAGGAACTTCCGGACCGCCTCGGTGACCCGCTCCCGCTCGCCGACGACCAGGGCACAGCGGCGCTCCATCTCCTCGGCCTGTGCCAGTGCGGCGAGCGCTCCGGCCTGGGCAGCCGTGCTGGTGGAGAACGGGGTCACCACCTTGCGGATCGCCGCCGCGACCACGGGCTGGGCCACCAGCCAGCCGACCCGCAGGCCGGCCAGGCCCCACGCCTTGGACAGCGTGCGCAGCACGGCCACGTTCGGCCGGTCGAGGTAGCTCAGCCCGTCCGGCACGTCGGGGTCGGTGACGAACTCCCGGTACGCCTCGTCGACGACCACCAGCACGTCATCCGGCACCGCGTCGAGGAACCGGTCCAGCTCGGCCCGGCGTACCGCGGTGCCGGTGGGGTTGTTCGGGCTGCAGACGAAGATCATCCGGGTCCGGTCGGTCACCGCCGCGGCCATCGCCGTCAGGTTGTGCCCGTGCCCGGCGTCGTTGGGCACCCGCACGCTGGTCGCGCCGTTGGTCGCCGCGATGATCGGGTACGCCTCGAACGACCGCCACGAGTAGAGCAACTCGTCGCCGGGCAGGCAGGTGGCCCGGGCCAGGTGATCGGCGAGCGCCACCGACCCGCAGCCCGTGGCGATCCGGTCGGCGTCCACCCCGTACCGCTCGGCCAGCGCCTCGCGCAGCGCGACGACACCCATGTCCGGATAGCGGTGTGCGCCGCTGACCGCCTCGGTGATCGCCTCCACCACGCCGGGCAGCGGCCCGTACGGCACCTCGTTGCTGGCCAGCTTGATCGCCTCCGGCAGACCCAGCTCCCGGGCCAGGTCGGCGGGGCTACGCCCCGGCACGTAGCTGGGCAGCGCGTCCAGGTCGGCGCGGGTCAGCCGCAGCGCCGGCTGGTGACGTCCGGTGTCGGTCATTCGGTGTCTCCCGGGGGCTGGGTGCGGTCGTTCGGGGCGGTGGGGTCCGTGCTGCGGGGGATGTGCACGACCACCGTCTGCGCGACCTTGTCGTGCAGCGCCCGACGCAGCGGGTGGTCGAAGAGCGGGGAGAGGGCACCGACCAGTTGCAGCACCAGGCCGAGCCCCGCGCAGAACCAGAGCAGGGTGGACAGGCCCAGTATGTTCCACCGGCTCAGCGCCCGGCCGAAGCCCAGCGGCTGGAGAGCGGCCAGTGGTACGGCGCGGATCCGCATCAGCCGCTTGCCGACGGTCTGCCCGCCGGCGGCCATGGTGGGCACCTCGTACGCCAGCCAGAGCGCGGTGGCGATCATGAGGATGACGATCTGGAGAAGCCCGGCCTGCTCGCCGATCGGCGGCAGCCCTTCGGTGGAGGTGTTGCCCTCCAGCCCTCGTCGGATCACCTCCCGCCAGTACGGCAGCAGCTCCTCGACCAATCGCCAGACGAACCAGCCGTTGACCACCGCGTTCAGCAGGAAGACGATGCCGAAGTCGATCAGTCGGGCGGTCAGCCGGCGACCGTAGCCGGCCAGCTCCAGGCCGTGCGGACGCGGCTCCTGGGGCCGTCCGGGCCAGCCGGGCGGGCCGGCCTGCGGCGCCCATCCTGGCGGAACACCCTGCGGCGCCCACCCGGGTGGCCCTGCCTGCGGCCCCCAGCCCGGGCCGTGCCCAGCCTGTGGGGCGGTCCCCGGTTGCGGGCCGTGCCCGACCTGTCGGCCGTGCCCTGGGTGCGGGCCGGCATGCTGTGGCCAGTCCGGTGCCGCCGTCACCGGGCTGGGGGTGGTCGGGGTGACCGGGACGGGTGGGGGCTCCACCGGGGGAGGGCCCTCCGGTGGGATGGCGTCGACGGAGATCGGCGCACCGAGCCAACCCTCGCCGTCCCAGTACCGCCGGGTCTCACGGTCGGCGGGGTCCACGTACCAGCCGGGTTCTACGCTCACGCCACCGCTCCGCTTCGCTGCGCGCCGGCGCGAGATTCCACGCTGCTGGTCCTGCTGGTTCGCTCGCTCACTCGGACACCTTAACGACGACCCTGGCGGCGAACTGGGCGTGGAGGCACTGCTGCCAGGCCACGGCGTACCCCTGCGGGTGTGGTCCGGGCGGCGGCGCGAAGCCGCCGGCGGCGGGCCGGAGCCCACCGACCGGCGGCGTCGGGTACGACGGAGGCTGCGTCACGATCGCAAGTGTTACAGGTTGCCGCGGGCTTCCTGCTCCCGCTCGATGGCCTGGAAGAGCGCCTTGAAGTTGCCCTTGCCGAAGCCGAGCGAGCCGTGCCGCTCGATCAACTCGAAGAAGACGGTCGGGCGATCCTGCACCGGCTTGGTGAAGATCTGGAGCAGGTACCCGTCCTCGTCCCGGTCGACGAGGATCTTGCGGGCCTTCAGCTCCTCGATCGGCACCCGCACGTTGCCGATCCGGTCGCGCAGCTCCGGGTCGTCGTAGTACGAGTCCGGGGTGTCCAGGAACTCCACACCGGCCGTACGCATGGCGTCGACGCTGGCCAGGATGTCGTTGGTGGCGACCGCGATGTGCTGGGCGCCCGGCCCCTGGTAGAACTCCAGGTACTCGTCGATCTGCGACTTCTTGCGGGCGATCGCCGGCTCGTTGAGCGGGAACTTGACCTTGCGGGTGCCGTTCGCGACGACCTTGCTCATCAGCGCCGAGTAGTCGGTGGCGATGTCGTCGCCGATGAACTCCGCCATGTTGGAGAAGCCCATCACCCGCTTGTAGAACTCGACCCACTCGTCCATCCGGCCCAGCTCCACGTTGCCGACCACGTGGTCGACGGCCTGGAAGAACCGCTTCGGCTGGATGCCGGCGTCGATCATCGGCTGCCGGTCCACGATCGGGCCGCGAGCCACGAAGCCGGGCAGGAACGGGCCGGTGTAGCGGGAGCGGTCGACCAGCGTGTGCCGGGTGTCGCCGTACGCGGCGATGGCGGCGAGCCGGACGGTTCCGTGCTCGTCGGTCACCTCGTGCGGCTCGACGACGCTGGCGGCGCCCTGCGCGATGGCGTGCGCGAACGCGGCGTCCACGTCCGGCACCTCCAGCGCGATGTCGCTGACGCCGTCGCTGTGCCGGGCCACGTGCTCGGCGCCGTCGGCGTCCGGACGCACCGCGCCGGTCAGCACGAACCGGGCGGACCCGCTGGTCAGCACGTACTGGGCGTGGTCCCGGTAGCCCTGCTCCGGGCCGCGGTACGCCACGCAGGTCATGCCGAACGCTGTGGAGTAGTAGTGGGCGGCCTGCTTGGCGTTGCCGACCAGGAAGTGCACGTGGTCGAGACCCCGGACCGGGAACGGGTCGTGGCTGATGTCGTGGTCGACAGCGCCGACGAGCCGGTCGACGTCGACGTCCTCGGTCGACTGGGGTCGGTCGATCGCCTGGGTCATGGTGGCCTCCCTCGCGTACCAGCCGGCCTCGTGGGCCGCCGTGGTTGGTTGCTGAGGCGAGGATCGCGCCGTCGGGCCGGGGTGGGCAACTGTCGGCGGAAGCGCTGGTCAGGTTGTGCATTCGGTATGGTCTTGACCCATGAACGGTGAGCAGGCTGTACAGCTCGACGCACTCGACGTCCGCTTGATCGAACTGCTCGCCGACGAGCCGCGGATCGGGGTGCTGGAGTGTTCCCGGCGGCTCGGGGTGGCCCGGGGCACCGTGCAGGCCCGGCTGGACAAGCTTGTCGACCGGGGGGTCGTCGGCGGCTTCGGCCCGGAGATCTCACCGGCCGCGATCGGGTTCGGGGTGACCAGCTTCGTCACCCTGGAGATCAGCCAGCGGCAGGGCCACGACCCGGTCACCGCCCACCTGGCCGCCATTCCCGAGGTGCTGGAGGCGCACACCATCACCGGCTCCAGCGACCTGCTCTGCCGGATCGTGGCCCGCTCCAACACCGACCTGCAACGCGTCATCGACCTGATCGTCTCCTCCGCCGGCATCACCCGGGCGTCGACGATCATCGCGCTGGCCGAGCAGATCCCGTACCGCACCCTTCCCCTGATCCGCAGCGCCGTGCGCCAGTAGACCCGCCGCCCCTCGGCGCAGGTGCAGGCCCTGTTAACACCTCCGCCCGCAGAAAGCGCGGCGACACGGCGGCGCGGGCCTACGGAAGATCCGTGATCGTGGCTACGGTGTGCGGTGTGGCGAAGGGGAGCGTGCGCGGCGGGCTGCTGCTCGGCCTCGCCGTGGTCGTCGCCCTCGCCGCCACCGGCGTGTGGAACCCCTTTCCGGGCCTCTGGGACTGGGTGGACCGCAGCCAACCCATCTCCGAACCCGACGTGGTCTGGCAACAGCGGGTCGGCGGCACGCCGCGCAGCGTGACGATCGCCGGTGACACGGTGGTGGTCGAGCAACGCACCCGGGTCGAGACCCGCAGCCTGGCAACCGGCGCGAAGCTGTGGGAGCGCAAGGCGGACTGGTCGGCGGTCGCCGGCGGCGACCGGGACGCGGTCGTGGCCGTGGGCAAGCTGCTGGTCAAGGGGTACGAGCTGCTCGATCCCGCCACCGGCGTGACCCGGCGGCGCGACGGCGACGCGGTGGCCGTCTGGACGTACCGGAACCTGCTGTTGGACGCCCACTGCACGGACGCCACCGACTGCACCCTGAGCGCCTGGGACCCGCGCGGCACCGCACCACTGTGGACCGCCTTCCTACCCGGTGTGCACAGCGGGCTGCTCGCCGACAACCCGGGTCTGCGCGGCACCCGCCGGCTCACCGCCACCCGGGTCGACGACGGAGTGGCCGGGCCCGAGCCGGCACCACCGTTGCTCGGCTTTCCGGTCGACGGCCGCGTACACGTCGTCGACACGGCCACCGGACGCGTGCTGCAGAACGTCGAGCCGGGCCAGGACGAGCGGCTCTCCGTGGTGGGCGGCCGGATGCTCCGGATCGTCGCACGGTCCGAGGACGGCACCTGCTACTACGCCATCTCCGCCCGGGACCCGGCGACCGGCCAGGAGGCCTGGCAGCGAACCGGGGTCAACCTGCGGACCGCCGACAGCGCCGGCTGCGTACAACGGGAGGACCCGCAGGGCGCGCGCAACGTCCTGATCGGGGTCGCCCCGGACGCCCGCGAGGCGGTCATCGACGGGTACGACGGGCGGCTGCTCTGGGTCGGCGAATCGGGGACGCGGCTGATCGCGGTCGACGACCGGTTCGCCATCTTCCGGGCCGCCGACAAGCGCTCGGTGGTGGCCCGCGAGCTGGGCACCGACCGGGTGCTGTGGACCCGGCCCGCCAGTGGCAAGGCCAGCGCCGCGCTCACCCCGTACGCGGCCGTGGTCGCCGACGAGAAGCCGACCCGTTTGGTCGCACTGAACCCGCGAACCGGTCGCGAGCTGGCCGTCCTGCGGACCTCCGCGAACGCCCTCGCCGTCGGGCCCCAAGGCATGATCATCGGCGAGGGGCGGGAGATCGGGTACGTCCGCTTCGGCGCCACCGCCGGCACCCCCGCCCCGCCGCCCGGCGACGGCGGCGTCCCCGGCCCGGGCGGCAACCGTCCCGACCCGCCGATCGACGGCACCTGCGGTCCCAAGGGGGAACTCTGCCCCGACCCGGCCGGCGGCAAGGACGGCTGAACGGGCGGCCCGGCCGGCGTGCCGCACGCCGAACGGTCGTGACCGGTGCGCGGTGAGCCCGGCGGATGAGAGCGGCGTCCCAGGACCAGCCCGGCGGGTGGGAGTGATCGACCGGTCTGCCCTAGGCTTGCCGCTCATGAGCAGTGCCGCCGCATTCTCGTACGCCCCCCTGCTGCCGACCGGCCCCGACCAGACGGACTACCGCCTGGTCACCGACGAGGGCGTCGACGTCGTACACGGCCCGGGAGGCCGTCGTTTCCTCACCGTGGAACCGGCCGCCCTCACCGCGCTGACCGCCGAGGCGATGCACGACATCGCGCACTTCCTGCGCCCGGCGCACCTGGCCCAGCTCCGGGCGATCATCGACGACCCGGCGGCCTCGCCGAACGACCGGTTCGTCGCACTGGACCTGCTGCGCAACGCCAACATCGCCGCCGGCGGAGTGCTACCGATGTGCCAGGACACCGGCACCGCCATCGTCATGGGCAAGCGCGGCCGGCACGTGCTGACCGACGGCGCCGACGCCGAGGCGATCTCCCGGGGCGTCTACCAGGCCTACACGAGGCTGAACCTGCGCTACTCCCAGCTCGCCCCGCTGACCATGTGGGACGAGCGGAACACCGGCAGCAACCTGCCGGCCCAGGTCGAGGTGTACGCCGAGGACCCGGACGGGCACCCCGACGCGTACAAGTTCCTCTTCATGGCCAAGGGCGGCGGCTCGGCCAACAAGTCCTACCTCTACCAGGAGACCAAGGCGCTGCTCAACCCGACGCGGATGATGCAGTTCCTGGAGGAGAAGCTGCGGCTGATCGGCACCGCCGCCTGCCCGCCGTACCACCTGGCCATCGTCATCGGCGGCACCTCCGGCGAGTACGCGCTGAAGACCGCGAAGTACGCCAGCGCCAAGTACCTCGACGCGCTGCCCACCGCCGGCTCGATGAGCGCCCACGGCTTCCGTGACCTGGAGCTGGAGGCGGAGGTGCTGGAGCTGACCCGCAACTTCGGCATCGGCGCACAGTTCGGTGGCCGGTACTTCTGCCACGACGTACGGGTGGTCCGGCTGCCCCGGCACGGCGCGTCCTGCCCGGTGGCGATCGCCGTCTCCTGCTCGGCGGACCGGCAGGCGGTCGCCAAGATCACCCCGTCGGGCGTGTGGCTGGAGCGGCTCGAGACCGACCCGGCGCGCTTCCTGCCCGACGTCACCGAGGACTCGCTCGACGCCGAGATGGTCGTCCGGGTCGACCTGAACCGGCCGATGGACGAGATCCGTGCCGAGCTGTCCAAGTATCCGGTGAAGACCCGGCTGTCGCTGTCGGGACCGCTGGTGGTGGCCCGGGACATCGCCCACGCCAAGATCGCCGAACGGCTGGACGCGGGCGAGCCGATGCCGCGGTACCTGCGCGACCACGCCGTCTACTACGCCGGTCCGGCCAAGACCCCCGAGGGGTACGCCTCCGGCTCGTTCGGCCCCACCACCGCCGGGCGGATGGACGCCTACGTGGCGAAGTTCCAGGCCGCCGGTGGTTCGCAGGTGATGCTGGCCAAGGGCAACCGTTCGAGCCAGGTGACCCGCTCCTGCCAGCAGCACGGCGGGTTCTACCTCGGCTCGATCGGTGGCCCCGCGGCCCGCCTCGCCCAGGACTGCATCAAGCACGTCGAGGTGCTCGAATACGCGGAGCTGGGCATGGAGGCCGTCTGGAAGATCCAGGTGGAGGACTTCCCGGCCTTCATCGTGGTCGACGACAAGGGCAACGACTTCTTCGCCGAGGTCACCAAGCCGGTGCTGACCGTCGGCCGACGCTGACCCGACAGACGGGCACGCGGAGGGGCGTCGAGCGGATCCGCTCGACGCCCCTCCGGTCGTCCGTGCTGTAACCGACATCGGTGCGCCCGCCCCGCTGGGGTGGGACGGGCGCACCGCCCCCGTCGGATGCCGTCACCGACAACCCGGAGCGAGTCTGCTGCGCACCGCTGTCGATCCACTCTCAGATCGCTATCGCCTGACCGGGGCGATCTGTGACCACCGGACTACTCTGCTGGAAGTTGCACGACTGAAGCGGGGGAGTAGATGCGGTTCGGGATCCTGGGGCCTCTGCGGGTCGGCGGTGGCGAGTCCACCGTCACCGCCGGGCGCGACCGGATCGTGCTCGCCATGCTGCTGCTGCGCACCGGCCGGCTGGTGCCGGTCGAGGATCTGATCGACGCGGTCTGGGAGGAGCAACCACCGGCCACCGCCCGCGCCCAGTTGCAGACCTGCGTGTCGCGGCTGCGGCGTCGACTCACCGAGCTGGGGCTGAGCGCCGGGACCATCGTCACCGACCCGGCGGGGTACGGCGTCCGCACCGCACCACCCGACCTGGATGCCGAGGTCTTCGCCCAGGCCGTGGAGGCGGCCCGTGCCGCCGTCGCGGCGAGTCGCCTGGTCGACGCCCGCTCGGAGTACCGCGCCGCCCTGGCGCTGTGGCGAGGGCCGGCGCTCGCCGGCATTGCGAGCCGCAGCGTCCGCCGTCGTGCCCAGATACTCGACGAGCAGCGCCTCACCGCCCTGGAGGAGTGCGTCGACGTCGAGTTGCGCCTCGGCCAGGCTGTCGAGCTGCTGGAGGAGCTGACCGAGAGCGTCGACCAGCATCCGCTGCGGGAGCGCCTGCGCGGCCAGCTGATGCTCGCCCTTTCCTCGGTCGGCCGGCAGGCCGACGCGCTCGCCGTCTACCGCGAGGGCCGGCGGATCTACGCCGACGAGCTGGGCATCGAACCGGGCGTCGAGTTGCAGTCACTGCACCAACGGGTGCTCGCCGGTGACCTGGCCCTGGCTGGTCGGGAAGCCCGACCGATCGCCCCGGTCCGCTCGCTGCCCCGGGCGATCGGCGATTTCATCGGCCGGCAGCAGACGCTGACCCGCCTGGTCAAGGAGATCGAGGAGGACGGAACCCGGATCCAGATGATCGACGGAATGGCCGGGAGCGGTAAGACCACGCTCGCCGTGCACGTCGCCACCGCACTCGCCGACCGCTATCCCGACGCGCAACTCTTCATCGACCTGCACGGGCACAGCGAGCGCCGACCGTTGACACCGACCACGGCCGCGGCGGCTCTGCTCCGCCAGCTCGGAACGGCCGCGGAGCGGATGCCGGAGAACCTCGACGACCGACTTGCTCTCTGGCGTACCGAGCTGGCCGGCCTCCGTGCCCTGGTGGTGCTGGACAACGCGGCCACCGCCGACCAGGTGGCACCGTTGCTGCCCAACGGCTCGCACTGCCTGGTCCTGATCACCAGCCGTCGTCGGCTTGTCGGGCTCGACGAGGGCCGGCCGTCGTCGCTGCCGGTGCTCGACGCCGATGAGGCGATCGAGCTGCTCGGTCGGGTGGCCGGCGTGGAGCGGATCGCCGCCGAACCGGAGGCGGCTGCCGAGGTGGCGCGTCGTTGCGGCCACCTACCGCTCGCCATCCGGCTGGCCGGCGCGCGGCTGGCGCACCGGCCTCGCTGGCGGGTCGCCGACCTCGCCGAACGGCTGGGCGCCGAGGCGGGCCCGTTGGCCGAGCTGGCCGCCGGGCAGCGCTCGGTGGGGCAGGCGTTCGCCCTGTCGTACGCGCAAGTCACACCGCCGGCGCAGCGCCTGTTTCCGATGCTCGGCCTGTACCCGGGCGGACGCCTGGACAGCCGGGTGGCCGCCGCACTCGCCGAGCTGCCCCTGGCCGACACCCAGGACCTGCTGGACGAGCTGGTCGACGCGCACCTGGTGGAGGAGGTGCAGCCGGGCCGGTACCGGTTGCACGACCTGCTGCGCGAGTACGCCCGGCTGCTGCTCGTTGGACCGGAGTGGCAGACGGAGCGCAGGGCCGCCCTGGAGCGGCTGCTGGACCATCACCTGTCCGTCACGTTGGCGATCGCCCGAACGATCGAGGCAGCGGGCAGTCGCCGCAACATCCCCGCGGACACGCCCCTCCGCCCCGATCTGCTGGCCATCCCGGGGGCCGAGGGGCAGGCGTGGTTCGAGGCGAACCACGCCGGGCTCACCGCTCTGATTCGGATGGCCGAGGAGGAGAACTTCCCGGTCCAGTGCTGGCAGATGGCTCGGGCCTGCTGGCGACTCAACTTCGACGGCGGGCACCTCGACGAGCTGATCGAGACCCACACGATCGGGCTTCGAGTGGCCGAGCGGCTGGGCGACGAGGCGGCCATCGCCATGATGCTGAACTACCTCTCGTCGGCGTACTTCCGGCTGGCCCGCTTTCCGGAGGCGATCAGGGCGATGGAGGTGGCGCTCACCCTGCGCCGCCGGCTCGGGCTGCGCGGCGATGTGCTCAGCACGCTATGGAACCTGGGCGTCTCGTACTCCGCGAACGGCGACCTCCGGCAGGGCAAGGCGAAGTTCGACGAGGCACTCGGCATGATCCGGGGGCCGGCCGACGCGCATGAACTGACCAATCTGTTGAACAACGTGTCCTACGCGTTGATCGGCTGGGGCCGGTACGACGAGGCGCTGCGCACCGCCCGGCTGCACCTCCTGTTGGCCCGGCAGACGAAGGACCTTCGGCAGACCAACAACGCGCTGGGACATCTCGCCATTGCCCGGCACCGGATGGGTGACCTCGGTCCCGCCCGCCGTCTGCTGCGGGTCGCGCTGAATCTCAAACGCCGGGGAGGCAACCGATTCGGCGAGGGGGAGTTGCTTAACGAAATCGGCGTGATGGAGTTCGCTGCCGGAGAGTTGGAACGTGCCGCCGCCCTGCACCGGGAAGCGCTGGTGGCGATGGTCGATGCCGGCGACCGGATCGGTCAGTGCGCCTCCCGCAATCTGCTGGCCCGGGCAATCCTGGAACAGGGGGACATTGCCAGCGCACTCGACCTGCACCGCCGGGTGTTCGCCGACGCCAGCCGGCTTGCTGCCCGCTATGAGAAGGCCCGCGCGTTGGCGGGCATCGCCCGCTGTGTACGGACCACCGATCCAGCGGCGGCCCGCGTGCACCTGAATCAGGCGCTGTTCCTGTTCCGGCAGATCGAGTCGCCCGACCAGCACGAGGTGGAACGGCTGCTGGCCGAGTTGGGCTGACGGATCATCTGCGAGTCGGCCACGGGCGCGGCAGGATGGTACGCGTGACGACTCCAGAGGCGACCGGTTACCGCATCGAACGCGACTCGATGGGCGAGGTGGAGGTGCCCGCCGAGGCGCTGTGGCGGGCACAGACCCAGCGCGCGGTGCAGAATTTCCCGATCTCCGGCCGGGGCATCGAGCCGGCCCAGATCAAGGCCCTCGCGCAGATCAAGGGCGCGGCGGCCGAGGTCAACGGCGAGTTGGGCGTCATCGACGCCAACGTGGCCGCCTCCATCGCCGCGGCCGCCGCGCACGTGGCCGACGGCGGCTACGACGACCAGTTCCCGGTGGATGTCTTCCAGACCGGCTCGGGCACCTCCTCGAACATGAACGCCAACGAGGTGATCGCCACCCTGGCGAGCCGCGAGCTGGGCGCTCCGGTGCACCCGAACGACCACGTCAACGCGTCCCAATCCAGCAACGACATCTTCCCGTCCTCGATCCACCTGGCTGCCACCCAGTTCATCGTGGAGGACCTGCTGCCGTCGCTGGCCCACCTCGCGTCGACCCTGGAGGCGAAGGCGGCGGAGTTCGAGACGGTGGTCAAGGCCGGACGTACCCACCTGATGGACGCCACCCCGGTCACCCTGGGCCAGGAGTTCGGCGGGTACGCCGCCCAGGTCCGCTACGGCGTGGACCGGCTGGAGGGGGCGCTGCCCCGGCTGGCCGAACTGCCGTTGGGCGGCACCGCCGTGGGCACCGGGATCAACACGCCGCTCGGTTTCGCCGCCGCCGTGATCGGCAAGCTGCGCGAGTCGACGGGGCTGCCGTTGACCGAGGCCCGCAACCACTTCGAGGCGCAGGGCGCCCGGGACGCGTTGGTCGAGGCCTCGGGGCAGCTGCGGACGGTGGCGATCGGCCTCTACAAGATCGCCAACGACATCCGCTGGATGGGTTCCGGCCCTCGCGCCGGCCTGCGCGAACTGCGCATCCCCGACCTCCAGCCCGGCTCGTCGATCATGCCGGGCAAGGTGAACCCGGTGGTCGCCGAGGCGATGCGGCAGGTCTGCGCCCAGGTGATCGGCAACGACGCGACGGTCGGCTTCGCCGGCTCGCAGGGCGATTTCGAGCTGAACGTCATGCTCCCGGTGATGGGTCGCAACCTGCTGGAGTCGATCCGGCTGCTCTCCGCGGTGAGCCGGCTGTTCGCCGACCGCCTGGTGGCTGGCCTTGTCGCGGACGCCGAGGTCTGCCTGGCGTACGCCGAGGGCTCACCGTCGATCGTCACCCCGCTCAACCGCCACCTCGGGTACGACGAGGCGGCGTCGATCGCCAAGGAGGCGCTGGCCAAGCAGACATCCATCCGCGAGGTGGTGATCTCCCGAGGTCATGTCGACTCGGGAAAGCTGACCGAGACCCAACTCGACGAGGCGCTCGACCTGCTCCGGATGACCCACCCCTGACCACCCGGACAAACCCGTGCTCGTTGTCGACGCGTACTCCTGGCGGCTCTTCGTGGTCGCGCCCCCGCGCTGACGCGACTGCCTGGCGCGCGACGGCGGTCAGGGTTCCGCGGCAACGTCGGTGACGTTGCTGCCTCGGCGCGGCGTGAAGCAGCAACTTCACCGACGTTGGGCGGATCTTGCGGGCGGCTCGGGTAAACGGCTCGACGGTGTCGCGCGGCGGCGGGATGATCCGGCCCGTGGGTGGAGATGGTGCGGGCCTGCCGCCGCGGACTGAGCGGTTGCGGATGCGGCGGTTGACCATGGGCGACGTGGACGCACTGGTCGAGCTGGACAGCGATCCCGAGGTGATGCGGTTCCTCAGCGGGGGTGTCGCCACGCCGCTGGCGCGGGTCCGCGACGAGC
The DNA here is from genome assembly GCF_046549295.1 of Micromonospora sp. 067-2. Classification (NCBI taxonomy): domain Bacteria; kingdom Bacillati; phylum Actinomycetota; class Actinomycetes; order Micromonosporales; family Micromonosporaceae; genus Micromonospora; species Micromonospora sp. 067-2. The sequence goes on along the minus strand of NZ_JAJPWB010000013.1, from coordinate 13,842 downwards.
AGTTGCCGGGGCTGCTGGCGCAGTACGACCGGCATCCGGGGCTGGGTCGCTGGGCTGCGCACGACCGGGAGAGCGGGGAGTTCCTGGGCTGGTTCGCGCTCGACCCGTCGGCGGACGGCACCGAGGCCGAGCTGGGCTACCGGCTGCTCCGCTCGGCGTGGGGGCGCGGGCTGGCCACCGAGGCTTGCCGGGCCCTGGTCCGGCACGCCTTCGACACCGTCGGGGTGCAGCGGGTGTGGGCCGAGACGATGACGGTCAACGATCGCTCCAGGCGGGTCATGGCGAAGGCCGGCCTGCGCTACGTGCGGACCTTCCACCTGCAGTGGGACGACCCGATTCCGGGCACCGAGCATGGCGAGGTGGAGTACGAGCTGCGGGCGCGGGAGTGGGCCGCCCCCGCTCAGGAGCGGCCGGCGGCCCGACGGGCACGATAGGCGGTCACCGCGGCGCGGTTGCCGCAGCCGGCCTCGCAGAACCGCCGCGACCGGTTGCGCGACAGGTCGACGACCACGTTGTCGCAGTCCGGGTACTCGCAGATCCGCAGTCGGCTCAGCTCCCCCGCACGAACCAGGTCGGCCATCGCCATCGCCGCCTCCACCGCGATCCGGGTGGCCAGCGGCGCGTCGCGGGGCACGGCGTGCAGATGGTACGGCTCGTCGTCGTGCTCGATGAGCTGTGGCAGCGCCCGGTGCTCGAGCAGCAGGCCGTTGACCACGGCGACGACCTCGGCGGGCTCGCCGTACCAGATGCGGCGAAGCCGGGGGCGTAGCTCCCGGACGGCGCGCACCTCGGCGTCGGTGTGCTCGTGCCGCCCGCTGTAGGAGTGCCGGACGAAGAACGCGTCCAGCGCGGCGACGTCGGGCAGCAACTCGCCGTCCCGACCCGCGGTGTTGACCAGCGCGGCGGCGGCGATCAGCGAACATTCGGTGTCATGAGCGAACAGCACCTTGACTCCTGTCGCAGTGGCCCCCTAGCGTCATGAGCACAAGGATAGTTTGCTCATGACACCCTGTCGTCCCGAGGAGCGCGAGATGCAGTCACGACCCGCCGCAGGCGCCGCGCTGGCGCTGCTCTCCGCGGTCACCTTCGCCACCTCGGGCACCTTCGCCCGGTCGCTCATCGAGGGTGGCTGGTCGGCCGGGTCCGCCGTGATCGCCCGCGTCGGCATCGCCGCCCTGGTGCTGGCGATCCCCGCCCTGCTGTCCCTGCGGGGGAAGTGGCACGTGCTGCGGACCAACGCCACGGCCATCGGTCTGTTCGGGCTTCTCGGGGTGGCGCTGGCCCAGGTCTGCTTCTTCAACGCCGTGCGCTACCTGCCGGTCGGCGTCGCGCTGCTGCTGGAGTACCTGGGCATCATCCTCGTCGTGGGCTGGATGTGGCTGCGGCACGGGCAGCGTCCCCGCCGGCTCACCGTGGCCGGGTCGGTGGCCGCCCTGGCCGGGTTGGCGTTCGTGCTCGACCTCGCGGGCACGGCTGACTTCCACCCGCTGGGCGTGCTCTGGGGTCTGGGCGCGGCGTTCGGCCTGGCCGGCTACTTCGTGCTCGCCGGCCGGGTCGATCCCCGACTGCCCTCGGTCGCGTTGGCCAGCGGCGGAATGGCCGTCGGCGCCGCCACGCTGCTGATCATCGGGATGACCGGTCTGCTGCCGCTGCACGCCACCTTCGGTGAGGTGACCTTCGCCGGGCGACCCACCAGCTGGCTGGTGCCCATCGCCGGGCTGTCGCTGGTGGCCGCCGTCGTCGCGTACCTGTCCGGTGTCGCCGCCACCCGGATCCTCGGCCCGCGGCTGTCGTCGTTCGTCGGGCTGACCGAGGTGCTCTTCGCGGTGCTGATCGCCTGGCTGTTCCTGAACGAGCTGCCCACGGGCTGGCAGCTGTTCGGCGGGGTCCTGATCGTCGCCGGGGTCGCCCTGGTGCGCCTCGACGAGCTGCGCGGGTCGGAGCCGGCACCGGCGCCCGTCCGGCCCGAGCCCGCGCTGGCCGTCGACGGCCGGTGAGACAGTTGCCGACCACTGTCCACGATGGCCGATCTGCCGGCGGTGCTCGCCGATCTGGGCATCGACGCGGATGGTATCCGCGTCGAGCTGGGTGGATGAACGAGAGATTCACCGCCATAACGGGCGTTCACCTGGCGTAAACCTGTCATTTGCTGTGTGATGGCTGCCACGTCCCTCAACGAGAGGATCCGATGTGGTGAGCAAGCGCTTCACCGTCGGTGCCGTCGCGACCGCGGCTGTGCTGGCACTTACGGCGACGGGGTTGGGTGTACCGGCCAACGCCGCACCGACCAACTCCCGAACCTTCACCGTCGTCGCCGAGGACGGCGTCGCCGCCGACACGGCGGTCGCCGCCATCCGAGCTGCTGGCGGCACGGTGGTGTCCCGGTCCGACGAGGTCGGCATGTTCCAGGTGACCAGTGACCGGGCCGATTTCGCGGCCAGGGCGGTCGCCGCCCCGACGCTGATCGGTGCCGCCGAGCAGAAGGCCATCGGCCGCAAGCCGACGCTGGACCGGATCGAGCAGGAGCAGGTGCTGGCCGACACGGCCGCCGCCGGTGCCGCCAAGAAGGGCGCCAAGCTGGACCCGCTCGACGAGAAGCTCTGGGGTCTCAAGATGATCAGGGCCGACCAGGCCCGAAAGATCGAGCCCGGTGACCGTCGGGTGACCGTCGGCGTGCTGGACACCGGCGTGGACGCCAGCAACCCCGACATCGCGCCGAACTTCAACTGGGCGCTGTCGCGCAACTTCGCACCGGACCTGACCGACGTCGACGGGCCGTGCGAGGTGCCGAGCTGCCTCGACGCGGTGGGCACCGACGACGGCGGGCACGGCACCCACGTGGCGGGCACCATCGGTGCCGCCGCCAACGGCTTCGGTCTCTCCGGCGTGGCCCCGAAGGTCTCCCTGGTCGAGCTGAAGGGTGGCCAGGACTCCGGCTACTTCTTCCTCAACCCGGTCGTCAACGCCCTGGTCTACGCTGGCCGGTCCGGGATCGATGTGGTCAACATGTCGTTCTACGTCGACCCGTGGCTCTACAACTGCACCGCCAACCCTGCCGACTCCCCGGCGAGTCAGGCCGAGCAGCGGGCCATCATCAAGGCGATGAAGCGGGCGCTGGTCTTCGCCCACAACAAGGGCGTCACCCTGGTCGGCGCGCTCGGCAACAACAACGAGGACCTGGGCGCACCCCGTACCGACGTCTCCAGCCCGGACTACGGCGCCGACCCGTACCCGCGCCCGATCGACAACGAGAGCTGCTGGGACCTGCCCACCGAAGGTCCGCACGTGATCGGTGTGTCGTCGGTCGGCCCGTCCGGCAAGAAGGCGGACTTCTCCAACTACGGCACCGAGCAGATCTCGGTCGCCGCGCCGGGTGGCTTCGCCCGGGACGGCTTCGGAACCCCGACGTACAACACCCCGGGCAACCGGATCCTCTCCACCTACCCGCTGAAGGTGCTCCAGGAGGAGCCGATCTCCGCCACCATCCCGGACCCCCGGGTGGACGCCGACGGCAACATCGACCCGCGGGTCGCCACGCTCGTCTTCAAGCAGTGCAAGGCCAACGGTGAGTGCGGCTACTACACCTACCTTCAGGGCACCTCGATGGCGTCCCCGCACGCCGCCGGCGTGGCCGCGCTGATCGTGAGCCGCTACGGCAAGGCGGAGCGTCGGGGTGGCTTCGGCCTGTCGCCGGACCAGGTCGAGCAGCACCTCTACCGGACGGCGGCCGAGCACGCCTGCCCGTCGCCGCGGCTGCAGCAGTACCGCAATGAGGGCCGGGACGAGACCTACGACGCCTACTGCGCCGGTGGGCTCAACTTCAACGGCTTCTACGGGTACGGGATCGTTGACGCCTACGCGGCGGTGAAGACCCCGCTCAGGCCGAACGCCCGTCCGTAAGGCAACGCCTCGGGGCCCGGTCGACTCTGGTCGACCGGGCCCCCTCGCGTTCGCCCGGCTCGGCTGTGCGGGGCTCGCTGACTCGTGATCGACTCGAGTTCCTTGGAAGCGGGATGTCACCGACAAATGGATCGCGCAGACTCCAGGAATCCGAGTCGATCGTGGCAGACCAGCCGGGGGTGTCACCTACGCCACCCGCGAGCGGTCAGCGCGGTGCGCACCTCCTGGAGCACTGCCGGGAAGTCGGTGTGCAGACGTCGGCTGGTCACGTGCAGCACCAGCCACCCGGCACCAACAAGCAGGTTCAGTCGGCGGCGATCGCGGTGCAGTTGATCGGCGTCGGCGTGCCACTGCCCGTCGTACTCGACCGCCACCCGGTACTCCGGCCACGCCAGGTCGGGATGCAGGAGCACGCCGTCGGGCAGCCGGATCGGGTGCTGGGCGATCGGCCGCGGCAGCCCGCCGAGCACGAGCCGGACCCGCAACTGCGATTCCGGTGGCGACTGCGCACCCGGATCGGCAAGTGCGAAGACCCATTGTGCGCGCCGCCCGCCGGGCCGCTCCACGTTGCGCGCGGCCAACTCGACGAGCGTGTCACGCTGGATCAGGCCCTGCCCGAGCAGTGAGTCGACGATCGTGACCGCCCGGACCGGCTCCAGCCAGATGCTCGTCTCCCAGGCGGCCCGCCCGGGGTCGGAGCGGGGGATCCGGCCGTTCCGATCTCGGGCAGGTTGCGGTCCGGAGAGCACCGTTCCGCCGACCGGCCCCGCCATCGCACGGCCATCCGGTCCGACCACGGCGTCGCCTCGCCGGAGCAGTTGCCGTGCGAGGGGCACCGTCATTCCGACGACCGAGGGTTGCCCTGTCCCCGGTGGGTGCCCTGTGCCGGCTGGGCGCTGGATCCCTGGTGCCTGAGCAGGGCCGGGTGGGTGCCCGGCGCCGCTGGGACTGTGCCACGTCGCGTTCGGGCCCTGCGCGATGGAGGGCTGCCCTGATTGGGGCGGACGCTGCGCGCCCGGTGGGGGTGGGTCTGTGGTCGCGACGTCGGGCATCGGGGTGATGCTGTTGGTGTGCACGCGGAGGCCGCGCTGTGCGCCGATTCGCAGCGGCCGGGGCACGAGGACGTGCACGTCGTCGGTGAAGGCGGCGGCGTGTTCGACGCCGTGTAGGTAGGCCGCCGACGGGCCGGCGACCACCACGCCGGGCGGTAGCCGGAGAAGCGCGGCGCGACAGGCCAGGGCGTGGTCCCGGTCCAGCCGTGCGTCGGCATACACGTCGTGGCGTAGACGCAACCAAGCGGAGCTGCGCAGCTGATGCTCGGTGAGCAGGTCGTTCCGGATGGCGTCGGAGCCCCGAAAGACCTGCCAGGCCAGAGCGTCGGGGCGGTGTGGACGTGGCGGCATACCGAGCAGCCTGCCGACCGCCGTTCGGCCGCGGAAACCCCTGTGGACAACTCACCTCAACGTCCGGGCGACGCCTGTGGACAACCACGAGCCGGCCCGCCGGTCGTGGTATGGGCCGGCAATGATCCACTCGCGTTCCTGAAAGTCGGGCTGTCGTCGGCGCGCGGACACCGCGTTGTCCAGGAAGTCGAGTTGACCAATCGGGCGCGCAGGCAATCGGGCGCGGCGAGCAGGCAGGCGGGTGGTCCTGCGGTCAGCGGAGGGCGGCGGCGACGGCCGTGGCGGCGGCGAGCACCTGGGGGCCGACCGTGTCGACGTCCAACGGGGCGAGCGCGACCACGCCGACACTGGCCTCCAACCCCGGTACGCCGAGCACCGGCGCAGCCACCCCGTACGCCCCGGACTGCAACTCACCACTGCTGCTCACCGGTTCCGCCGCTCCGGACCGGCCGGCCAGGATGGCCCGACCCGCCGCGCCCCGGTCCAGCGGATGCCGCGCCCCGGTCCGGTACGCGACGTGAAACGACGTCCAGCTCGGCTCGACCACGGCGAGGGCGACACCCTCGCCGCCCTCGACCACGGTCAGGTGTGCGGTGGCACCGGCCTGCTCGGCGAGCCGGCGCAGCGCGGGCAGTGCCCCGTCGGCGAGCAGCGGCTGGGCGCGTCGGGCCAGGTGCAGCACCCCGGCGCCGAGACGGAGCCGGCCGTCGCCGCCGCGGCGCAGCATGCCGTGCCCGGTCAGCGGGCCGACCAGCCGGTAGACGGCAGCCCGGCCGATGCCGAGCCGATTCGCCGCCTCGGTGACGGTGAGTCCGCCTGGCGCGTCGGCGACCAGGTGCAGCAGCCGCAACCCCCGGTCCAGCGTCTGCGCCGTCTCGCCGGCACGGCCGGAGACCGCGTCCGCCTGGTCGCTGCCGGTGCTCGGGCCGGCGGGCGGCTCACCGGGGCGTACGGTCGCATCCACGCCTGGCAGCGTACGACCCGGCACCGGAGGACTCGGACAGGCGCGGACGGCTACCCTTGTACGGTGACGCTACGCCTGTATGACACCGCCACCCGATCGGTGCGGGACTTCGTCCCGCGGGAAGCCGGCAAGGTGGGGGTCTACCTGTGTGGTCTCACCCTCCAAGCTCCGCCGCACATCGGTCACCTTCGCTCCGGCGTCAACTACGACGTGCTGCGCCGCTGGTTGCTGACCGCCGGCTTCGAGGTCACCTTCATCCGCAACCTGACCGACATCGACGACAAGATCCTGGTCAAGGCGGCTGAGCAGGGCCGCCCGTTCTGGTCGATCGCGTACGCCAACGAGCTGATCCTCGCCGAGTCGTACCGGGCGTTGAATGTGCTGGCACCCACCTACGAGCCGCGCGCCACCGGGCACATTCCCGAGATGCACGAGCTGATCACGAAGTTGATCGCCGACGGGTACGCCTACCCGGCATCGGACGGGTCCGGCGACGTCTACTTCGACGTGGCCTCCTGGCCGGCGTACGGGTCGCTGTCGGGTCAGTCCCCGGACGCGATGCAGTCGGCCGGGGACGCCCCCGACCGGGGTAAGCGGGACCCGCGCGACTTCGCGCTCTGGAAGGGCGCCAAGCCGGACGAGCCGGCGGACGCCTACTGGCCGTCGCCGTGGGGGCTGGGCCGCCCGGGTTGGCACATCGAGTGCTCGGCCATGTGCTGGCGCTACCTGGGCCCGGAGTTCGACATCCACGGCGGCGGGTTGGACCTGACGTTCCCGCACCACGAGAACGAGATCGCCCAGTCCCACGCGGCCGGGCTGCCGTTCGCCCGCTACTGGGTGCACCACGGGCTGCTCAGCATCGGCGGCGCCAAGATGGGCAAGTCCGCCGGCAACGCTCTGGACCTGGGTTACGTGGATTCGCTCGGGGTGCGGCCGGTGGAGCTGCGCTACTACTACGCCGCCGCGCACTACCGCTCCGTGATCGACTACTCGGAGGACTCGCTCCGCGAGGCGGCCGTCGCGTACCGCCGGATCGAGGGTTTCGTGCTGCGGGCCGCCGAGCGGGTGGGCGCCGGGCATCCCGGTGGGCTGCCCGACGGCTTCGTCGCGGCGATGGACGACGACCTCAACACCTCGGCGGCGCTGGCCGTTCTGCAACAGCAGCTCCGCGACGGCAACACCGCGCTGAGCACCGGCGACGATGTGACCGTCCGCACCACGCTGGCCGCTGTACGGGCGATGCTGGATATCCTCGGGATCGACCCCCTCGACCCGGCCTGGACCGGTGGCGGCCGCTCGGACGATCTGCGTGCCGTGGTGGACTCCCTGATCGCGCTGGCCCTGGAGCAGCGCGCGCAGGCCCGGGGCCGTAAGGACTGGACCGCCGCGGACGCGGTACGCGACCAGCTGAAGCTGGCCGGCGTGGTGGTCGAGGACACCCCCCAGGGACCCCGTTGGACTATTGGAGAGCAGGACTGATGGCCGGCAACTCGCAGCGCCGTGGCCGGCGACTGACGCCGAAGGCGGGCGCCCCCAAGGGCACCGGCGGCAAGAACAAGGACTCCCTGGCCGGGCGGGGGCGCACCCTGCCCGCCGACGAGCGGCCGTGGCACAAGGGTTACTCGGGCACCGAGAAGCTGCCCCAGCGCACCGCCTGGAAGCAGGACAAGGAGCGCCGGGCGGCGGTCGAGGAGGGGCGTGCCCCCAAGATCGGTCAGCCGGGCAGCAAGGACACCACCTGGGGCAAGGGCGGCGGCCGAGGCGTTCCGGTCAACCGGGGTGGCACCGGTGCTCGAGGCGGCAAGCCCACCGGCCGGGGTGGCCCTCGCGTCGCGCCGGGGCGCAAGTCCAACCCGTCCAAGGACAGCCCGGAGCTGTTGGTCGGGCGCAACCCGGTCCTGGAGGCGCTGCGCGCCCTGGTCCCGGCCACGGCGCTCTACACCGCCCAGGGCATCGACATGGACGACCGGATCAACGAGATCATCCGGACCGCCGCCGACCGGGGCATCGCCAACCTGGAGATCAGCCGGGCGGAGTTGGACCGGATGACCGGCGGGGTGCTGCACCAGGGCGTCGGGCTCCAGGTGCCGCCGTTCGCGTACCAGCCGTTCGAGGACATGGTCGCCGCGGCGGTGGAGCAGCAGGCACCGCTGCTGGTCGCACTTGACGGTGTCACCGATCCCCGCAACCTGGGTGCGGTGATCCGGTCGGCTGCCGCGTTCGGCGCGCAGGGTGTCTTCGTACCCGAGCGGCGGGCCGCCGGAATCACGGCGACCGCCTGGCGGACCAGTGCCGGCGCGGCCGCGCGGGTGCCGGTGGCCCAGGTCACCAACCTGACCCGGTCGCTGAAAGCCTGCCGGGACGCCGGTTTCATGGTGGTCGGCCTGGACGCCGACGGCGACACGGACCTCTACAACCTGGAGGCTGCGGTCGGTCCGCTGGTGGTGGTGGTCGGCTCCGAGGGCCGCGGCCTGTCCCGGCTGGTCGGGGAGACCTGTGACCTGACCGTCAGCATCCCGATGATCTCCGAGGTCGAGTCGCTCAACGCCAGCGTGGCCGCCGCGGTCGCCCTGGCCGAGGTCGCCCGGCGCCGCGCGGTCGAGCTGTAACCACGTCGACGAGGCCCCTTCCCGCGGGAGGGGGCCTCGTCGCGTGTCTAGATCTGGTGGGTCCAGGCAACGAAGAGCAGCGCCCCGGCCAGCGCGATCAGCAGCGCGGTCGGCATCAGCCAGGGTGCGCGACTCTCCCCGTCCAGACTCCGGGTCAGCCGCTGATGCACGGCGGCGATGCCGATCAGCGCGGCCAGCCCGGCCGCGGCCATTGGTAGGCCCACGAGGAAGTGCGCCAGCCACGCACCGGCCCGGGTCGGACCACCCCAGGAGTTGGTGTACGGGCCGGGGTCGACCACTCCGTAGAGCACGCCGCGCAGCACCAGCAACACCTCGATTCCGAGCGGCAGCAGGGCCGCCGCACCGAGCAGCAGGCTGAGCAGGGCGTGGCCAAACACCGAGACCGTGCCGGGTCTCCGGCCGGCGGTGGCGGGCGGTGCCCCGAGCAGTCTGGAACGCAGGGCCCGCCAGCGTGTCGCAGCGGCACCGGCTCCACCGAGCGGGGTGGTGACCAGCGCGAGCAGGGCGAGCGGCACGAGCGCGGCGCAGTAGGCAAGGCTGCGGCCGGCCAGACGGGCCGTCCGGTACGGCCGGGAACGGGCGGTCGGGGACTCGGCGGGGCTGGTGGGCACGGCGGGGCTTGCTGGCGCGGCGGTCACGATGTCTCCTCGGGATTCGGGGTTGCCGTGACGCTACGAGCGCGGCCGGCCGTGCCGAATCACCCCGGAGAGCCACCTCCGCGCTGGCTCTCCGGGCTGAGAACCCATCGCGGTACGACGACAGGGGCGGCCCGCCGAAGCGGACCGCCCCTGTCGGTACGGCGTTACGTCAGATCCGGTTGCCGGTGGCGGCGTGGAAGACGTGGCTGCGGCCGGTACGCGGCTTGACGAACACGGTGTCACCCATGTTCGGCATGGAGCGCCGGTCGGTGCGGACGACGAAGCGCTCCGAGTTGCCACTCAGCGCGGCGTGACCGTAGACGTTGGCGTCCGAGCCGAGGTCCTCGACAAGCTCGACCACGACCGGCATGCCGCCCTCGGTCGGGCTGACCAGCTCGCAGTCCTCCGGGCGGAAGCCCACGGTGACCTTGCCGTCGCCGCCCTCGGCGCGGGCCGCCGCGACCTGCTCGCGGGTCAGCGGGACCTGCAGCTCGGCGAACTCGGCGCCGTTCTCGTTCAGCGCCACGGTCTTGATGTTCATGGCGGGCGAGCCCATGAAGCCGGCGACGAACACGTTGGCCGGGGTGTCGTAGAGCGCCCGCGGCGTGTCCACCTGCTGGAGCTCACCGTCGAGCAGCACCGCGACCCGGTGACCCATGGTCATGGCCTCGACCTGGTCGTGCGTGACGTAGACCGTGGTGACGCCCAGCTTGGCCTGCAGAGACGCGATCTGGGTACGGGTCTGCACGCGCAGCTTGGCGTCGAGGTTCGACAGCGGCTCGTCCATGAGGAAGACCTGCGGCTCGCGGACGATCGCCCGACCCATCGCGACACGCTGGCGCTGACCACCGGAGAGCGCCTTGGGCTTGCGGCTGAGGTACTCCTCCAACTGGAGCAGCCCGGCCGCCTCCTTGACCCGCCGGTCGATCTCCGACTTGGAGGTCTTGCGCAGCTTGAGGGCGAACGCCATGTTCTCGTACACCGTCATGTGCGGGTAGAGGGCGTAGTTCTGGAAGACCATCGCGATGTCGCGGGCCTTCGGCGGCAGGTGGGTGACGTCGCGCTGGTCGATGTAGATCGAACCGGCGTCGACGTCCTCCAGGCCGGCGAGCATCCGCAGGCTGGTGGACTTGCCGCAACCGGACGGGCCGACCAGGACGAGGAACTCGCCGTCGCCGATCTCGAGGTCCAGCTCGTTGACGGCGGGACGCTCTTGGCCCGGGTAGACCCGGGACGCCTTGGAATAGGTGACCGTAGCCATGGTGAAGCGCTTCCTTTCACCGGCAGGAACGTGCCGGACGATCCGAGTGAAGGAGCGACCGACACGGTGACCGTGCCGGTCAACGGACGGCGGTCGGTCGCGAGGGGCGGCCGGACCTTCGTCCGTGTTCCTGCACCGTAAACGGCTTTGCCCGCGCTGCCAAGGTGAGGGAGCAGTGGACGCCTACGCAAAACGGTCAGTCGGGCACGGGCGGACATCAATCGACGTACGGCCGGACGTACGAGCGTCGGGTTGGCGACGTTTCCCGTGCTCGGGAGGCCTGGCGAGCGGGATATCCGGATGTCACTCGCTATGCTGACCCCGACGCGCGCGCCCCTGTAGCTCAGCTGGCCAGAGCACTCGCCTTGTAAGCGAGATGTCGCCGGTTCGATCCCGGCCGGGGGCTCTTCATCTTCACCAGGCTCCTGCCGACGGGTACGGCCGCGAGCGGCCGGTTCGAGAGCCAAGAACCGTCGAACGGGTGAGACAGCAAGAGGCGTCATCCAGGTCGGGGTATTGATTCGCCCGATCTGAGATGATCTTTCGACCATCGGAAGGATCAGCGTTTCACGTCCCGGACTCCAACCGGGCGGGGCCAGCCGAAAGGCCGTTGACCGCCCGCCCGGCGTCTGCTTGGCTGCGTCGCAGTTGACCTTACGGGTCTCAATCCCTTACTGCGCTGGAGCATTCATGTCCCCCGTCGATGCCATCAAATCTGTCCTCTCCCAGTACGTCGGCTTCCGCGGTCGAGCTCGCCGGTCCGAGTACTGGTGGTTCGCTCTCTTCACCGTGATCCTCAGCATTGTCACCGGAATTCTGGACAGCGCGCTGGGGACCAAAATCGGCTCGGAACCGAGCTCCACCGGCGTCATCGGGCTCATCGTCAGCTTGGCCCTGCTGCTGCCGACCCTGGCCGTTTCGGTGCGTCGACTGCACGACACCGACCGCTCGGGCTGGTGGTTGTTCATCGCACTCGTGCCTCTCGTGGGGGCCATCGTCCTGATCGTGTTCTTCGTCAAGGAAGGCACTCGGGGAAGTAACCGGCACGGTGCCGACCCGAAGGACGCTCCCCACACCGCAGCCCCCAGCATCGCCTGACATTCACCATCGGGTGCTGCCCGCCGAGAGCGGAGCAAACCCGCGTACCGCGCGTAGCGCCCAAGATTTACGCAACTTCAGGGGTGTTGCCGCCTCCGACGCGTTCGAGGCAGCAACACCCCTGAACCTGTGCGGATCTTGCCCTGCGGATCCCCGTGGGCAGCGCAGCAGGAGGACGCGGCTAGCACGGCCCTATGCTCTGTCGGGGTGAGTCAGAGGTTGCCAGCGGATCGGGTGTACGCGAGCTGATGAGTCGCGCGGTGGAGGAGTCGAACCGGGCGATGCTGCGTGCCCGGGACGCGATGGACCGGGCGTACGCCGAACCGCTGGACATTCCGGCGCTGGCCCGGATCGCGCACGTCTCGGAGGCTCATTTCATCCGCACCTTCCGGGCGACGTTCGGCGAGACGCCGCACCGCTACCTGCAGCGCCGCCGGGTCGAGCGGGCGATGTCGTTGCTGATGGAGACCGGCCGGGACGTCACCGACATCTGCTTCGCTGTCGGCTTCGGCAGCCTGGGCACGTTCAGCCGGACGTTCCGGCAGATCGTCGGGGAGTCCCCGACCGACTTTCGCCGCCGCGCCGCGCCGGGCAACGTGCCGTCCTGCTTCATGAAAGCGTGGACGCGACCCAGCAGTTTTGGATAAGCAGCAGGTCAGGGTCTACGTCTAGCGTGATTGCCATGACGATGAACGCGATCAGCCGCTCCCAGATCTACGTCCTCGACCAGGATGAGGCACTCGACTTCTACGTGAACAAGCTCGGCATGGAGCTCAACACCGACCAGGACCTCGGCTTCATGCGGTGGCTGACGGTCAACCTGCCCGGCGACCCGGAACGCGAGATCCTGTTGGAGAAGCCGGGGTCGCCGGCGCTGGACCCGGCCACCGCCGCGCAGGTCCGGGAACTGCTCTCCAAGGGTGCGTTGGGCGGTTCCCTCTTCATGACCACCGACGACGCCCACAAGACCCACGAGGAGTTGGTCGCCAAGGGCGTCGAGATCACCGACGAGCCGACCGAGCGCCCGTACGGGATCGACTTCGGCATCCGGGACCCGTTCGGCAACAAGATCCGCGTCGGCCAGATGTTTCCGCGGGCCTGAGGGGAGCGGACCGATGACCCAGGTTGCGCCGACCGCGGTGGTCCGACCGGCCACCGTCGACCGGGATCGCGCTCTGCTGCTCGGTGGGGTGCTCGCCGGCCCGATCTTCGTAGCCTCCGCGCTGCTGCAGGGCTTCACCAGGGACGGCTTCGACTTCCGGCGGCACCCGGTCAGCGCATTGAGCACCGGAGGGCTGGGCTGGATTCAGATCGCCACGTTCCTGACCACCGGCGCGCTGTGCCTGGCCGCCGCCGTGGCGCTGCGGCGGTCGGCGTCGACCGGCTCGGTCTGGCTGCCACGTCTGCTCGCTCTCTACGGGCTGGGCCTGGTGGGCGCGGGGATCTTCAGCGCCGACCCGCTCGACGGTTTTCCGGCGGGCACTCCCCGTGGGGCCGGCCAGATCAGCTGGCACGGCGGTCTGCACTTCCTGGTGGCGGCGGTTGCCTTCGTGTCGCTGATCGTGGCGACGGTCGTTGGTGGCCGGCGAGCTGCGCGCCGGGGGGAACGCGGTCGGGCCGTGTACAGCCTGGCGACCGGGGCCTTCTTCGCGGTGACCTGGGTGGCGCTGATCGTCCGGCCGGCGCCGGCCGTCATGGTGGCGTTCGGCGTGGCGGTGGCGGCCGGGTGGCTGTGGGTGGCGCTCACCTTCGCCCGGGCGGCCGGCGGGCGGGCGGACTGATCCGTCGGTCGACGGACGGCGCGGGGTCGACCCCGCGCCGTCCGTCGTGGTGCAATGCAGGCCATGATCACCCGGCTGCTGTACCTGGCTCGGCACGGCGAGCAGGAGAACGCGGCGACCGAGTCGCCGGAGGCCGGCCTGTCGGAGCGCGGCCGGCGGCAGGCCAG